>NZ_CP067124.1:2042500-2748750 GCF_028553725.1 Paracoccus alcaliphilus
CAGCGCCGGGATCAGCGGCACCGGCTGCCGCACCCGACGCGGCGCCTCGCCCCGCGCCGAGGGCTGCGCGATATGGTCGATCACCGCCAGAGTGCCCTCGCGGATGCCCTCGGACAGGCGGGCGTCACGAAAGGCGGGCAGCATGATGTTGCGCATGATGTCCTGCGCGACGATATCGGCCTCGGGGGAATAGCCCGCGCCAAGCTCGATCCGGGCCTCGCGGTTATCGGCCAGCACCAGCAGCATGAAGCCGTCATTGCGCCCGGCATCGCCCACGCCCCAATGGTTGAACAGCCGCGTGGCGAAAGCCTCCAGCCCATCGCTGCCGCCATAGGCCGCGCGGTCGGGCAGGGTGACGACGGTGCCCTCGATATCGGTCTGCTGGAACAGGTCGATCAGCGCATGATCCAGAAGGCGGGTGTCGTCATCGCTCAGCAGCCCGGCGAGATCGTTGATGCTGGTATGCTGCCAGTCGGGCAGGTCCTGCGCTGCCAGCGGCAGGGTCAATGCCAGCCAGATCAGCGCTGCGCGGATCATCCGGGGATGATCTCGGGGCCGCCCGCGATCTGCGGATCGACCTCGCCGATGGCAGCGACGTCCTTGCCCGCGTAATCGACCGCATGCAGCACCGTCTGGATCGCCGCGATCCGTGCCCGGCGCTTGTCGTCCGAGCGGATCACCGTCCAGGGCGTGATCGGCGAATGCGACAGGTTCAGGGTCTCATGGATGGCCTGGCTGTAATCGTCCCATTTCGCCAACCCTTCGACGTCGATCGAGGACAGCTTCCATTGTTTCAGCGGGTCGCTTTCCCGGTCGAGGAAGCGGCGCATCTGTTCCGCCCGGCCCACATTCAGCCACAGCTTGACCAGAATGATGCCGTCATCGACCAGCGTCTGCTCGAAACCGGGAAGCTGGCGGAAAAAGGCGTTGCGCTGTTTTTCGGTGGCAAAGCCGAAGACCCTCTCAACCACGCCGCGATTATACCAGCTGCGGTCGAACAGCGCGATTTCCCCCGCCGCGGGCAGCCAGTCCGCATAGCGCTGGAAATACCATTGCCCGGCCTCGCGTTCGGTCGGTTTGGGCAGCGCGACGATATAGGCCGAACGCGGGTTGAGGTTCTTGCTCATCCTCTCAATGGTGCCGCCCTTGCCCGCCCCGTCGCGCCCCTCGAATAGCACCACGACGCGCTTGCCGGCAGAGACGACGCCATGCATCATCCGCACCAGTTGCAGTTGCAGCCGGTCCATATGGGCCTGGTATTCCTTCTTCGGCATCTCTTCGCGATAAGGATAGCCGGGGTCGAGGACAGCGCCCTTGTCCGCGCCTTCGACGGCCTTGCGGATGTCCTTGGGCGCGTCCTTCAACGCCTTGCTGATCTGGCCGACCAGCGGCATGTCGGGCAGTTCGTTCGAGGTTTTGTCCACGATGATCTCCTTGCTGGCAGGCGTCGGTTACCGCGATTCCGCGACCGGGGTTCCGATCTGGTCCATGTCATACCATGTCGTCTGATAGATCTCGTTGATCCAGTTGCCGTAAAGCAGATGGGCATGGCTGCGCCAGCGGTTCGCCGGAGGCCGCGACGGATCATCTTCGGGGTAATAGTTGCGCGGAATGTTGATCGCCTTGCCCGCCAAGACGTCGCGGTCATATTCGTCCTTCAGCGTCGTGCTGTCATATTCGAAATGGTTGAAAACATAGAGCGCGCGGTGGCATGGATCCTCCAGCAGGCAGGGCCCGGCATCGGGGCTGGCCAGCAGCGTGCGCAGCGCCGGGCGGGCATCGACATCGGGCTGGCGGATCTCGGTCCAGCGGCTGACCGGCACCAGCACATCATCGGAAAAGCCGCGCAGATAGGGCGAGGCCGGGGCAAGGTTCTGATGGCGGAAACAGCCGAAGGCCTTGTGTTCCAGCGCATGTTTTTCCAGCCCGTGGAAATGCCAGGCCATCGCCATGCCGCCCCAGCAGACGCCGAAGGTGGAATGGACATGGCTTTGCGTCCAGTCGAAGACGCGGGTCAACTCGTCCCAATAGGTGACCTGATCGAAATCCAGCAGCTCGATCGGGGCGCCGGTGATGACCAGCCCGTCGAATTTCTCGCCCGTCGCCTCGACCTCGCGGAAGGGGCGGTAAAAGCTTTTCATGTGATCGGCGGCGGTGTTGCGGCTGTGATGGTCCGACATGCGGATCAGCTGAAAGTCGATCTGAAGCGGCGTCGCGCCGATCAGCCGGGCAAACTGGTTCTCGGTCTGGATTTTCCTGGGCATAAGGTTCAGCAATCCGATGCGCAGCGGCCGGATGTCCTGCATCGCCGCCCGGCCCGGAGACATGACCATCACGCCCTCATCCGACAGGATGCGATAGGCGGGCAGGTTCTCGTTCAGGGTGATGGGCATCTTCAGGTTTCCCGGTTCTGGATGGTGCGGTCGATGGCGCGGGCAATGAGGTCGGTGAAATCGGCGGGGGATTTGACGCCCGCCACCTCTTCGGCGGTGACGGTGACGCCGCGCCGCGCCATCGCCTCGTATCGTGGCTGTCTGTGGGCCAATGCGCGGGCATAGGTCCAGCGGATGAAATCGTCGGGATTGACCTCGTCTTCATTCGCGCCCTTCTCGACGCGATATCCGATCCATGCGCGTTCCAGAAATTCCGGCTGGTAATACATCGGCTTGGGGGCACGGTCGAAGCGGCGCACCAATTCGGCGGTATGCGCCTCTGATCCCTTGATCCAGACCAGCAGCAAATCGTGCGACAGCGCCGTCAGCACCGGATCCTCGGGATTGTCGGGGTCCACCACCTCGCAGATCGAGCCGCCGGAATCGCAGACGAAATTGGCAAGGCCATAGATGTCGCGCGCGCGGTGCATGAAATAGGGCGTATCCAGCAGCGCGGCGATCTCGGCCCGGCGGTGCTGGTTCTGGCGCAGGCAGTATTCGTCGAAGGGCAGCCCGCCCCGGCTGGGATTGCCGGGCTTGCCCAGATAGGTGGACAGCGGCGCCAGATTGTCGAAGGTGATGTTGCTGGCGATATAGACGCTGTCGGACAGCAGCAGTTCACGCAGGAACGGCACCTTCATCGCCTCGCGCTTGAAGTTGTCGGCGATGTATTCGCCCATGTAACGGGTGCCGATCCGGTAATCGACCGAATAGTGGAACCACTCGCCCGCATCGCGCAGCATGCTGGCCAGATAGGTCTTGCCCAGACCCGACATGCCGAACAGCACGACCCGCTTGCTGGCCGATTGCCGCCATGCCTCACCGTCTTTGTAGATCATGACCTGCCCCTTGCTGACCGAGGCATATAGGTAATCCGCCAGACCGGGCGAGGGAAGGGGGCCAGCGCCACGCCGACCCGTGCCGCGATATATGTGACGCCGGACGGGCTTCCAAAAGATCTATTAGGTATTTGTAAGGAGTGCGAGGGGCTGTGGCTTTTCCTTGCCGCGCCGACGGGATAGGGTTTCGCGGCCAGCAAGAGGATACGGATATGTCGTTTTTCACCAAACTGCGCGAGCGGCTGACCCGGTCGTCAAGCAAGATCGGACAGGGGCTGGACGAGATCGTGGCCGACAACGCGCCGTCGGATGGTGAGGCGGCGCCCGCCGCGCCCGAGCCCGCCGCGACGCCGGCGGTGGTGTCGGCGCCCTCGGCCGCTGGCGGACTGGTGGGGCGGCTGTTCGGGCGCGGGCCGGAAGCGGTCGATGAGCCGCGCCGGGCGCTGGATGACGACATGCTGGAAGAGCTGGAGGACATGCTGGTCCAGGCCGATCTGGGGGTCGAGACCGCCTTGCGGGTGACGGCCAATATCGCCGAGGGGCGGATGGGGCGGCGGGTCGGCTCGACCGAGCTGAAGCAGTTACTGGCCACCGAGATCGCCCGGATCATGGCGCCGGTGGCGCGGCCCTTGCCGCTTTATGCGAAGGTGCCTCAGGTGGTGCTGGTCGTGGGGGTGAACGGCTCGGGCAAGACGACGACCATCGGCAAGCTGGCCAGCCAGTTCAAGGCGGCGGGCAAGAAGGTGGTGATCGCCGCCGGTGACACGTTCCGCGCCGCCGCGGTGGAGCAGTTGCAGGTCTGGGGCGATCGCGCGGGCGTGCCGGTGATGGTGGCCGCGCAGGGCTCGGACCCGGCCAGTCTGGCCTTCGACGCCATGACCCGCGCCGAGGCCGAGGGTGCCGATCTGTTGCTGATTGACACGGCCGGGCGGTTGCAGAACCGCACCGACCTGATGGAGGAACTGGCCAAGATCGTCCGGGTGATCCGCAAGAAGGACCCCTCGGCGCCGCATAACACGCTGCTGGTTCTGGATGCGACCACCGGCCAGAACGCGCTGAGCCAGGTCGAGACCTTCCGCAAGCTGGCTGATGTTTCGGGTCTGGTGATGACCAAGCTGGACGGCACGGCGCGGGGTGGTGTGCTGGTGGCGCTGGCGGATCGCTTTGGCCTGCCCATCCATGCCATCGGCGTGGGCGAGCAGATCGACGATCTGGACGCCTTCGATGCCGAGGAATTCGCGCGGGCGCTGGTCGGGCTGTGACCGGCCCGCTCAGGGCTTCCAGCGCAGGAAATTCGCGATCAGCCGCAGCCCGATGGCCTGAGATTTTTCCGGGTGGAACTGGGTGCCGATGATATTGTCGCGCCCGACCACCGCACTGACCTGCCCGCCGTAATCGACATGGGCCAGACGATGTGCCGGATCGGTGGTGCGGAACTGCCAGCCATGCACGAAATAGGCGTGATCGCCCGTCGCCACGCCTTCCAGCACCGGATGCGGGTGATCGATCACCAGATCGTTCCAGCCCATATGCGGCACCTTCAGACCTGGCGCGTCGATCGCCACCACCTGTCCGGCGATCCAGCCGAGGCCGGGGGTTTCGCGATATTCATGCCCCGTGGTCGCCAACATCTGCATGCCGACGCAGATGCCCAGAAAGGGCACGCCGCGGGTCAGCACGGCCTCGGCCAGCGCCTCGGGCATACCCTCGACCGCATCCAGCGCCTTGCGGCAGGCCGGAAAGGCGCCGTCGCCCGGCAGCACGATCCGGTCGGCCTTGCGCACGATGTCGGGGTCCGAGGTGACCTCGATCGCGGCCCCGGTCTCTCGGCCCATCAGTTGCAGCGCCTTTTGCGCCGAATGCAGGTTGCCGCTGTCGTAATCGACCAGAGCGACCTTCATCACAGCGCGCCCTTGGTCGAGGGCAGCACACCCGCCATGCGCGGATCGGGCTCGACCGCTTCGCGCAGGGCGCGGGCCACGGATTTGAACGCGGCTTCGGCGATGTGGTGGCTGTTCAGCCCGTGGATGCGGTCCACATGCAGGGTGATGCCGCCATGCGTGGACAGGGCCTGAAAGAATTCGCGCACCAGTTCGGTGTCGAAGGTGCCGATCTTCTCGGTCGGGAAATCGACGTTCCAGACAAGGAAGGGCCGCGCCGACAGATCCAGCGCGCAACGCACCTGGGTGTCGTCCATCGCCAGATTGAAATGGCCATAGCGGCGGATCCCCGTCTTGTCGCCAAGCGCGCGGGTCAGCGCCTGACCGATGGCGATGCCGGTATCCTCGACCGTGTGGTGATCGTCGATATGCAGATCGCCCGTGGCGCGGATGGTCAGGTCGATCAGCGAATGGCGCGACAGCTGGTCCAGCATGTGATCGAAAAAGCCGACGCCGGTTTGGTTGTCGTAACGTCCGGTCCCGTCAAGGTTCAGCGTGACCTCGATCTGGGTCTCGGCCGTGTTGCGGGTGATGGTGGCTGTGCGCATGGCATGTCCTTTCGTCGCAAGCGTCTTATAGGGGGCGCGGGCCTTCTCGCCAAGACGCGCCGGATCGGGATCGCGGCTTGCGCAAAAGGCAAGAATTTGCCTGAATGGCGTTTGACAGACCCCCGGGCCGCCAAGGTTTTTCGTCGCGTTCTTGTTTTATGGCGCGGTCAATGCCAAAACCGACGATAACGCCAAGGAAGGACCGACGCGATGAGCGATATCTCTGTCAGCGAACGCAGGCTCAGCGCCGCGCTGGACCGGATCGACCGGATACTGGAAGCCGGTGGCGGTCGCCGCGCTGCCGAAGGTGGTCCCGCCCCGGACGAACTGACCGCCGTGCAGGAACGGCTGGATGCGGCCAATGACCAGATCGCCGCGCTGGCACGGGCGAATGATGCGCTGACCAATGCCAACCGCGCCCTGATCGACGGCGAGGATGTGGGCGAGGACGGCGTCCGGCGCGCGCTGGAGGCCGAGATCAGCGCCCTGCGTGCCGCGCGCGGCGCCGAGATCACGCAATTGGGAGAGTTGATGGCCGAGCTTGAGCGTTATCTTGGCAATGCCGGTTCCGCCGCTCCGGTCACGCCCGAGGTGATCGGCGATGCCGGTGGGCTGCCCGAGGCGGATGATGATGCCGGGGCCGAAACAGGCGATGCGCAGGAAGAGGGCAGGTAGATGGCCGAAGTCGAATTCACCATCGGACACAAGGAATACAGCCTTTCAGCGCAGGATGGCGAGGAAAAGCTGCTGAAACGCGCGGCGCAGGTTCTGGATGCCGAGGCGCAGGCGATTCTGGGGCAGGCCGGGCGCGTGCCCGAACCGCGCCTGCTGCTGCTGGCCGGGCTGATGCTGGCCGACCGCTTTGCCAGTATGGAAGAGCGTGCCGAAAGGGCCGAGCGTCATCTGAACCGGCTGCAATCGAACCCCCAGCGGGTCGAGGTTCCGGTGATCCCGTCAGAGCTGAAAGAGGCGATGGCCGAACTGGCCGCCCGCGCCGAGGCTTTGGCCGAACGTCTGGAAGATCAGCGCGACGAGTGATTCTGATTGCCCGTTAACGCGGCGTTAATCCATTGTCGCGATGATGCGGGTATGAAGCTGATTCTGCCCCTCATATCCCTGATCGCCGTCCTGTCGGGCTGCGCCACTCCGTCGCCCGACATGATGGGTGCGGCGCGGCACGAGATCTCGGTCGGTGGCATGGATTTCGTCGTTTTCCATTATGGCGCGGAGGCCGAGGTGGTGCGCATGGGCTATCTGACCCGGCGCGAACGCGATCCGGTGCCGCAGCTGATGATCCGGGCGGCAGAGGCCACGACCGGCTGCGCGGTGATACCCGGCAGCATGACCACGAAAATCCCCGGCGATACCGGCGTGGCCAGATTCGATCTGGATTGCGGATGGGGAACCTAGCCCTCGCCCAGAAACACCGCCAGCGTCTCGGACAGGGCTTCGGGCTGATCGGCATGCAGCCAGTGGCCGGCATCCTTCAGCGTGACCAGCCGCGCCTGCGGGAAATAGGCGCGGATCTCGACCTCTCCCTGCCGGGTAACATAGTCGGATTGCGCGCCGCTGATGAACAGCGCCGGACCGCCAAAGCTGCCGCGCGGCAGGCCTGCGGGCCAGCCGACGATCCCGGACATTTCGCGGGCAAGGACGGGCAGGTTCAGCTTCCAGCGCGCCGGATCGGTCTTGATATCCAGCGATTGCAGGAAGAACGCCCGCAGCCTGCTGTCGTCGAGCTGTTCCGCCAGCCTAAGGTCGGCTTCGCTGCGCCGGTCGATGCCGTTCAGGTCGATGGCCTGCATCGCCGCCGCATATTGCGTCTGGTCATGCTGATAGACGACGGGTGCGATATCCATCACCACCAGCTTGCGCAGCAGTTCGGGCCGCGTCAGCGCCAGCACCATCGCCGCCTTGCCGCCCATCGAATGCCCCGCCAGATCGACCTTGCCGCCATGCGCTTCGATCACCTCGACCAGATCCCCGGCCATGGAATCGTAATCGTGACGCTCGGAACGCGGGCTGTCGCCGTGATTGCGCTGGTCCACAAGGATCACCCGCCGCGATTCAGCCAGCCGCCGGGCAATGGCGCCCAGATTGCGGCCCTGACCATACAGCCCGTGAACGATCAGCACCGGCACACCGCCCTCTGGCCCGGAAATGATTTGGTTCAGCATCACGTCTCCGCCTGTCACATCGGTGGTTCGGGGCGGCTGGTGCCGCCGCCCCATCCCGTCTATCCTGCGCGGCATGAGGCAACAAGCAAAGACCATCGACGATATCCGGCGCATGGCGGACGAGGTGGCGCAACTGATGGTGTCGCGCTTTGGCGGCGGCAGGTCCGGCGACCGGCCCAGCCTGGACGAGATGTTCCGCCGCCGTGGTGCCGCCCTGCCGCGCCGCCTGCGGGGACCGGCCCGGCGGCTGGCCGAGGCCGATCGGCGATGCGCCCAGCCCCGCGTCGGACGACAACAGGACATGCGCGCCGTCAGCCGCGCCTATCATGCGCTGACCAGCCATCTGCGCCCGTTGGGAGAGGTCAGCCGCTTTCAGAACCGGGCGCTGCATATCGGCGCCTCGGTCGCGCTGGCGTTGCTGTTGATCGCGGCGGGGGCGATCTGGATCATGTTGCGTCGCGGCACGCTCTGACCAGATCGTGAACCCGATGCAAAGCCGCTTGCGGATGCTGCGCCGCGGCATATGTTAGGGCGAACATCCCTCAGGAACACGCCGCAATGACCCATCCCCGCAGCACACGCAACGCCATCCTTGCGATGGCGCTTGGCGCCTTTGCCATCGGCACATCCGAATTCGCCGCGATGGGGCTGTTGCCCTATTTCGCCGCCGATCTGTCGATCACCGAACCACAGGCGGGCCACGTTATCAGCGCCTATGCGCTGGGGGTGGTGGTCGGCGCGCCGCTGACCTCGATTCTGGGCGCGCGGTTGCCAAGGCGGCGCTATCTGGCCGCGCTGATGGCTGCCTATGGGATGATGAACCTGCTGGCGGCGATTCTGCCGGGATTGTCGGCGCTGACGGTGACGCGGTTTCTGGCCGGACTGCCGCATGGCGGTTTTCTGGGCGTGGCGATGCTCTATGCCGCCGATGCGCTGCCGCGCGAGAAACGGGCAAGGGGTGTCGCGCAGGTGCTGCTGGGGCTGACGCTGGCCAATGTCGCCGGTGTGCCTCTGGCCGGGGCGCTGGGGCAGGGGATCGGCTGGCGCTGGGGCTTTGCCTTGCCGGGGGTGATCGCGCTGATCTCGGCCGGGGCGATTCTGCGGCTGGCCCCGCGAGTCGGAGGCGATCCCGACGCGCGACCGCTGGCCGAGCTGAGGGCGCTGAGCAATCCGCGCGTGCTGTGGCTGCTGGCCGTGAGCGCGGTCGGTTTTGGCGGGCTGTTTTCGGTCTATTCCTTCCTGACCGCCGCGATGCTGGCCACCACCGACGGTCCGGATTGGGCGATTCCGCTGGCGCTGGCGATGTTCGGGGTCGGCGGCACCTTGGGAACATGGGGCGCGGGGCGGTTCACCGAAATACTTGGCAGCACCCGCGCGGCCTATCTGAGCCTTGCGCTGATGGCGGTGACGCAGGGGTTCGCGGCACTGGCGGTTGGCGACTGGGTGCTGATGGTTCTGTCGTCCTTCGCGCTGGCGGCGGGGGCCGGGCTGGTCATTCCGTTGCAGACCAAGCTGATGGATGTGGCGGGCCCGGCGCAGAACATGGCGGCGTCGATGAACCACGCATCCTTCAACGCGGCCAACGCGCTGGGGGCCTGGCTGGGCGGCGCGGCGCTGGCCGCAGGCTGGGGCTGGTCGTCGCCCGGGCTGGTCGGGATCGCGCTTACGGCTGCGGGGGCGGTGGTTCTGACCCTGGCTCTCTGGTCGGAAAGGACAGCCGCGGCGGCGGCAGGCTGCGCAAGATGACCTGCCGCGAGGTCGAGGCGAATTCCCGCCGCCAGGTCACATAAAGCACCACTGCCGTGCTGAGAACCAGCGCCCATGTCCCGGCCATCCAGCCAAGCGCACCCAGCGCGAAATAGACGCTGCGCAGCCCGGCATTGAAGTTGCGCGCGGCGGTGATGTTCAGATCCGCCGCCTGCATCGCCCGCTGCATGGCGGCGGGGTCGTGCGGGTCGTTGGGGACCGCCGCCATCATCACCGCGCAATAGCCGAACAGCCGATGCGCCCAGACGAATTTCAGGAAGGCGTTGACGACGAAGAACATCGTCACCAGCAGCTTGGCGCGCAGCAGGGCGCCGGTGACATCAAGGATCTCGATCCCCTCGGCCAGACCCAGCAACCGCTCGGAATTGCCGATCAGCGCCAGAAGGCCGCCGGTCGCGATCATGCAGGCCGAGGCGAAGAACGAGGTGCCCTCGCGCAGCGTCGTCAGGATGTTGGCATCGAAGATGCGTGGGTCGCGCGCGACGAATTGCCTCATCCATTCGCGCCGGAACCGCGTCATCAGCACCGAGACCGATGGCTGGCCTGCGGGCGGGCGCTCGATCAGCCAGCCGATGCCATACCAGCAGATGAAAAGCAGCAGCACCGCCAGAATGTCGGGCAGGCCAAGGGTGATCGAGAGGGGCAGATCGAAGCGCATGTCCAAGGTTTAGGCCCGCGCCCGGCAGGTTGAAAGTCCCATTGATGGGGACGCGGTCATTTCGGCGGGCGGGCCAGGTCTTGAAACCGTCGCGGGGCTTTCCCAGATCAGGTCTGTCGGCGGCCACAATGGCGCCGGTGAACCGCCCGCCCGGATGATCGGGGGGCAATGACAACATCGCTTTGGAAGGATGTAACCCATGCGTAGCTTTGACCTGACCCCGCTTTATCGCGCCTCGGTCGGCTTTGACCGGTTGGCGGATGTCATGGACCGGGCCCTGTCGGCCGATGTCGCCGCGCCCACCTATCCCCCCTATAATATCGAAAAGACCGGCGAGGATACCTATCGCATCTCGATCGCCGTGGCCGGATTCGCCGCGGATGATCTGGATGTCGAGGTCCGCGACGGCGCCGTGATCGTCTCGGCCCGCAAGGCGGATGAGGATGACAGCCGGACCTATCTGCATCGCGGCATCGCCACCCGCGCCTTCGAGCGCAAGTTCACCTTGGCCGATCATGTCCGCGTCGAGGGTGCGAGCCATGTGGACGGCATGCTGCATATCGACCTGCTGCGCGAGATCCCCGAGGCGCTGAAACCGCGCCGGATCGAGATCGCGAAATCGGCGGCGAAGGTCGAAAAACTGGACGCCTGAGGGCGGTTGGCTAACGCTGGGGGACTTTGCGTCCCCCAGACCCCCTGCAGGATATTTGCACACCAGAGATGGGAAGGGCGCGGCTTTTTCAGATGCGGCGGCGGGCGCGCAGGGCGGCGCTGATGGTACCATCGTCGAGGTAGTCGAGCTCGCCGCCGATGGGGACGCCCTGCGCAAGGCCGGTGATGGTGACCGCGGTCTGATCGAGCGCGTCGGCGATGTAATGGGCGGTGGTCTGGCCCTCGACCGTGGCGTTGAGCGCAAGGATCACTTCGGTCATGGAGTCGCGGGTGATACGGTCGATCAGTTCGGGGATGCGCAGGTCCTCGGGGCCGATTTCGTCCAGCGCCGAGAGGGTGCCACCGAGAACGTGATAGCGGCCCCGGAAGGCACCGCCGCGTTCGAGCGCCCAGAGGTCGGCCACATCCTGAACCACGCAGATTTCGCCATTGGCGCGGGCGGGGTCGGTGCAGATCGCGCAGATGTCGCGGTCGGTGATGTTGCCGCAGCTCAGGCATTCGCGCGAGTTCATGGCCACGCGCTCTATCAGCGTTGCAAGCTGCGCCATCTGGCCGCCGCGTTTGCGGATCAGTTGCAGCACGATGCGCCGGGCCGAGCGGGGCCCGAGACCGGGCAACCGCGCCAGAAGCCCGATCAGCGCCTGAATGTCGTCGCTGCCTGCCTCCATCAGCGGGTCAGAAGGGCAGTTTCATATCGGCGGGCAGGCCCAGGTCCTGAGTGATGCGGGCCATTTCCTCTTGCATCTTTTCCTGTGCGCGGCGTTGGGCATCCTTGACCGCAGCCAGGATCAGGTCCTCGACCACCTCTTTTTCGCTGGGAACGAAGATCGAGGGGTCGATATCCAGAGCCGTCAGTTCGCCCTTGGCGGTGGCGGTGGCCTTGACCAGACCGGCGCCGGATTCGCCGGTCACCGTCAGCTTGTCCAGATCCGCCTGCATCTGCTGCATGCGGTCCTGCATGTCCTTCGCGGCCTTCATCATTCTGGTCATGTCGCCAAGACCGCCCAAGCCCTTGATCATCTGTCAGTCCTCATCCTCGAACGGGTCCCATTCCTCGACTTCGGCGACGGGACCGTGCTGCGTGTCATGCGGGTTGTCTTCGGGGCCAAAGTCGGGTTCGGCCTCGGGCGCGATGCGGCTGATCGCGGTCAGTTTCGCGCCGGGAAAGGCGGCAAAGACCTGCTGCACGATCGGCAGTTCCATGGCGCGGGCGCGGGCGGCCTGCTGCTCGGCCTCGCGGGTCTCGGCGATGGTGGGTGCGCCGCCGGTATTCGTCACGCTGACCGCCCAACGCTGGCCGCCGGTCCAGCCACGCAGCCGTTCGGCCAATCGCTGCGCCAGATCGGCGGGGGCGTTGCCGCGTGGTTCGAATTCGATCCGGCCGGGGCTGTAGCGCACCAGCGCCACATGGTTTTCGACCTGCATCAGCAGCAGCATGTCGCCCATGCGCCGGATCATCTGCGTGACCGAATCGAAATCGGGGAAATCGGCGAAGGCTTCGGGGGACAGCGCCAGCGCGGCGGCGCCGGATCGGGCGACGACAGATGCCGCACGGGGGGCTTGAGCTGAGGGTGCGCCTGCCGGGGCCTGTCCCGCCGGGGCGGCGCGTCTGGTGAAATCGCCAGCGGCCTGCGCCTGCTGCACCTTGCGGATCAGCGTCTCTGGGTCGGGCAGGTCGGCGACATGGGTCAGCCGGATCACCGCCATCTCTGCCGCCATCATGGCGTTGGGTGCGGCCGAGACCTCTTCCAGCGCCTTCAGCAGCATCTGCCACATCCGCGTCAGCACCCGCATGGCCAGTCGGTCGGCCAAGGTCTGGCCGCGCGTGCGCTCATCTGGTGAAATCGTCGGGTCTTCAATTGCTTGCGGCGTGATTTTGACGATCGAGATCCAATGCGTGATCTCGGCCAGATCGCGCAGCACGGCGACCGGATCGGCGCCATCGGAATATTGAGACTGCAATTCGGTCAGGGCGGCGGCCGCATCGCCGCGCAGGATCATCTCGAACAGGTCGATCACCCGGCCCCGGTCGGCAAGGCCCAGCATGGCGCGGACCTGATCGGCGGTAGTTTCGCCCGCGCCGTGGCTGATCGACTGATCCAGCAGGCTGGTCGCGTCGCGGGCAGAGCCCTCGGCCGCGCGGGTAATCAGCGCCAGCGCGTCATCAGAGATCTGCGCGCTCTCGGCCGTGGCGATGCGCCGCAGAAGCGCGATCATCACCTCTGGCTCGATCCGGCGCAGGTCGAATCGTTGGCAGCGCGACAGGACGGTGACCGGCACCTTGCGGATCTCGGTCGTGGCGAAGATGAATTTCACATGCGGGGGCGGTTCCTCCAGCGTTTTCAGCAATGCGTTGAAGGCGCTGGTGGACAGCATGTGGACTTCGTCGATGATATAGATCTTGTAGCGCGCAGAGGCCGCGCGATAGTGAACCGATTCAATGATTTCGCGGATATCACCGACGCCGGTGCGTGATGCCGCGTCCATTTCCAGCACATCGACATGACGGCCTTCGCTGATCGCGGTGCAATGTTCGCAAGTCCCGCAGGGTTCGGTCGTCGGCCCGCCCGCGCCATCGGGGCCGATGCAGTTCATGCCCTTGGCGATGATCCGGGCGGTGGTGGTTTTGCCGGTGCCGCGAATCCCGGTCATGATGAAGGCCTGCGCGATGCGGTCGGCAGCAAAGGCGTTCTTCAGCGTCCGCACCATCGCATCCTGACCGACCAGATCGGCAAAGGTCTCGGGCCGGTATTTGCGGGCCAGAACCTGATAGGTTTGCTGTGTGTCGGTCATCGTACCCTCGGCAGTTGCGTCACATTAACGGTGCCGGGCTCCATCGACAACCTGCGCCTTCATTATCTGTCCGTGAGTTCGTTGGATAAAATTCAACACATTGATTTATATCGTTTTAAGGCGGATCTGGTATCGGTGTGTATGTCTGTTTTCTTTATCCTGCGGAGTTGAAATGACGTTCCCATTTTCCAAGTGGTTGTTGGCCACTTCCATGTTGGGTCTCGCAGCCTGCGCCCAGACATCGATCCAGCCGATGTCCAAGGACACCTTCAAGGTTGCAACCAATGCTGCTCCCGCCTGCGGGCCTGCCGGGGCGCGAAATGTGGCCTTCAAGACGGCGGCAATCGAGGTCATCCGGAAGGGTGGTGATAGATTCGTGGTTGCTGGCGACCATGCCGACAGCGGTTTGCAAGGAGACTTTTTCTCTGGTTTTCAGCAGAACTATTCGCAGGGAATGGTTATCAGGATGGTCGAGCAGGGATCCAGCGAGGCCGCGAATGCGCTCTCGGCGCGTGAGACATTGGGCAGCAACTGGCAAGAACTTGTCAGAAAGGGCGCGCCCACAACGTGCGGCTGACTAATCCAATGAGTGCGCGGGAAAGGGTGAGAGGCTGGACAACGACCCAAGCGGGGCTCGTTACGGCTGCTTCCTTCCGGACCTGACCGGGTTGGCGAGGTGCCTGCCCGCGCCAACCTCTCGAAGGGACAGATAATGCGGGCGGGCAGCGATTGCAACCCCGTCCGCCGACCTTCACCGCGCCGCCGTCACAGGAACAGCCGCAGACGGGCGAAGCCGTCGTCGCTGAGGCCCAGATATTCGATACTGTCGCGGATTTTCGGATCGGCCCCTTGCAGATGCGGCATCGCATCGGGGCCGGTCTCGAACAGGGCCGAGGTGCCGGGCATGGCGCGGAAATGCCAGTTGCGGCGGGGCGCGACCTCCAGCCGGCGGCGGCGGCGGATATATTGGCGCAGCACATCGCGGGTCAGCGCACCGTCACTCAGCGCCACGCCATTCTGCGCCACCAGTGGGCTGTAAAGGCCACATGCCGCCAGACGATAGGAATTCGTCGCCAGCAGGAAACGCTGATCGGGGTGGACGGGCTGGCCGTGGCGCGACAGGTGTGTGATCCGGTTCGCCTGCGGATTCAGCAGGCGCCCATCGGGGCTGAAACGCGGGGGTTGCGACAGATCCACCTGCCATTCCACCCCGTCGATCACGTCAAAGTTATAGCAGGGAAATTCCGGGTCGATCAGCGGCTGATCGGCCTTTCCGGGGTGGATGGTCCGGAAGATGCTGGCAGAGCGTTCAAGCCATTGCTGCAATTGCGTCCCGGTCAGGTGCACGGCGCAGATGCGGTTGGGAAACAGATAGAGGTCGGCCAGATTGCGCAGGGTCAGCGCGCCTGCGGCGACATTGGTGTAATGCTGCGGCCCTCCGCGCCCGCCCGCGCGAAAGGGGGCGGCGGCGGACAGGACCGGCAATCCGGCCAGATCGCGGCGCAACTGGCGGCGGATATGCCAGCGTTGCGCCATGCTGACCAGCCGCAGGCAGGGATCTTCGCCGATCAGGGCGAAAAAACTGTGCAGCGGCATACCCACATGACCGATCCGGCGCCGGAAATGCCGCAGGGTCGCGCGATGGGCGGACAGGGCCGGGGTGGCGACATGGGTGGCTGGCGGGGCCTCGGTGCAGACCTGCTGTGCCTGCACGCAGAAATCCTCGACCTGCATCCGGCCCGTGGCGGTGGCGCGCAGCCGAAGGTCGATCACCCCCAGATGAGAGCCGCCGAAGCCCGCCATCACCGCAGGCTTGCCCGCCAGCACGCCCCGCTGCGGGTCGATGCCGGGGCCGGGCGGGATATGCGGGCCGGGAAAGACCTGATGACTATGCCCGGCGATCACGACATCGATACCCTCCAGCGCGGCCAGCGCGGTGGCGGCATGCTCCATCCCCGGGCGGGGGGTCAGCGGACCTATGCCGGAATGGGCCAGCGCAATCACCAGTTGAGCGCCCGCCGCCCGCATCCGTGGCAACACGTCCCGCGCCGATTCGATGATGTCGCGGCATTCGATATGGGCGGACAGGTCGCGATCCCATTCGACCGTCTGCGGCGGCAGAAAGCCCGTCACCCCGATTCGCAGCTGGACGGGCTGGCCCAGATCATCGGTCATCTCGCGTTCCAGAATCACGAAACGCGGCAGATCGCCCCCGCGCAGGCAGCGCAGATTGGCAGAGACGACGGGAAAGCCCGCTTGGGCGATCACGCGACGCAGGAAGGGCAGGCCGAAATTGAAATCGTGATTGCCAAGCGTGCCCACGTCATAGCGCATGGCATTCATCGCCGCGATGGCGGGGTGGCGCGCGCCGCAACTGGCCTTGCCCGCAGCATAATCCCCCAGCGGGTTGCCCTGAAGGAAATCGCCATTGTCCAGCAGCAGGCTGTTCCGCACCTCTTGCTGACGGCGCATTGCCAGCGAGGCGACCCGCGCCAGCCCGATCCGGTTGCTGGGGCGGTCGCTCAGATAATCATAGGGCAGCACATGCATATGCATGTCGGTGGTCGCAAGGATCCTGAGCGACAATCCGCCGGGCGCCTTGCCCTGACTGGTCATGCCAATCGCACTGTGTCGGACCATTCCGGGCTCACTTGTAACAGCCGCATCGCCAGCCTGCGGGACACGGCAACCATTGACCTTTCCACCTTAGGACGCGCCGATTCGTTTCACAACCTGAGATTGTTTTGATCTTGCTGGCTGATTGGGCAGGGGTTTCGGTTCTGCCGCCTTCACCATCAAAAATACGCCCTCGCGCGGGGTTTGTCACACGATTGAGCAAGTTTCCGAGCAAGGCTGGGCATTCGGTTGAACATGGCCGCGAATATGGACTATCAGCAGGGCGCTGTCGGCTGATTTTCGACACCCCGGAATTGGATGATCAGGTTGCTTGCATGAAATTTTCGACCCGATGCGACACGGATATCTGCGCGGTTGATCTGTTTGCCCGGATCAGCGATTTCGACCGGATCGAAAGCATCCTTCTGCGCCGGGGCGCCACCGTCCAGCGGATCGATCCGGCACAGGAACCCGGCACCGGCATGGGCTGGAATATCGGCTTCGACTGGCGCGGCAAGGCGCGCGACCTGCGGCTGGAGGTGATCCGTTTTGATCGGCCCGAACGGGTATCGCTGGCCGGGCAGTCCGATTCCTTCACCATCGACACCGACATGAGCGTGGTGGCGCTCAGCCGCACGCGGTCGCGCCTGCTGTTCGACACGAATGTCCGCCCCCGCAACATGCGCGCGCGGCTGATGTTGCAGACCGCCAAGCTGGGCCGGGGCCAGCTGGAGCGCAAGTTCGCCGAGCGTATCCAGCTGTTCGTGTCGGAATTGCAGACGGCCTGATCGCGGCGCGTCTGCTGTGGTTCAGTCGGCCTGCTGGCTGGCGCGCAGCGGATCGGCGGGATAGGTGCCCAGAATGTTCAGCACCGAGGTGAAATAGCGCAGCTCTTCCAGCGCGCGTTGCAGGGCCGGATCGTCGGGATGGCCTTCCACATCGGCATAGAACTGCGTCGCGGTGAACACGCCATCCACCATATAGCTTTCCAGCTTGGTCATGTTGACGCCATTGGTCGCGAAACCACCCATCGCCTTGTAAAGCGCGGCGGGAATGTTGCGTACGCGGAACACGAATGTCGTCATCATCCGTTCGGCCCGGCGGCTGGTGTCGGGTTCGCGCGACATGATCAGGAAGCGGGTGGTGTTGTTCTGCCGGTCCTCGATCCGGTCGGCCAGCGGGTCCAGGCCATAGATCTCTCCGGCCAGCGGAGAGGCCAGCGCCGCCAGCGACCGATTGCCGCGGGCGGCGACTTCTTTGGCGGAACCCGCCGTATCGGCGCCGGTGATGCCGTGGATGCCGTGACGGCGCATGAAACCCCGGCACTGGCCCAGCAGGACGGTATGGCTCATCGCTTCGGTGATCTCGGACAGGGGCGTTCCGGGCACGGCCAGCAGGCTGATATGCACCCGCACGAAGGCTTCGTCGATGATGTGCAGGCCGGATTCGGGCAGCAGGTGATGGATATCGGCCACCCTGCCATAGGTCGAATTCTCGACCGGCAGCATCGCCAGATCGGCCTGATGGCTGCGCACGGCCTCGATCACGTCCTCGAAGGTACGGCAGGGCAGCGCCTCCATCGAAGGGCGGGCCTTGCGACAGGCTTCGTGGCTATAGGCGCCGGGTTCGCCCTGAAATGCGATGCGGTTCGTTTTCACAGCCCACTCCGAACAACTGAGTTTTTGAATTTTCCAGCGGTAAGTATACCTTGATCCCGGAAAGCGAAAGCGGATAGATACTGCCGGAATTGACGAGCTTACCAATCGGGGACCGCACGCGATGTTCAATACCATGACAATCACCAAGGCCGCCGGCGCACTGATTGGTGCCCTGCTGCTGCTTTTGCTGGCCAACTGGGCCGCCAGCGGGCTGTATCACGTCGGCCCTGCCGGGCATGGTGGCGACGAAGAACATGCGCAGGCCTATTCCATCCCGGTCGAGGAAACCTCGGCCGAACCCGAAGACGACGCACCCGCGCTTGATGTCGAGGCGCTGATGGCTGTGGCCGATGCCGCCGCAGGCGAACGCGAATGGGGCAAATGCCGCGCCTGCCACAAGCTGGACGGCACCGACGGCACCGGCCCGCATCTGAATGGCGTCGTTGGTCGCGCCGTGGGATCGGTCGATGGCTTCGGCTATTCCGACGGCATGACCTCGCATGGCGGCGAATGGGAGCCCGAGGTGCTGATCCGCTTCCTGACCAACCCGCGCGCCGAAGTGCCGGGCACCAAGATGGCCTTTGCCGGGATCCGCGACCCGCAGGCGATCGCCCATCTGATCGCCTATCTGGAACAGAATTCCTGACGGGACGCGATCCTTTGGACGTGTGAATACAGGGGTGCAAGCCGCAGGGCCTGCGCCCCTTTCTCGTTCCCCGCAGCCCTGCCGCCCTGCAATTCGCCCGGCTCACGAAAACGCGGCTTGATCGCCGCCGCCGCGCTGGCCTAGCGTTGGTTGAAATGAACGAAGGATGTCCGCCAGATGCGCCGAATGAACCTTGCCGCCCTGACCCTGCTTCTTGCCAGCACCACAGCCGCCATCGCGCAGCAGCCAGAGCAGACGGGCGACACGGAATCGGCCAATGGCGAACAGGTCATCCGTGCCCACGGCGTCGGCGTCTTTGACGAGCTGAACCTGCCCGCCGATTTCACCCATCTGCCCTATGTCAATCCCGACGCGCCCAAGGGCGGAGAGATCGCGCAATCGATTCCGAACTCGACCGGCTTTGACAATTACAACCCCTTCACCTTTCGCGGACGGGCGGCGGCGCTGTCATCCTTCATGCTGGAATCGATCCTGACCGGCACCGCGGACGAGGTCGGCGCGGCCTATTGCCTGCTGTGCGAAAGCCTCGAATATCCCGAAAGCCGCGACTGGGTGATCTTCAATCTGCGCCCCGAGGCTGCCTTCAGCGACGGCACGCCACTGACCGCGCATGACGTGCTGTTCAGCTATGAGCAGTTGCGCGACAAGGGACTGTCGTCCTTCCGCACGGTGATCGCGCAGCAGGTGGCCGAGGCCGAGGTGCTGGACGATCACCGCATCCGCTTTACCTTCACCCCCGATTATCCGCGCCGCGATCTGATTCAGGGCGTCGGCAGCCTGCCGGTTTTCAGCCGCAAGGATTTCGAGGATAACGACCGCGATCTGGAACAGACCATGTCGAAGGCGCTGATCGGGTCCGGCCCCTATATGTTCGAGGGCGCGGACATCAATCGCCGCGTGACCTATCGCCGCAATCCCGATTACTGGGGCGCGGATCTGCCGATCAACCGGGGGCGCTTCAATTTCGACCGCATCCGCTTTGAATATTTCGCCGATTACGATGCCGCGTTCGAAGCCTTCAAGGCAGGGGAATACACCTTCCGCCGAGAGGTCAGTTCCATCCACTGGGCCTCGCGCTATGACTTTCCGGCGCTGAGCCGGGGATGGGTCAAACAGGAAACGCTGCATGACGGCAATGTCGCCTCGGGTCAGACATGGGTGCTGAATCTGCGCCGCCCGAACTGGCAGGATATCCGCGTACGGCAGGCCATCGGGATGATGTTCAATTTCGAATGGTCGAATGACGCGCTGTTCTATGGCCTTTACGACCGGGTGAACAGCATCTGGGAAAACAGCGATCTGGCGGCCAGCGGCACGCCCTCGGATGGGGAACTGGAGTTGCTGGAGCCGGTGGCCGCCGATCTGCCCGAAGGCATCCTGACCGATGAGGCGGTGATGGCCCCCGTCAGCGGAGAGCGTCAGCTGGACCGGCGCAACCTGCGCGCCGCCGCCGCGCTGCTGGACGAGGCCGGGTGGGAGGTTGGTAATGACGGCATGCGCCGCAACCCCGATGGCCGCCCGCTGGTGTTGCAGATCCTGAACGACAGCCAGACCTTCGACCGTGTCATCAACCCCTTCATCGAAAACCTGCGCGCACTGGGGGTCGATGCCCGAAATGTCCGCGTGGACAATGCGGAATATGAGAACCGCAAGCGCAGCCATGATTTCGACATGATCAGCGATCATCTGGGGCAGGGCGAGATCCCCGGATCAGGGTTGCAGCAATATTTCGGTTCGGCCAATGCGGGCGATGTGTTCAATACGATGGGGCTGGCCAATCCGGCCATCGACCGGCTGATCACCCATGTCGAGGCCGCCGAGACCCGCGACGAGCTGATCACCGCGGTTCATGCGCTGGACCGGGCGCTGCGCAGTCTCAGCTTCTGGGTGCCGCAATGGTATAACGGCAATCATCTGGTCGCCTATTACGACCAGTTCGGCCGCCCGGACGAGCTGCCGCCCTATTCCCTGGGTGAGATGGATTTCTGGTGGTATGACGCCGAAAAGGCCGAAGCCCTGCGGGCGGCGGGCGCGCTTCGGGCGGGACGGGCGCTTGATTAATCGGGCAGAAATGCCCACAAGGCGGAACAACCGAACAGGGCCGCAAAGGCCCGGAAGGCCCTTCGGGGCGGGCACAGAGGCAGGCTGATGGGCGCCTATATCCTGCGGCGATTGCTGCTGATCATCCCGACATTGATCGGCATCATGCTGGTCAACTTCACCCTGACCCAATTCGTGCCGGGCGGGCCGATCGAGCAGATCGCGGCGCAGGTGCAGGGGCAGGGCGACGTTTTCGCCAATATCGCAGGCGCGGGCGGCGAAACCGGGGGCGGGGCGCAGGAAACCTATCAGGGTGCGCGCGGCCTGCCGCCGGAGTTCATCGAGCAGCTGGAGCGTGAATTCGGTTTCGACAAACCTCCGGTCGAACGGTTCCTGTCCATGCTGTGGAACTATCTGCGCTTCGATTTCGGCAGCAGCTGGTTCCGCTCGGTCAGCGTCATCGATCTGGTGCTGGAAAAGATGCCGGTCTCGATCACGCTGGGGCTGTGGTCCACGCTGCTGGCCTATCTGATCTCGATCCCGCTTGGAATCCGCAAGGCGGTGCGCGACGGGTCGCGGTTCGACACATGGACCTCGGGCGTCATCATCATGGCCTATGCGATCCCGGCCTTCCTGTTTGCGGTGCTGCTGATGGTGCTGTTCGCCGGCGGCAGCTACTGGAAGATCTTTCCCCTGCGCGGGCTGACCAGCGACAATTTCGCCGACCTGTCGCTGCTGGGCAAGATCAAGGATTACGCATGGCACGCCACGCTGCCGGTCGTGGCCTCGACCATTTCCAGCTTTGCCACGCTGACGCTGCTGACCAAGAACAGCTTTCTGGACGAGATCAACAAGCAATATGTGATGACCGCCCGCGCCAAGGGGCTGACACAGGGCCGCGTCCTTTACGGCCATGTGTTCCGCAACGCCATGCTGATCGTGATCGCGGGTTTTCCGGCGATGTTTCTGGGCGTGTTCTTCGGCGCCAGCATCCTGATCGAGACGATCTTTTCGCTGGACGGCCTTGGGCGGTTGGGCTTCGAGGCTGCGGTGCAACGCGACTATCCGGTGATCTTCGGCACGCTTTACGTCTTCGGGCTGATGTCGCTGGTCGTCGGCATCCTGTCAGACATGATGTATGTCTTCGTCGATCCGCGCATCGATTTTGAATCGAGGGCGGGCTGATGGCGTTGTCGGAACTGAACCGCCGCCGCTGGCGCAATTTCCGCCGCAACAAGCGCGCCTTCTGGTCGCTGATCATTTTCGCGGTGCTGTTCGTGACCGCGATGTGTGCCGAACTGGTGGCCAATGACAAACCGATCCTTGTCAGCTATCGCGGCGAATGGCGCGTCCCGGCCTATAACTTCTATCCCGAGACCGCCTTCGGCGGCGATTTCCGCACCGAGGCGATCTATAGCGACGAAGCCGTGCAATGCCTCATCGTCACTGGCGGGCGCGAGGAATGCTGGGACGAACCCGAAGCGCTGATCGAGGCGGTCGCAAACGGCACCAGCGACATCCCCGCAGAGGAACAGGGCTGGATGATCTGGCCGCCGATCCCCTATCACTATTCGACCGTCAATAACGTGGGCACCGCCCCCAGCGCGCCCGACGCCAATCACTGGCTGGGCACCGACAATACCGCGCGCGATGTGACGGCGCGGATCATCTATGGCTTCCGCATCTCGATCCTGTTCACGCTGATCGTGACCGTGATCGCCTCGACGCTTGGCATCGCGGCGGGGGCGGTGCAGGGCTATTTCGGCGGGCGCACCGACCTGATCTTTCAGCGCCTGCTGGAGATCTGGTCCTCGACGCCGTCGCTTTACGTCATCATCATCCTGTTCGCGATTCTGGGACGAAGTTTCTGGCTGCTGGTCTTTGTCACCATCCTGTTCGGCTGGCCCGCCCTGACCGGCGTCGTCCGGGCCGAGTTCCTGCGCGCGCGCAATTTCGAATATGTCCGCGCTGCCCGCGCGCTGGGGGTTTCCGACCGCAAGATCATGTTCCGCCACATCCTGCCCAATGCGATGGTGGCGACGCTGACCATGCTGCCCTTCGTCGTTACCGGCACGATCTCGGGCCTCGCCGCGCTGGATTATCTGGGCTATGGGCTGCCCGCCTCGGCACCCTCGCTGGGGGAACTGGCCTTGCAGGCCAAGCAGAACCTTCAGGCACCGTGGCTGGCCTTCAGCGCCTTTTTCACCTTCGCGATCATGCTGTCGCTGCTGGTCTTCATCTTTGAAGGCGTGCGCGACGCCTTCGACCCCCGAAAGACCTTCAGATGAGCCTTGGCAGATGAGCGGCAAAGACCTGCGCCCGACCATTCCCGCCGCCGGAGCGGCCGCCGCCGTGACCGAGGAACACGGCGCCTCGATGCCCGGCGAACAACTGGCCCACGCCGTTCCCTCGCCCGACAGCGATGCGGTTCTGGCGGTCCACGATCTGAAGATCAGCTTTCGGCAAGAGGGGCAGATCGTTCCGGCGGTCAAGGGCGTCAGCTTTCACATCGGCCGGGGCGAGACCGTTGCGCTGGTGGGCGAATCCGGGTCGGGCAAGTCGATCACGGCGCTGTCCACGGTGCAGCTTCTGGGCGATGCGGCGGTGGTCGAGGGATCGGTGAAATACGAGGGGCGCGAAATCATCGCCCTGCCGGAACGCGAACTGCGCGCGATCCGGGGCAATGACATCAGCTTCATCTTTCAGGAGCCGATGACCTCGCTGAACCCGCTGCACACGCTGGAAAAGCAGCTGGCCGAAAGCCTTGCGCTGCATCAGGGCCTGACGGGCGACGCCGCGCGGGCGCGGATCGTCCAGTTGCTGACCCGTGTGGGTATCCGCGACCCCGAATCGCGGCTGGCCGATTATCCGCATCAGCTGTCGGGTGGGCAGCGGCAGCGGGTGATGATCGCCATGGCGCTGGCCAATGGCCCCGACCTGCTGATCGCAGACGAACCCACCACGGCGCTGGACGTGACCATTCAGGCGCAGATCCTCGATCTGCTGGCGGTACTGAAGGCCGACGAGGGGCTGTCGATGCTGTTCATCAGCCATGATCTGGGCATCGTGCGCCGCATCGCCGACCGGGTCTGCGTGATGAAGGACGGCGAGATCGTCGAGCAGGGCCCGGTCGAGCAGGTCTTTGCCGCCCCGCAGCACGACTATACCCGCAAGCTGCTGGCGGCCGAACCCACCGGCCTTGCAGACCCGGTCCCCGATGGCGCCGAGGTGATGGTCGAGACCCGCGACCTGAAGGTCTGGTTCCCGATCCAGCGCGGGCTTTTACGCCGCACCGTGGGCCATGTGAAGGCCGTCAACGGCGCGACCCTGACCGTGCGCGCGGGCGAGACGCTGGGGATCGTCGGCGAATCCGGTTCGGGCAAGACCACGCTGGCGCTGGCGATCATGCGGCTGATCGACAGCGACGGGCCGATCCTCTATCTGGGTCAGGATATTTCCGAATGGCGCTCGAAGCGGTTGCGGCATCTGCGCCGCGACATGCAGATCGTGTTTCAGGACCCGTTCGGCAGCCTGTCCCCGCGCATGACGGTCGAACAGATCATTGCCGAGGGGCTGGGCGTCCACGGTGTCGAAAAGGGCCGCGACCGGCGTCGGATGGTGGCCGATATCATGGCCGAGGTCGGGCTGGATCCCGCCAGCATGCACCGCTATCCACACGAGTTTTCCGGCGGTCAGCGCCAGCGCATCGCCATTGCCCGCGCCATGATCCTGCGCCCGAAACTGGTGGTGCTGGACGAACCGACAAGTGCGCTGGACATGACCGTTCAGGTGCAGATCGTCGAGTTGCTTCGCAGCCTTCAGCGCAAATACGGGCTGGCCTTCCTGTTCATCAGCCATGATCTGCGGGTCGTGCGCGCCATGTCGCATCAGATCATGGTCATGCACGCGGGCGAGGTGGTCGAGCATGGCGATGCCACGCAGATTTTCGACGCGCCGCGCGACGAATATACCCGCACATTGCTGGCGGCGGCCTTTCCGGATCGGGCCGGATGAAAATCCTGTTCGTGCACCAGAATTTTCCGGGCCAGTTTCCGCATCTGGCTCCGGCGCTGGTGGCGCGTGGCCATCAGGTTCTGGCGCTGACGGATGAGAAGAACCAGCGCACCAGCCCCGTGCAGGTGGTGCGCTATCGCGCGCCCGAGCCGGTCAGCACCGATGGCGTTCTGGGCCGGACCTATTCCGAACACGCGCAGCGCGGGCTGATGGCGGCGCGTGGCGCGCGGGCATTGCGGGACCGGCACGGCTTTACCCCCGACATCATCATCGGCCATACCGGCTGGGGAGAGACGCTGTTTCTGCGCGAAATCTGGCCCGACGCAAAGCTGCTGGTCTATGCCGAACTGATGTATCGCACGCGCGGCCATGATGTCGGTTTCGACCCCGGGATTTCGCCAGACAGCGATGAGGGGCGGTTCATGACCGTGGCGCGATCCGCCCATCTGATACAGGGCATCGTGCAGGCGGATGCGGCGCTGGCGCCCACCCGCTATCAGGCCGACAGCTTTCCGGCAGGGCTGCGCGACAGGATCACGGTGATCCATGACGGCATCGACACCACCCGCGTCTGCCCCGATCCGCAGGCCAGCCTGACGCTGCCCGATGGCCGCGTGCTGCGTGCGGGCGACGAAGTGCTGTCCTATGTCAGCCGCTCGCTGGAGCCTTATCGCGGTTTCCATGTATTCATGCGCGCATTGCCCGAGGTGCTGGCGGCGCGGCCTGCTGCGCAGGTGGTGCTGGTGGGGGCCGAGGGCGTCAGCTATGGCGCGGCGCCGCGTGACGGGCGCAGCTGGAAACAGCTGATGCTTGACGAACTGGGCGACAGGCTGGATCTGTCGCGGGTCCATTTCGTCGGGCGGCAGAGCTATGACGATTATCTGGCGCTGATCCGGCTGGCGCGGGTACATTGCTATCTGACCTATCCCTTCGTGCTGTCATGGTCGCTGACCGAGACGATGGCGGCTGGGGGCTATGTCGTGGCCTCGGATACGGAACCCGTGCGCGAAGTGATCCGCGATGGCGAGAACGGGCGGCTGGTGCCGTTCTTCGACGTGGCCGCCCTGTCGGCGGCGCTGATCCGGGGGCTGGATGGCGATCGGGACGCACCACGCCTGCGTCAGGCGGCGCGGCAGACCATTCTGGACGGCTATGATCTGCACCGCCACAGCCTGCCGCGCCAGATCGAATGGGTGGAAAGCTTTGCGCCGATGCGCTAAGCCCCCCGTGATTTTCAGACGTGACTTTCACGCAGAGGCATATCATGGTCGAGATCCGGCTAACGAATACCCGTACAAGGAAAAAAGAGGTTTTTCAGCCTCTGGATGCAGGCAATGTTCGGCTGTATCTGTGCGGGCCGACCGTCTATGACCGCGCCCATCTGGGCAATGCGCGCCCCGTGCTGGTCTTTGACGTGCTGGTCCGGCTGCTGCATCATGTTTACGGTCGCGACCACGTGACCTATGTGCGCAATTTCACCGATGTCGATGACAAGATCAACGCGCGGGCGGCCGAGACAGGCCGCTCGATCCGTGAGATCACCGAGGAAACGATTGGCTGGTATCACGACGACATGGACGCGCTGGGGGCGCAGCGCCCCGATCACGAGCCCCGCGCGACGGATTACATCACGCAGATGGTCGCCATGATCGAGCGGCTGATCGAATCGAACCATGCCTATGCCGCCGAGGGGCATGTGCTGTTCGACGTGCGCTCATTCCCCGATTACGGCAGTCTGTCGGGGCGTTCGGTGGATGACATGATCGCGGGCGCGCGGGTCGAAGTGGCGCCCTTCAAGCGTGAGCCGATGGATTTCGTGCTGTGGAAGCCCTCGACCGGCGATCTGCCCGGTTGGGACAGCCCCTGGGGGCGGGGACGTCCGGGCTGGCATATCGAATGCTCGGCCATGTCCGAGGCGCTGCTGGGGCCGTCATTCGACATCCATGGCGGCGGCATCGACCTGCAATTCCCGCATCATGAAAACGAGATTGCGCAAAGCTGCTGCGCCCATCCGCAGGCGGATTTCGCCCGGGTCTGGCTGCATAACGAGATGCTGCAGGTCGAGGGGAAGAAGATGTCCAAGTCCTTGGGCAATTTCTTTACCGTGCGCGATCTGCTGGATCGCCCAATGGAAGAAGGTGGGGGCGTGCCGGGCGAGGTGATCCGCTTCGTCATGCTGTCCACCCATTACCGCAAGCCGATGGACTGGACCGAAGCGAAGGCGCAGGAGGCCGAAGCGGTACTTCGGCGGTGGCGCGGGCTTGCGGCGGGCATCGAGCCCGCCGCAAGCCCGGCACCCGCGCTGATGACGGCGCTTGCCGATGACCTGAACACTGCGGGTGCGATGGCGGTGTTGCACGATCTGGCGGGCCGTGGTGATGCGGCGGGGCTGCTGGCCTCGGCGCGGATGCTGGGGCTGCTGCTGCCCGATATGGGGGCGTGGGCAGAGGCGGGCGATGATACGGCGGCGCTGATCGAAGGGTTGCTGGCGGCGCGTTCGGATGCCCGCAAGGTGCGTGACTTTGCCCGCGCCGATGCGATCCGCGATGGATTTGCCGGTGCCGGGGTCGAGGTCAAGGATACGCCCGCCGGTGCGGAATGGTCGCTGGCGCCGGGCTTCGATGCCGCCCGACTGGCGGAACTGGCGCGGGCGTTGGGGTCGTGACCATCGAGGCCTGCACCGAGCTGCTGCGCGAAAAGGACCCGGATCGCTTTGGCGCCGTGCTGGTGGCGAATGCGGCGGATCGACCGGCGCTGGTGACGCTTTATGCGCTGAATCTGGAGCTGGCGCGGGCGCCGTTTCAGTCGGCGGAACCGATGCTGGCCGAGATGCGGCTGCAATGGTGGATCGACCGGCTGACGGAAATGGGGCGCGGGACCGAGCCGCCGCTGCATGACGTGCTGACCCCGTTGTGGTCCGAATGGGGGCAACAGGCGGGCGATCTGGTCGCGCTGGCCGAAGCGCGGCGGCGCGATTGCGAACGCCAGCCGCTGAACGGGGTCGAGGCCGTGGTGGCCTATGTCGATGCCACGGCGGGCGCGCTGATGTGGCAGGCGGCGCAGCGGCTGGGGGCGCCTGCGGGCGCGCGCCGGGTCGTGGCCGATCATGCGCTGGGGGCGGGGCTGGCGGCGTGGCTGCGGGCCTTGCCGAAATTGCAACCCCTGCGGCTGGGGCTGGCCGGGGCGCAGCAGGCCGATGTGCTGCGGCTGGCGGAACTGGCGCGCGAGGCGCTGCGCCGTGCCGCAAGGGGGCGCAGCCTGCTGCCCAAACGCGCAACGGCCAGCCTCTATCCCGGCCCACGCGTGCCGCGCCTGTTGTCCGAGATCGCCGCGGGCCATATCGACCCTTTCACGGAAACGCCTGAGATCACGCCATTTATTCGCCGTGCCTCATTGGCGCGGCTGGTGCTGACCGGGCGCTGGTGGCGCTGAATTCACGACCATTGGCCGGGACAGAAAGCCCTTTTTTTTGTCGCGATCATGTGGAAGGAATTGAGAAGGCGACAAGGGCGGTGGGGCAATGGCAAAGGGCAGGGTGGATGCGCAGGCAAGGCAGGGCTATGCCCTGATCGCGCCGCCGTTTCTGTACACGCTGCTGGTGCTGGCGGCGCCGCTGCTGACGCTGCTGATCTATTCGTTCTTTTTCTTCAAGGTCGGCTATGGTGATCTGGCCACGGGCTTTACGCTGGAGAACTATCGCCAGATCTGGGCCGATCCGATCTTTCGCGCCATCATGCAGCGGTCGCTGTGGGTGTCGGGGCTGGTGACGGTGGTGACGGTGGTTCTGGCCTTTCCCATCGCCTATTACGTCAGCTTTGTCGTCAAGCCCGAGCGCAAGGCGCTGTGGCTGTTTCTGATCACCATCCCGTTCTGGACCAGCTATCTGATCCGGGTGTTCCTGTGGAAGGTGATTCTGGAGCAGAACGGCGTGGTCAATTCGGTGCTGCTGGGCACGGGCATCACCGATCAGCCGCTGATCATGCTGCGCACGGTGGGCGCCATCGTGGCGACGCTGGCCCATGCCTATGCGCCCTTCGCGATCCTGCCGATCTTCGTGGCGCTGGAGCGGATCGACCGCTCGCTGCTGGAGGCCGGGCGGGACCTGGGTGAATCGCGGCTGATGACCTTCTGGCGGGTGACGCTGCCGCTGGCCATGCCCGGCGTGATCGCGGCGGCGCTGATCGTGTTCATCCCGACGGTCGGCGATTACGTCACCCCGGAACTGGTGGGCGGAGGGCGCATTCCGATGGTGGCCAACTTCATTCAGGTGCAGATGCTGGGGCTGGACAACCGCCCGCTGGGATCGGCCATGTCGGTCAGCGCGATGCTGGCGGTGGCGGTGGTTTCGGCGATCTTCCTGCTGTTGAACCGCCGTTTCCTGAAGGTGCGGACATGAGCCGGCGGAACGGGCGCGCGTTGCAGGGCTATGCGCTGATCTATCTGCTGTTTCTTTATGCGCCGATCATCCTGTTGCCGCTGTTCGCCTTCAATTCCGGTACCATCATCGCCTTTCCGTTGCAGGGCTTCACCACCGACTGGTTCGCGCAGATGTGGGCCAATACGACGCTGCGCCGGGCGCTGACCAATTCGCTGACGATTGCGTTCTCGGCCTCGGTCCTGGCGACCTGTTTCGCGATCTTCGCCGCCCGCGCCTCGACCCGTTTCGCCTTTCCGGGCAAGGGTGGCATCATGGGCTTTATCATGCTGCCGATGGTTCTGCCGGAAATCATCATCGCCATGTCGCTGCTGGTCGTGCTGCTGGGCGCGGGGGTGGAACTGTCGATCCTGACGGTGATCGTCGGCCATACGCTGATCTGCATGCCTTACGGCATCGCGGTGCTGTCCACTGCCTTTTCCAGTCTGGACCGCTCGCTGGAAGAGGCCGCCTATGATCTGGGCGAATCGAAATGGGGCGCTTTCCGGCTGGTCACCCTGCCGCTGGTGATGCCGGGGATCGTCAGCTCGCTGCTGATTTCCTTCACCATCAGTCTGGACGAATTCATCATCGCCTTCTTCCTTGCGGGCAATCAGCCGACGCTGCCCACCTATATCTTCAGCCAGCTTCGTTTCCCCAAGCAGATCCCGATGATCATGGCGCTTGGCACGATGCTGGTCGCGCTGTCGATCGTGCTGCTGGCGATCGGTGAACATCTGCGCCGTCGCGGCAATGCCCGGATGGGCGCCAATCCTTCGGGGGGCCTTCTGTGACCGAAACCGCCAAGCCAATGATCGAATGCCGCGACGTGCAAAAGCATTACGGCGAATATCACGCGCTGCGCGGCATCGACCTGACCATCCGCGCCGGAGAGTTCTTTTCCCTGCTGGGGCCGTCGGGCTGCGGCAAGACCACGCTGCTGCGCACCATCGCGGGGTTCGAGGATATTTCCTCGGGCGTGGTGCTGATCGACGGACAGGACATGGAGGACGTGCCCGCCAACCGCCGCCCGACCAATATGGTGTTCCAGTCCTATGCGATCTTTCCGCATCTGACGGTGGCGCAGAACGTGGCCTTCGGGCTGCGCCGCGATCCGCGTTCGCGGGCCGAGAAATCGGCGCTGGTCGATGAGGCGCTGGCGATGGTCGGGCTGAAGGGTTTCGGCAACCGCGCCGCTCATGCCCTGTCGGGCGGTCAGCGGCAGCGGGTGGCGCTGGCCCGGGCGCTGATCCTGAAGCCCAAGGTGCTGCTGCTGGACGAACCCTTGTCGGCGCTGGACCGCAAGATGCGCGAACAGATGCAGGTCGAGCTGATCAAGCTGCAACGGCAGGTCGGCATCACCTTCGTCCTTGTCACCCACGATCAGGAAGAGGCGCTGGTCATGTCCGATCGGATCGCGGTGATGTTCGACGGCCAGATCGCCCAGCTTGACGGGCCCGAGGCGCTCTATGCCCGGCCGGTCACGCGGCGGGTGGCGGATTTCATCGGGGTGATGAACTTTCTGCCCGCACATATCCTGGGCGAGAAGGACGGCGTGACCACGGTCGAGGTGCCGGGGCTGGGCGTGGTCGAGTTGCCCGCGCATCAGATCAGCCGGGCCGATCCCGAGGACACCGGCCCGATGATCGGTTTTCGTCCCGAAACCATGACCCTGGTGGGGCCGGGCCAAAACCATACCCAGCCGCGCGAAAGCCGGGCCATCATCGACGAGGTCGTCTATTACGGTGACATGACCTATTACGATCTGCGGCTGGATGGCGCGGCCGCGATGAATGGCAAGGCGCAGCCGGTCAGGATCTCGATGCGCAACGTCTTTGGCCGCGACGTGCAAGAGGTCGGCACCCGTACCAGACTGGCATGGTCGCCCGGCTCACTGGTGCTGTTTCGCTGAACTTGCCGGTGGGACTGCGGCGGAACCGCCCCGTCAGGCCGGGGCCATCATCCCCAGAACCGCACCAAGCACGGCGAACATCAGGCCGAAGATGACCGCGTTCTGACCAAAGCTTTTATGCGGGCCGATCGGGGATTTGTCGGGATCGGGGCCTTCACCGGCCAGAAACTTCTGCTTGCGCTTTTCATACCCGCGCCTGTTTGTCGCATTGGTGAATACCCACGCCATTCCCGGTCCGCCAATAACCGCCATGAGAACTGCCATAATGATCGGGGCCATGATTCAAATCTCTTGATGTTTCCTATGGCGGTCATTCTGCCGGGTTTTCCCGCCTGTTCAAGCCGCAGGCCGCGCATGGGCGGGAAGCTGCAAGCGGGCAGCACCGCCCGGGAAGCGTAAACAGACCTGACGGTTCAGCTTCTCTTGAGGGCGGTTAATCGTTATGATCGCGGTGGGACTCGGGGGCGACCTGTCCAAAGTGTCAGCTTTCATTGGGGCGGAATGCGTTTTACTCGTTATGTCTGCGGTTGTTTGGGTACGCGGTGATTGTCATGTGTAGGGCGGATTGCCGAAATCTGCCGAAAATCAAGGAAGTTTCGCCCGATTCAATGGGTGGATTTTTCGCCCTCGTCCCAGATATTGACGCAGCGCGGCAACGATTCGGCGTCGCGGCATTACGCGATGTGTTTTCGGGGGATATTGGTTAATGGCGCGTGATGATTTCGAGGGAACCCTGCCCGAAAACGCCATTGCGATCACCGGCATGGCGGCGCATCTGCCCGGCGCGCCGGATGTGGCGACATTCTGGACCAATCTGCGCGATGGCATCGAATCGATCCGGCATCTGACGGTCGAGGAACTGCTGGCCAATGGCGAAAGCCCCGCCCGGATGCGCCAGCCGAATTTCGTGCCCGCCGCCTCGGTCCTCGACGGGTTCGAGCGGTTCGACCCCGAGTTCTTCGGTCTCTCGCTGAAAGAGGCCGCGATCATGGACCCCCAGCACCGCCAGTTTCTGGAATGTGCATGGGAGGCGTTGGAAAATGCCGGGCATATGCCGGAAAATTTCGGCGGTCCCATTGGCGTTTTCGCCGGCTGCGGGATGGGCAGCTATTTCTATTTCAACATCTGCTCGAACCCGGATCTGGTGCGGAATACCGGGATGTTCCTGTTGCGCCATACCGGCAATGACAAGGATTTCCTGTCCACCCGCGTCAGCCATATTTTTGATCTGAAAGGCCCCAGCCTCTCGATCCAGACCGCGTGTTCGACCTCGCTGGTGGCGGTGCATCAGGCCAGCCAGTCGCTGCTGAACGGCGAATGCGACATGGCCCTTGCCGGTGGCGTGACGTTGGAGCTGCCGCACGGCCGGGGCTATCTGTTCGAGGAGGGCGAGATCCTGTCGCCCGACGGCCATTGCCACGCTTTCGACCATCGCGCGCAGGGCACGGTTTTCGGCTCGGGCGCGGGCTGCGTGGTGCTGCGACGGCTGGAGGATGCGATTGCCGACGGCGATCACATCTGGGCGGTGGTGCGCGGCACGGCGGTCAACAATGACGGCGCGGCCAAGGCGGGTTATCTGGCTCCTTCCGTCGAGGGGCAGGCCCGCGCCGTGGCCGAGGCGCATGGCGTCGCGGGTGTCTCTGCCGACACCATCGGTTATGTCGAATGTCACGGCACCGGCACCTATCTGGGCGACCCGATCGAGGTCGCCGCGCTGACGCAGGCCTTCCAGGAGACGACGCAAGACAGCGGCTTTTGCGGCATCGGCAGCGTCAAGACCAATATCGGCCATACCGATACGGCGGCGGGCGTGGCCAGCCTGATCAAGGTCAGCCTTGCGCTGCATCACGGCCAGATCCCGCCCTCATTGGGATATGAGGCGCCGAACCCCGCGATTGATTTCGACGGCTCGCCCTTCCGGGTGACCGACCGGCTGAGCGATTTTCCCCGCCTGAAGGGGGCGCCGCGCCGGGGCGGGGTCAACAGCCTGGGCGTCGGCGGCACCAATGCCCATGCCGTGGTCGAGGAAGCGCCCAAGCGCGCCGCGTCGGGGATCAGCGACTGGCCGTTCCAGATTCTGGTCCTGTCGGCGCGTAACAAACCGGCGCTGGATGATGCCAGCCGCAACCTGGCGGCCCATCTGCGCGCCCATCCCGAACAGGATCTGGCCGATGTGGCCTGGACGCTGAAACAGGGCCGCCGCGCCTTTGAACATCGCCGGGTGCTGGTGGCGACCAGCCACGAGGACGCCGCCGCGAAACTGGAGGCGGGCGACCGATTCAGCATCTTCACCCATCAGGCCTTGCCCGAGCGCCCGGAACTGGTCTTCATGTTCCCCGGTGGCGGCGCGCAATATGCGGGCATGGCACGCGATCTTTATGAGACCGAGCCGGTTTTTCGCGAATGGATGGACAAGGGGCTGGACCATCTGGCGCCCCAACTGGATTACGACCTGCGTGCGCTGTGGCTGCCCGAACCCGGCGCGGAACCCGATGCCGTCGAACGGTTGAAGCGCCCCTCGGTGCAACTGCCGCTGATCATGATTACCGAATATGCGCTGGCGCAGTTGTGGATCAGCTGGGGGGTGCAGCCTGCCGCGCTGATCGGGCATTCGATGGGCGAGAACGCCGCCGCCTGCGTCGCGGGCGTCATGTCCTTCGAGGATTGCATCGGGTTGGTGCATCTGCGCGGGCAGTTGTTCGACACCATCGCGCCGGGGGGAATGCTGTCGGTGCCGCTGTCGGCGGATGCGTTGCAGGCCTATTGGGCCGATGATCTGGACATGGCCTCGGTCAATGCGCCGGACCTTTGTGTCGTATCCGGCCCGCAGGCGGCGCTGGACGCGCTGGAGGCGCGGCTGGCGGCGGATGAGATCGAGGCGCAGCGCATCCAGATCGACATCGCCGCCCACAGCCGCATGCTGGAGCCGATCCTGACCCGTTTCGGCGACTATCTGCGCGGGATCACGCTGTCGCCGCCGCGCCTGCCGGTGATCTCGAACCGCACCGGCCAGCCGCTGACGGCGGATCAGGCGACCAGCCCCGATTACTGGGTCACCCATCTGCGCAATTCGGTGCTGTTCGCGGATGGCATCGCCCATCTTGCCCAGCACAAATGCCGGGTCTATCTGGAGGTCGGGCCGGGCCGGGCGCTGGCCTCTCTGGCGCAGGCGAACGGGGTGCCGGGCAATCAGGTGCTGTCATCGCTGCGCCATCCCGACCACGGGGTGCCCGACGACGAATGGTTCATCGCCACGCTGGGGCGGCTGTGGTCGCTTGGCGTCGATGTGGACTGGACCCCGATCTGGGGCGAGGCACGGCGCAACCGCGTGCCGCTGCCGACCTATCCCTTCCAGCGCGGCAGCTATTTCATCCAGCCGGGCCGCGCCACTGCACAGCCCGAGGAAGAGCTGATCGAGCGGGTCGAGGGCGTCGAGAACTGGGGCTGGCAGCCGCATTGGCGCCCCCGCGCCGCCGATACCGATGTCGAGGCCGATGAATTGGACCGGGCCGAGCCGCGCACATGGCTGGTCTTTGCCGACGAGGCCGGGCTGGCCGCGCGCACCATCACCCGGCTGCGGGGTGCGGGCCATCGCGTGATCGAGGTCCGGGCGGGCGATCTTTATGCGCAGACTTCTGCGGACAGTTTCACGATCTCGCCCGAGCGGGGGCGCGAGGATTACGACCGGCTGATCCACGACCTTGTCGCCACCGGTCTGGCGCCGCAGCGGATCGCGCATTTCTGGCTGATCACGGCGGGCGAGACCTTCCGCCCCGGTTCCAGCTTTTTTCACCGTAATCAGGAACAGGGCTTCTATAGCCTGATGTTCCTTGCGCAGGCCATGGCCGAGGAGAACCTGCCGCGTCCGATCCATCTGCTGGCGGTCTCAAACGGCGCGGTGCAGGTGCGGGATGAGGCGCTGCCCTATCCCGACAAGGCGACGGCCGTCGGGCCGCTGCGGGTGATGCCGCGCGAATTGCCGGGCGTGAGCTGTTCGGCGCTGGATGTGACCCTGCCCGAAGGCCGCCGCAATGACGCGGCATGGCAGGCGCTGGCCGATCGCGTGATCGAGGAAATGCTGGCCGAACCAGCCAACCTTTCCGCCGCTTTGCGCGGGGATCGCCGCTATCAGCTGGGCTGGCGGAAATTGCCGCTGAGCGATGCGTCGGGGGCGCTGCCGCAAGGTGCGGTCTGCCTGCTGACCGGCGGTTTCGGTGGAATCGGGCTGACCGTTGGCGAGCGCCTGGCCCGCGATCTGGGCGCGAAACTGGTGCTGATCGGCCGCCGCCCGCTGCCTGACCGGGCACAATGGGACACGCTGCTGCGCAATGCCGCGCCGAATGATGTGACCGCCGCCCGCATCCGCGGTGTGCAGCGGCTGGAGGCGGCGGGGGCCGAGGTTCTGTGCCTGACCGCCGATGTCTGCAACCTTCAGGACATGGCCGCCGCCCGCGATCGGGCCGTCAGCCGCTTTGGCCGCATCGACATGGTGATCCATGCGGCGGGCGTGGTCGATGATGCGCCGATCCTGACCAAGACCCTTGCCAGCGTCGAAAACGTCTTTGCCGCCAAGGTCCACGGCACCGAAGTTCTGGGCGAGGTTTTCCCCGACGGCTCGGTCGGGCGGATGGTGGTGTTCAGCTCGACCTCGACCGCGATCGCGCCCGCCGGGCAGGTGGATTACGTCGCCGCCAATGAATTCCTGAACGCATGGGCCAGATCGCGCGCGGGTGGGAAAACGCAGGTGACGGCGGTGAACTGGGGCATCTGGGCCGAGGTCGGTATGGCCGCCGAAGCCTTCGCCCGACCCGAACCCGCGCCCGTCACCGATGTCGATGCCCCCATGCTGGACAAGGCGACATTCGATGCCGAGGGCAACCGCGTCTTTACCACCGGCCTGACGACACGGCGCTGGATTCTGGATGGCCACCGCACGAAGGACGGGCAGGCGCTGATCCCCGGCACCGGCTATCTGGATCTGATCGCACAGGGTCTGCGGGCGCATGGCGAAAGCGGTCCGTTCGAGATCCGCGACCTCTATTTCTTCCGTCCGCTGGCCGTCGATGACGATACCCCGCGAGAAATGCGCCTGACGCTGAGCCGCAACGATGAAGGCTACAGCGTCCAGATCCGCAGCGATGTGATCACAGACGGCCGCAAGGGATACGAGTTGAACGCGCAGGGGCAGGTCGGTTTTGATGCTCCCGCATCTTCGGCGATTGATATTGACGCGATTTCAGATCGTTGCGGCGATAGTATCGAAAGCGACCCGCGCGGGTTGCGCAGCCCGCAAGAGGAGCATCTGAATTTCGGACCGCGCTGGCGGGTCCTGCGCCGTCGCGCCTATGGGGCGGGCGAAGGGCTGGCCGAACTGGCGCTGCCCGACACATTTCGCGCGGAACCTGCGCAGGGCTGGCCCATTCACCCGGCGCTGATGGATCTGGCGACGGGCTGGGCGATGGGGCTGATCGAGGGCTATGCGCCAGATCATCTCTGGGTGCCGGTCAGCTATGGCTCGGTTTTGGTCCATGCACCGCTGACCGCCGAAATCCGTAGTTGGGTGCGCAATGCGGGCGAGAACCGGGCCGATGATCCTTCGGCGCGTTTCGATGTGACACTGACCGATCCCGAGGGTCGCGTGCTGATCGAAATTTCTGGCTTTACCATTCATCGCCTTGATGGTGCGCTTGATTTTGCCGCTTCCTCGGTCCAGCGCGACGTGATTTTTCCCGACTCGAAGTCGGAAAACCGCCAATTGTCCCCGGCCGAGGAACGGCTTCAGCACAACCTGTCCCAGGGCATCCGTCCCGAGGAAGGCGCCGAGGGCTTTCTGCGCGCGCTTGCCACCGGCAGGCCGCAGGTGGCGGTCAGTTCCATGCCGCTTCTGACGCTGATCGAGCAGGCCGGGCAGGGTGTTGATAATATCGAAGAGCGTCAGGGCTTCGAGCGCCCGCAACTGGACAGCGACTATGTCGAGCCCCGCAACGGGGTCGAGCGCACGCTGGTCGGGTTCTGGCAGGAATTGCTGGGCGTGGGGCAGGTCGGCGTCGAGGACAGCTTCTTCGATCTGGGCGGCCATTCGCTGATCGCCGTACGGCTGTTCGCGATGATCCGCAAGACCTGGGCGGTGGACTTCCCGATCTCGATCCTGTTCGAGGCGCCGACCATCGCCGCCTGCGCCGCGCTGATCGAGGACCGCATCGGCCCGCAGGATGGTGATCTGTCCGAGGTCCCGAAGCCGAAAGCGCCCGCCCGCCGCTTCACCCATCTGGTGCCCATGCATCAGGGCGAGGGCGGACCGCGCCGCCCCTTCTTCCTTGTCGCGGGGATGTTCGGAAATGTGCTGAACCTGCGCCATCTTGCGCAGCTGCTGGGCGGCGACCGTCCCTTCTATGGATTGCAGGCACGCGGGCTGTTCGGAGAAGATCAGCCGCACGATAATTTCCCTGATACCGCAAGAGATTACATCGCAGAATTGAAGCAGGTTCAACCACATGGACCCTATCTTCTGGGCGGGTTTTCGGGTGGCGGGCTGATCGCTTGGGAAATGGCCCGGCAGCTGGAATCCGAGGGCGAGGAGGTCGCGCTGACCGTGCTGCTGGACACGCCGCTGCCGATGCGCCCGGCGCTGACGCGGCAGGATAAGGCGCTGATCAAGCTGGCCGAGTTGCGTCGCAAGGGGCCGGGTTATCTGCGCGAATGGATGCAGGCGCGCGCCGATTGGAAGCGCCAGCAGCGCGAACGTGCCGATGCCGCGCCCGAGGCCGCGGGCCAGTTCCACAATACCGCCATCGAGGCCGCATTCCGCGCCGCGCTGCCGGGTTACGATATGCTGAAACGCGACGGCCGGGTGGTGCTGGTGCGGCCGCCTCTGGACCGGCACTGGCAGGTTTCTGGCGGGCGCTGGGTCAGCGCGGCCAAGGAATATGTCTTTGCCGACAATGACCTGACCCGTTTCGCGCCCGCGCTGGAGGTGATCGAGGTGCCGGGGGATCACGACAGTATGGTGCTGGAACCCAATGTGCGGGTGATGGCGGCGCGGCTGCGCGAGGTCATCGCAGAGACCGAGGCGGGGATCGGCACCCCCTTGGCGCAGGCGGCGGAGTAGTTATGGCAACGGTTCTGACGGTCATCCTGAACTGGCGCACGCCGGAAATGACCCTGCGCTCGGCCGAGGCGGCGCTGACCGCCATGCAGGGGATCGAGGGTGCGATTACCATCGTCGATAACGACAGCGGCGACGGCTCCGAGGAAATGCTGCGGGCGGAAGTGGCTGCGCGCGGCTGGGATCGGGTGCGGGTGATCCAGTCGGGGCATAATGGCGGCTTCGGCGCGGGCAACAATGTCGGTATCCGCGCGGGCCTGCCAGATGGCGGGCGGCCCGATTTCGTCTATCTGCTGAACTCGGACGCCTTTCCCGCCTCCGACGCGATCCGCATCCTGCGCGATTATCTTGAGGCCGATCCGGGTCTGGGCATGGCGGGCAGCTTTATCCACGGCGAGGACGGCGACCCGCATGTGACCTGCTTCCGCTTTCCGTCCGTCGCCTCGGAATTCGAGGGCGGCGCCCAGACCGGTCCGATCACGCGGCTGTTACGGCGCCATGTCGTCCCGCAGGTGATCCCTTCGCAGCCTGCCGCGATGGATTGGGTCGCCGGGGCCAGCCTGATGATGCGGCAGGATATGCTGGACCGGATCGGGTTGTTCGACGAAGGCTATTTTCTTTATTTCGAGGAAACCGATCTGTGCCTGCGCGCCGCGCGCGGCGGCTGGCGGGTGCTGTATATCCCGCAAAGCCGGGTCGCGCATATCGGTTCGGTCTCGACCGGCATGAAGGGCTGGGGGCGGACTCCGACATATTGGTTCGATAGCCGCTGGCGTTATTTCCGCAAGAATTACGGGGTGTTGACCGCCTGTCTTGCGACATTGGCGGTGCTGGCGGGACTGTCCGTCAACCGCTTGCGCGCCGCCATCGGCAATGCCCCCCGCAACGGCGGGCCGCATCACCTGCGCGATCTGATCCGCCATGATCTCCGCGCCCTGTTGCGCGGCATCGACACCCGACATCAGCCCATAGCCTCCCCCTCTGTCAGCCCGAGGACGACATGACCATTTCCGCCCTGTTCATCGGTAACGAATCCCTGCTGATCCAATGTGCCGGACAATGGCGCGACCGGGGTCATCGCATCAGCGCCGTCGTGACTCGCGATTCCGATATCCGGATCTGGGCCGAGGGGCAGGGCATTCCCGTGCATGCGCAATCGGACCTGCGCGAACCGGGCGATCTGGCCTATGACTGGCTGTTCAGCGTCGCGAACCTGTCGCTGGTGCCCGATGCGTTGCTGAAGCAGGCGGCGATGGGCGCGATCAACTTCCATGATGGTCCGCTGCCGCGCCGGGCGGGGCTGAACAGCCCGGCCTGGGCGATCCTGCAAGGGGACAGCAGCCACGGCATCACCTGGCACCTGATCGAGGGCGGCTTGGACGAGGGCGACATTCTGGAACAGCGCCTGTTCGATCTGTCCCCCGATGAGACCACGCTGACCCTGAATACCCGCTGTTTCGAGGCCGCCATCGACAGTTTCGCCGCCGTGATCGCGCAGGTCGAGACCGGGCTGGACCGCAAGCCGCAGGACCTTTCCCAGCGTGGCTATCACGCCCGCGCCGACCGGCCCGATGATGCCGGGGTGCTGGACGTGACCGGGTCGCGCGATGCCGCGCTGAGGCTGATCCGGGGGCTGGATCACGGCGATTATGCCAACCCGCTGGCCTTGCCAAAATTCCAATGCGATGGCCGTGTCTTTGCCCTGCGCGGCGCCCAGCCTGCCGATGGTCATGGTGTCCCCGGCACGGTTCTGGACGCCTGCGCGGAAGGCGCGACGGTGCTGTTTGCCGATGGCGCGCTGCGGTTGACGGGGATCGAGCCTCTGGATGGCGGCGAATATGATCCGGCGGCGCTTCGGGACCGGGTGCTGGAGACGCCCGACAGGCAGGCGCTGACGCAGGCGATCGCGGCAGTCGTCGCGGGTGAGGGTTACTGGCGCAAGGCGCTGAAAACATTTGCCGCCGCCAGCCTGCCGCTGGCGAACCATGCCGAGGGCAAGGGCGACTGGCAGTCCCTGTCGGTGCCGGGTCAGGCGGGTGATCTGCTGGCGGCGGCGGGTCTGCTGGCCACTGCGCTGGCGGGCGAATCCGTTGTCGATCTGGCCTTGCACGATCCGGCGGGTCCTGTTGCTGCGGGCTATCTGTCCGATTGGGTGCCGTTACGGGCCGAGGTCGATCCCGCATCGCCAGCCGCCGCGCTGCGCGAGGCGATGCAGGCGCGGCTGGCCCGGGCCCGGCAATATCCGGCCTTCGTGCTGGACCTGCCGCTGCGCGACCCCGCCATCCAGCGCCCCGGCCTGCCGCAGATCGGGATCGCGGCGGCAGGCGACGCCCCGCTGGCCGGAACCGTGATCACGCTGGCGCTGGAAAGCGGGCGGCTGCATTACGATGCCTCGCGCCTCGATGCCGCGCCCGCCGGGTTGCTGGCGGCGCGGTTGGCGCATCTGGCAGCCGCGGTGGCAGCGGGCGGTCCGGTCGGGGATATCCCGCCCATGCCGCAGGCCGAGCGTGACCTGACCGTCAAGGACTGGAACCGGACGCAGACCGATTTTCCCGATCTTTGCGTGCATCAGGCTTTCGAGGCGCAGGTGGCCCGGACCCCCGATGCCATCGCGCTGACGGTCGAGGACCGGCATCTGAGCTATGCCGAACTGAACCGCTGCGCCAATCGCGCCGCGCATGTGCTGCGGCAGATGGGGGTGGCACCCGGCACGCTGGTCGGCATCCACACCACCCGCAGCGAGCATCTGCTGATCGGCACGCTGGCGATCATGAAGGCGGGCGGCGCCTATGTGCCGCTGGACCCGGCCTATCCCGCCGACCGCATCGCGCTGTATATCGAGGACAGCGCCTGCCCGGTCATCGTCACCGAAAGCGCGCTGTCGCAGGGCCTGCCCGCACATGGCGCGCAGCTGCTGGTGCTGGATCAGGATACGCGGCTGGCTGACGCACCCGGGGACGATCCCGACAGCGGCGTGACGCCTGCCGATCTGGCCTATCTGATCTATACCTCGGGTTCGACCGGGCGTCCCAAGGGCGTGATGCTGGAACATCGCAACGTCGCCAATTTCTTTACCGGCATGGACGACCGCATCCAGCATGATCCGGCCGGGGTGTGGCTGGCGGTGACCTCTCTGTCCTTTGACATCTCGGTGCTGGAACTGTTCTATACGCTGGCGCGGGGTTTCCGCATCGTGCTGATGGGGGACGAGGAACGGGCGCTGGTATCCGGCGGCGGGGCGGTCAGCGACAAGCCGATGGATTTCAGCCTGTTCTATTGGGGCAATGATGACGGCGTCGGGCGCGAGAAATACCATCTGTTGCTGGAAGGCGCGAAATTCGCCGACGAGCACGGATTCTGCGCCGTCTGGACGCCGGAACGCCATTTCCACGCCTTTGGCGGCCCTTATCCCAACCCCTCGGTGACAGGCGCGGCGGTCGCGGCGGTGACGCGCAATCTGGAGGTGCGGGCGGGGTCCTGCGTGGCGCCGTTGCATCACCCGATCCGCATCGCCGAGGAATGGGCGGTGATCGACAACCTGACCAATGGGCGCACCGGGCTGGCCATCGCCTCGGGCTGGCATCCCGAGGATTTTGTGCTGAAGCCGGAAAACTCGCCCCCCGAGAACAAGCCCGCGATGTATAAAACCATCGACATTCTGCGCCGCTTGTGGCGGGGCGAGAAGGTGGCCTTCCCGATGGCCGGCGGCAAGATGGTCGATGTGCTGACCCAGCCGCGCCCGGTCTCGGACGAGATCAATATCTGGGTGACGACGGCGGGCAACCCCGCCACTTGGCGCGAGGCGGGGGAAATGGGCGCCCATGTGCTGACCCACCTGCTGGGCCAGACCATCGACGAGGTGGCCGAGAAGATCGGCATCTATCACAAGGCGTTGCGCGATTCCGGTCGCGATCCGGCGAAATATCGCGTCACGCTGATGCTGCATTCCTATCTGGCGGCGGATCGGGAAACGGCGCGCGAGGTCGCCCGGCAGCCGATGAAGGATTACCTGGCCGCCGCCACGGCGCTGGTCAAGCAATATGCCTGGGCCTTCCCGGCCTTCAAGAAGCCGCAGGGCGTCAACAACCCGATGGAGATCGACCTTGGCACCCTGTCGGACGAGGAAAACGACGCCATCCTCGAATTCGCCTTCAACCGCTATTTCGAGGATTCGGGCCTGTTCGGCACGGTCGAGGAAATGCTGCCCCGGATCGAGCGGCTGAAACAGATCGGCGTGACCGAGGTGGCGGCGCTGATCGACTATGGCATTGCGCGCGAACAGGTGCTGGAGGGGCTGCGCCCGCTGGCCGAGCTGCTGGCCCGCGCCAATGCCGGGACCGCGCCCGCGCCGGATGATTTCTCGATTGCGGCGCAGATCCGGCGTCATGGGGTGACGCATCTGCAATGCACGCCCTCGATGGCGCGGATGATTGCGATGAATGACGATGCGTATGCGGCCCTGTCGCAGGTCCGGCATCTGATGATCGGCGGCGAGGCCCTGTCGGGATCGCTGGTGGCCGATCTGAACAAGGCCAGCCCCGCGGCGCGGATCGAGAACATGTATGGTCCGACCGAGACGACGATCTGGTCCACCACCGCCACGGCAGACGCGCTTGAGCCCATCGCCAGCATCGGCACGCCCATCGCCAATACGCAGGTCTATGTGCTGGACGATCAGTTGCGTCCGATGCCCGTTGGCGCGCCCGGAGAGTTGTGGATCGGCGGCGATGGTGTCGCGCGCGGCTATTGGCAGCGCGAGGATCTGACCGGCGAACGCTTCCGCCCCAACCCCTTCCATCCGGGGCGGATGTATCAAACCGGTGATCTGGTCCGCTGGCGCTCTGACGGGCGGCTGGAATTTCTTGGCCGCGCCGATCATCAGGTGAAGATGCGCGGCTATCGGATCGAACTGGGCGAGATCGAGGCCGTGGCCGAGGGCTTTGCCGGTGTCCGTCAGGCGGTGGTGATGGCGCGCGAGGACCGGCCTGGCGACATGCGGCTGGTGGGTTATGTCACCGGCGACAGCTGGCTGGCGGAGGAGGCACTGAAGGATCATCTGGCGACGGTGCTGCCTGCGCATATGGTGCCCTCGCATATCGTCAAGCTGGCGGAATTTCCGTTGACGCCGAACCGCAAGGTGGATCGCAAGGCGCTGCCCGCGCCCTCGGACGGGGCGGAACAGCGCCCCGAGACCTATGTCGCGCCGGCGGGCGGGGTGCAGGCCACCATCGCGGGCGTCTGGTCGCGGATCCTGAACCGCGCCCAGATCGGCGCGAAGGACAATTTCTTCGCACTGGGGGGGCATTCGTTGCTGGCGGTGCAGGCCCATCGCGAAATCCGGCAGGCGCTTGGCGGTATCCGGCTGTCGATCACCGATATCTTCCAGTATCCGACGCTGGAAGGGCTGGCCGGGCATCTGGACGCCGCATCCGGGACCAATGGCGCCGGTCAGGCCCCGACCGATCCGGTGGCGGCGACCCCGGACCGGGCGGTTGCGCGGGCCGAAGCGATGTCGAAGCGCCGCGCCCTCCGGGCCGGGCGGGCGCAGGGTTAAGGCCGGTTTCGGTCTGCAAGTGAACGAGTGGGGAATGTCTGGATGAATCGCAGGATGGCCGTTTTGTCTGGTGCGGGTTTCGCCGGGCTGCTGGGACTGGGGGCAGGGGCGCTGTTATGGCGCCGCCGTCGCGCCGCCCGTGGCCCCGCGCCGCTGGCGCAACTGTCGCTGGCCGAATTCACCGATGCGCATCCGCCGCTGACCCCGCCCGAGGGTCCGCTGCATGTCTATCACCTGGGGCACAGTCTGGTCGGGCCGCATATGCCCGCCATGCTGAAGCAACTGGTCGCGGGGCATCGCTATGGCGCGCAGATCGGCTGGGGCACGACGCTGCGCGCACATTGGGAAGAACGCACCAGTCTGCCGGGCTATGAGAGCGTCCATACCCAGCCCGAATTCGCCGACGCGACCGGGGCCATCGCCAGCGGTCAGTATGATGCCGTGGTACTGACCGAGATGGTCGAGTTGAAGGACGCGATCAAATGGCATTCCAGCAGCCATTACCTTGCGAAATGGGCGCGGCATGCCCGGCAGGCGCGGCCCGATCTGCGGCTGTATCTCTATGAGACATGGCATTCGCTGGACGATCCGGCGGGCTGGCTGGAACGGATCGACAGCGATTCCGATACCCTGTGGCGCGATGAAATCATCCGCCGCGCCATGAACGACCCCGAGGCCGGGGCGATCTATCGCATTCCGGGCGGGCCGGTTATGGCCGCCGTCGCCCGCGCCGCCGAGGCGGGTACGCTACCCGACCTGACCCGGCGTGAACAGCTGTTTGCCCGCAACGAGGAAGGGACGCAGGACAATATCCATCTCAGCGATCTGGGCACCTATGTCATCGCACTGACGCATTACGCGGTGCTGTATCAGCAAAGCCCCGAAGGGTTGCCGCATCGGTTGGCCTTGGCCGATGGGCAGCCGGCCGATGCCCTGTCGGATGAGGCCGCCGCCATCGTGCAGCGCATCGTCTGGCAGGTCGTGCGTGATGATCCGCTGTCCGGTGTGGCGTGAACGCGCATCATGGGTTTCCGTCCAGGCAGTCGCCACGCGGAATGTCGGAAAGTGAAAGGGGCATCATGCGGATCGGCTATCTTCTGAACACCTATCCGCAGCCGAGCGTGACCTTCATCCGGCGCGAAATCCACGCGCTGGAGCGTCAGGGCCTGCATATCCATCGCTTTGCCATGCGCAGCGACCGTTCGGTGCTGGTCGATGCCGGGGATCTGGCCGAATACGATCAGACCGAACTGGTGCTGAAGGCAGGCGGTCTGCGTCTGCTGCGCGATCTGGCGCATCTGACCCTGCGCCGCCCTTCGGCTGTGGCGCGGGCCCTGCGTCTGGCGTGGCGCCTTGGCGGCAGGCAGCCGGGGATGCGGCTGAAGCACCTGATCTATCTGGCCGAGGCGGCTTATGTCGCGCGCCGGGCCGACGCGCTGGCTCTGGACCATATCCACGCGCATTTCGGCACCAATCCCGCAGCCGTCGCGATGCTGGTGCGGGTGCTTGGCGGGCCGGGCTTCAGCTTTACCGTCCACGGCCCCGAAGAGTTCGACCAGCCTAAGGCGCTGGCTCTGGGCGAAAAGATTGCCGCCAGTCGCTTTGCCGTGGCGATTTCGTCTCATGGTCGCAGCCAGTTGTCGCGTTGGGCGGATGGCGCGGACTGGCCGCGATTGCAGGTGGTGCATTGCGGCATCGATCCTTTGCGGTTCGCGGAGCCGGCCCCGATGCCCGACGGGCCCCTGCATCTGGTCAATATCGGCCGCTTCGTCGAGCAGAAGGGTCAGCTGCTTTTGCCGCAGGCGGTGGCGATGGCTCGTGCCGGGGGGGCGGACCTGCACCTGACGCTGGTCGGCGATGGCCCCATGCGCGCCGCGATCGAGGCAGCCATTCGCGACCACGACGTGGCCGATCACGTCACCCTGACCGGCTGGCAGGACGAGGCCGGAGTGCGCGCCATCCTCGATACGGCCCACGGGTTGGTCCTGCCCAGCTTTGCCGAGGGACTGCCGATGGTCGCTATGGAGGCGATGGCCGCCGGGCGCATCGTGCTGGGAACATGGATCGCGGGCAATCCCGAGTTGATCCTGCCCGGCCAGACCGGGTGGCTGGTGCCCGCGGGCGATGCCGCCGCGCTGGCCCGCGCCATGCAGGACATCGCCGCCACGCCAGCGCCGCGTCTGCGCGAGATGGGCCAGGCAGCGCGCACCCGCGTGTTGCAGCGCCACGACATCAACCAGCAGGCAGCAAGGCTTGCCACCCTGTTCGAAGGCGCGATCAACCGATGAGGGCATTTTTCGCCTTTGGCACAAGCATAGGCGCCACCTGGCGGGCGTGTCAGGTGCGATCATCGGGCAGGCGCTGGTCGGCTGGGTGATGCATCTGGCGGTGACCGGGCTGACCCGGAAACATCGCATGTGGAATCCGCTGCATGATCTGGTCTTTGCCGCCCTTGGGGTGCTGGCCAGCGGGCTTGTGCTTTACATCCATCCGCCCTCGCAGGCGGGCGGCAGGGTTTTGCCGACAAATCTTTCTTTGCAGGCGGTGGTTGTGTCTGTTCCGCGCCCGGTCTAGCGTCGGTCGGAATTCGGGTGGGCCGGTTCGGGACAGGTCCATCTGCCATAGGAATATCAACGACTTGCTATCCGAGGGCATTTCCATGCTGACTCGTCTTTTCTTGATTGCGGGAACGATCTGCGCGCTGGCATCGCCCTCGGCCCTGCTGGCGCAAGAGGCACCGGGCGGCGGGGACGCGCCGCCGACGCCGGTCACCGTGGTGACATTGCGGGCGACTGACGTGACGCTGACCACCAGCCTTCCGGGGCGGGTGCTTGCCTCGGCGCAGGCGGAACTGCGCCCGCAGGTGAATGGCATCATCGTCCAGCGCCTGTTCGAGGAAGGCTCGCAGGTGGCCGAGGATGATCCGCTCTATCGGATTGATCCGCGCAGCTATGAGGCCGCCGTGGCGCAGGCCGAGGCCACGCTGACGCAGGCGCAGGCGCAGGCCGATGCCGCCCGCCGCGATGCCGAGCGGATCGACGCCTTGCGCGACCGTCGTGTGGCGTCGGAACAATCGCAGGATACTGCCATCGCCGCCCGCGACGCCGCCGAGGCCGCCGTCAGGGTCGCCGAGGCGCAGCTGCTGTCGGCGCGGATCGATCTGGACCGCACGACCGTCCGCGCCCCCATCGCCGGGGTCATCGGTCTGGCGCAAAGCTCTCAGGGGGCGCTGGCGACGGCCAGTCAGGCCGATCCGCTGGCAGTGATCCGCAGCATCGATCCTGTCCATGTGGATGTGACCCAGTCCGCCGCCGATATCGTGCGCTGGCGCCGCCTTGGACCCGAGGCCGCGCTGCCGCCCGATATGGACCGCACCGTTTCCCTGCGGCTGGCTGATGGCAGCATCTATGAACATACCGGATCGCTGACCGCTGCCGAGCCGCATGTGGATGAGATGACCGGCGTCGTCACCCTGCGCATGGCCTTCGACAATCCCGACGGTTTCCTGCTGCCGGGGATGTATGTGCAGGCGGATATTCCGCAGGCGCATATCCGCAACGCCGTGCTGGCCCCGCAGGAAGGCGTCACCCGCGACCGTCGTGGCCGCCCCGTCGCGCTGGTCGTCAACGATGACAATATCGTCGAGGAACGGCTGCTGGATATCCAGCAGGATCACGGCAATCAATGGGTGGTCAGCGAGGGGCTGGCCGATGGCGACCGGATCATCGTCGAGGGCGTTCAGCGGATCGGGCCGGGCATGACCGTGGCCCCCGAAGAGCGCGCCGCCCGGCAGGACGCCGCCGGTGCCGGGGCCGCGGATGACACAGCAGAACAGCCCGCCGAGAACCCTGCGGAAGACCCGGCAGAGGACGCCACCGGGCAGCCCGACCCCGCCACAGACCCAGCCGCCGACTGACACCCGGCCAAGTCCCAACGTCACGGATCAGGAACCGATCGATCATGGCCCGTTTCTTCATCGACCGTCCGGTATTCGCCTGGGTGATCTCGATCATCATCATGGGGATCGGGGTGCTGGCGATCCAGTCGCTGCCGGTGGCACAATATCCGCAGATCGCGCCGCCGACGGTGACGGTTCAGGCCGAATATCCCGGCGCCTCGGCGGAAACCGTGACCAATACGGTCACCCAGATCATCGAACAGCAGATGACCGGGCTGGACGGGTTGCGATACATCTCGTCCAGCACCAGCGCCTCGGGTTCGTCCAGCACCTCGCTGACCTTCGCGACCGGCACCGATCCCGACATCGCGCAGGTGCAGGTGCAGAACAAGCTGTCGCAGGCGCTGCCCCTGCTGCCCGAAGCCGTGCAGCGTCAGGGCGTCACCGTCGAGAAATCGGCGGCGGGCTTCCTGATGGTCGTCGGCCTGATCGGGAACGAGGATTACGACCAGACCGACCTGTCGGACTATATGACCACCAACCTGCTGGACGATCTCAGCCGGATCGAGGGCGTCGGCAGCGTCGAGGTGTTCGGCGCCAAATACGCCATGCGGATCTGGCTGGACCCGTCGAAACTGGCCGCATACGAGTTGACGCCGGGCGATGTGGTCTCGGCGGTCTCGGCGCAGAACACCCAGATTTCCGCCGGGGCCTTCGGGGCGCAGCCCGCCGTTGATGGCCAGCAACTGAACGCCACCGTCACCGCGCAATCGCTGCTGTCCTCGCCCGAGGATTTCCGCCAGATCGTGCTGCGCGCCGATGAGGGCGGCGGGCTGGTGCTGTTGCAGGACGTGGCGCGGGTCGAGATCGGCTCGGAAAGCTATTTCGCCGAGGGGACCTATAACGGCCAGCCCGCGTCGGGCATGGCGATCAGCGTCGCGCCGGGCGCCAACGCGCTGGACACCGCCACCCGCGTCAAGGAGCGGATGGAGGAATTCGCGCAGTTCTTCCCCGAAGGCGTGACCTATGTGATCCCCTTTGACACCACCCCCTTTGTCGAGATTTCGATCAAGGAGGTGGTCAAGACGCTGATCGAGGCGATCGTTCTGGTCTTTGCCGTGATGTTCCTGTTCCTGCAGAACTGGCGGGCGACGCTGATCCCGACGCTGGCGGTGCCGATCGTGCTGCTGGGCACCTTCGGGATCATGGCGGCCTTCGGTTTCACCATCAACACGCTGACCATGCTGGCGATGGTGCTGGCCATCGGGTTGCTGGTCGATGACGCCATCGTCGTCGTCGAAAACGTCGAACGGATCATGGAAGAGGACGGACTGTCACCGCGTGAGGCGACGCGCAAATCCATGGGCCAGATCACCGGTGCGCTGATCGGCATCGCGCTGGTGCTGTCGGCGGTCTTTGTGCCGATGGCGTTTTTCGGCGGCTCGACCGGGGTGATCTATCAGCAATTCGCGATCACCATCGTCTCGGCCATGGGGCTGTCGGTGGTGGTGGCGCTGACGCTGACGCCCGCGCTTTGCGCCTCGATGCTGAAGCCCAAGCATCACGCCATCCGGCGCGGTCCGCTTGGCTGGTTCAACGCGGGTTTCGACGGCACCACGCGGGGTTATACCGGCGCGGTCGGCTGGATCGTGCGCCGTCCGCTGCGGATGCTGCTGATCTATGCGCTGCTGGGGGCGGTGATGGTGACGCTGTTTCTGCGCACGCCCGAGGGCTTTTTGCCCGACGAGGATCAGGGCATCATGTTCGTGTTGATCCAGGGTCCGACCGGCGCCACGACCGAACGCACCAATCAGGTGATCGAACAGGTCCGCGACTATTTCCTGGAAGAGGAAAGCGACTCGGTCGATTCGGTCTTTGCCGTGGCCGGATTCAGCTTTGGCGGCTCGGGGCAGAATACCGGCATGGCCTTCGTGCGGCTGAAGGACTGGGCCGAGCGTCCCGACCCGTCGCAATCGGTGCAGGCCATCGCCGGCCGGGCCTTCCCGGCGCTGGGGCAGATCCGTGATGCGATGGTCTTTCCCATCGTGCCGCCCTCGGTGATCGAGCTTGGCAACGTCTCGGGCTTCGACTTCTATCTTCAGGCGCGCGGCGGGCAAAGCCACGAGCAGTTGACCGAGGCACGCGACCAGTTGCTGGGCATGGCGATGGAAAGCCCGCTGATCGAACAGGCCCGGCCTTCGGGGCTGGAGGATGCGGCGCAGTTCAATCTGGACATCGACTGGCGCAAGGCGGGCGCGATGGGGGTCACGGCGACCGATGTCGCGACCATGTTGCAGATCGCCTGGACCGGTTCCTATGTGAACGACTTCGTGGACCGGGGCCGGATCAAGCGCGTCTATGTGCAGGGCGAGGCCGATTCGCGGTCGGGCCCCAGCGATCTGGAGAAATGGCGGGTGCGCAATGCCTCGGGTGGGCTGGTGCCCTTCTCGAATTTCGCGACCGGCGACTGGAGCTATGGCGCGCAGGGGATGAAGCGTTACAACGGCGTGCCCTCGATGCAGATACAAGGCAACCCGGTGCCCGGTGTCAGCAGCGGCGAAGGCATGGCCGAGATGGAGCGTCTGGCGGGCCAGCTGCCGCCCGGCTTTGCCATCGCATGGACCGGGCTGTCGCTGGAGGAACAGGAATCCGGCGCCCAGACCATGCTGCTTTATGCGTTGTCGCTGGCGGCGGTGTTTTTGTGTCTGGCGGCGCTTTATGAAAGCTGGTCGATCCCGCTGGCGGTCATTCTGGTCATGCCCATCGGTATTCTGGGCGCTCTGGTCGGCGCTTGGGCGGGGCAGTTCGACAATGGCGTGTTCTTTCAGGTCGGGCTGCTGACGGTGATCGGGCTGACCGGCAAGAACGCCATCCTGATCGTGGAATTCGCCCGCGAACAATCGCAGGCCGGGGTGCCGCTGTTCACCGCCGTGGTCGAGGCCGCTCGCCAGCGTTTCCGTCCGATCGTGATGACCTCGATCGCCTTTTCGCTGGGGGTGCTGCCGCTGGTGCTGTCCAGCGGGGCGGGGGCCAATGGCCGCAATGCCATTGGTGCGACGGTGATGGGCGGCACCATCGCCTCGACCGCCTTCGGCATCCTGTTCGCGCCGCTGTTCTATGTGCTGATGCGCAGGCTTCTGGGCCGCAAGGACCAGATGGAGGAACAACCGGCCTGACCGGAGGGAAATACTGTGCTGGACAAGCTTGAAATGTTTCTGGCCGTCGCGAAAGAGGGCCATTTCGGGCGCGCGGCCAACAGTCTTGGCATCGCCCAGCCGACGCTTTCGGCGGGCATCAAGCAGCTTGAGGAACAGCTGGGCGTGCTGCTGATCTTTCGTGGCTCGCGCTATGGCGGGCTGACGCCGGAGGGGCAGCGGGCGCTGGAATGGGCGCGACGCATCGTCGGTGACACCCGGCAGTTGCGCGACGAGATGCGGGCCACGCGCGAAGGGCTGTCGGGGCGGCTGCGCATGGCGGTCATTCCCACGGCGCTGACATGGGCGGCCAAGATCAGCGCCCGTTTCGGTGCGCTGCATCCCAATGTGTCCTTCACCATCCTGTCGCGCACCTCGATCGAGATCCTGCAGATGATCGACGATCTGGAGGTCGATGCCGGGATCTCCTATCTGGACAACGAACCGCTGGGGAAGGTCAGCACGGTTCCGCTTTATGATGAAAGGTTCATGCTGGTCTGCCGCGCCGACAACGATCTGGCCGGGCGCGACAGCGTGGCGTGGCATGACCTGTCGGGGCGCAGGCTGTGCCTGCTGACCTCGGACATGCAGAACCGGCGGATCATCAACCGCAATCTCAGCGTGGCGGGGATCGCGCCGCAGGCGACGGTCGAATCCAATTCGACCGTGGTGTTGGCGGCGCATATTCTGGCGGGCGACTGGCTGACCATCCTGCCCGAGGATATCGCCGCCTTTCTGGCCGATGGCAAACCGATCCGCATCATCCCTCTGGACGGCAACGAGCCCAGCCATGTCGTGGGGCTGGTCGCGCCTTACCGTGAACCGCATACCCCGGTGCTGGAGGCGCTGCTGACCGAGGCGCGGCGCATGGTTAACGATTAGGTATTTCTATCGAATGACGGAAATTCGATATTGATTTCCCATCATGGAAGCTGTCTTCTGTCTGCGAGGAAGACGAAAGGCCAGCCATGCTTACCAACATGCCAGCCCCGTCCGAGGAGGAGATTCGCGAGATCGTCGCCGGATTTACCGCGCTCGAGGGGCCGCTTTTGCCCATGCTGCACGCGTTGCAGGACAGTTATGGGCATATTCCAGCCGCCGCCGTTCCGGTTCTTGCAGAATTGCTGAACCTGTCGCGGGCGGAAATTCACGGAGTTGTCAGCTTCTATCACGATTTCCGTGACCATTCCGCAGGGCGCCATGTCCTGAAGATCTGCCGGGCCGAGGCCTGTCAGTCGATGGGGGCGAATGCGCTGGCCGCCGAGACCCTGCGCAAGCTGGGCATCAACTGGCATGGCACCACGCCCGACGGGCGCGTTACGGTGGAACCCGTCTATTGTCTGGGCATGTGCGCCTGCGCACCTGCCGCGATGCTGGATGACAAGGTCGTCGGCCGCGTCGATGACGCGCGCATGGACCGCCTGCTGCAAGAGGTGGGCGCATGAGCGATACACTGAAAATCTGGGTCCCGATGGACAGCGCCGCAAAGGCGCTTGGCGCCGACGAGGTGGCCGATGCCGTCACCCGCGAGGCCGCGGCGCGTGGCATAGCGGTCGATCTGATCCGCAACGGCACCCGCGGCATGGTCTGGCTGGAACCGCTGGTCGAGATCGAGCAGGACGGGCGGCGCATCGGGTATGGCCCGGTCTCGGCGGATGACGTTCCGGCGCTGCTGGATGGCAAGCTGGACAGCCTCGGCCCGGTCGAGGAGATCCCGTATTTCGCCCGCCAGACGCGGCTGACCTTTGCCCGCTGCGGCATCATCGACCCGCTGGATCTGGACGATTATCAGGCGCATGGCGGGCTGGCCGGTCTGCGCCGCGCCATCGGCATGACCCCGCCAGAGATCGTGGCCGAGGTCACCGCCTCGGGGCTGCGCGGACGCGGCGGCGCGGGTTTTCCCACAGGAATCAAGTGGAAGACGGTGATGGAGGCCGAGGCGCCGCAGAAATACATCGTCTGCAACGCCGATGAGGGCGACAGCGGCACATTCGCCGACCGCATGATCATGGAGGGCGATCCCTTCACGCTGATCGAGGGCATGGCGATCGCCGGTCTGGGTGTCGGCGCGACGCGCGGTTATGTCTATCTGCGGTCGGAATATCCCGATGCGATCCGGGTGCTGAAGGCCGCGATCCTCATTGCCCGCGAACGCGGCGTGCTGGGGCCGGATGTGCTGGGATCGGGCCGCGCCTATGACATGGAGGTCCGGACCGGTGCCGGGGCCTATGTCTGCGGCGAGGAAACCAGCCTGCTGAACAGCCTTGAAGGCAAGCGCGGCGTGGTCCGGGCCAAGCCGCCTCTGCCCGCGCTGGAGGGTTTTCTGGGCCGTCCGACCGTGGTCAACAACGTGATTTCGCTGGCCACCGTGCCGGTGATCTTCGAGAAGGGCGCGCAGCATTACGCCGATTTCGGTGTCGGCCGGTCGCGTGGCACGGCAACCTTGCAGATTGCCGGTAATGTGAAACGGGGCGGGCTGTTCGAGACCGCCTTCGGCATGACGCTGGGAGAGGTCGTGAACGATGTCGGCGGCGGCACCGCCTCGGGCCGTCCGGTCAAGGCGGTGCAGGTGGGTGGCCCCCTGGGCGCCTATATGCCGGTCAGCAAGTTCGACACGCCCGTGGGATACGAGGAATTCGACCAGAATGGCGGGCTGATCGGCCATGCCGGGCTTGTCGTCTTTGACGACAGTACCGATATGTTGCAGATGGCCCGTTTTGCGATGGAGTTCTGCGCCGTCGAGAGCTGCGGCAAATGTACGCCCTGCCGGATCGGTGCCGTGCGCGGGGTCGAAACCATCGACCGTATCGCCCAGGGCGACAGCGGCGCGACCGAGTTGCTGACCGACCTGTGCGAGACGATGAAGGATGGCTCGCTTTGCGCGCTTGGCGGCTTCACGCCGTTTCCGGTCATGTCCGCACTGACCCATTTCCCTGACGATTTCGCCACCTATCGGGAGGCAGCCGAATGAAAGACTTCATCATCCCCCAATTCCCGCCCAGTGTTGACTGGCGCGACGAACGCGACATGGGCACCCCCGCCCGCATGGGCGCGCCGGTCACCATGACCGTGGACGGGTTCGAGATCACCGTGCCCGAGGGCACATCCGTCATGCGCGCCGCCGCCGAGGCCGGGATCATGGTCCCGAAACTCTGCGCCAGCGACAATATGGAGGCGTTCGGTTCCTGCCGCCTGTGCGTGGTGGAAATCGAGGGCCGTCGCGGCACGCCGGCCTCGTGCACGACGCCGGTGGCCGAGGGCATGGTCGTCCACACCCAGTCCGACAAGCTGCGCCGGATGCGCAAGGGCGTGATGGAGCTGTATATCAGCGACCACCCGCTGGACTGCCTGACCTGCGCCGCCAATGGCGATTGCGAATTGCAGGACATGGCGGGCGCGGTGGGTCTGCGCGATGTGCGCTACAAGGCGCCCGAAGGCGGGGCGCTGGCAAACCACTTTGCCACCCGCGAGGGCGCCGATATCAATGCGCTCTATGTCCCCAAGGACGAAAGCAACCCCTATTTCACCTATGACCCGGCGAAATGTATCGTCTGTTCGCGCTGCGTGCGCGCTTGCGAAGAGGTTCAGGGCACCTTCGCGCTGACCATCGAGGGCCGCGGTTTCGACAGCCGCGTCAGCGCCGGTGCGGCGGGCGATGACTTCCTGACCTCGGATTGCGTCAGCTGCGGCGCCTGCGTGCAGGCCTGTCCGACCGCGACCTTGCAGGAAAAATCGGTGATCGAACTGGGCACGCCGGAACGCTCGATCATCACGACATGCGCCTATTGCGGCGTGGGTTGCAGCTTCAAGGCCGAGCTGAACGGCGACGAACTGGTGCGCATGGTGCCTTACAAGCACGGCAAGGCGAACCGGGGCCACAGCTGCATCAAGGGCCGTTTTGCCTATGGCTATGCCAGCCACAAGGAACGCATCCTGAAGCCGATGATCCGCGAGAGCATCGACCAGCCGTGGCGCGAGGTCGAGTGGGACGAGGCGCTGGCCTTCACCGCCGACAGGCTACGCGGCATCCAGCAGAAATATGGCCGCAACTCGGTCGGTGTCATCACCTCGTCGCGCTGCACCAATGAGGAATCCTATCTGGTGCAGAAGCTGACGCGGGCGGTGTTCATGAACAACAACACCGATACCTGCGCACGGGTCTGCCATTCGCCCACGGGTTACGGGCTGGGTCAGGCCTTCGGCACCTCGGCCGGGACGCAGGATTTCGACAGCGTCGCGCAGGCCGATGTCATCATGATCATCGGCGCGAACCCGACCGACGCGCATCCGGTCTTTGCCAGCCACATGAAAAAGCGGGTGCGGCAGGGGGCCAAGGTGATCGTGGTCGATCCGCGCCGCATCGACATGGTGCGCTCGGCCCATATCGAGGCCGCCCATCACCTGCCGCTGAAACCCGGCACCAACGTTGCGGTGGTCACCGCCATGGCACATGTGATCGTGACCGAAGGGCTGGTGGACGAGGCGTTCATCCGCGAACGCTGCGACTGGGACGAATATCTGCACTATGCCGAATTCGCCAGCCAGCCGCGCCACAGCCCCGAAGCGACCGAGATGCTGACCGGCATTCCCGCCGCCGATCTGCGCGCTGCCGCGCGGCTCTATGCGACGGGCGGCAATGGCGCGATCTATTACGGGCTGGGCGTGACCGAACACAGTCAGGGTTCGACCACCGTGATGGGGATCGCGAACCTTGCGATGCTGACCGGCAATATCGGGCGCGAGGGCGTGGGCGTGAACCCGCTGCGCGGCCAGAACAACGTGCAGGGTTCCTGCGACATGGGGTCCTTCCCGCATGAACTGCCGGGTTACCGCCATGTGAAACTGCCCGAAGTACGCGAGATCTATGAGAAGGCATGGGGCGTCGAGATCGACCCCGAACCGGGCCTGCGCATCCCCAATATGCTGGATGCGGCGGTCGCGGGCACCTTCAAGGGTCTGTACTGTCAGGGCGAGGATATCCTGCAATCGGATCCCGACACCCATCACGTCGCGGCCGGTCTGGCGGCAATGGAATGCGTCATCGTCCATGACCTGTTCCTGAACGAGACGGCGAACTATGCCCATGTATTCCTGCCGGGCTCCAGCTTCCTTGAAAAGGACGGCACCTTCACCAATGCCGAGCGCCGCATCAACCGCGTGCGCAAGGTGATGGCGCCGAAGAACGGCTATGAGGACTGGGAAGTGACCCAGCTTCTGGCCAATGCGTTGGGGGCGAACTGGACCTATACCCATCCCCAGCAGATCATGGAGGAAATCGCCGCGACCACGCCCAGCTTCGCCGGTGTCAGCTATGAGGTGCTGGAAGAGGTCGGCTCGGTCCAGTGGCCCTGCAACGAGGACGCGCCCGAGGGCACGCCGACGATGCATGTGGATCATTTCGTGTCGGGCAAGGGGCGGCTGATCGTCACCGAATATGTCGCCACCGACGAACGGTCCGGCCCGCGCTTCCCGCTGCTGCTGACCACCGGGCGGATCCTGTCGCAATACAACGTCGGCGCGCAGACCCGGCGCACCGCGAACAGCATGTGGCATGAAGAGGACGTGCTGGAGATCCATCCCCACGACGCCGAGGTTCGCGGCATCAATGATGGCGACTGGGTGCGGCTGGCCTCTCGTGCAGGGGACACCACGCTGCGGGCGAAACTGACCGACCGGGTCTCGACCGGGGTGGTCTATACGACCTTCCACCACCCGACGACTCAGGCTAATGTCGTCACCACCGATTTCTCGGACTGGGCGACGAACTGCCCTGAATTCAAGGTGACGGCGGTGCAGGTCAGCCCCTCGAACGGGCCTTCCGAATGGCAGGAGCGTTACAGCGAACATGCCGAAAGGTCCCGCCGGATCCTGCCAGCAGCGGAGTGATCCTTGACCCTGCCGACGCCGACCCAGACTGCTGACGCGCTGTCCGTCCGAACGGGCAGTCGCGTTCAGGTGACCCGCTCGCTGCCTGAGGAAACGCCGGTGGCGATGGTCTATGACGGCACCACCCATGCGGTGATGATGGCCAGCCCCAGCGATATCGAGGATTTCGCGCTGGGGTTTTCCCTGACCGAGGGCATCGTCACCGATCCGGCCCAGATCGCCGAGATCGAGGTCGTGGCCCATGACAAGGGCGTCGAGGCCCGCATGTGGCTGGCCGAGGACCGGGGCGAGGCTTTGGCCGCGCGTCGCCGGACGCTGGCCGGGCCGGTGGGGTGCGGGTTGTGCGGCATCGACAGTCTGGATCAGGCCATCCGCGTGCTGCCCGACCTGACCGGCATCGGTCCCATCCTGTCCGAAGCGCAGGTCATGTCCGCGACCGAGGATCTGCGCGGCTGGCAGCCGATGCATGATCTGACGCGGGCCGTCCATGCCACGGGTTTCATGCTGCCCGGTCAGGGCATCGTTCTGACGCGCGAGGATGTCGGGCGCCACAATGCACTGGACAAGCTGATCGGGGCGATGAACCGTCAGGGCATCGATGCCGCCCGCGGCGCCTTCGTGCTGACCAGCCGCGTCTCGGTCGAGATGGTGCAGAAATGCGCCATGGCCGGCGCCGGTATCATCATCGCCGTATCGGCCCCCACCGCCCATGCGCTGCGTCTGGCGCAGGGTGCAGGGCTGACTTTGGCCGCTTTTGCGCGGGGGCAGGGCTTTGATCTGTTCTCTCATCCCCAACGCCTGAAACATGAGGTAAGTGATGTCGCCTGAGAAAATGGTGATGATGGCGAACCAGATCGCCACATTCTTCAACACCCAGCCCGGCGATCAGGCCACCGAACGGGTGGCGGGTCATCTGCGCGATTTCTGGGCGCCGGCGATGCGCGACCAGCTCAAGGACTATGTCGCGGCAGGCGGCGAGGGGCTGAACCCCACCGTCACCGCCGCCGCCGCGCAGCTGTAACAATATCCGCAGCAAAGGGCGGGGCGGCGGAAACCTTGTCTGCCCCCTGCGGGTTGTCCTGACCGGACGGTCAAACATGCAAGCCGTCGCACATGATCGGGACAGGACAACATGCAGCAGGACAAGCCCTTCGACCTTTCGCGGACCCGTGCCTGCGTCATCTTCAACCACAGCTCGGGCAGCAAGGACGACGCGGTCTTTCGCCAGACGGTGACCGACGCCCTCAGCCCGCATCTGGCCGGGCTGGAATGGCGGGTGACGGAAAACGGCGGGGATCTGGCCGGGCTGGCGCGCAGCGCGGTCAGCGACGGTTTCGATCTGGTGATCGCGGCGGGCGGGGACGGCACACAATCGGCGGTGGCGGGCGCGCTGGCCGGGACGGATGCAGTCATGGCGGTGCTGCCGGGCGGGACCTTCAACTATTTCGCCCGTGATCTGGGTGTGGGCGAAACGCTGGAGGACGCGCTGGACACGATCCGCGACAGCGTGGCGCGGCCTGTCGATCTGGGCTGGATCAACGATCTGATCTTCCTCAACAATGTCAGTTTCGGCGCCTATCCCCACATTCTGAAGACCCGGGAGGGCATCTATCGCCGCTGGGGCCGGTCGCGGATCGCGGCCTATTGGTCGGTGCTGGTCGCCCTGCGTCGCTTGCGCCGCCCAATGCAGATCACCGCCCGCGTCGATGGAGAAGAACAGCATTTCAGCACCGCGCTGATCTTTGTGGCCAAAAGCGCCTATCAGCTGGATGTGTTCGGGCTGGACGGGGCAGATGCCATTCGCGGCGGCCGGTTCGCGGTGCTGATCGCCAAGGCGAAACGGCCGATGCCGCTGATGCGCTCGGCCTTGCGGCTGGCGGTAGGGCGCAGCGCGAAGGACAGCGATTTCGACCTGATCGTCACCGATGAGCTGACCATAGACACCAGAAAGCGCACGCAACTGGTTGCCCATGATGGCGAAAAGACCCGGATGCAGGCGCCTTTCCGGCTGAAGGTGCTGCATGACGCGCTGCGCGTGCTGCTGCCCGCCGACGGGCAAAGCAAGACCGAAGGTGCCGAATGACCCGCATCCTGCACCTCTCGGACCTGCATTTTGGCTTTCACCGTCGCGCCCTGACCGACGACTTGCTGCATCGCGTCAATGATGTCCGCGCCGATCTGGTGGTGGTCACCGGCGATGTGACCCATCGCGCCAAGCCCGCGCAATATGCCCGCGCGGCGCAGTTCCTGAAGGGGATAGAGACCGACTGGATCGCCATGCCGGGCAACCATGATGTGCCGCTGTTCAATCCGCTGCTGCGGCTGCTGCGGCCCTGGGCGCGGTTCCGGCAGACGATCTCGGACCAGCTTGCGCCTTCGTGGCGGTCGGGAAATGTGCAGGTGCTGGCGCTGAACAGCGCCGATCCCTTCGCCATCCAGCGCGGTGTGTTGCGGCGGGGGCAGGTGGCGGCGGCGATGGCGCGGATCAACCCCGATCTGACGAATATCGTCGCGCTGCATCACCCCTTGCAGCACCGCCCCGGCGTGGACAAGAACCTTGCACGGCGGGCGGCGCTGACGCTGGAGATGCTGGAATCAGTCGGGGCGCAGATCGTTCTCAGCGGCCATCTGCATGTCTGGTCGGCGGGGGCCTTGCTGGACCCGGTGGCGGGCGGGCGCGTCTTGCAAATACAGGCGGGCACCGCGCTGTGCGCCCGGCCCGGCGACATGCGCAACGAATTCTGCGTGCTGGACATTCGCGGCCCGGAACTGACCATCGAGCGTCATGTGGCGCCGATGGACCATCCCGGCTTTCTGCCGCCCGAATATCTGCATTTCTCGCGCGTTTCGGGGCGCTGGCATCCGGGGGGCCACGATCCCGATCAGGAAACCGAACCCTTGCCGACCGAACCGGGCGCGACCGACACCGCCTTGAGCACCGCAAAGACCGGCTGACCCGGCTGCAAGTCAAGTCCCTGAACCGAGCGGCGGGTGATCCGGGCCAGCAGCGCCTCGGCCCCCGCATCCAGCCGCACCAGCATGCCGCTGTCGCCATCGGGGGCCATGTCACGCACCGTCACCGGCAGGATGTTCAGCGCCGAGACCTGTTCGGGCCGGTGCCGCGCCAGCATCACGTCCCGCGCCAGAATCCGCAGCCGCAGGGACGTGCCCGGCACCAGCCCCTCTTGCGCGGACAGCCAGACCGGCCCGGCGGCGCAGGTCAGCCGCATCAGCCCGTCGGGCTCCAGCGCCTCGACACGGGCGGGCAGGATCGCCCCGGCCTCGGCCACGCCAAGCGCCGGGGCGGTGGCAGGATCGGACAGGATCCGGGCTGCGGGTCCGGCCGCGACCACCCGTCCGTCGCCGATCAGAACGATAGTCGTGGCCAGCCGCGCGACCTCGGGCGCGGAATGGCTGACATAGAGGATCGGCAGCCCGGCCTCGTCGCGCAGGCGTTCCAGATAGGGCAGGATCTCGGCCTTGCGGGAATCGTCCAGCGCCGCCAGCGGCTCGTCCATCAGCAGAAAGCGCGGGTTCGACAGGATCGCGCGACCGATGGCGACGCGCTGACGCTCGCCCCCGGACAGGGCGGCGGGGCGGCGTTTCAGCAGATGGCCGATGCCCAGCAGATCGACGATGCGCGACAGATCAGCCCCGTCGCGCCCCGAAAACCAGCGCCCATACAGCAGGTTCTGCCGCACCGTCAGATGCGGAAACAGCCGTGCCTCCTGAAAGACATAGCCGACGCCGCGCCGATGCGGCGGCAGGAACCGCCCGCTGCGGCTGTCGGACAGGATCAGCCCGTCGGCCTCGATCCGGCCCTGCTGCGGGCGCATCAGCCCGGCGACGGCATTGACGATGGTGGTCTTGCCCGAACCCGACTGCCCAAACAGCGCGGTCAGGCCCGCAGGTGCGTCAAAGGCGGCATCCAGCGTAAAGCCGGGGAACTGGTGGCGGATGGCGACCGACAATTTCGCAGGCATCATTCGCCCCTGATCCGTCGGGCGATGACGCGCGACACCCATTCCGACAGGAACAGCGCGCTCATGGCGATGATGATCGCGATCACGACCAGCCGCGCGGCGGGGCCTTCGCCACCCGGCACCTGAAGGAAAGCATAGATGGCCGAGGGCAGGGTCTGCGTCTGGCCGGGAATGTTCGATACGAAGGTGATGGTGGCGCCGAATTCGCCGATGGCCTTGGCGAAGGCCAGGATAGCGCCGGCGATGATGCCGGGCAGGATCAGCGGCAGGGTCACGGTCAGGAACACCCAGATGCGCGATGCGCCAAGGGTCGAGGCCGCCTGTTCAAGCTTCGGGTCCACCGCCTCTATCGCCAGCCGGATGGCGCGGACCATCAGCGGGAAGGCCATGATTGCGGCAGCCAGCGCCGCGCCGGTCCAGCGAAAGGCAAAGACGATGCCGAACCACTGGTCAAGGAACTGCCCCACCGTGCCGCGCCGCCCGAAGGTCAGCAGCAGCAGATAGCCGGTGACGACCGGCGGCAGCACCAGCGGCAGATGCACCAGCCCGTTCAGCAGCCCGTGCCCCGGAAACCGCCAGCGCGCCAGCGCATAGGCGATGAGGATACCCAATGGCAGGCTGGCTGCCACCGCCCAGAGCGAAACCCTGAGCGACAACCGCACCGCCTGCCACGCCTCGGGGGTCAGCCAGTCCGTCAAATCCAGCCCGTCAAGATCAATCCGTCACCGAGAATCCATGCCGGGCAAAGATCTCATCCGCGGCCTCGCCCGACAAGGCGTCATAGAAGGCGCGGTCGGCCTCGTCCTCGGCATTGGTCAGCAGCGCGGCGGGATAGATGATCTCGGGATAGCTGTCGGCGGGAAATTCACCGACGATGGTGACGTTGTCCTCGGCGGCGGCATCGGTGGCATAGACGATGCCGAAGGGCGCCTCTCCGGTTGCGACCAGCGCCAGCGCGGCGCGGACATTGTCGGATTGCGCGACATCGGCCTGAACGCTGTCCCACAGGCCGAGGTTTTCCAGCGCGGCCTTGCCATATTGACCGGCAGGCACGGAATCGATCAGCGCCATTGCCAGCTTTTCCCCGCCCAGCAGATCGGCCAGCGGGGTCTCGGCGGACAGCGCGACCGGCTCGGCCCCCTGACCGTGACCGATCAGCACCAGCTTGTTGCCCAGCAGATCGTTGCGAACGTCAACCAGACCGGCGGTTTCGACCTCGTCCACCCATTCGACATTGGCCGAGATGAAGATGTCGGCGGGCGCGCCCTCGACGATCTGCTTGGCCAGCGCGTTCGATCCGGCATAGGAAATCGTCACCTCATGCCCGGTTTCCCCGGAGAAATCGGCGGCGAATTCATCCAGCGCGTTCTTCAGCGAGGCGGCGGCGAACACGGTCACATTGTCAGCCAGCGCGGGCAGGGCGGTCAGCGACAGCGCAACGGCGCAAAGGGCAGGGCGAAGCATGGGTTCCTCATCACTTGGACGTGCCCGCTTTGGGCGATGTTTCCTGTCGAACCTATCGCGGCGGCGCCTTTCCGCGCAAGCGATATTTCCGGCTGGGGATATCCCTGTGCTGTGCAACAAACGGTTGATTGTCGGGCGGCAAGGGGCTATATGGCGGCCAGTCTTTGGGCGATATGGTCATAACAGACCGCTTGCATACGGGTCGGGCGTCACGCCGCGACCCTTTGTCGTTGCCGAAAGACAGCATAAAGACCGGCGGAGCCAACCGCATGGCCAGACAAATCGTTGAAAAGGAAACCGATACCGTATGTGCGCTAAAGCGACGATGGAGGAATTCGAAGCCCTCCTGAACGAAAGCTTCGAAATCGACACCCCCGATGAGGGCAGCGTTGTCAAAGGCCGGGTCATCGCCATCGAGGCGGGACAGGCCATCATCGACGTCGGCTACAAGATGGAAGGCCGCGTCGATCTGAAGGAATTCGCTAATCCCGGCGAAGAAGCCCAGCTGGCCGTCGGCGATGAGGTCGAGGTCTATCTGGACCGCGTCGAGAACGCCCGTGGCGAAGCCTCGATCTCGCGCGAGAAAGCCCGCCGCGAAGAGGCCTGGGACCGTCTGGAAAAAGCCTATGCCGATGAAGACCGCGTCGAAGGCGCCATCTTCGGTCGCGTCAAGGGTGGCTTCACCGTTGATCTGGGCGGCGCCGTCGCCTTCCTGCCCGGTAGCCAGGTCGATGTCCGTCCCGTGCGTGATGCCGGCCCGCTGATGGGTCTGAAGCAGCCCTTCCAGATCCTGAAAATGGATCGCCGCCGCGGCAATATCGTCGTGTCGCGCCGCGCCATTCTGGAAGAAAGCCGCGCCGAACAGCGCGCCGAGGTCATCGCCAACCTGACCGAAGGCCAGACCGTGGACGGCGTCGTCAAGAACATCACCGAATACGGCGCCTTCGTCGATCTGGGTGGTGTTGACGGGTTGCTGCACGTCACCGACATGGCATGGCGCCGCGTCAACCACCCGTCGGAAATCCTGTCGATCGGCGAGACCGTCAAGGTTCAGGTCATCAAGATCAACAAGGACAGCCACCGCATCAGCCTGGGCATGAAGCAGCTTCAGGCCGATCCGTGGGATACCGTGTCCGACAAGTTCCCGATCAGCTCGGTCCATCAGGGCCGCGTGACCAACATCACCGATTACGGCGCCTTCGTCGAGCTGGAAGCCGGTGTCGAGGGTCTGGTCCACGTTTCGGAAATGAGCTGGACCAAGAAGAACGTCCATCCGGGCAAGATCGTCTCGACCTCGCAAGAGGTTGAGGTGATGGTGCTGGAAATCGACGAAGCCAAGCGCCGCGTGTCGCTGGGTCTGAAACAGACCATGCGCAACCCGTGGGAAGTCTTTGCCGAAACCCATCCGAGCGGCACCGTCATCGAGGGCGAGGTCAAGAACATCACCGAATTCGGTCTGTTCATCGGTCTGGACGGCGATATCGACGGCATGGTTCACCTGTCGGACATCAGCTGGGATGCGCGTGGCGAAGACGCCATTCAGGACTTCCGCAAGGGCGATGTCGTCAAGGCGGTCGTGCAGGATGTCGATATCGAGAAAGAACGCATCAGCCTGTCGATCAAGGCCCTGGAAAACGAGCATATGGCCGAGGCCGTTGACGGCGTGAAGCGCGGCTCGATCGTCACCGTCGAGGTGACCGCGATCGAGGATGGCGGCGTCGAGGTGGAATATAACGGCGTCAAGTCGTTCATCCGCCGCAGCGATCTGGCCCGTGACCGTCAGGACCAGCGCCCCGAGCGTTTCCAGGTCGGCGACAAGGTCGATGCCCGCGTCACCAATATCGACACCAAGACCCGCCGTCTGGGTCTGTCGATCAAGGCACGCGAGATTGCCGAGGAAAAAGAAGCCATTGACCAGTATGGCAGCTCGGATTCGGGTGCCTCGCTGGGTGACATCCTTGGCGCTGCGCTGAACCGCAACAGCTGATCTGCGGGTTCGCTGAACATGCCCCGTCTCTGGCCCATGCCCGAGGCGGGGTTTTTCATGGCCGGACCCCGCCGGTCCCGTCATCATCCCTTGCGTGGTCGTGGCAAAGCTGGCATCGCTATGAAACCAAAACGTTGTTTCGGCGTTTGGCCTTGACGACTCGGGGAAAGACGGTGCCACATGGCGCGCCATTCACCGGGCATTCAACGATCGCAGCATAAGGGGAATGCGATGATCCGTTCAGAACTGATCCAGAAGATCAGCGAGGAAAACCCGCATCTGTTCCGCCGAGACATCGAGCGGATCGTGAACACCGTTTTCGAGGAAATCATTGATGCGATGGCCCGGGGCGACCGGGTCGAACTGCGCGGCTTCGGGGCCTTTTCGGTTAAGAAGCGCGACGCTCGCACCGGACGCAATCCCCGGACCGGCGAATCCGTCGAGGTCGAGGAAAAGCATGTGCCCTTCTTCAAGACCGGCAAATTGCTGCGAGACCGGTTGAACGGCGAGGCCTGACCGCGCTAGATGTGGCCAGCCTGTGTCGGCCACATCGGCCCGCCGCGAATATCCTGAGGGGTCCCCCATGCGCCTGATCCGCCTGTCTTTCGTCGTCCTGCTGGCCATCATCCTGATCGCCGTCGCGCTGGCGAATCGCGATATCGTCACGCTGAACGCCTTTCCGGCGAATCTCGGGCAATATCTTGGCGGGCAATGGGCGATTTCTCTGCCGCTGTTTCTGGTCATCTTTCTGGCCTTCGCGCTGGGGATGCTGGCGGGCCTGATCTGGGAATATCTGCGCGAGGCCCATATCCGCCGCGAGGCGCGCCGCCGCTCGGGCGAGGTGCAGCGGCTGGAGCAGGAGGTCAACCATCTGCGCGACCGCCATGCCAATCCGCGCGATGAGGTTCTGGCGATCCTCGATCAGCCGAAAACCGCCCGCGACAGCGGGGCGCCCTCGCTGCCCGCGCCGCGCTAGGTCATGGCGCAGGTCAAGATCTGCGGCTTGCGATCCGCGCAGCATGTGGCGGCAGCCGTGGGCGCCGGCGCGCGCTATGTCGGCTTTGTCTTCTTTCCGAAATCGCCCCGCGCCGTCAGCCCGGCCGAGGCCGCCGCATTGGGGGCCGAGGTTCCGGTGGGCGTCGCCCGCGTGGGCCTGTTTGTCGATCCCGTTGATGCGCTGCTGGAGGCCACACTGGCCGAGGCGCCGCTGGACGTGATCCAGTTGCACGGTCAGGAAAGCCCCGATCGCGTGGCCGAGGTCAAGGCGCGTTTCGGCCTGCCGGTGATGAAGGCCGTCGGCATCGCCAGTGCCGGGGATCTGCCCGCGCTGACCGATTACGGGCTGGTCGCCGACATGCTGCTGGTCGATGCGAAGGCGCCCAAGGATGCCGTGCTGCCGGGCGGCAACGGGCTGGCCTTCGACTGGCGGCTGCTGGTCGGGCGCAAATGGCTGCGGCCCTGGCTGCTGGCCGGAGGGCTGACCCCGGACAACGTGGCCGAGGCGATCCGCCTGACCGGCGCGCCCGGCGTCGATGTCAGTTCAGGCGTGGAATCCGCGCCGGGCGTCAAGGATGCGGATCTGATCCGCGCTTTCGTCGCCGGGGCCTCGTGACATGGCGGTCAGTTTCCGCGACGCCACCCGGGCCGATGTGCCCTTCGTCGTTGCGATGCTGGCCGATGACATGCTGGGCCGCCAGCGCGAGGCGGCGGCGATGGAAAGCTATCTGGCGGCCTTCGACGCCATGCAGGCCGAGAACGGCAACCTGCTGATCGTCGGGCAGGACCGGGGGCAGGTCGTTGCCTGTTATCAGTTGACCGTCATTTCCGGCCTGTCGCTCTCGGCCACCCGGCGCGCGCTGATCGAGGGCATTCGCGTCGCCGACAGCCATCGCGGGCAGGGTATCGGGCGGGCGCTGATGGCCGATGCCGAAGCCCGCGCAAGGGCTGCGGGTTGCAGGCTGTTGCAGTTCACCACCAACAAGGCGCGCAAGGATGCGCATCGCTTCTATGACCGGGCTGGCTTTACCGCCTCGCATATCGGCTATAAGAAGCCCCTGTAGGCAATTCCGCCCCGACCCAAGGCAAAGCGAAGGCGCATTTCATGGCCGATGATCTGGCAAACAGCTTCAAGACGGGCCCCGATGAGCAGGGCCGTTTCGGCATCTATGGCGGGCGCTTCGTCAGCGAGACACTGATGCCGCTGATCCTTGACCTTGAGGCGGAATACGAGCGCGCCAAGACCGATGCCGGTTTCTGGGCCGAGATGGACGATTTGTGGACCCATTATGTGGGTCGCCCCTCGCCGCTCTATTTCGCCGAGCGGCTGACCGAACATCTGGGCGGCGCGAAGATCTATATGAAGCGCGACGAGTTGAACCATACCGGCGCGCACAAGATCAACAACGTGCTGGGCCAGATCCTGCTGGCGCGGCGCATGGGCAAGACCCGGATCATCGCCGAGACAGGGGCAGGTCAGCACGGCGTGGCGACGGCGACGGTCTGCGCGCGTTTCGGGCTGAAATGCGTGGTCTATATGGGCGCGACCGATGTCGAGCGTCAGGCGCCCAACGTCTTCCGCATGCGCCTGCTGGGTGCCGAGGTGGTGCCGGTGACCAGCGGTCGCGGCACGCTGAAGGATGCGATGAACGATGCGCTGCGCGACTGGGTGACCAATGTGCGCGACACCTTCTATTGCATCGGCACGGTGGCGGGGCCGCATCCCTATCCGGCGATGGTGCGCGATTTCCAGTCGATCATCGGCAAGGAGGCCCGCGAACAGATCCTGTCGCGCGAGGGTCGTCTGCCCGACACCATCATCGCCGCGATCGGCGGCGGCTCGAACGCGATGGGGCTGTTTTTTCCCTTCCTCGACGACACCTCGGTCCGCGTCATCGGGGTCGAGGCCGGGGGCAAGGGCGTGGACGAACGGATGGAGCATTGCTCCAGCCTCTCGGGCGGGCGCGCGGGCGTGCTGCATGGCAATCGCACCTATCTGTTGCAGGACGACGAGGGGCAGATCCTTGAGGGTCATTCGATCAGCGCCGGGCTGGATTATCCCGGTATCGGTCCCGAACATGCCTGGCTGAAGGATGTGGGCCGGGCCGAATATGTCGCGATCACCGATGACGAGGCGCTGGCCGCCTTCCAACTGTGCTGCGCGACCGAAGGCATCATTCCCGCGCTGGAACCCAGCCATGCGCTGGCCCATGTGATGAAGATCGCCCCCGATCTGCCCGCTGATCACCTGATCGTGATGAACATGTGCGGACGCGGCGACAAGGATATTTTCGCCGTCGCCCGCCATCTGGGTTTCGACATTCAGGCGTGATCCCTGACCCGCGCCTCAGCGGGTCAGCACCAGCAGATCGGTTTCCGATTCCAGATGCGGGCGGGGAAATAGGATCCGCCCGGCGCGGGGCGATGTCATCTCGACCAGCCCCACCTCGGGCATGAATTGCGGGGTGGATTGCGGATCGGTCTCGGGCGGCAGATCGGCATAATCGGCCGGCACCTCACCCGCGACAAAGCCGGTGCCAAGATAGATCAACTGCCCGTCATATTCATGGACCTCGCCCTTGGTCCGCTGCGATCCGGTCAGTTTTTCAAAGGCTGACCCGTCGGCGCGGCACCGGAATTCGGGATAGGCGACGATGGGCAGGCTGCGGCCCAGTTTGATGACGCGGCAATTCCAGTCGCCCGCCAGCGCGGCCTGCGCCTCGTCCAGCGGCAGGGCCGTGCCGCGCAGCGCATCCGCCAGCACCGCCAGTTCGCCCTTCTCACCGCCCGCAAAGGCCTGCCGCAGCGCCTGCCCAAGGCTTTCGTTCAATACGTCCAGCCGCGCCGCATCATCGTCGCGGATCGGCGGAGGGGTGCTTTGCGCAATGGCGGGGGTCAGCGTCAGGGCCAGCGCGAGGATCGCAACCAAAATCTCAGGTTTTCTGGTCAATGGCATGATTTATAAGCAGTTCCATCGGTATGACATCAAGCGCCCGGATATGGGTGGAATCCAGCACCACCTGCGGCGCGGCATATTCCTGCGCGGCCTGAAGAAACCGCGCGGCGCAAAGGCACCAGCGGTCGCCCGGTTGCAGCCCCGCGAAGTGATATTCGGGACGCGGCGTTGACAGGTCGTTGCCCAGATATTTCGACATGGCCAGAAACTCGGCCGTGACGATGACGCAGACGGTATGGCTGCCCTGATCCTCGGGGCCGGTATCGCAGCAGCCGTTGCGATAGAACCCGGTCAGCGGCGCATTCGAGCAGGGCTGCAACGGCCCGCCCAGAACGTTCAGAGATGGCTCCATCCATGCCCTCCTTTCCTTCAGGCTAGCCCGACCCCGCCGTTCCGCCAACCCCTCGCGGCCACGGATACCGCAATTGCACGGTTGTCCTAGCGGAAACGCTGGCTGAGCGCGCGCAACCGGTCGGCCAGCGTCTGCGGGGCGTCTGCTGCGTTTTCGGGTGCGGCTTTTGGCGCCGGTGCGGGGCTTTTGGGCTTGGCTGTGGGTGCGGTGCCGCTGTTGCGGGCGGGCGCGGTGCGGGTGGCGACGGCATTGAGGAAACGCGCGCTGTCGCCATCCGCCAGCATCGGCGCGCCTTCGGCGATGCCACGCAGCAGGTCGTCCAGCCCCTCCTGTTCGGCCTTGGCGAAATCGGACAGCACATAAGGCGCGACCCGGTCCTTGTGGCCGGGATGACCGATCCCCAGCCGCACTCGGCCATATTCCGCCCCGATATGTTGGTGGATCGAGCGCAGCCCGTTATGGCCCGCATGCCCGCCGCCCAGTTTGGCGCGCACCTTGCCGGGGGCAAGGTCCAGCTCGTCATGCAGCACGATCACATCGGCAGGGGTCAGCTTGAGGTATCGCATCGCCTCGCCCACGGATTGCCCCGACAGGTTCATGAAGGTCTGCGGTTTCAGCAAGGTGACGCGGGTGCCACCCAGCCTCCCCTCGGCCACCAGCCCCTGAAACCGCGCCTTCCACGGTCCCAGCCCGTGATCCGCGGCGATCCGGTCCAGCGCCATGAAGCCGATATTATGCCGATTCCCTTCGTATTTCGCGCCCGGATTGCCCAGCCCGACGATCAGTTTCACCGCGTTCTCCTGCCTTTTGCCGATGCGATGACCGGCTGAATTGCGTTCCATCCCTTGCGGCGGACCTTGCCGGTTACTAAGACTCTGTCAACCTTTCGCGGCTAAGACAGGGGTCAAACCCGGACGAATCGCGGGCATGACGACGAACAGGCAAGGACAGACGATGAGCGATCCGGCAGAATTCTACATGAATACCCTTGTTCCGATGGTGGTCGAACAGACCTCGCGCGGGGAACGGGCCTATGACATCTTCTCGCGCCTGCTGAAGGAACGGATCATTTTCGTGTCCGGCCCGGTCCATGACGGCATGTCCACGCTGATCTGCGCGCAGCTGCTGTTCCTCGAGGCCGAGAATCCGAACAAGGATATCAGCATGTATATCAACAGCCCCGGTGGTGTGGTGACCTCGGGCCTGTCGATCTATGACACGATGCAGTATATCCGTCCGCGCGTCTCGACGCTGGTGGTCGGGCAGGCGGCGTCGATGGGCTCGTTGCTGTTGGCGGCGGGCGAACCCGGCCTGCGCTATTCGCTGCCCAACAGCCGGGTGATGGTGCACCAGCCCTCGGGCGGGTATCAGGGGCAGGCGACGGATATCCTGATTCATGCGCGCGAGACCGAGAAACTGAAGCGCCGGCTGAATGAAATCTATGTGAAGCATACCGGCCGGACGCTGGAAGAAGTGGAGCAGGCGCTGGAGCGTGACCGCTTCATGGCACCGGACGAGGCGAAGGAATGGGGTCTGATCGACGAGGTTCTGGAACCCCGGGGCAAGGCAGACCCTGAAAAGAAATAGGCCCTTTGGGGATTGTGACGGCAGCACGTCATCCCTAACATATGGCCAGACGCTTTCCGTATTCCGTCCCTTGCCGGGCGGGGCGGATGATCGAAGTTGCGGCACCGGCCCTGATCCGCGTGTCGCCCGTGACGCCCGACGCGTTGCGGCAGTGAAGGAAGTGGACGATGGCAAACCAGTCCGGCGGCGACAGCAAGAACACGCTCTATTGCAGCTTTTGCGGCAAGAGCCAGCATGAGGTCCGCAAGCTGATCGCGGGTCCGACCGTTTTCATCTGCGATGAATGCGTCGAACTCTGCATGGACATCATCCGCGAGGAAACCAAGTCCAGCGGGCTGAAATCCGGCGAAGGCGTGCCGACGCCAAAAGAGATCTGCCAGGTCCTCGACGATTATGTGATCGGGCAGGAGCATGCCAAGCGGGTGCTGTCTGTCGCGGTTCACAACCACTACAAGCGGCTGAACCACGGCGCGAAATCCGATATCGAACTGGCGAAGTCGAATATCCTGCTGATCGGCCCCACCGGCTGCGGCAAAACGCTGCTGGCGCAGACGCTGGCGCGGATTCTGGACGTGCCCTTCACCATGGCCGACGCGACCACGCTGACCGAGGCCGGCTATGTCGGCGAGGATGTCGAGAACATCATCCTGAAGCTGTTGCAGGCGTCGGAATACAATGTCGAGCGCGCGCAGCGCGGCATTGTCTATATCGACGAGGTGGACAAGATCACCCGCAAGTCGGACAATCCCTCGATCACCCGCGACGTGTCGGGCGAGGGGGTGCAGCAGGCGCTGCTGAAGATCATGGAGGGCACTGTGGCCTCGGTGCCGCCTCAGGGTGGGCGCAAGCATCCGCAGCAGGAATTCCTGCAGGTGGACACGACGAATATCTTGTTCATCTGTGGCGGCGCCTTTGCGGGTCTGGACCGGATCATCTCGCAGCGTAACAAGGGCACGGCGATGGGCTTTGGCGCCAGCGTCAAGGAAAACGATGATCGTGGTGTGGGCGAACTGTTCAAGGAGCTGGAACCCGAGGACCTGCTGAAATTCGGGCTGATCCCGGAATTCGTGGGTCGTCTGCCGGTGATCGCCACCCTGACCGATCTGGACGAGGATGCGCTGATCATCATCCTGACCAAGCCGAAAAACGCTCTGGTCAAGCAATATCAGCGCCTGTTCGAGCTGGAAGGGGTCGAACTGACCTTTACCGAGGACGCGCTGAGCGCCATCGCCAAGCGCGCGATCCAGCGCAAGACCGGGGCACGCGGGTTGCGCTCGATCATGGAGGAGATCCTTCTGGACACCATGTTCGAACTGCCCGGCATGGACAGCGTCGAGGAAGTGGTCGTCAATGAGGAAGCGGTCGAGAACCCGGCGGCAAAACCGCTGCTGATCCATACGGATGCGAAGAAAGAGACGGCCTCGGCGGGGTGATGCTGTTGTGCGCGGTTGCAGGGGGCTGTTTGCCCCCCACGCGCTGACGCGCGTTCCCCCCGAGGATATTTTTACACCAAAGATGGGCCGGTTTTGTCCGGCCTTTTCCTTGGGATTGTGGGGGCGGCGGGTTGCGCGCTCTGGACCTTGGGGCGGGATTGCGCCATATCTCGGCTTGGACAAGAAGGATGAGGCCCGGCACATGAATACCCTGCTTCGCGCCCTGACCTGGTGGAACAGTCAGACCATCAACACCCAGTTCTGGACCTGGCGCAACGGCACCAGGGTTGGTGAGGATGGCGAGGGCAACGTCTTTTATCAAAGTAAGGATGGCAAGCGCCGCTGGGTGATCTTCAACGGCGAATCCGAGGCCAGCCGCGTCAGCCCCGAATGGCATGGCTGGCTGCACCATACATGGGCGGAGCCGCCGACCGAGGCGCCGTTGCCGCATAAACCCTGGGAAGAGCCGCATAAGGCCAACCAGACCGGCAGCCTGGGGGCCTATTTCCCGGAAGGGTCGCTTTATCATGCGCAGCCAGCGCAGCGGCGCGATTACGAAGCCTGGCAACCGGAATAGATGACGGCCGCGGCGCATCGCACCGAGACGATCACCGGCGCTGTCGTTCTGGCGGTGGCTGCCGGTTTTCTGGCATGGGCAGGGGGGGGCGAGTTGTTCCCGCGCGGTGGCTATGAGGTGACCGCCTCGTTTCCCGATGTCGATGGGGTCGAGATCGGCACCGAAGTCCGGCTGGCGGGGGTGAGGATTGGCCGTGTCAGCGCATTGAGCCTGAACCCCGAGACCTATATGGCCGATGCGCGGCTGACGATCCCCGAGGGGATCGTGCTGCCTGCCGACAGTGCCGCGCTGATCCAGTCCGACGGGTTGTTGGGCGGTGCCTATATCCAGATCCAGCCGGGTGGAAGTCCCGATAATCTGGCGGCCGGGGATGAGATCGAGGATGTTCAGGGGGCTGTCAGCCTGCTGCATCTGATGATGAAATTCGTCGATAGTCAGGCGAGCGCCGGGGATGCGGCGCAATGATGGTCCGGCTGGCGATCTGCGCGGCGTTTCTGGGGCTGGCGGTTCCGGCGGATGCGCAAGAGGTGGCGCAGGGGCGTGGTGCCTTGCTGCGCGGGCTGGACAAGGTGTCGGGACGCACCACCGATCTGGAACTGGCCGTGGGCGAGGCGCAGCGCTACGGCAGGCTGGAGGTTCGTCTTGGGGAATGCCGCTATCCGGCGGGCGATCCCAGTTCTGACGCTTTTGCGCAGCTGACCGTCTCGGACAGGTCGCGCAATGTCACGCTGTTCAGCGGCTGGATGATCGCGTCCTCGCCCGCGCTTTCGGCGCTGGACGATGCGCGCTACGATATCTGGGTGATTTCCTGCCAGAGCTGATCTGCCGCGAGCGGTTGGACGGCGCCAAAATCTGCCTGACCGCGCAGGGCGGTCTGCAATTGCTGGCGATAGATGCGGCGCGGGATCTCGATCCCGCCCATGCGTTTCAGATGCGGGGTCAGGAATTGCGTGTCGAACAGGGTAAAGCCCGCGCGCGACAACTGGCTGGCGGTCCAGAGCAGCGCCATTTTCGAGCCGTTGCTGCGGGCTGAAACCATCGATTCCCCGAAGAACGCCCGACCTAGCGTTACGCCGAAAATACCGCCCGCGAATGCGCCGTCGCGGCGGATCTCCAGCGCATGGGCCTGACCTGACCGGTGCAGATCGTGGTAAAGCTGGCGCAGCTGGTCATTGATCCATGTGACCTCGCGATCCGCGCAGCGCCGGACGATCATGTCGAAATCACCGTCGATATGCGCCGACCACCCGCCGCGCCTCAGGTCCCGCCGCAAAGAGCGCGAGGCATGCAGCCCGTCGATCGGCAGCACCCCCCGCAGCGGTGGATCGAACCAGTAGAGACGCGGATCATCCGCGCTTTCCGCCATCGGAAAGACGCCTCGCGCATAGCCGGAGAGCAATTGCGCGGGGGTCAGCATCGCGGCCGGTCAGCCGAATTTCTGATCCAGCCAGCGCTCCAGCCAGTGGATCGAGTAATTCCCGGTCTGGATGTCCGGTTCCTGCAGCAGGGCGGTGAACAGCGGCACGGTCGTATCGACACCATCGACGATCAGTTCCCCCAAGGCGCGGTCCAGCCGGGCCAGCGCCTCGTCGCGGTTGCGACCGTGGACGATCAGCTTGCCGATCAGGCTGTCGTAATAGGGCGGGATCGCATAGCCGTCGTAAAGCGCCGAATCGATCCGCACGCCAAGACCGCCCGGCGCGTGATACTGGGTGATGCGGCCGGGGCAGGGGGTAAAGCCCGGCACCTTTTCGGCATTGATCCGCACCTCTATGGCGTGGCCGCGGATCGACAGATCCTCTTGCCGGAACTCCATGTCCTGACCTGCGGCAACAAGGATTTGCTGGCGGACCAGATCGACATCGAAGATCGCTTCGGTCACCGGATGTTCGACCTGCAAGCGGGTGTTCATCTCGATGAAATAGAATTCGCCATCCTCATAGAGGAATTCGATCGTGCCAGCCCCGGCATAGCCGATCCGGGCCACGGCATCGGCGCAGATCCTGCCGATGCGGTCGCGTTCCTCGGGCGTGATCGAGGGGCCGGGGGCCTCTTCCAGCACCTTCTGGTGGCGGCGTTGCAGCGAACAGTCGCGTTCGCCCAGATGGACGGCGCGGCCCTTGCCGTCGCCGAAGATCTGGATCTCGATATGGCGCGGCTTTTGCAGGTATTTCTCGATATAGACATCGGGATTGCCGAACGCCGCCTTGGCCTCGGCGCGGGCGGTGCGGAAGGCGACCTCCAGCCCGGCCTCGTCCGCAGCCACCTTCATGCCGCGACCGCCACCGCCGGCCGTGGCCTTGATGATGACCGGATAGCCGATGTCCAGGGCGACCTGCTTGGCCGTTTCTACATCATCGACGCCGCCATCGCTGCCGGGAACGCACGGCACCCCCAGCGCCTTCATCGTGTCCTTGGCGGTGATCTTGTCGCCCATGATGCGGATATGTTCCGCGCGCGGGCCGATGAAGGTGATGTCGTGATCTTCCAGCATCTGCACGAAGGCGGCGTTTTCCGACAGGAAACCATAGCCGGGATGGATCGCCTGCGCGCCGGTGATCTCGCAGGCCGAGATCAGGCCGGGCATCGACAGATAGGAGCTGGTCGAGGGCGGCGGGCCGATGCAGACCGATTCGTCGGCCATGCGCACATGCATGGCATCGGCATCGGCGGTGGAATGGACCGCGACCGAGGCGATGCCCATTTCGCGGCAGGCGCGGATGACGCGCAGCGCGATCTCGCCACGGTTGGCGATCAGGATTTTTTCGAACATGGCGCCCTCACTCGACGACCATCAGAGGGGCGCCGAATTCGACCGGCGTTCCGTCATCGACCAGAACGCGCTTGACCGTGCCCGCACGGGGCGAGGGGATGTGGTTCATGGTCTTCATCGCCTCGACGATCAGCAGCGTGTCGCCTTCGGCCACGGTCTGGCCGATGGTGACGAAGGGCGTGGCGCCGGGTTCGGGTGCCAGATAGATCGTGCCGACCATCGGCGAGGTGACGGCGCCGGGCAGAGAGGCGGGGTCCTCGTTGGTGACGGCGGCAGGCGCATTGCTGGCGGGGGTGGCGGCAGGCGCGGGCGCCGGGACCGGGGCGGGGGCTGCGGCAACGGTGGTGACCTTGCCCTGTTTGGACAGGCTGACCGTCAGCCGGTCATGTTCGCCATACTCGCGCTTGACCGAGATCTGGGCGAGGTTGCTGGCGTTCAGCAGCTCCGCAAGGGACTGGATGAAGGCGACATCGCCCTCGTGAAACTTGCCATTGTCGGATTCGTTGCTCATGCTGACCTCTGCCGTATTCGCCATGTTCTTGATGCGCCGTCACCTGCTGCGGCGCGGATTCAGGCGCTTATAACCGCTTGCGGGGGGCAAGGAAAAGGGTTCGCGTCGCTTTGCGCTTTTTAAGCGCACGGCTCAGTCGTCACGCGAGGCTTTCTCGGCGATGCCCGAGACCCCTTCACGCCGGGTCAGTTCCCGTTCGACATCGGCCAGCGTCAGATCCCGGGCCGCCAGCATCACCAGAAGATGGAAAAGTGTGTCGGCGGCCTCGGAGATCAGTCGCTCGCGGTCGCCCTTCACCGCCTCGATGATCGCCTCGATGGCTTCCTCGCCGAATTTCTCGGCGCATTTCTCGGGGCCTTTCGCCAGCAGTTTCGCGGTCCAGCTGATATCGGGATCGGCGGTCCTGCGGGCCTCGATCGTGGCGGCAAGGCGTTCGAGCGCGGTCATGTCAACCTCATGGGGATGCCTGCAGCGGCCATATGGGCTTTGGCCTCGGCGATGGTGAAGGTGCCGAAATGGAAGATCGAGGCGGCAAGGACGGCGCTGGCATGGCCTTCGGTCACGCCCTCGACCAGATGATCCAGCGTGCCGACGCCGCCCGAGGCGATGACAGGGATGCCCACTGCGTCGGCGATGGCGCGGGTCAGCGGAATATTGAAGCCCGCGCGGGTGCCATCGCGATCCATCGAGGTCAGCAGGATTTCGCCCGCGCCCTTGCCTTCGATCAGCCGGGCGAATTCGACTGCGTCCATGCCGGTGGGTTTGCGCCCGCCATGGGTGAAGATTTCCCATTTTCCGGGCGCGACGGTCTTGGCGTCGATGGCGCAGACGATGCATTGGCTGCCGAAGCGGTCAGCGGCCTCTGCCACGACATCGGGATTGGCGACGGCGGCGGAGTTGAAGCTGACCTTGTCGGCCCCGGCCAGCAGCAGGTCGCGCACATCCCGATGGCTGCGCACCCCGCCGCCCACGGTCAGCGGCACGAAGCACTGTTCCGCCGTACGGGTGACCAGATCATGCAGGGTGCCGCGGTTTTCATGCGTGGCGTGGATGTCCAGAAAGCAGATCTCATCCGCGCCGGCGGCATCATAGGCGCGGGCGGCCTCGACCGGGTCGCCGGCATCGATGAGATCTACGAAATTGACGCCCTTGACCACACGCCCATCGGCGACATCAAGGCAGGGGATGATGCGAGTTTTCAACATGATGGCCTTGTAGCGCGGCATTGGCGGGCGGGGAAGGGGGCTCTGCCCCCGCGAAAGCCGACCCCCTCGATGGGGGTCGGCTTTCGCACCCCCGGGATATTTTTGCACCAAAGATGGGGATCAGCGCAGGATGGCGAGGGCCTCGGTCAGGTTCAGCGCGCCATCATAGAGTGCGCGGCCGGAAATGGCACCGGCGATGATGCCGGTTTGATGAAGTGCCTGAAGGTCGGCCATCGAGGAGACCCCGCCCGAGGCGATCACCGGGATCGAGACGGCGCAGGCCAGCGCCTCGGTCGCGGCGACATTCGGGCCGCCCATCGCGCCGTCGCGGTCGATATCGGTATAGATGATGGCGGCGACCCCCGCGTCTTCGAAGCGGCGGGCAAGGTCGGTGGCGTCGATATCGGTTTCGGTGGCCCAGCCGCGGGTGGCGACGCGGCCCCCCCGGGCGTCGATGCCGACGGCAATACGGCCGGGAAACGCCTTGGCGGCCTCATGCACCAGATCGGGATTCTCGACTGCCACGGTGCCCAGAATCACCCGGGCGAGGCCGCGATCAAGCCAGCTGCCGATCGTCTGCATGTCGCGGATACCGCCGCCGAGCTGTGCAGGGATGGTGATGGTGGCAAGGATCGCCTCGACCGCATCTGCATTGACGGGATGGCCCGCGAAAGCCCCGTTGAGGTCCACCAGATGCAGCCATTCGGCCCCGGCATCCTGAAAGGCGCGGGCCTGGGCGGCGGGATCGGTGCCGAAGACGGTGGCCGCCTCCATTTCGCCGCGCAGAAGGCGCACGCAATTGCCGTCCTTGAGGTCGATGGCGGGGTAGAGGATCATGGCTGCTCTCATCTGGTCAGGCTTGGGCTTCCTTTGCCATGCCGGGCCGGAAAGGGAAAGCACCTGACGTCACACTTGCCCGAATCCGATAAGCGCGCAGAATCACCCGATGCTTTGGGATGAGGAGGAGGGATCATGCGAAACATCATCTGTGCGGGCGCGTTGCTGCTGGCGTTGGCAGGCGTGGCCGGGGCCGATCCGATCGAGGGGTTGTGGCAGACTCAGCCCGACGAGGGATCGTTCGCCCATGTCACGATCGCGCCTTGCGGTGCAGCGTTCTGCGGTACCATCACGCGCACCTTCAAGGATCGCGCTGAATACCAGTCGCCGAATATCGGGCGGCAGATCGTGATCGACATGGCCCCGTCAGGCGGCGGTCAGTATCAGGGGCGGGTGTGGCGGCCTGCGAATGACCGGATCTATTCCGGCAAGGCCAGCGTGGAAGGCGACCGGATGAGCCTGTCGGGCTGCGTTGCGGGCGGGCTGCTGTGCAAGAGCCAGACCTGGGTCCGGGTGCAATAGCGCGTTCAGCCGCGGCGCAGGTCGGCCAGCACGAACAGCCGGATCGCCGTGGCCAGCCCGACCTCGGGCGGGCGGGCGCGGTCGATTCGGGCGATCAGCGTGGCCCGTGTCTCGTCCCGGTCGGTGGCGATGCGGCCCAGTTCCTGCCAGAACGCCTCTTCCAGCGAGACCGAGGTGCGGTGCCCCTCGATCGTCACCGAGCGTTTCAGCGGCGGGGTCATGCCGGGCAGGTCAATCATCGCCTTGTCCGCTGTCCTGATCCAGCCGGTGGGCGGCATGAAGCCGGTCCTGCCGCGCCGTTTCGTCCCTGCGCAGTTCCGTGACGGGCTTTGCTTCTCCGAAGCGGGCCGCATTCGCATCGCCCTGCGCGCGGCGGGTGGCGCGGTTGCGCTGCTTGCGGGCCTGACGCAGATTGATCGTCTTGGTCATCGCGCCTCCTTTGGGGGCAGCATCAGTTGCCAGCTGACGCCGAACCGGTCAGCGATCCAAGTATAACGCGGCGAGAAGGAATAGGCATCCAGCGGCATGAAGGCCTGCCCGCCTTCGGACAGGATCTGCGCGATTCCGTCCAGCTGGGCGGCGCTGTCGCAGGTGATCAGCAGGGAAATCGCGGGGGTGAAGGTGAAATCATGGGGCGTCGGGCTGTCGAACAGCATCAGGACCTGTCCGGCCAGGGTCACGCGCAGGTAATCCTGACCCTGGGGTTCAACCAGCATGTCGGGAAATGCGCGGGACCAGAGCGCGACGGCATCCGCCATCGCGCCCTGAAACATCAATTGCGGCGTCGCCGCGATCACCCTTTCGGGCCGATCATGTCCTCGGGGCGGACGACACGATCAAAGGTTTCACCATCGACGAAGCCCAGATTGATGGCCTCTTCGCGCAGGGTGGTGCCATTCTTATGCGCGGTCTTGGCCACCTTGGTCGCATTGTCATAGCCGATGGTCGGCGCCAGCGCGGTCACCAGCATCAGCGATTCCCTCATCAGCTGGTCGATGCGGGTGGTGTTGGCCTGCGTGCCCACGACCATATTGTCGGTGAACGAGGCCGCCGCGTCGCCCAGAAGCTGCATGCTTTGCAGCACGTTATAGGACATCATCGGGTTATAGACGTTCAACTCGAAATGGCCCTGGCTGCCGGCGAAACCGATGGCCGCGTCATTGCCCATCACATGGGCGCAGACCATCGTCAGCGCCTCGGCCTGCGTCGGGTTCACCTTGCCGGGCATGATGCTGCTGCCGGGTTCGTTTTCCGGCAGGATCAACTCGCCCAGACCCGAGCGCGGGCCCGAGCCCAGCAGGCGCATGTCATTGGCGATCTTGAACAGGCTGGCGGCGACGGTCTTCAGCGCGCCCGAGAAGAACACCATCGCGTCATGGGCGGCCAGCGCCTCGAACTTGTTGGGGGCGGTGACGAAGGGCAGGTCGGTGATCCTGGCGATCTCGGCCGCGATGGAGGTATCCCAACCCTTCTTGGTGTTCAGCCCGGTGCCGACGGCGGTGCCGCCCTGCGCCAGCTCATAGATGTCACCCAGCGCCAGCCTTACCCGTTCGATCCCCTTGGCGACCTGATGGGCATAGCCGCCGAATTCCTGACCCAGCGTCAGCGGCGTCGCGTCCTGGGTATGGGTGCGGCCGATCTTGATGATATCCTTGAATTCCTCGGATTTCGCGACCAGCGCCTTGTGCAGCTTTTCAAGGCCGGGGATCAGCACGTCGCGGGCCTGCATGGCGATGCCCACATGCATCGCGGTCGGGAAGGTGTCGTTGCTGGACTGACCCATGTTCACATGGTCATTGGGGTGGACGGGCTTTTTCGAGCCCATCTCGCCGCCCAGGATCTCGATGGCACGGTTCGAGATCACCTCATTGGCGTTCATGTTCGATTGCGTCCCCGAGCCGGTCTGCCAGACCACCAGCGGAAAGTTGTCGTCGAACCGGCCTTCGATCACCTCGGTCGCGGCCTGTTCCATCGCCTTGCCGATGGCCGGGTCCAGATCGCCATTGGCCTGATTGACACGGGCCGCCGCCAGCTTGACCACGCCAAGCGCGCGAATGATCGGCACCGGTTGGCGTTCCCAGCCGATGGGGAAGTTGCGGATCGAACGCTGGGTCTGCGCGCCCCAGTACTTCGAGGCGTCAACCTCAAGCGGGCCAAAGCTGTCGGTTTCGGTGCGGGTCTTGGTCATGTCGAATGGCTCCCTGGGACATCTGCGGGGGTTCTAGCCGTCGCGGCCCGGATTCGCAATTCGTATGCGACGGTATGCTGTTGTCGATGCGCCAGTCCCTGCCATCGCGTCCGTGTCACCGCTGACGGCTTACTTGCGCCAGCGGTCCAGTTGCACGACCTCTCCGCCGCCGGGGGGCGGGTCGTCGGGGCCGTCATCGCCGTTCCGGTCGCTGTCGCCCAACTCGATCTGTTCGTCCTCGTCCTCCTCATCATCCGATCCGGCCTCCTGCGTCTCGAAACGCAGGCCGAATTCGACCGAGGGGTCAACGAAGGTCCGCAATGCGTCAAAGGGGATTCGCAACGGTTCGGGCGAGTTGCCGAAATTCAGCGTGATGGTAAAGCCGTCCTCATCCACCGTCAGATTGTCGAACCAATGCTGGATGACGATGGTCATTTCCTCGGGATAGCGTTCCCGCAGCCAGTCGGCCATCTCGACCCCGTCATCGCGGGTGTCGAAGGTGATGAAGAAGTGATGTTCGCCCGGAAGGCCGTTCTGGATCACGCCGCGCAGGACATCCGCGATCAGTCGCTGCATTGCGCGATGCATCATTCCGCCATAATCAATTCCCGACTGCGCCATTCAGCCACCCTCTTTATCTGGCGCCAGCATAGGGCGTCGTCCGAAGATGAAAAGGGGGGCGATCACCACGGGAAGGTCATTTCTTGCGGCAGACCGGGCAAGGGTCCGAAATGCAGGCCCAACCTTTTCAACGGGAAAGGGTGGTTCAGGGCCTTATCTAGCGCAACAATATCCGTGTGTGCCGCACATGGGACAAAGTCCGGTTAACCTCTGACAGCCCATCATTGACGGATTTCAGCGGCTGTTGCGGTCGTGGATCGCTTTGCGCGGTCCGCGTTTCCTCCGTGCAGCCAGCAAGTACGAAAAGCCCGAAAACAACCACCATCACCCGACGCATACCATCCACCCTCGAATCAACAGGAACACATGTCTGCGACCTTCGATAAGGCAAATCCCTTATCAAACGATTAACGGCTGACTGCGCTGGATGGGCAGGATAGGGGGAAAGTGCAGGATTCTGTTGCCAGGCTCCTGCGGGCCCCGCCTGACGCTGCTAGGCGACAGGGCTTAGGTTTCGGTTACCCGAGCTGCTTACGCAGCCAGAGCGACCGGAGCACGGTTGTCGTTGGCAACTGTACAATTTGCACCGATATCGGTGGTAGCTCACCGAGACAAAGCAAACATCTTTAGACGTTCGTCGATCCTGTTTCGGCCCCATGTTCCCCCAACGAAGGGTTTTGGTGGAGCCGCCGGGTACCGCCCCCGGGTCCGATCCGCTTATTACATGCGCGTTTATGTCCATAGCCCGGGCAAGCCCGAACAGGATGAATATAGGCGCGCGGACCCGCCACCGCAACCCGGTCCGCGCAACGATCCCCGATCAGGGGCGCGGCTGGGCGCTGACGCAGATCAGCGTCTGCAAGCCGGTCGCGACATGCAGCCTGCGGCCCGAATTCTCGGCCCAGACATCCAGCTGACAGATGGTCAGCGTCCGGCCGGGTTTGATGACGCGGCCCTGCGCCTCCAGCCGTTCGCCGCGTGCGGGATTGATCAGGTTCAGCTTGAATTCCACCGTCAGGACCGAGCGATCCTCGGGGAACACGGTCATGGCGGCGTAACCGCCGGCGCTGTCGGCAATGGCCGAGGTCGCCCCGGCGTGGAAATAGCCGTGATGTTGAAGCAATTCGGGCCGGTAGGGCAGGCGAATCACCGTCAATCCGCGTTGCAGGTCAGCCAGTTCGGCACCCAGATGCGCCATCAGGCCCTGCTGGCCGAAACTGTCGCGGATGCGTGCCTCGGCCGATGCCTCAAGCGGAACCTCTGTCACCATGCCCCATCCTTTCCGATCTGGACCGTCCCCTGCGGACAGGGCCGATCCTGCGACAGCATCGTGGCGCTCGCAAGCGGTCTGATGATTTCGCGGCCTTGTGCTGTGGCGGTTGCCGAACAAGGCGGCCAATGCGCGAAATTCGGACAGCGGGGGTTCGGTGTCATTGCCCTCGCACAGGGTGATGGCAGGGGCATAGGTGCCGCTTTGCTGCGCATGGGCGATGGCGTGGAAGGCACCGATAACATGGCGATCAGCGTGATTGGGGCTGGCTGGTCGGTGGTTGGAGGGGGGAACGGAAGCTGGCTTGTCCTGATAGGTGACAAAAACACTTTGGAAATGCAAGCCGCATCATGCGACAGCCCGGTGACGGCCCTGCCGATGCTGCGGGCGCGCGTGGACAAGGCCCGGCGTGGCGCCTATAAGGCCAGCAAATTCGACAAGCGCAGAGGCGACACATGATCAAGGTATTCGGCCACACCGCCCCCGACACGGACTCGACCGGCTCGCCCATCATCTGGGCCTGGTATCTGAACGAGATCCGCAAGACCCCCGCCGTGGCGGTCCTGCAGGGCGAACCCAATACCGAAGCCGCATGGATGCTGACGCGCTGGGACCTGACCAAGCCCGAGATCATCGCCGATGTGGCGCCGGGCGATGATTGCGTGATCGTGGACACCAACAACCCGGCCGAGCTGCCCGCCTCTATCGGTCAGGCGAATGTGCTGGAGATCATCGACCATCACCTGCTGGCCGGGGGCATCAAGACCGGGGTGCCGATCAATATCACCATTCGCCCGCTGGCCTGCACCGCGACCATCATGCACGACCTGATCGGCGAGGAAATGGAGCGCGCGCCGGACGCGATCAAGGGCGCGATGCTGACCTGCATCCTGTCGGACACGCTGGAGTTCCGCAGCCCGACCACCACCCCTCATGACCGCGCCGTGGCCGAGAAACTGGCCGCCGATCTGGGCCTGAACGTCACCGATTACGCCGCCCAGATGTTTGCCGCGAAATCCGATGTCAGCGCCTTCGACGATCAGGCGCTGCTGCGCATGGACAGCAAGGAATACGAGTTGGGCGGCAAGCAGCTGCGCATCTCGGTTCTGGAAACCACCGCGCCGCAGGTGTTGCTGGACCGCAAGGCCGCGCTGATGGCCGCCATGCCCGCCGTGGCCGCCGCCGATGGTGCCGACGAGGTGCTGCTGTTCATTATCGACATCCTGAAGGAAGAGGCCACGTTGCTGATCCCCAATGATTTCGTGCGTCAGGTGGCCGAACGGAACTTCGGTGCGAAGGTCAGCGGCGACAGCGTCGTGCTGCCGGGCATCATGAGCCGCAAGAAACAGATCATCCCGGCGCTGGCTGGCTGACATGACCCGGATCATTGAAAGCCTGTCGCAGATCGGTGCGGATTATGATGCGCTGTTCTGCGATCTCTGGGGTTGCCTGCATAATGGCAAGACCGCCTATCCCGCGGCCATCGCCGCGCTGCAACAGTTCCGCCGCGGCGGTGGCAAGGTCTGCCTGATGACCAATGCGCCGCGCCCCAACCCGATGGTCGAGCGGCAGTTGAACCGGATGGGGGTGCCCACCGACGCATGGGACATCATCGTCAGCTCGGGCGATGCGACGCAGGCCGCGATGCTGGACGGCGCCGTCGGGCGCAGGGTCTGGCATCTGGGCCCCGACAAGGACGACAGCTTCTTTGAACTGATCCCGCCCGGCTATGAAACCGCCGAACCCATCACCCGCGTTGCGCTGGATAAGGCCGAGGGGATCATCTGCACCGGGCTGTTCGACGACCTGACCGAAGCGCCCGAGGATTACCGCACCCGGCTGACGCAGGCGCAGGCCCTTGGTCTGCCGATGCTCAGCGCCAATCCCGATATCGTCGTCGATATGGGAGAGGACCGGATCTATTGCGCCGGTGCGCTGGCCGAACTTTATGAGGAACTGGGCGGCAAGGTCTCCAGCTTTGGCAAGCCGCATGCGCCGATCTATGACCGCGCGCGCAACCTGCTGGGGCTGGGCTCCGGGGCGCGCTATCTGGCGGTGGGTGACGGCATCAACACCGATATTCTGGGTGCCACGCGCGAGGGGATCGACGCGCTGTTCGTCACCGGCGGGTTGGCGGCGGATTCGATGGGGCCGGATGTCGAAAACCCCGAGCCCGAGCGGCTGACCGAATGGCTGGCCACCCGCCAGCAGGATCCCAAATACAGCATCGGCCGCTTGCGTTAACGCGCGCGCCAACCATTGCCGACAGCGCCCGTATCGCAGGATGCGGGCGTTTTGCTTTGCGGGGCCTGTCTCAAATCCGGAACAACATAATTATCATTTTATGGCCCTCACGGGTTATTTTCTTGCGCGACGGGTTTTGCGCTGCTATGCAGCATTCAGCCCAACCACCGGCAAAGACCAATGGAACGCGACATGTTTGACAATCTTCCACGCGGCACGATCGTCATCGAGGACCTTGAAGTCGGGATGAGCCGCTATTTGCAGAAACAGGTGACCGACCGCGATATCGAACTGTTCGCCGAGGTCTCGACTGACCGCAATCCCGTCCATCTGGACGATGATTACGCGCAGGACACCATCTTCGAGGGGCGGATCGCCCACGGCATGCTGTCAGCGGGGCTGATCTCGGCGGTGATCGGTGAACAGCTGCCGGGGCATGGCACGGTCTATCTGGGGCAGACGCTGAAATTCATGGCCCCCGTGCGGCCCGGCGACATGGTGCGCGCCGAGGTGACGGTCGAGGCGATTGACCACGCGAAACGGCGGGTCACGCTTGCAACCCGCTGCCTCGTCGGCGATACGGTCGTTGTTAAAGGCGAGGCGGTCGTTCTGGCGCCAAGCCGCAAGTTCGACTGACGACGGGGCGCTGATCCGGCCCCAAGGGGGCGCATGCACATCCATCGTGACTGGACCGGACTGCCAGCCAGCGCAAAGGGCGCCAGCGTCGCGCTGGGAAACTTCGACGGCGTGCATCTGGGCCACCGGGCCGTGATCGAAACTGCCCGGCAGGCGGCGGAACAGCCGGGCGACGCGCCGCTTGGCGTCATCACCTTCGAGCCTCATCCGCGCCAGTATTTCGCCCCCGACGCGCCGCCCTTCCGGCTGATGAACGCGGAATCGCGGGCCAACCGTCTGGCGCGGCTGGGGGTGCAGCAGCTTTACGAATTGCCCTTCGGTCCGGTTCTGGCAGGACTGTCGCCCGACGCCTTTGCCCGCGATGTGCTGGTGGAGGGTTTGGGCATCGCCCATGTCACCGTGGGTCAGGATTTCTGCTTTGGCAAGGACCGCGCCGGGGATGCCGGAACGCTGGTCGCCCTTGGCCGCGATCTGGGTTTCGGCGTCAGCATCCAGCCGCTGGTCGGCAGCGGTGGGCGCGAATACAGCTCGACCGCGATCCGTCAGGCGCTGACTGCCGGTCAGCCGCGCGAGGCCGAGGCCATTCTGGGCCATTGGCACCGGATCGAGGGCGAAGTCGTCCACGGCGACAAGCGCGGCCGCGATTTCGGCTGGCCCACCGCGAATATGCGGGTGGACGATCTGCATCTGCCGCGTCTGGGGGTCTATGCCGTGCTGGTCGATGTGCTGACCGGCCCCGACCGGCTGTCCTGTCAGGGGGTCGCCAGCCTTGGCGTGCGCCCGATGTTCGGCCGCAATACGCCCAATCTCGAAGTGCATCTGTTCGATTTCGCGGGTGATCTCTATGGTCAGCATCTCTCGGTCGCGCTGATCGACTTTCTGCGCGACGAGGCGAAATTCGATACCGTCGATGCGCTGATCGACCAGATCGCCGCCGATGCCGAACAGGCCCGCGCGGTACTGGCAGGCGCGTGATGCGCGATGCCTTCTGGACATTGCCGCTGGATCGCCTGACCCCCGAGGAATGGGAGGCGCTGTGTGACGGCTGCGGCAAATGTTGCCTGAACAAGATCGAATACGAGGATACGGGCGAACTGGCCTTTACCCGCGTATCCTGCCGCCTGCTGGACGGGCACAGTTGTGCATGCAGTTCCTATGCGAACCGGCATGACTATGTGCCCGATTGTGTGGTGCTGACGCCGAAGAAACTCAAGGACATCGCCTGGTGGCTGCCCGCGACCTGCGCCTATCGCCTGCGGGCCGAGGGGCGGCCGCTTTATGACTGGCATTACCTGATCTCGGGCGATCGTGAATCCGTGCATCGCGCCGGGGCCAGCGTGCGCGGCTGGACCGTCAGCGAGGTCGAAGTCACCGAGGACGACTGGGAAGACCTCATCATCGAAGACCTGTCCTGACGCCCCCGGCTGTACCGTCCCCGGCCGCCCTTCGGACGCCAACCCCTTGCCCGCCCCGGCAAAAGCCCTCATCCTCCGCCGCGAAGGAGACCGAACCATGCCCATCAAGAACCGCTTCGCCGAACTTCTGCCCGAGATCACCGCCTGGCGACGGGATTTTCACGAACATCCCGAACTGCTCTATGAGGTCCATCGCACCGCAGGCCGCGTCGCCGGATTGCTGCGCGAATTCGGCTGTGACGAGGTGGTCGAGGGCATCGGCCGGACCGGAGTCGTGGGCGTGATCCGGGGCCGGACCGACAGCAAGGGCCGCGTCGTGGGCCTGCGCGCGGATATGGATGCGCTGCCGATCAACGAGCAGACGGGTCTGGACTATGCGTCGAAAACACCGGGCAAGATGCATGCCTGCGGCCATGACGGCCATACGGCGATGCTGCTGGGCGCGGCGAAATATCTGGCCGAGACGCGCAACTTCGACGGCACCGCGGTCGTCATCTTCCAGCCCGCCGAAGAGGGCGGCGGCGGCGGCAAGGCGATGATCGATGACGGGCTGGTCGCGCGCTGGAACATCCAGGAATTCTACGGAATGCACAACATGCCCGGCATTCCGGTGGGGCAATTCGCGGTTCGCCCCGGTCCGGTCATGGCGGCAGCGGATCAGTTCGACATCACCGTGACGGGCAAGGGCGGTCACGCCGCCAAGCCGCATGAATGTATCGACACGACGCTGGTGGCGGCGCAGATCATCGTCGCGCTGCAATCGGTGGTGGCGCGCAATATCGATCCGCTTCATCACGCGGTGATCTCGGTCTGCGTGGTCTCGACCGACTCGACGGCGCATAACGTCATCCCGCAGGCGGTCAGGCTGAAGGGCACCGCCCGCAGCCTTGATGACGGCGTGCGCGACCAGATCGAAGAGGGCATCTACCGCGTCAGCACCGGCATCGCCGCCGCCATGGGCGCGACGGCAGAGGTCGATTACCAGCGCGGCTATCCGGTCACCGTGAACGACGCGCAATCCGCCGAATACGCGACCGAGGTCGCCCGCCAGATCGCAGGCGATGTCGATCCCGATTTCAAGCCGCTGATGGCGGGAGAAGATTTCAGCTATATGCTGAACAAACGCCCCGGCGCCTATGTCTTTGTCGGCAATGGCGATACGCCGATGGTGCATCACCCGGCCTATAATTTCAGCGACGAGACCATTCCCGCGGGCTCCAGCTGGTATGCCGGGATGATCGAGGCGCGGATGCCCGCCTGATCGGCATTGCACAGAACCTTTGGCCGGGGCTAGTGTCCCGACCATGACCGTCAAAGCCCCCCGATTCATCCATCTTCGCACCCATTCCGAACATTCGCTGCTGGAAGGCGCCATTCCCGTGGGCAAACTGCCGGGGCTGGCTGCGGATGCCGGCATGCCCGCCGTTGCGCTGACCGATACCAATGCCATGTTCGCGGCGTTGGAATTCAGCGTGAAATCAATGGACAAGGGCGTACAGCCGATTATCGGCTGTCAGGTGACCCTGCTGGCCGAGGCGACCGGACCCGTGGTCCTGCTGGCGCAGAATCAGGCGGGCTGGCTGAACCTGATGGCGCTGTCCTCCTGCCTCTATCTGCGCGACGGCGGCGCGCTGCCGCATGTGACGCTGGATGAGCTGTGCGACCGGGCCGAGGGGTTGATTTGCCTGACCGGCGGCGCCACCGGGCCTTTGGGACTGCTGATCGCGCAGGGGCAGGCCGACAAGGCGGCGGCGCTGGCCGACCGGCTGGCATCGGCCTTTCCTACCCGGCTTTATGTCGAATTGCAGCGCCATCCGGGCGAGAATGGCCAGTTGATGCCGGCCGAAACCGCGTCGGAAACCGGCCTGATCGACCTGGCCTATGCCAAGGCGCTGCCGCTGGTCGCCACCAACGACGTCTATTTCCCCAAGCCGGCGATGTACGAGGCGCATGACGCGCTGATCTGCATCGCGGAAAAGGCCTATGTGGACCAGTCGCAGCCGCGCCGCCGGCTGACCCCGCAGCATTACTTCAAAAGCCCGGAAGAAATGGCGGTGCTGTTCGCCGATCTGCCCGAGGCGCTGGAGAACACCGTCGAGATCGCCCGCCGCTGCGCCTTTGCGGTCAAGAAGCACGCGCCGATCCTGCCGCGCTTCGCCGATGACGAGGTCAGCGAATTGCGGCGTCAGGCCCGCGAGGGGCTGGAGGCGCGGCTGAAGGTCATCCCCCATTCCGTCAGCGTCGAGGAATATCACAAGCGGCTGGATTTCGAGCTGGGCATCATCGAACAGATGGGCTTTCCCGGCTATTTCCTGATCGTGGCGGATTTCATTCAATGGGCCAAGGATCACGACATTCCGGTGGGGCCGGGGCGGGGTTCGGGCGCGGGGTCGCTGGTCGCCTATGCGCTGACCATCACCGACCTTGATCCGCTGCGCTATTCGCTGCTGTTCGAGCGGTTCCTGAACCCGGAACGGATCTCGATGCCCGACTTCGACATCGACTTCTGCATGGACCGCCGCGAAGAGGTGATCCGTTACGTTCAGGACAAATACGGCAAGGACAAGGTCGGCCAGATCATCACCTTCGGCGCGCTGCTGTCCAAGGCCGCCGTGCGCGATGTGGGGCGGGTGCTGCAACTGCCCTTCGGTCAGGTGGACCGGCTGTCCAAGATGATCCCGGTTGAAGGCGTGAAGCCGGTCAGCATCACCAAGGCCCGCGCCGATGAACCCCGCCTGCGCGAGGCGGCGAAGGAAGAGGTCGTGGGCCGCCTGCTGGACTATGCCGAACAGTTGGAGGGGCTGTATCGCAACGCCTCGACCCATGCCGCGGGCGTGGTGATCGGGGACCGGCCGCTGGACCGGCTGGTGCCGCTTTATCGCGATCCGGCATCCGACATGCCCGCGACGCAATTCAACATGAAATGGGTCGAGCAGGCCGGGCTGGTGAAGTTCGACTTTCTGGGCCTGAAAACCCTGACGGTGATCCAGAACGCGGTGGACCTTATCAACGGGGGCGGGCGCCCGCTGCATGTCGCCGCCGACGGGCGCAAGCTATATGATCCGCCGCCGGGCGCCGAGAACCAGATCAACGCCATCCCGCTGGATGACAAGCCCAGCTATGACCTGTTCGCCTCTGCCCGCACGGTCGCGGTGTTTCAGGTGGAAAGCAGCGGCATGATGGACGCGCTGCGCCGGATGCGCCCGACCTGCATCGAGGATATCGTGGCGCTGGTCGCGCTTTATCGTCCCGGCCCGATGGAGAACATCCCGACCTATTGCGACGTCAAGAACGGCGTAAAGAAGCTGGAATCGATCCATCCCAGCATCGACGATATCCTGTCCGAGACGCAGGGCATCATCGTCTATCAGGAACAGGTGATGCAGATCGCACAGGTCATGGCGGGCTACAGCCTTGGCGGCGCCGACCTGCTGCGCCGCGCCATGGGCAAGAAGATCGCCGAGGAAATGGCCAAGGAGCGGCCGAAATTCGTCGATGGCGCGGTGGCCAATGGCGTGGATGCCAAGAAGGCGGGCGAGGTCTTCGACCTGTTGGAGAAATTCGCCAATTACGGTTTCAACAAATCCCACGCGGCGGCCTATGCCGTGGTCAGCTATCAGACGGCATGGCTGAAGGCGAACCATCCGGTCGAATTCATGGCCGCGGTGATGAACTGCGATATCCATCTGACCGACAAGCTGGCCGTCTACAAACGCGAAGCCGACCGGATGGGGATCGAGATCGTGCCGCCCTGTGTGAACCGGTCCGCCCCCACCTTCACGGTCAGGGACGGGCGCATCCACTATGCGCTTGGCGCGCTGAAGGGCGTCGGCGTCGAGGCGATGCGGCTGATCCACGAGGCCCGCCATTCCGCCGAAGGGGCGGATATGCCCTTCCGTGACATCAACGATTTCGCCCGGCGTGTGGACATGAAGCGCGTGGGCAAGCGCCCGCTGGAGATGCTGGCCCGTGCCGGGGCCTTCGATCTGCTGGACGACAACCGCGCGCGGGTGCTCAAATCGCTGGATGCGCTGGTGGCGTGGTCGGCGGCGGTGCAGGAGCAGGCGGCGTCGTCGCAATCCTCGCTGTTCGGGGGCGGCGAGGATCTGCCGCCGCCGCGCCCGGCGCTGGCGCAGGTCTGGCTGCCGACCGAGAAGCTGGGCGAGGAACACAAGGCCATCGGCTTTTATCTGTCCGGCCATCCGCTGGACGATTACCAGACCGCGCTGCGCCGCAAGAAGGTGCAGACCCTGTCCCAGATCAGCGCCGATGCCGAAGGCGGCCCGCTGGTCACCCATATCGCCGGCACGGTCGGCGCGCGGCAGGAACGGAAATCGGCCAAGGGCACGCAATTCGCCTTTGTCAGCCTGTCGGATCCGACCGGGCTGTACGAGGTCACGGTGTTCTCGGATCTGCTGAACGCGTCGCGCGAAAAGCTGGAACCGGGGCAGAACGTGGTCTTGCAGGTCAAGGTCGAACCCTCGGGCGATCAGGTCAAGATGCTGGCCAATTCGGTCACGCTGCTGGAGGACGCCATCGCCGATGCCGGGGCCGGGCGGCTGGCGGTCGAAATTCAGGGCGCCGATACGGTCGGGCGGGTGGCCGAAACCCTTGGCCGCATCCAGTCCGACATAGTGGCCTCGTCACGATCGCGCGGGCCGGTCATGCTGCGCATCCGCGAGGGAGACGAGATGATCGAGATCGAGGTGGCCAATGACGCGCCCCTGACCACGCCCGCCCGTCAGGCCCTGCGCGCCGTGCCCGGCGTGCTGGAGGTGGTCGAGGAATAGCCCGCTTTTGTCATCGCGCCGCCTGTGGCAGACTGCCCGCAAGGGGGAATGACGATGAACAAGGACGCATCCAGACCGGTGCTGCTGTCGGGTGGCAATCCGCAGATCGCCAAGGGGTATGGCGACGCTCCGGTGCAGGCCTATATCGCGGCGATACCCGAATGGAAAAGCGCCGTCGGCGCACAACTGGACCGGATCATCATGGCCGAGGTGCCCGCGGTTCAGAAGGCGGTCAAGTGGAACTCGCCCTTCTACGGGCTGGAGGGGCAGGGCTGGTTTCTCAGCTTTCACTGCTTCACCCGCTATATCAAGGTGACGTTCTTTCGCGGCACCTCGCTGGAGCCGGCGCCGGCGGGGAAATCCAAGCATCCCGAAGTGCGCTATCTGGATATCCATCAGGAGCCCGGTCTGGACGAAGCGCAATTCGCCGACTGGGTACGGCAGGCCAGCCGCCTGCCGGGCGAAAAGCTGTAGCCTTTTTGGGGGCGGGACGGAATTGCAGGGCGGGATCAATGATCTGGCGGCAAAACTTGACTGGCGGGTGTTCCCGTTTCGTGCTAGTTGGAAGGCAAGCGGACGACGCAACTGTCGCGCAGCCAAGGGGGCAGGCATGAAGGTTCTGGGCATCGATCCCGGTTTGCGGAACATGGGCTGGGGCGTGATCGAGGTGGATGGCCCGCGCCTGCGCCATATCGGCAATGGTGTGATCCGGTCGGTGGCGACCGAAGGGGCGGGCGATCTGGGCGCGCGGCTGTCGTGGCTGTTTCGCGGGCTTTGCGCGGTGATCGCAGAATATCAGCCTGATGCGGCGGCGGTCGAACAGACCTTCGTCAACAAGGACGCGTCCGGCACGCTGAAACTGGGTCAGGCGCGTGGTATCGCCCTGCTGGCCCCGGCCGAGGCCGGGATCGCGGTCGGCGAATATGCCCCGAACGCGGTCAAGAAGGCGGTGGTCGGCGTCGGCCATGCCGGAAAGGAACAGGTGCAGCATATGGTGCGGGTGCAATTGCCGGGTGTGGAGTTCGACAGCGCCGATGCCGCCGATGCGCTGGCGATCGCGATCTGTCACGCACATCATCTTCAGGGCCGCAGCATGCGGGTAGTGGTGGCCGGATCGCGCCGGGGTGCGGCGTGATCGGGCGTATCGCAGGCATCATCCTGCACCGGGCGCGCGATCATGTGCTGATCGATGTGCGTGGCATCGGCTATATCGTGCATCTCAGCGAACGCACGGCGGCGGGGCTGCCGCCAGCGGGTCAGGCGGTGGCGCTTTATACCGAACTGGTGGTGCGCGAGGATCTGTTGCAGCTGTTCGGCTTTCCGACGCTGCTGGAGAAGGAATGGCACAAGCTGCTGACCAGCGTGCAGGGCGTGGGCGCCAAGGTGGCGCTGGCGGTGCTGGGCACGATGGGAGCGGAGGGGCTGGGCCATGCGATCGCGCTGGGTGACTGGTCGGCGGTGCGCAAGGCGCCGGGGGTGGGACCGAAACTGGCGCAGCGTGTGGTGCTGGAACTGAAGGACAAGGCACCGCAGGTGATGGCGCTTGGTGGCGCGCTGACGGTCGATATGGGGGGTGCGGTTGCCCCGGCCATCGAGGCCGGGGCAACCGCCGCCTCGGCGCCGGCCTCGATGGCCGGCACCGAGGCGCGCCCGCCATCGGACGCATTGCTTGCGGCACGCGCGGCCGCGGATGCGCTTTCGGCCCTGGGCAATCTGGGCTATGGCCAGTCCGAGGCGGTCACCGCCGTCGCCGAAGCGCAGGCGCGGGAACCGGCGGCAGATGTGTCGGCGTTGATCAGGGCGGCGCTCAGGTCGCTGGCCCCGAAGGATTAGGCTTCAGGATGCAGGGAAACACACGCACATTCATCCTGATGGCGGCGATGACCGCCATCGTCATGTTGCTGGGCTGGATGATGGGCGGGCAGGGCGGCGCTGTCATCGCCCTGCTGATCGCCGGAGGCGGCAACCTGTTTGCCCTGTGGAACAGCGACAAGATGGTGCTGCGCCAGCAAGGGGCGGTGGAACTGACGCCGCAGCAGGGCGGCGATCTTTACGCGCTGACGGCGGCGCTGGCCGAACGTGCCGGGTTGCCGATGCCGAAGCTGTATCTGCTGCCGACCGAGCAGCCCAATGCCTTCGCCACCGGTCGTAACCCTGACAATGCCGCCGTGGCGGTAACGCAGGGCCTGCTGCGTGGGCTGAACCGCGAGGAACTGGCCGGCGTCATCGCCCATGAGCTGGCCCATATCAAGCATCGCGACACGCTGACCATGACGGTCACCGCCACCATGGCGGGCGCCATCGCGATGATGGGCAATATGCTGCTGTTCACCGGCGGGCGCGAAGGACGCGGCGGCGGGATCGGCGCGATTCTGGCGATGGTGCTTGCGCCACTGGCCGCGGGGATGGTGCAGATGGCGATCTCGCGTTCGCGCGAATACGAGGCCGATCGCGAAGGCGCGGCGATCTGCGGTCAGCCGATGGCGCTGGCCTCGGCGCTTGCGAAGATTTCCCGGATCGCGGGACGGACAATGAACGTCCCGGCCGAGCGGAACCCGGCCTCGGCCGCCATGTTCATCATTAATCCCTTGGGCGCATTGCGCATGGACAATCTGTTCGCCACCCATCCGCCGGTCGAGGAACGCATCGCCCGGCTGCGCGCCATGGCCCGCCGATGAGCCAGCCCGACCCGACCCTGCGCCCCGAACGGCTGGAGGGAGAGCCCGAAGACCGCGCCCTGCGGCCTCAATCCCTGAGCGATTTCGTGGGCCAGGCCGAGGCGCGGGCCAATCTGCGCGTGTTCATCGAAAGCGCCCGGATGCGCGGGCAGGCAATGGATCACACGCTGTTTTTTGGCCCGCCCGGTCTGGGCAAGACCACGCTGGCGCAGATCATGGCCCGCGAACTGGGGGTGAGTTTCCGCATGACCTCGGGCCCCGTGCTGGCACGGGCCGGTGATCTGGCCGCGATCCTGACCAATCTGGAAGCCCGCGACGTACTGTTCATCGACGAGATCCATCGGATGAACCCGGCGGTTGAAGAGGTTCTCTATCCCGCGATGGAAGATTTCGAGCTGGATCTGGTGATCGGCGAAGGCCCCGCCGCGCGGACGGTCCGGATCGAGTTGCAGCCCTTTACGCTGGTCGGCGCGACCACCCGGCTGGGCCTGCTGACGACGCCCCTGCGCGACCGTTTCGGCATCCCCACCCGGCTGCAATTCTATGAGGTGGCCGAGCTTGACCTGATCGTGCAGCGCGGGGCGCGGATGATGGGGATCGAGGCCGATCCCGACGGCACGCAAGAGATCGCCCGCCGCGCCCGTGGCACGCCGCGCATCGCCGGGCGGCTGTTGCGCCGCGTCGTGGATTTCGCGCTGGTCGAGGGCGATGGCCGTCTGACGCGCGGCATCGCGGATATGGCGCTGACCCGGCTGGGGGTGGACGATCTGGGGCTGGACGGGGCCGACCGGCGCTATCTGACGTTGATGGCCGAGCATTACGGCGGTGGCCCGGTGGGGGTCGAAACCCTGTCCGCCGCCCTGTCGGAAAGCCGCGATGCGATCGAGGAGGTGATCGAGCCCTATCTGCTGCAACAGGGGCTGATCGCCCGGACCCCGCGTGGGCGGCAACTGGCGTCGCGGGCCTGGCGGCATCTGGGGCTGGAAGCGCCGCGACCGGCGGGTCAGGCCCAGGCAGGGCTGTTCGAGGACTGAGCGTGGCAGGGGGCGCGGCCCCCGTCCCTGCGGGACTCCCCCGGGATATTTCGACACCAGTGATGGGTTGGTTGTCGGGCTGAACTCTGCGGTGGTGCGGGTCAGCTGCGCGGAGGTGGGGCGTTTTCTTGCAGGTGGCGGTCCTCCTGGGCGATGGCGGCCTCGATCAGCTGGCGCCAGATCGTCTCGACCAGCGCGGGGTCGAGGTTTGAGGCCGCAGCATGGCGGCGGACATTGGCGACGACCTGTTCCACGCGGTGATCGATGCGGGCGGGCAGGCCGTCGCGGGCCTTGATCCTGGCGGCGCGGTCGATCAGCGCATGGCGTTCGGCCAGAAGCAAGATCAGCCTTTCATCCAGCGCGTCGATGTGATCGCGCAGACTGGGCATGTCGGGGATATCGTCGATGCGGGTCATGGTCCAAGGGACATGCACCGGGGCGGCGGTTTGTTCAAGGGGGCGGGTCGCTAAGCCGGTTTGTTCGGGTGCGGCCGGAGGAAAAAAACCCGGCGCGGGGCCGGGTTTTTCGGGAGGAGTGTCCTGTCGGATGCGTCAGGCCGGGGCCGGATCGCCACCGGGTGCAGGCTTGCCGCCGGCTTTGGGCACCGAGGCGACCGAGGGGATCGGCGTGCCCGGCGTGTCGTCGTCGCCGCCAAGCGTTTCGCCCCGGACAACCCGGCCGATCTCATCCCCGGTCAGGGTTTCATATTCCAGAAGACCCTGGGCAAGGCGCTCGAACTCCACCGATTTCTCGGTCAGGATCTGGAAGGCGGTTTGATAGCCTTCTTCGATCAGGTCATGGACCTCTTGTTCGATCAGTTCCTTGGTCGCGGCAGAGACCGAGAAACCGCCGGTATTGCCGGAGTAGCCCTCATGCGCCTCGGCGTAATCGATATTGCCGACCTTGTCGGACATGCCCCAGCGCATCACCATCGCCCGGGCCAGGCTGGAGGCCTGCTGGATGTCGCCCGCGGGACCGTTCGAGACGCCTTCCGCGCCGTATTTGATGATCTCGGCGGCCTTGCCTGCCATGGTCATGGCCAGTTTCTGCTTGGCCTCGTCCTTGTGGAAGTTCAGCCGGTCGATCTCGGGCAGGCTGACCACCATGCCGAGCGCGCCGCCGCGTGGGATGATCGTCGCCTTATACACCGGATCGCATTTCGGCAGGCTGAGGCCGACGACGGCGTGTCCGGCCTCGTGATAGGCGGTCTTTTCCTTCTGTTCCGGCGTCAGCACCATGCTGCGGCGTTCCACCCCCAGCATGACCTTGTCCTTGGCATTCTCGAAATCTTCCATCGCGACGAAGCGGCGGCCGATTCGAGCGGCCATCAGCGCGGCCTCGTTCACAAGGTTCATCAGATCGGCGCCGGAAAAGCCCGGCGTGCCGCGTGCGATGATGCGCAGATCCACGTCGGGGCCGACCGGCACCTTGCGCGAGTGTACGCCCAGGATCTTTTCGCGGCCCTTGATGTCGGGATTGCCGACATAGATCTGACGGTCGAAGCGGCCCGGGCGCAGCAGCGCCGGGTCCAGCACGTCCTTGCGGTTGGTCGCGGCGATGATGATGATGCCTTCGTTCGATTCGAAGCCGTCCATCTCGACCAGCAACTGGTTCAGGGTCTGCTCGCGTTCGTCATTGCCGCCGCCGATGCCGACGCCGCGCGAACGGCCGACCGCGTCGATCTCGTCGATGAACAGGATGCAGGGGGCGGATTTCTTGGCCTGCTCGAACATGTCGCGCACGCGGGACGCACCGACGCCCACGAACATTTCCACGAAATCCGAACCCGAGATGGTGAAGAAAGGCACGCCGGCCTCGCCCGCGATGGCGCGTGCCAGCAGCGTCTTACCCGTGCCCGGAGGGCCGACCAGCAGCCCGCCTTTCGGGATCTTGCCGCCCAGACGGCTGAATTTCTGCGGATTGCGCAGGAATTCGACGATCTCTTCCAGTTCTTCCTTGGCCTCGTCGATGCCGGCCACGTCGTCGAAGGTCACCCGGCCATGCTTTTCGGTCAGCAGCTTGGCGCGCGACTTGCCAAAGCCCATCGCCCCGCCTTTGCCGCCACCCTGCATCCGGTTCATGAAGAAAATCCAGACGCCGATCAGCAGGATGAAGGGCAGCCACACGCCCAGAAGCGACAGGAAGCCGGATTGCTGCTGCTTGACGACCTTGACCTCGACGCCCTGCGTGACCAGCCGGTCGGCGATGTCATCGCCCATCGGGCGGATGGTGGCATATTGCTGGCCATCGGCGCCGGTGATGACCAGATCCTCGCCATCGATGGTCACGGATGACACCTGATCGTTTTCGACCCGCTCGATGAAGTCGGAATAGCTGATCTGGCGTCCGTTCATGGATGAGGCCCCGTCGCTGAACAGATTGAACAGCGCCAGGATCATCAGGAACAGGACCACCCAGAAGGCGAGATTGCGTGCGTTGCCCAAAACGGCTCCTCCGGCGGGATATCGGTTAGGGATGAAAATAGGGATTATCGGCGCAGGTTCAATGCGCCATGACAAGCTTGCGGAATTCTGTCGGCCCGCGCAGCGGGTTCGACCGGAAGGGCGGGCAGGGGCGCAGCAGTGGCGCGGCGATCAGACGGTCGCCCTGCCAGATGGCGGGGCTGGCGGCGGCCTCGTCGCGTCGCAGCCCCGACAGCCGCCAGTTCAGCGCGGGCAGGGGGGCGAAACCCACAGCGGCGACATGCTGGCCGGGGCGCAGGCCGCCGATCTTCCAGCGATTGTCCCAGATGCCATCGGTTGACGGCGCGGCGCGCAGGGCGGCGGCGGGTTCGCGCAGGATACGCAGGCGATCGCCGCAGGGCTCGATGATGGTGCCGTCCAGCGTCACCCGGTTGCCGGTGGCGACGGCATCCAGCGCATGCAGCACCGTGGCGCGGCGCGGGGGATAGTCGGCGCCGGTAATCCAGCGGCAGGTCGCGACCAGCAACCGGCGGCGGATTTCCACAGGCGCATCCGACAGCGGGCGGCGCAGCAGCGTCAGGCTGCCATTGCGGGCCACCGCATCTTCGGACGCCAGCAAGGCATAGTGCGACAATGCGTCACGGGCCTCGGCGATATGCGCGGCGGCGCGCGACAGGGCGGCGATGTCCAGATCCATCGCCGCGATGGCCTTGCGGATTCGGACGCGCTCGAATTCGTCCCTGTCGTTGCTGGGGTCGTCGATCCAGGCGAAATCCTGCGCGCGCAGCCAGTCGCGCAGTTCCGCCCGGCCCGCACCCAGCATCGGGCGCAGCCAGCGGGTGCCAAAGGCGTCGCGCCATTCCGCCATTGCCGCCAGCCCGTCGATGCCGGATCCGCGCGCCAGCCGCATCATCAGCGTTTCGGCGCGGTCATCGGCGGTATGGCCAAGCGCGACGGCGGCCAGATCGTTCCGCCGCCCCCAGTCCGACAGCAGCCGCAGCCGCGCGTCGCGGGCGTTGGCCATCAGATTTCCCGCCATGCCATCGGGCTGCCATGTCAGGGTTTCATGCGGCAGGCCAAGCGACCGCGCCATATCGGCCACCTGTCGCGCCTCGTCAGTGCTGTTTTCGCGCAGCCCATGATCGACCGTGGCCACCATGATGCGTCGCCCGCACGCCCAACCGGCCATGATCCGCATCAGCGCGACCGAATCGCCGCCGCCCGACACCGCCACCCCCAGCGCGGGCATGTCGCCCGCCAGACGGTCCAGCGCCGCGCGGATGGCCGGGGTCGGATCGGGGGCCGGATCGGCGGCGGCGGCCATCACTGCCCGGCCATATCCGCCGCTGCCCCGGGGTCTTGCAGGATATCCAGCGTCGCATCCGCCGCGCCCATGCCCAAAGTGCCCGCCCCGCATTGCAGCGCGGCCATGCGGCGATCGGCTTCGGCGGCATGTTCGCTGCCGGGAAAGCGGGCGGGGATCTCGGCCAGATAGAGGCAGGAGGCCATGGCGTCGCCCTGATCGGCGATGACGCGGGCGATGCCCAGCAGGCTTTCACCGGCGCGCGGCCCATCGGGGTCGGCGGCGAAACCCTCCAGCCAGGCGGCCGCGGCCGAGCGTGATTCGCCCGCGCTTTCCAGCGCCGCACCACGCAGGAACAGCGCCTCGGCGGTCAGCGGTCCTCCGGCATGGTTTTGCGCGACATGGCCGAACAATTCGGCGGCGCGGTGGAAATCGCCCTGACCCATCACCTCGCGGGCCAGATCGAAATCGGCCTGTTCGGCAGCGGTCGTGGCCATTCCGGTCTCGGGGCTGTCGGCGGGGTCCGAGGGCAGGATCTCGACCGAAAGCCCGCCGCCCATTCCCGCCCCGCCCAGCTCGACCGAGGTCAAGGCGCTCAGGTCACAGGTCTCGTCCATCTCGCACAGGCGGAATTCCAGATCGCCGATGCGGCGGGTGCCGTCCTCGACAATGCGGTTGATGCGGTTCTGGGTCTGCTCGATCCGGTCGGTCAGCCGCGCCAGCTGGTTTTCCATGTCATTCATGCGGTCAATGGCGCTGTCGCCGCCCGCCGCCTGAAAACCCTGCGCGCCCGAGGCCACCAACTCGGTCCGCAGCGACAGCAGCCCCTGCTGGACGGTGGCCAGTTCGGCACGCATATCGGCCAGCGTCGCGCCATCGCCATCCTGCGCCGCCAATGGCTGCGCGAATGCCAGTATCAGACCCAGCGCCGTCAGCGTGCCTTTTATCACGATCCGGCCCCGCTTTGGCTGACGACGGTGACGGCGCGGCGGTTCTGGGCATAACAGGCCTCGTCCGAGCAGACGGCGGCGGGACGTTCCTTGCCAAAGCTGAGCGTGCGGATGCGACCGGCGGGCACCCCTTGGGCGATCAGGTATTCCTGCACCGCGCTGGCCCGGCGCGCGCCAAGGGCAAGGTTGTATTCGCGGGTGCCGGTTTCCTCGGCATGGCCCTGAATGACGGCGTTGAACTGGCCATGCTGGTTCAGCCATTGCGCCTGCCGGGCCAGAATGCCGCGCGCCTCGGCGCTGAGCGTGGTCTGGTTGGCGTCAAAGCGCACGGTATCGCCGATCTGGCTGCTGAAATGCTCGGGGGTGCCTTCGCCGCCCAATCCGCCCCCGGCCAGCGCCCCCTGATAGAGCGCACCGGCCCCCATGCTGGCATAGGGGTCGATGACGGGCGCCTGCTGCTGCGGAGCGGGCGGGGCACAGGCGACAAGCGCGGCAAGGCTGCTGGCGGCGATCATCAGAGAAAGGCTGGGTTTCATCGGGTGATCCTTATGGCATCAGCGGCCCCCAGGAGGGGTCCGAAGCGGCAAAATCAAGTTTCAGGGGCCGCATGTTGCGACCGGTAATATCGACGGAATGCAGGCGAGGTTCGCCATTTCCGCCGGGCGTCACACGGGTAAACATCACGACGCGGCCATTGGGCGCCCAGGTCGGGCCCTCGTCAAGGAACGATTCGGTCAGGATCTTCTCGTCCGAGCCATCGGTGCGCATGATCCCGATATGGAACTTGCCGCCCAATTGCTTGGCAAAGGCGATCATGTCCCCCTTGGGCGACCACGCGGGCGCACCATAGCGACCCTCGCCAAAGCTGATCCGGGTCGGCTCTCCGCCGGTGACCGGCACCACATACAGTTGCGGCGAACCCGAACGGTCGGATTCGAACACCACGCGCTGGCCATCGGGGCTGAAGCTGGGCGAGGTGTCGATGGCCGAGGACTGGGTCAGCGGCCTTTGCGCGCCGGTCGCGGCGTCCATGATATGGATGTCGGTATTGCCGCGTTGCTCCAGCGAGAACACCACCCAGCGCCCATCGGGCGAGAAGCGCGGCGAAAAGGCCATGCTGTCACCCTGCGTCAGGGCGCGCGATTCGACCGTCGCCACATTCATCGCCCGGATCTGCGGAAAGCCGGAATCAAAGCTGGTATAAAGCAGCTGCCGCCCATCGGGCGAGAAATGCGGCGCCAGCACCAGCGAGGAACTGTCGGTCATCCAGCGAATATTCTGGCCGTCGTAATCCATGACCCCGATGCGCTTGATGCGGGCGTCCTTGGGGCCGGTTTCCTGCACGAAGGCCACGCGGCTGTCGAAATAGGGTTGCTCGCCCGTCAGCCGGGCATAGATCTGGTCGGCCACCTTGTGCGCCGCACGTCGCCAGTCGCTACCGCGCGCGTCGAATTGCATCCCGTCTCCCAGAGGCTGGCCCGCAAAGACGTCGAACAGGCGGAACTTGACGCTGATATCCTCGCCCGAGCGGGTGACTTCGGCCGTCACCAGCGCCTGCGCATTCACCGCGCGCCAATCCTCATAGGACACGGCGGCGGCAAAGCTGTCGGGCTGGGCGATCATCGCCTCGGAGGGGATTTCGCGAAACAGCCCGGTGCCGGTCAGGTCGTCGGCCACCACCCGGCGGATCTGCTGCGCGGCCTCGCTGTCGCCGTGAAAATCGGCGATGGCAATGGACATGGGCTCGACCACGCCATCGGTGATCTCGATGCGCAAGGGGCCGTCCTGCGCCGCCGAGGGCAGCGCGGTCAGGCCGGACAGGCCCAGCCCCAGGATCATGGCGAGAGTCAGCGTGCGGAACATGATGTCCTCTTTATCTCGGTTGCGCGGGGGGAAAAAGCCATTCTCTTCCCCGCTGTTTCGTCACTCGAAGCCGATGCCGTCGGGACGGAAATCGACGACGACTTCCTGCCAGCGGCCATATTTCTCGCGCGGCAGGTCAAAGCCGTTGCGGCCACACATCCGAATCGCCCGGCTGGCAACTTCAAAGGCATTCTGCGCGGCGGGTTCGGAACCGTTGCGGTATCCGGCCAGTCGCAGGCTGGCCGGTTCGGGCCGTCCGTCCGGGCTCATGCGGAACCCGACCGAGACGGTCATGCGCGACGCCTCGACTGACAGGGCGCCAAGGTTCCAGCAGGGCCGCAGCGCCATCCGAAAGGCCTCGCGCTCGGACAAGGACAGCGGCTCTCCCATCGGCAGGCTACCGGGCCGGGTGGTAGAGGCCTCGGGTTCGGTCGCAGGATCGGGCAGGACCGTCGGGCGGATGGTCGAGGGCGCCAGCGGCATCACCTCATTGCTTTCGGCCTGCCCCCCGGTATCAGAGTCGCGCCCCTGCGACATCGCGCCCGCCAGGGCGGCAGCCAGCGGGTCCTGCGCGGCTGACGCCCCGTCGCCGCCCTCGATCCGCTGTGCCCCGCCAAAGGGGTCGGTGCCGGTCGTGGCCATATCGGTGCCGTCCGCGCCGGCGGTGCCTTCCTGCGCCTCGCGCAGCGCATCCTCCATCGCGCGCCGGCGCTCGGCCTCGGCTTCCGCTGCGCGACGTTCCTCGGCCTCACGTTCGGCGGCCCGGCGTTCCTCCTCGGCCCTTGCCTCGGCCTCGCGACGTTCGGTTTCGCGACGCTCTTCCTCGGCGCGGGCTTCAGCGGCACGGCGTTCGGCCTCTTCGCGCTCGGCGGCCTCTGCGGCGCGACGTTCCTCGGCTTCCCGCTCTGCCTGACGGCGTTCTTCCTCTGCGCGAGCCTCGGCTGCGCGGCGTTCGGATTCCTCGCGTTCAGCAGCCTCCGCCGCCCGGCGCTCTTCGGCTGCCCGCGCCTCTGCCTGACGGCGCTCTTCCTCAGCCCGGGCTTCGGCGGCACGCTGTTCCTCGGCGCGTTCGGCGACCTCGGCCTCGCGGCGTTCCGCTTCGGCCCTTGCCTCCGCTTCACGGCGTTCCTCGGCAGCGCGTTCGGCCTCTTGTTCTGCGGCCAGCTGCTCGGCCTCCTGCCGGGCCTCGGCTTCGGCAGCCTGACGGGCGGTCTCGGCGGCGGCTGCGGCCTGACGCGCGGCCTCGGCACTGGCGGCTTCCTGCGCGGCCAACCGGGCCTCATAGGCCTCGACCAGCCCATCGGGGGGCGTGCCCGGCCGGGGCGAGCCGTCCAGTGCCAGTTCCGAACGCGGCACCAGCGGCTGTGCCGAGTCGTCGGGCTGCGGCAGCGCCGGCTGCGACGGGCTGGCCTCGGTCACCGGTGGCTGCGCGGGGGCAGGGGCGTCGGGCATCTCCTCGACCTGCGGCTGATCCGTGGGCGCGGGCAATTCGCTGGCCACATCGACCGGCTCGGGTTCGGTGAAATCGCTCAGATCCGGCTCGGCTTCGGCATCGGCGGGCGCGGGCAGGGGCTGCGCCTCGGCTTCGGCCACCGGCGGGACGGCCTCGGCGGGCGCTGCGGCGCCGTCATCATCCTCGGCGGGGGTCGGCATGGCGGGCGCTGCGGTCGCCTCGCGGCCCACCGGACCCGCACCACGGGCAGCGGCGGCATAGGTCTCGAACTCGGCCCCGCTCATGGTGGCGACATCGGTCGTGCGGACGGTATGACTGGGCTGCGGACGAAACAGCATGCCGCCAAGGATCGCCCACAGGATCACGCAGCCATGCGCGATCCCCGAGATCCACCAGCCGATGCGTTCGTCGCGTTCCATCGGTCAACCATCCATTCGCGGGCCGCCGGTATCCGTGACCAGCACGATATCGGAATAGCCCGCCGCATTCAGCGCCCCCATGACCTGCACCACACGGGCATAGGGGATCGAGCCATCGGCGCGCAAAAAGATGCGGTGCGACTGACGTTCCCCGATCACGGCGCGCAGCCGCGTGACGATCTGATCGTCGGCCAGAGGCTCGTTCATCAGCGTGATCGACCCTTCGGCGGGGATCGAGATCACCAGCGGCTCCTCGGGCTCGGTCGGCATGGCGGTGGCCGCGCTTTGCGGCAGGTTCAGCGGCACGCCCGCCGTCATCAGCGGCGCGGCGACCATGAAGATCACCAGCAGCACCAGCATCACATCGACAAAGGGCGTGACGTTGATTTCCGACATGGGCAGGTTGCGGCGTTTGCCACGCCCTTGCCTTCTGACCCGCTTGACGACATCGCTCATCAGGTCAGCCCTCGTCCAGCTGCCGCGACAGCAGGGTCGAGAATTCGTCGGCGAAGGCCTCCCAGTTGCCGACGACGCGTTCGGCATCGCCCGACAGCTTGTTATAGAAGATCACCGCCGGAATGGCCGCCAGCAGGCCAAGCGCGGTGGCCAGCAAGGCCTCGGCGATGCCGGGGGCGACGACGGCAAGGCTGGTGTTCTGGGTCATGGCGATGCCCTCGAAGGCGGTCTTGATCCCCCAGACGGTGCCGAACAGCCCGATGAAGGGCGCGGTCGAGCCTGTCGTGGCCAGAAAGGACAACCCGCGGAACAGCCGCGCCTCCTCGCGCTGGATGGCAACATTCATCGCCCGGTCGATGCGCTGATGGCCGCCGGGGATCAGTTTGCCGTCATCGCGATGGCTGCGGCGCCACTCGGCCATCCCGGCGGAAAAGATCCGCTCGGAGGCGCCCGACGGCGTGTCGCCCAGCCGGTCATACAGATCGTCCAGCGGCTCTCCCGACCAGAAGCTGCGGTCGAAACGGGCGGCTTCGCGGCGGGTATGCGCATAGGAGATCAGCTTGCGGATGATGATGGCCCATGCCCAGAACGAGGCAAGGATCAGCAGCACCATCACGATCTGCACCGTCAGCGACGCCCGCGCGAACAGCGCCACAAGCGAGAAATCTACGGCCTGCGCGGCCTGAATGGGTTCCATCTGCTGCCTCATCGTCACGGACCGTCAATCGCGGCCTTCTAGCCTGTCTCTAGCAGGGGTTTCACCCCCTTGCGCAACACAAAGCCGTCAATTTCAGGATAGTGGTTTCCAGGAGACAGATCGAGAACCCGTCAGCCCTCGCCGCCCATGACGGCCCGGATATTCGCCGGAATACGCGCGGGCCTGCCACCCGCCGCCAGACAGACGATGGTGACCTGCGCCTGAAACAGCAACTCGTCCCCCCGGAAAACCTGCTGCGACATGGTGATCCGCGCCGTGCCGATCTCGCTCACGGCGGTCCTGACCTGCAACCGGTCATCCAGCCGCGCGGGACGCAGATAATCGGCCTCGACGCGGCGCACGGCAAAGACCTGCCCGGTCTCTTCTTTCAGAACCGACTGATCCACGCCCAGACCGCGCAGCCATTCGGTGCGGCCCCGCTCGATGAATTTCAGGTAATTGGCGTAATAGACGATCCCGGCCAGATCGGTGTCCTCATAATAGACCCGCAGATCAAGCGTATGGCCCATCCCCTCATCCCTCCCGCAGGGCAAGCCGCGCCGCCAGACGCAGCGCATGGGCGGAATCGGTCGCGGCCACCGGCAGCACCGGATCATAGGCCGCCCGGATCAGCGCCGCCAGTTCGGGACCGGCGGCGACCTCACCCGCGAAACTCAGCGTCGAGCGCATCACCACCGCCTCGGCCAGTGCCGCCGGGTGGCTGTCGGCCAGCGCCCCGCCCATGCGCAGAAACACCAGACAGGCACGAATGCCGCCATCACCGTCAAACCGAAACAGTCGATACTGATCCGCCCCCGCCGCCTGCAACCGCTCCGGCAGTCCGGGACTGCCGGTCAAGCGGTCCAGATCCGGCACCCCCGACAGTTCCGGCCAGTCGCGGACGAAGAACAGCATCAGATTGGCGCCCATCTCGGGATCGGTCTCCGCGACCGGATGCCCGGCATGGGCAAAGCCCGCCCGGATCGCCGCCCGGAAAACATCCAGACTCTCATCCGCCAGCCCAAAGATCACCGGCGCCACCGGCCGTCCCCAGCGCGCGCAAAGATAACTGCCATCCCCGCGCGTGAACAGGGCCGCAATCCTCTCGGGCGTCATCTCCACCATCCGATCCCTCTCCTTAACCCCCGGCCCATCTCTGGTGTCCAAATATCCCGGGGGGAGTCGCCGGAAACGGCGACGGGGGGCAAGGCCCCCCGCCACCCGTCCCATCTCGCAAATCTCAGCCGACGATGGTCGCCTCGGTGGCGGCGCGCAGCTCGTCTTCGGTCACGCCATCGGCGGTCTCGACGATCCGCAACCCACCCTCGACCACATCCAGCACGCCCAGATTGGTGATGATCCGGTCCACCACGCCCTTGCCGGTCAGCGGCAGGGTGCAGGATTTCAGCACCTTCGAGTCACCCGCCTTGTTGGTGTGATCCATGACCACGATCACCCGGCCGACGCCGGCGACCAGATCCATCGCCCCGCCCATGCCCTTGACCAGCTTGCCGGGGATCATCCAGTTGGCCAGATCGCCATTCTCGGCCACCTCCATCGCGCCAAGGATCGCCGCCGCGATCTTGCCGCCCCGGATCATGCCAAAGCTGGTGGCGCTGTCGAAATAGGATGTCCGCGCCAGTTCCGTGATCGTCTGCTTGCCGGCATTGATCAGGTCCGGGTCTTCCTCGCCCTCGAAGGGAAACGGCCCCATGCCCAGCATGCCGTTCTCCGATTGCAGCGTGATATCCTTGTCGCCCACATAGTTGGCGACCAACGTCGGAATCCCGATCCCGAGATTCACATACATCCCGTCTTCCAGCTCCTGCGCCGCCCGCGCGGCCATCCGGTTGCGATCCCAACCCTTCACGTCCTGGGCCATTACGCGGTCTCCTTCTTGCGGGTGGTGCGCTGCTCGATGCGCTTCTCATGCGTGCCCTGGATGATCCGGTGGACATAGATGCCCGGCAGGTGGATCAGATCGGGGTCGAGACTGCCGCGCGGCACGATCTCTTCGACCTCGACCACGCAGACGCGGCCACACATCGCGGCGGGCGGGTTGAAGTTCCGCGCCGTCTTGCGGAACACCAGATTGCCGGTGTCGTCGGCCTTCCACGCCTTCACGATCGACAGGTCGGCCACGATCCCGCGTTCGAGGATGTAATCCTGACCGTCGAAATTCTTGACCTCCTTGCCCTCGGCAATCACGGTGCCGACGCCGGTCTTGGTATAGAAACCCGGAATGCCCGAACCACCGGCCCGCATCCGCTCGGCCAGCGTGCCCTGCGGGTTGAATTCCAGCTCCAGCTCTCCCGACAGGTATTGCCGCATGAATTCGGCATTCTCTCCGACGTAAGAGCTGATCATCTTCCTGATCTGCCGCGTATCCAGCAGCTTGCCCAGCCCGAAACCGTCCACGCCGCAATTGTTGCTGGCGATGGTCAGATCCTTGACCTTGCTTTCGACCAGCGCGTCGATCAGCAGTTCGGGAATGCCACACAGGCCAAAGCCCCCCGCGGCGATGAACATCCCGTCGGTCAACAGACCGTCCAGCGCCTCGGTCGCATTGGCATAGACCTTCTTCATCTCGTCCTCCTGCTTGCCCATCATTGTTGTGGCGGCGTCACCGGGGGAAGTCAACGCGCCTGCCATCTGTTACACCGGTAGAAGAGGAGGAGCCCGCAGATGGCGAACATCACGCTTTGCCGCGCCTATGATCCGCCACCGAAGGATGCCGGACAGCGCGTTCTGGTCGATCGCCTCTGGCCTCGGGGCGTGTCGCGTCAGGAACTGGCCCCCGACCTGTGGCTGAAAGAGATCGCGCCCAGCACCGGCCTGCGCAAATGGTTCGGCCACGATCCGAGTAAATGGTCCGAGTTCCGCCGCCGTTATCGCGCAGAACTGGATGGCAATCCAGAACCCGTCGCCCAGCTGCGGTCATTGGCGCAGAAAGGGCCGCTGGTGCTGCTTTACGGGGCGAAGGACGAAAGGCACAATCATGCCCTTGTCCTTCGCGATTACCTGACGGATTAGGCGTCGGTTCCGGCAGACTTGGCCTTGGCCGCCGTCTTTTTGGCGGCAGGCTTCTTCGCCGTCGTCTTCTTGGTGGTCTTTTTGGCGCCCGCAGCCTTGCTGGCGGTTTTTCGGGTGCCCGCTTTCGGCTTCGTCTTGGAGGCCTTTTCTGTGATCAGTTCAAGCGCCCGCTCCAGCGTGATGTCTTCGGGCGACAGGTCGCGCGGCAGGGTGGCGTTGATCTTTTCCCATTTGACATAAGGGCCATAGCGGCCATTCATCACCTGAATCGCGCCGCCATCGGGATGGTTGCCCAGTTCCTTCAAAGGCGCGGCGGTGGCCCCGCGACCTCGCATCTGCTTGGCGGCCAGAACCTCGACCGCGCGGTTCATGCCGACGGTAAAGACCTCTTCGACATCGGGCAGGTTGGCGTATTTCGAGCCGTGTTTCACATAGGGGCCGAAGCGCCCGATCCCGGCCTCGATCAGCACGCCGTCATCGGGATGCGGCCCGACCGGGCGGGGCAGGGACAGCAGTTGCAGCGCCTTTTCCAGATCGATGCTGCCCGCGTCCCAGCCCTTTGGGATCGAGGCGCGGGGCGGTTTCGGAACCTCCGCCGTTGCCTCGCCCCGCTGCACATAGGGGCCGAAGCGCCCGGTTTTCAGGCTGATCTCGTCGCCCGCGTCCTGACCCAGAACCCGGTCGCCCACCGGCTGTTCGCCATCGGGGGCCGACAGCGGGCGGGTATAGCGGCATTCGGGATAATTCGTGCAGCCGATGAAGGCCCCGCCGGACCGTGCCGTCTTCAGGTTCAGACGGCCCGCGCCGCAGACCGGGCAGACGCGCGGATCGCCACCATCGGCGCGCGGCGGATAAAGATGCGGGGCCAGCGCCTCGTCGATGGCCTCCAGCACTTCGGTGATGCGCAGCTCCGACGTGCCTTCCAGCGCCTTCGAGAAGTCCTTCCAGAACCGGCCTAGCACATCGCGCCACATCAGGTCGCCGGCGCTGATCTCGTCCAGTTCGTTTTCCAGGTCGGCGGTGAAGTCATAGCTGACATAGCGCGGGAAATATTCGACCAGAAACACCGTGACCAGCCGGCCCTTGTCCTCGGGGATCAGGCGGTTCTTGTCCTTGCGGACATATTCGCGATCCTGAATCGTGGTGACGATGCTGGCATAGGTCGAGGGGCGGCCGATGCCCAGCTCTTCCATCCGCTTGACCAGCGTGGCCTCGGTATAGCGCGGCGGGGGCTGGGTGAAATGCTGCCGCGCGGCGGTCGAGGCGGCGTCGTTCATCAGCAGACCCGGCGCGGCGCGCTGACCGGCGGGCGCGTCGGGCAGAGGGGTGTCCTTCTCGCCGGCCTTGGCGAATTCGGCGTCGAAGGCCCGGCCGACCAGCGTCGCGGCCTCGCCCTGGGTGATGGCGGGCAGGCGGGCGCTGTCCTCGCCTTCGTCATCGTCGCGACCCTGATCATAGACACGCAGGAACCCGTCGAACAGCATCACCTGACCGGTTGCGCGCAGGCCGACCTGATTGTCGGGGCTGGCGATCTCGACCGTGGTGCGCTCCATCCTTGCGGCTTCCATCTGGCTGGCGATGGTGCGTTTCCAGATCAGATCATAGAGCTTGCGCTGATCCTCGGCGCTGACCTTCAGCTTGTCGGGCGACAGCATCATGTCGGTCGGGCGGATACATTCGTGGGCTTCCTGCGCGTTCTTGGCCTTGTTCTTGTACATGCGCGGGCTTTTCGGCACGTAATTCCCGCCGAAACGGGCCTTGATCGCGTCGCGGGCGGCCATCACCGCCTCGGGCGCCATGTCGATGCCGTCAGTGCGCATATAGGTGATCAGCCCGGCCTCATACAGCCGCTGCGCTGTGGACATGCAGGCCTTGGCGCCCATGCCCAGCTTGCGCGATGCCTCTTGTTGCAGGGTCGAGGTCATGAAGGGCGGCCAGGGGTTGCGGCTGGCAGGTTTGGCGGCGACGCTGGTCACATGCAGATCACGGCTGGAGACGGCGCTGACCGCCATTGCGGCCTTTTCCGCCGTGGGCAGGTCGAACCGTTCCAGCCTGGACCCTGCCAGCGAGACCAACTGCGCATCGTATTCATTGCCGTCCGGCGTCGCCAGACGGGCATGGACAGACCAGTATTCACGGGCCTTGAAGGCCTCGATCTCCATTTCCCGGTCAACGATCACGCGCAGGCAAACCGATTGCACCCGACCCGCCGATTTCGCGCCCGGCAGCTTGCGCCACAGCACCGGCGACAGGTTGAATCCGACCAGATAATCCAGCGCGCGCCGGGCCAGATAGGCATCGACCAGCGGCTGGTCGATCTGACGCGGGTTCGCCATCGCCTCGGTCACGGCGGCTTTGGTGATGGCGTTGAAGGTGACGCGGTTGACCTCGCTGCCCTTTTTCAGCGCCGGGGCCAGCGCCTCCAGCAGGTGCCAGCTGATGGCTTCGCCCTCGCGGTCGGGGTCGGTGGCCAGAATCAGGTTCGGATCGTCCTTCAGCGCGTCCTTGATTGCCTTCAGGTGCTTTCTGCTGTCGCTTGCCACCTCCCATTTCATCGCGAAATCGTCGGCGGGATCGACGCTGCCATCCTTGGGCGGAAGGTCGCGGACATGGCCGAAACTGGCAAGAACACGGTAATCGCCGCCGAGATATTTCTCGATGGTTTTGGCCTTGGCCGGGGATTCGACGACGACAACGGGCATTCTGACCTCGGACGGTTTCAATGGCCCGGCAACATGGGTGGCGGCGCAGGGACTGTCAACGGCAGAGCGTGTCGCACCGTTCAACTCAATGCCAGCCGCCCGCCGATCAGACGGTTCAGCCGGCCCTGCAATTCCAGTTGCAGGATGGCGGCGCTGGCGGTGGCGGCCGAGACGCCCAGATCGCGGATCAGGTCGTTTTCCTCGGTCGGGCTGGGGCCGAGACGGGACAGGATCCGCGCCTCCAGATTGACCGGCCCACCCGAATCGCGAGCCGTCTCGGGCAGGCGGGTGGTGACGGGCGCGGGTGCCATGGCGGGTGGCGTCGCGCGGGGCGGTCTTGCCCCCTGGCTCAGCGCATCGACCACATCGGTCGCGCCGCGCACCAGCAGCGCGCCGTCGCGGATCAGCATATTGCAGCCCGCCGCGCGCGCATCCATCGGATGACCCGGCACCGCCATCACCTCGCGTCCCTGATCCAGCGCGTTCCTTGCCGTGATCAGCGAGCCCGAGCGGTGGGCGGCCTCGATCACCACCACGGCGCGCGACAGGCCCGAGATGATGCGATTGCGGGCGGGGAAATGACGTGCGGCGGGTTGGGTGCCGGGTGGTTGTTCCGAGATCAGCGCCCCGCGCTCAACGATCTGGGCGGCCAGCACCGCGTTTTCGGAAGGATAGATGATATCGACCCCGCCCGCCATGACCGCGACGGTGCCAGAGGGCAGGGCGGCGTTATGGGCGGCGGTGTCGATGCCGCGCGCCAGCCCGGCGACGATGCTGTGGCCGGCCTCGCCCAGTCCCGCCGCCATGCCGCGTGCCATGCGCAACCCCAGCGACGAGGCATTGCGTGCCCCGATCACCGCCACCGGCTCGCGTGTCAGCCATGACGGATCGCCGCGCAGCCACAGGACCGGCGGGGCGCCGTCGATATCCTTCAGCGCCTGCGGATAATGCGGCGAATCGAAACGGATCAGCCGCGCGCCATGTCTGCGCCCGGCCTCAAGCTCTGCCGCGGCGACGGCTTCGGGGCAGGGCTGATAATCCGCCACCCCCGCAGCCGCGGCGATCTGTGGCAGGGCGCGCAGCGCATCCGCCGCGCTGCCATGTTCGGCCAGCAGCCGGTAAAAGGTCGCCGGTCCCACGCGGCGAGAGCGGATGAGACGGAGGACAACGAGATCATCATCCTTCGTCGTGGCTGGGGTTGGGGTAAGATCGAAAGTGCTGAACCCGGTCATCGTGACGCCTCTGCCTCATCCTGAGACAAGGCATAACGCATCAAGGGTTAACACAAGGTTAGCGCCGCCCGGATTTCACGGCTCAGGCTGCCGAGCCGCCGACCGTCAGCCCGCCGATCATCAGCGTAGGCTGACCCACGCCGACCGGAACCCATTGACCCTGCTTGCCGCAATTGCCGATTCCGGGATCCAGCGCCATGTCGTTTCCGATGGCGCGGATCTGCTGCAAGGCGGTCGCGCCGTCGCCGATCAGCGTGGCGCCGCGAATCGGATCACCCACGACACCGTTCTTCACGCGATAGGCTTCGGTGCAGGAAAAGACGAACTTGCCATTGGTGATGTCCACCTGCCCACCGCCGAAACCCACCGCATAGATGCCGTCCGCCAGATCGGCCAGAATTTCGGCCGGATCGGCGTTACCGCCGGGCATATAGGTGTTGGTCATGCGCGGCATCGGCGCATGGGCAAAGCTTTCGCGGCGGCCGTTGCCGGTGGGCTCGACCCCCATCAGCCGGGCGTTCTGGCGATCCTGCATGTAACCCACCAGGATCCCGTCCTCGATCAGCACGTTGCGGGCAGGGGGCGTGCCCTCGTCATCGACGCTGATGCTGCCGCGCCGATCGGGGATGGTGCCGTCATCGACCACGGTCACCCCGGGCGAGGCGACGCGCTGCCCCATCAGCCCGGCAAAGGCCGAGGCCTTCTTGCGGTTGAAGTCGCCCTCCAGCCCGTGGCCGACGGCCTCGTGCAGCAGGATGCCGGGCCAGCCGGGGCCAAGCACCACATCCATCACCCCGGCAGGGGCGGGAACCGAACGCAGGTTGACCAGCGCGATTCGCAACGCCTCGTCCACCGCGCGCTGCCAATGGGCGGGCTGCATCAGCCCCTCCAGCGAGACCCGCCCGCCGCCGCCGTGATGGCCGCTTTCGCGGCGATTGTTGTTCTCGACGATGACTGCGACATTCAGTCGCGCCATCGGCCGGATATCCCCGACCAGCCCGCCTTCGGGGCGCAGAATGAACACCTCTTGCAGCGATGTGGCGACCGAGGCCGTCACCTGAACCACCCGCGGATCCAGCCCGCGTGCATAGTCGTCGATCTGGCGCAAAAGCTCGATCCGGCGGGCGAAGGGGATGCCTTCGCTGGGGTCGATTTCGGCGTAAAGCCCGTGATTGAGCATCGGCGAGGGCGCCGCCGCCGTGCCGCCGCCCGCACCCACGGCCAGCCGCGCGGTTTCGGCGGCGCGGCGCAACGAAGCCTCGGATATCTCGGTCGAATGGGCATAGCCCGTGACCTCGTCGCGCACCGCCCTGAGCCCGAAACCCTGCGCGGTGGTAAAGCCCGAATTGCGCAACCGGCGGTCGTCGTAAACCAGCGTCTCGCCGATAGAGCGTTCAAGGAACAGCTCACCATCGTCGGCCCCGGCGACGGCCTGTTGCAGGATCGCCAGAGCGCGGTCCCGATCCAGAAGCTGTTCAAAGGGATTGAAGGGTTGGCGGCTCATGGCGGTTCCTGCATGCGGAGGGGAAAAAGCGGCATCCGCGGCGGCGATGCCTCGGAAATTCGTACCCTATTTCTTAGGTATCACTTGCCCGGACGGGTCAGATATGTTCATAGAACGGTCACTGTGAAAGGGAAAGGGGCAGCCTTCTGGATGCCCTTGCGGCCCATATTGATGGGTCAGACCAAACGCTACGGGATGGAACGATGGCAAATGCGATGATTCGCCGTGCAGGCGCGGCAGCTTCGGGGCTCGCGACCGCGGCATTTTTGGGCGGAGCGGCCTGGGCGCAGGATGTGCTGCCCGAACTGCCCACGATCGGCAAACCCAAGGCCGCCGGGATGGGCTTTCAGCCTGCGGCGACCGAAATTGCGCGCGATCAGCAATGGCTGGATCACTTCGTCCTGATCATCATTACCGTTGTGACGATTCTGGTCTGCGGGCTGCTGCTGATCGTGATCCTGCGCTTCAACAGCCGCAGCAACCCCGTTCCGGCGAAATTCACCCACAACACGCCGCTGGAAATTGCCTGGACGCTGGTGCCGGTGCTGATTCTGGTGGCCATCGGCGCGTTCTCGCTGCCGGCGCTGTTCCGCAGTCAGGAAATGCCCGAGAATCCCGATATCGTCATCAAGGTGACCGGGCATCAGTGGTATTGGTCCTATGAATATCCCGACAATGGCGTGATGTTCGATTCGATCATGCTGCCCAAGGAAGAACTGGCCGATGCCGGTTACGCCGAGGATGAGTACCTGCTGGCCACCGATACGGCGGTTGTGGTTCCGGTGGGCGCCACGGTGCTGCTGCAGGTGACCGCCAGCGACGTGATCCACGCCTGGACCATCCCGGCCTTTGCCATCAAGCAGGACGCCGTGCCCGGTCGTATCGCGCAGGCCTGGTTCAACGTGGAACAGGAAGGCGTCTATTTCGGCCAGTGCAGCGAGCTTTGCGGCATCAACCACGCCTATATGCCCATCGTCGTCAAGGCGGTCAGCCCCGAGGTTTACGAACAGTGGGTTGTCGAACAGGGTGGTTCGCTTGATGGCGAGGAAGCGCAGGCGGCGGCCACGGCCCTGCCCGCAGACACCCAGTTTGCCAGCGTCAACTGACGCCAGCTTCAAGATCCAACGAACGCGCAATGACCGATATCCGATCATATGAAGGCACCCCCGAGGCAGAGTTCGGCGATTACGTCGCCCTGCTGAAGCCCCGGGTGATGTCGCTGGTCGTCTTTACCGCCTTTGTCGGGCTGTGGATCGCACCGCAACCGGTGCATCCGTTCCTGATCTTCTGTGCAATCCTGTTCATCGCCCTGGGAGGCGGTGCCTCGGGCGCGCTGAACATGTGGTATGACGCCGATATCGACGCGGTCATGCGCCGCACCCAAAGTCGCCCGATCCCCGCAGGCCGGGTGACCGGGGGCGAGGCGCTGGGTCTGGGCATCGCGCTGTCTGGCCTGTCGGTGATGATGCTGGGGCTGGTCGCCAACTGGTTCGCAGCGGGCTTTCTGGCCTTCACCATCTTCTTCTATGCCGTAATCTATACGATCTGGCTGAAACGCTGGACGCCGCAGAACATCGTCATCGGCGGCGCGGCCGGGGCCTTTCCGCCGATGATCGGCTGGGCCTGCGCCACCGGCGGCATCGGTATCGAATCGCTGCTGATGTTCGCGCTGATCTTCTTCTGGACACCGCCGCATTTCTGGGCGCTGGCGCTGTTCATGAAGGAAGACTATCACAAGGCCGGTGTGCCGATGCTGACGGTCACCCATGGCCGCGCCGCCACCCGCCGCCATATCTTCGCCTATACGCTGGTGCTGGCGCCCTTTGCGATCTGGCTGGGGCTGACCTCGGTCGGCGGACCGCTGTATCTGGCCGTGGCCGTGGTGCTGAACGCGATGTTCATTCACGGCGGCTGGCGGATCATGCGCCGCAACGAAGAACAGGCGCAGGCCGATAACTATGTTGCGGAACGGCGGTTCTTCAAGCTGTCGCTTTATTACACCTTCCTGCATTTCCTTGCGCTTCTGGTTCAGCACGGGTGGGGGACATGGTGATGCCGCTGCACAGCGAACATGAACTGCACAACCGGCGGCGCTCTCGCAATGTCGGGCTGGGGCTGGTGCTGCTGGCTTTTGTCGCACTGATCTTTGCGCTGACCGTGGTAAAGGTAAGGCAGGGCAACCTGATGGAGGCCTTCGATCACCAACCGCGGGTGTCGATCCTGCCACAGGAACCCGCAGCAGCTACGACCGAGGAGGAAAGACCATGAACCGCGAATCCCGTACCGCCCTGTCGCTGGTGGGCGTTGTCGTGGTCATGGGCGCGCTGGCCTGGGCGGCCGTGCCCTTCTATGACTGGTTCTGCCGCGTCACCGGATTTGCCGGTACCACGCAGATCTCCGAGACGGCCCCCGACGAAGTGCTGGACGAAATGGTCCGGGTCCGGTTCGACGCCAATGTCGATTCCAATCTGGACTGGACCTTCCGGCCGATGCAGGCCCGCATGGACCTGAAGATCGGAGAGAACGGGCTGGCCTTCTATGAGGCGGTGAACAACAGCGACGTGCCGATCACCGGCACCGCCAGCTATAACGTCGCGCCGGAAGTCGCGGGTTTTTACTTCGACAAGATCCAGTGCTTCTGCTTTACCGAGCAGACCCTGCAACCCGGAGAGCGGATGGAGATGCCGGTCAGCTTCTATGTCGATCCGGCCATCGTCAAGGATCGCGATGCAGGCTGGGTGCGTGACATCACGCTGTCCTATACCTTCCACCGGACCGAGCCGAAACAGGCTGCGCTTGACAGCGCCCGGACCGAGACCATCAACTGAAACGAATACCAAGCAGCGACGGGGATCAGCTCATGGCGCACGCAAAGAACCACGATTACCACATCCTTCCGCCATCCATCTGGCCTCTGCTCGGCGCCATCGCCACTTTCGTCATGCTGTTCGGCGGCGTGATGTGGATGCAGGACAACGGCCCGTGGATGTTCCTGATCGGCCTTGTCGGCGTCCTTTATGTGATGTTCAGCTGGTGGGCCGATGTCGTCCGCGAGGGTGAGTCGGGCGATCACACCCCGGTGGTGCGCATCGGCCTGCAATACGGCGTCATCCTGTTCATCATTTCCGAGGCGATGTTCTTCGTCGCCTGGTTCTGGAACTTCATCAAGAACGCCATGTATCCGATGGGGCCGGAAAGCCCGATCAAGGACGGCGTCTGGCCGCCCGAAGGCATCGTGACCTTCGACGCATGGCATCTGCCCTTCATGAACACGCTGATCCTGCTGCTGTCGGGTGTCGCCGTGACCTGGGCACACCACGCGCTGGTGCATGAGAATGACCGCAAGACCACCATCAACGGTCTGGCCGTCGCGGTGGCCCTCGGCGTGATCTTTACCGTCATGCAGGCCTATGAATACAGCCACGCGGCCTTCGGTCTGGCCGACACCGCCTATGCCGGGGCCTTCTATCTGGCGACCGGGTTCCACGGCTTCCACGTCATCATCGGCACGATCTTTCTGGCCGTCTGCCTGATCCGGATGCTGAAGGGCCAGATGAGCCAGCAGCAGCATCTGGGCTTCGAGGCCGCCGCCTGGTACTGGCACTTCGTTGACGTGGTCTGGCTGTTCCTGTTCGCCGTCGTCTATGTCTGGGGCAGCTGATCCCCGTTGAACGGAAAACCGGCGCGCGGGGGTTGTCCTCCGCGCGTTTTTCTTTGGCCGGTTGATCCGGGCCGTATGACCTGTAAGAAGCATGCGATGCGACGTTATCTCTTTCCGCTGATCCTTGGCATTCTGGGCTGCGCCATTCTGGTGGGGCTGGGGGTTTGGCAGTTGCAGCGGATGGAATGGAAAGAGGGGCTGCTGGACCAGATCCGCACCGGGATCGAGGCGCCGCCGGTGCCTTTGCCGGACCAGATCGACGCGTCGATGAAATACCTGCCGGTCGTGGTCAGCGGCACCACCACGGGTCAGGAAATCGACGTGCTGTCAGGCAGCAAGGAGCAGGGCGGCGGCTATCAGATCGTCTCGGGTTTCGAGACCGATGACGGGCGTCGGATCATGGTCGATCGCGGCTTTGTCCCGCAAGAGATGCGCCATGCCCCGCGGCCGCCCACGCGGCTGGAGATCCGCGGCAACCTGCACTGGCCCGATGAAAAGGGCAGCGCCACGCCCGATCCGAACCTGTCCGAGAATATCTGGTTCGCCCGCGACGTTCCCGCCATGGCTGGCTTGCTGGACACGCAGCCGGTTCTGGTCGTCGCCAGCCAGGTGCAGGGCGATGCGCAAGGGGTGAAGCCGATCCCGGTCGCCGTCGAAGGCATACCCAACAATCACCTGTCCTATGCGATTCAGTGGTTCATGATCGCAGCCGTCTGGGCAGGGATGACAGTTGCCCTGATCTGGCGTATCAGGCAGCAGAAATACTGAAGGAACGGCGATGCGTTACATCTCGACGCGGGGCGAGGCCCCGGCTCTGGACTTCGAACAGGCGATGCTGACCGGGCTGGCGCGCGATGGCGGGTTGTATGTGCCCGAAACCGTTCCGGCCATGTCCGACATCGCGTCGCTGGACGGGCTTCCCTATGAAGAGGTCGCCTTCCGCGTGATCCGTCCCTTTACCGGCGACAGCTTTTCTGAGGACGAGCTGCGCGGCGCCATCACCCGCGCCTATGGCCGCATCAGCCATGTGGCCCGCGCACCGCTGGTCCAGCTTGCCCCCGGCCATCACCTGCTGGAACTGTTCCACGGCCCGACGCTGGCCTTCAAGGATTTCGCCATGCAGCTGATCGCCCAGCTGTTCCAGATCGCATTGAAGCGGTCCGGCCAGCGGATCACCATCGTCGGCGCGACCTCGGGCGATACCGGTTCGGCGGCGATCGAGGCCTTCAAGGGGCTGGACAATGTCGATGTGTTCATCCTGTTCCCCCATGGGCGCGTGTCCGAGGTGCAGCGCCGCCAGATGACCACGCCCGACGCCGCCAATGTCCATGCGCTGGCCCTGACCGGTCATTTCGACGATTGTCAGGCGCGGCTGAAGGACCTGTTCAACGACCACGCCTTCCGCGATCAGGTCGGGCTGGCCGGCGTTAACAGCATCAACTGGGCGCGGATCGTGGCGCAGGTGGTCTATTACTTCACCGCCGCCGCCAGCCTTGGCGCGCCGCATCGCGAGGTGGATTTCACCGTCCCCACCGGCAATTTCGGCGACATCTTCGCGGGTTCGATTGCCCGGGCCATGGGCCTGCCGATCCGCCGTCTGATCGTCGCCACCAACCAGAACGACATTCTGCATCGCGCGCTGAGCACCGGCGAATACCGGGTCGGCACGGTCGAACCTTCGATCAGCCCCTCGATGGACATTCAGGTCAGCTCGAATTTCGAACGCGCGCTGTTCTGGGCCTATGGCGGTGACGCGGGCGCGATCCGGCAGTTGATGGACGAACTGAAAACGGGTGGCTTCAGCATCAGCCAGGGGGCACTCGAGACGCTGCGCGATCAATATGCCTCGGGCTGCGTCACCGAAGATGAGACCTTGCAGATGATCCGCACCATTCGCGACGAAACCGGTCAGGTGCTGTGCCCGCACAGCGCCGTAGGCGTTGCGGTCGCGCGCAGGCATCTGGAACCCGGCGTGCCAATGGTGACGCTGGCCACGGCCCATCCGGCGAAATTCCCCGATGCGGTGGAACAGGCCGTGGGACTGCGCCCCGAACTGCCGCCGCATATGGCGCAACTGTTCGATCTGCCGGAACGCGTCAGCCGGGTTGAAAATGATGTGGCGGCGCTTAGATCGCTGATCCTTGAACGGAGAACCGCGTGAGCCACGATCCCGATTTCAACCTGACCACTCTTCCCAACGGGCTGCGCGTTGTCACCCGGCATATGCCCGGGCTGCATTCGGCGGCCCTTGGCGTGTGGATCAGCGCCGGTGGCCGCAATGAACGGGCCGAACAGAACGGCATCGCCCATTTTCTGGAACATATGGCCTTCAAGGGCACCACGACCCGCAGCGCCCTGCAGATCGCCGAGGCGATCGAGGATGTGGGCGGCTTCATCAACGCCTATACCTCGCGCGATACGACCGCCTATTACGTCCGGGTGCTGGAAAGCGATGTCGATCTGGCCTTCGACGTGATTTCCGACATCGTGCTGAACCCGGTTTTCGACGCGCGCGAGATCGAGGTCGAACGCGGTGTGATCCTGCAAGAGATCGGGCAATCGCTGGACACGCCCGACGACGTGATCTTCGACTGGCTGCAAGAGGCCGCCTATCCCGATCAGGCGATGGGCCGCACCATCCTTGGCGCGGCCGAGCGGGTCAGCCATTTCGGCCGCGCCGATCTGGCGAATTTCGTGACCGAGAATTACGGGCCCGGCCAGATGGTCGTCGCGGCGGCGGGGGCGCTGGATCACGACCGGATCATCCGTCTGGCCGAAGCCGCCTTCGGTCACCTGACCCCGATCACCCAGTCGCCGCGCGAAAGCGCCCGCTGGGAAGGCCGCGAGACGCGGCAGCTGAAGGCGCTGGAGCAGGCGCATTTCGCGCTGGCGCTGGAGGGGCCGGGCTATCTGGATCATGATTTCGACGCGGCGCAGATCTTTTCGACCGCGCTTGGCGGCGGCATGTCCTCGCGCCTGTTCCAGAAGATCCGCGAGGAACGCGGGCTGTGCTATACGATCTTTGCGCAATCGGGTTTTCATGACGATACCGGCATGATGACCATCTATGCCGGGACCGGGGCAGGGGATCTGGCCGATCTGGCCCGGCTGACCGTGGACGAGATCCGCCGCGCTGCCGAGGATATGACCGAGGCCGAGATCGCCCGCGCCCGTGCGCAGATCCGCGCCAGCCTGCTGATGGGGCTGGAAAGCCCGTCCTCGCAGGCCGAACGCATGGCGCGGACGCTGGCGATCTGGGGCCGCGTGCCCGATCCGGCCGAGGTGGCAGAGCGGATCTCGGCCGTCACGGTCGCCGATGTGCGCGCCCATGCCGAGCGGATGATCCGGGGGGCGCGACCGGCGCTGGCGCTTTATGGCCCGGTATCCGGTGCGCCCGCCCGCGAGGAGCTTGCCGAGAGGCTGGCCGCGTAATGTTCGGCATGCGCCGTGCCTTCCGTCTGGAAAGCGAGCGGATGGTGCTGCGCCTGCCCGCGCATTCCGATTACGCCGCCTGGACATCGCTGCGAGAGACCAGCCGCGATTTCCTGACCCCGTGGGAGCCCGTCTGGGCGCCCGATCACCTGTCGCGCAAAAGTTTCACCAATCGTGTCTATTGGGCCGCCCGGGCCAGCAAGGCGGGCACGGCACTGCCGCTGTTTCTGGTGCGCCGCGATGGGGTTCTGGTGGGCGCGATCACGCTGGACAATATCCGCCGCGGCCCGGCGCAATCGGGCACCATCGGTTACTGGATCGGCCAGCCCTTCGCCCGGCAGGGCTATATGCGCGAGGCGATCGGCGCGCTGGTCCATCACGCGTTCACCACCATGGATCTGAGCCGGATCGACGCCGCCTGCCTGCCCGAAAACGCCGCATCGCGCGGAGTTCTGGAACGCTCGGGCTTCAAATATGAGGGGGTCGCGCAAAGCTATTTGCAGATCAACGGGCGCTGGCGCAATCATGTGCTGTTTTCCAACCTGCGAAGCGACAGGCGGGGACGGACGGATATCCGCTGAAGGTAGGTGCGGCAGGGGACTGCGGCAATTACCCAGCCGCAGCAGTGTATGGCGACACAACGCAATGGCCATCGCCTCTTCGACCTCTCAGAGAACGGTTGATCGCGGCTCTTTCGGCACCGTCTCCGGGTTGATGCCGAACTCCCGGCTCAGCGTCGCGATCGAAGCTGGCGATCATTCGCGCCAGCCCGCGGACCAATCCCTCATCATTGCAGATCGCATGGCGTGCCTGTTCGTGGCGCTCCCATGAAGATCTTGGCCCAGGATGCTTCCTTAACAGCGCTGGCAGCGATCTTGCCGAGGCCCCACGGCCGTCAACGGGCCACGCCAACACCAGGGACGTGGGGCACGGTTACGTGCCTTTGAGAGGAAATTCAGTATTATCCTTAGTCGACTCTGACCAACGCGGAACGCGTTGATATTGCGTGATCATCCTGCGGTTTTGTTGGCGTTGGATCGCAGGATTTTGTAATCTTGACGCAGAAACCCTGCAATTTGTGATCGCCAATGAAGCCCCATTTCCGCACCGCCGAACAGGACGACCTTCTGCGCCCCCGACTGGTGGATATGATCGATCCGCGCCACGAGTTGGTGAAGCTCGCGGCGCTGATCGACTGGGAGTTCTTCGAGCGGGAATGGGCCGGGTTCTTCCCCTCGGCGACGGGGCGCCCGGCGACTTCTCCGCGTCTGATCGCCGGGCTGATGTATCTGCAGCATGCGTTCAAGCTGTCGGACGAGGCGGTGGTCGCCCGTTGGGTCGAGAACCCCTACTACCAGCATTTCACCGGCGAGACCTTCTTTCAGCATCGCCCGCCTATTGATCCGTCATCGCTGGTGCGCTGGCGCAAGAGGATCGGTGAAGAAGGGGTGGAATGGCTGTTGACCAAGACGATCGAGGCTGGCCGCAGTTCCGGGACGATCACCGACAAGGCGCTGAAGCGGGTGGCGATCGATACCACCGTGATGGAAAAGAACATCGCCTATCCGACGGATGCCCGGCTCTACGAGCGGGCCCGGGCCCTGTTGGTCGGTCTGGCGAAGAGGGCCGGGATCGATCTGCGCCAGAGCTATGCCCGTCTTGCACCGCGGCTGGCCATTCAGGTCGGGCGCTACGCCCATGCCCGCCAGTTCAAGCGCATGCGCAAGGCGCTGCGTCAGCTCAAGGGCCATGTCGGCCGGGTGCGCCGCGATCTGCGTCGGCACCTGCAGGACATCCCGCAAAGCCCCCTGCGCGAGAGGGTTGTGGACGCCCTCTGGCTGGTCGGCCGCCTGCTGGAACAGGGACCAAAGAGCCGCGACAAGGTCTATTCCCTGCACGAGCCCGAGGTCGATTGCATCTCCAAAGGCAAGGCACGGGTGCGATACGAGTTTGGCACCAAGGTCAGCCTCGCCACGACCCTTGTTGGCGGCCTCATAGTTGGCGCCCGCAGCTTTCCCGGCAATCCCCATGACGGCCACACCCTGGCACCGGCCCTCGAACAGGTCGAAATCCTGACCGATACGAGGCCCACACTCGCCCTGGTCGACCGCGGCTATCGCGGGCATGGCATCGAGACCACCCGCGTCCTGATCAGCGGCCAGCGGCGCGGTATCACCCCGGCGCTGGCGAAGCTCCTCAAACGGCGCAGCGCCATCGAGCCCGAGATCGGCCATATGAAATCAGACGGCAGATTGACCAGATGTCCCCTGAAGGGCAGGATCGGCGATGCCATCTTCGCCGTGCTCTGCGCCTGCGGCCACAACATCCGCAAGATCCTCGCCCATCTCAGGGCCTTTTGGGCCTTCGTCATCCGCTTAATCCTCGGCATCATCGTGGTCGTTAACAGACCACTTCAGATGCAGGGCGCGGCATAACCGCGTTGTTCAGAACCGACTCCTTAAAAGCCGTCAAGACAATGGACACTAAAGCATTTCTACTGAACCCTGAATCGTTTGGGGTTCCGTCGCAGCGCGGATCGTGATTCCCTTCTGTCTGGGAGGATAGATCATGTCAGCACCATTGCCGTCGGCCCTCCGGACGCGGTTTCAGCGATATATCGAGGAGGGTTTAAGCGGTCGGGCGGCGGCGCTGCGGCTGAAACTCTCGCCGGCGACCGGAGCACGTTGGGGCCGGGCGATCAGGACCAGGGGGCATGCCGAACCATTGCCCCAGGGACGTCCCAAAGGGCATGGAAAGCTTGCCCCGCACCGGGCCTTTTTCGAGGAACTGCTCGCACAGGATCCCGACATCACGCTGTTCGAACTCAGGGACGCGCTGATCGCAGCGGAAGGCGTTCGTGTCCATCACTCGTCCATTGCCAGTCTGCTGTCGCGGCTTGGGTTCACCTATAAAAAAAGTCGCTGGTGGCCGCCGAACGCCGCGGTGCCAGGGTAAGACAGCGGCGAACCGACTGGTTCGAGCATCGCTTGCCAGCCATCGCGGATCGGCCGGAACGCGTGGTTTTCAGTAACGGCCCGGTTGCCCTTGCAGTTACCCACAAGTGGTGCGGCGAATTGATTCACCCACCAGACTTGGCCTTGCCTGAGCACAAGCGATCATGATTCGTCATGTGGCACCGAATAATTGAGGTGCAGACATGGGACAGAGTTGGGTGGAAACGGAAACGGCCGGATGCGATCTGGGAGATGTCAGGCTGAACAGGCGGCTTGAGGCAATGCTCGAGGCCCTCGGGGAACGGCCGGGAAAATCGCTGCCGACGGCATTCCAGGACTGGTCGAATACCAAGGCCGCCTACCGCTTCTTTGCTAACGGCAATGTCAGCGAGGACAAGATCCTCGAGGGCCATTTCGCTGCCTCTGCCCTGCGCATCCGGGCAACCGATGGTCCCATCCTGATCCTGCAGGACACCACGGAATTCTCCTTCAAGCGTTCGGCTCCGGAGAAGGTGGGGTTCACGACGGTGTCGACTGGACGCAAACTGAAGGAAGGTCGCTATCAGAAACATGCGGTCTGCGGGCTTTTGATGCATGCCAGCATGGCCATCACGCCGGATGGGCTGCCGCTCGGCCTGACGGCGGCCAAGTTCTGGTCGCGCAGCAAGTTCAAGGGAACCGCCGCTCTTAAACGGAAGATCAATCCGACCCGGGTGCCGATCGAACAGAAGGAAAGCATGCGCTGGCTCGACAATCTGCGCCTGTCCACCGAACTGACAGGGGTGCCAGAGCGCTGCGTGCATATCGGTGATCGGGAAAGCGACATATACGAACTCTACTGCCTGTCCGAAGAACTCGGGACCGGGTTCCTCGTCCGCAGCTGCGTCGACCGTCTGGCGGAGGATGGCGGCACGACGATTGCCAAGGTGATGGCAGAGGTGCAGTCCAGCGGCACCCACGAGGTCCGGTTCCGCGATGCGCAGGGCAAGGATCATTGCGCCGTGCTCTCGGTCCGGCACGCTACAATGACGGTCCGCCCGCCGATCGGAAAGCAGCGGAAATACCGGCATCAGAATCTTCAGATCATCCATGCCGAGGAGCTTGACCCGCCGGAAGGCCGGGTGCCCGTCTTCTGGAAGCTGATCACGAACTTGCCGGTGGCGACCCACGCGGACGCAATCCACAAGCTCCAATGGTATGCGCTGCGCTGGAAGATCGAGACATTCTTCCGGACCCTGAAGACCGGGTGCCGGATCGAAGAGCTGCGCCTGGCCACGGCTGATCGACTGGCAAACTGTATCGCGTTGTGCTGCGTCGTGTCCTGGCGCGTGTCATGGATGACGATGCTCGGCCGAGAGGTGCCGAAAGCATCGCCTGCTGCCGTCTTCACCGACGCCGAACGCCAACTGCTCGAGCGCACAGCGCCCGAGAGCAAGCAAAAGCTTCCGCGTGACCTCGATTTCTATGTCAGACTCGTCGCGCGGCTCGGCGGCTATCTCGATCGGACCTCCGATGCGCCACCAGGAACCACCGTCATATGGCGCGGCCTCTCCCGCCTCGCCGATCTTGTCGAAGGCGCTCGCATCGCCGAAACACCATCATCCGAGACATATGGGTAACTGCAAGAACAATCGGTTGGTTACGGTTTTCATAGACGAGACCTCGGTGAAGACCAACCTCACCCGCCTGCGGGGACGTGCCCTGTGCGGCACACGCCTGACCATGGATGCGCCCTTCGGCAGCTGGGGAACACAGACCCTGATTGCCGGGCTCACACCGGATGCCCTGATTGCGCCCTGGTGCATCCGGGGCGCAATGGACGGCCCCGCCTTCGCAGCCTGGGTTCGCGAGGTCCTGATCCCGGAGATCGAGCCGGGAACCGTGGTGATCCTCGACAACCTTGCCACCCACCACAACAAGCAGGCTGCCGAGGCTCTGCGTGCCCATCGCTGCTGGTTTCTCTATCTGCCGCCATATTCGCCGGACCTGAACCCCATCGAAATGGCATTCGCAAAACTCAAGGCGCACCTGCGCAGGATCGGGGCAAGAACATTTACCGACGTCTTCAAGGCCATCGGCGAAGTCTGTGATCTCTTCGATCCCGGCGAATGTTGGAACTACTTCAAGGCCGCAGGATATGTCGCAGGTTAAAACAGAAATGCTTTAGGACAAACGCAAGAATAGTAACATACCCTACAGGTGCCTCAGTTACCCAACTCATCACAGCTCAACTATACAGAAAATAAAAAAGCAGCCTAACGTTTTCTTTTCCAGTTGCCTATAGCGTCCGATTGGAAATTAATATACGGTACCTGGCGTTAATACACGGACGACATTTCAGCTAAGGCTATATTTAAGAAGTATGTCATAAGCCGTCATTTTTCCAGCTCTCACACGATCAAAATCGTCCTTTGAAATCGTATGTTCTTTAGTTCCTCCGCCATGACTTCCTGAGAGATACTCAAATATGTATGAATTATTTTTATGGAATATTCTCCAAGTATCATCGCTAATTCCATCCTCCACCACGGCGTTGTTGCAGAAGTCAGTGTGTGAGCGCAGTTTTCCCTTTCCGCGTTGAGTTCATGCCACGCGTTTGATCTCGGCGGATCCGAGGGCATTGAAGCGGTTCATGAGGGCGATGCGGATATGGATTTCGGCGGTCTGGCGGTCCGGGTCTCGTGATGAGATGCGTTCACCGAAGGCCTTGAGGCAGCGCATCCTTGCCTCGATCCTGCTTCGGACGTGATAACCTGACCAGCGCTTCCATATGGCCCTGCCCAAGCGCTGGGTTGCCCGGAGGATCTCGTTGCGCGCCCTGGCTGCGGGGCAATCCTCCTTCCAGAGACGGCCATTCCTCCGGATCGGGATGATAGCGGTGCCGCCTCGATCCAGGATCGCGGTGTGGCAGCGTCGGGTGTCAAAGGCACCGTCGCCGGTGACGGTGCCGATCTGTTCATCCTCTGGGATCTGGTTGAGCAGGTCGGGCAGAACAGGGCTGTCGCCTTCACGGCTTGAGGTGAATTCGACGGCGCGGATGTCACCTGTAGCCGTGTCCATCGCCAGATGAACCTTACGATATTGGCGTCGGCGATGCGGGCCATGCTTGCGGGCAAGCCATTCCCCATCACCAAGAAACTTGATCCCGGTGCTGTCCACCAGCAGGTTCAGCGGCCCCGGCGCACGGCGGCTCGTGATCTGAACCGTGATGCGCTTCTGCCTGCGGCTCAGGGTCGAGAAATCGGGCACCCGCCAGTCGAGCCCGGCCATCGAAAGGATGCTCGCCACCATCCCTGTCGTTTGCCGCAGAGGCAGGCCGAACAGAACCTTCACCATCAAGCAGAACTGGATCGCGGCATCAGAGAAGACCGGCGGCCGACCATTGCATCCGGATTTGGGTGCGCGCCAAACCATGTCCTTGTCCAGCCAGATCAGAAGGGACCCGCGCCGCTTCAAGGCATCGTTGTAGGACTTCCAGTTCATCGTGCGGTAGCGGGTCGGCTCAGGCTTGCTCATACTCGCCCCTTAGCCCACTGGATTCGCAGTGTGAATCCCTCAGAAAACGGAGTTCTGCAACAACGCCCTCCACCACTTTGTTTTTTGCCTTAGATGGATATAACTTCTTTCCTCGCTCAAGCATAACGACCATCTCCCCTGTCCGTCCTTTGGCTGAAATGCCCGAGCGAGCGCAATGATTTAATTATTCACTAGGCGTTGCGCTTAAGATGGGAGGTAATTTTTTTAACGAGATCGCCTATTAGTTTAGCGTTTTCAGGTGTTTTTTCTATCTCTATGTGAGAGATTTGCATTATTATATCTTCAAAGGAATCAAAGCCGACTCTGACTTCCTCATTTCCGCTGTAAGACCAGAATTCGATATAATCTACCGTGTCCTCGCTGATCCCTTCATCTTCCGCGATATCGGAGGGAAAGCTGCAGGTGTTGTCCTCTATATTGAAACCCCTACCCGACGAGAAGTTTTCAAGAGCCCGCAGGAGGTCATCTGAAGAGATCCAGTTGAAATAGGTCTCCACTGGATGAAGGTGGTCCGGCAAGGATATTCTTTGATGGTTCATGCTCTATATCTCGGGAAAGAAGCTTGTGATTTCGCCAGTGGAGGTATTTGCATATCCGCGCATTCGTACACCATTATTAGCTATCCCAGACCATTCTCGCGGCAAGCTCCCTCCGTTTGCGCGCATCGCCGAATCTGCCGCTTCCTGCCCCCATTGCATCATTCTCCCATCGGGCACGATACTAGGATCATACACTGTCTTGGTGAATACCTGATTACGCAGTTCGCCGGTAGGCTGCCCGGCTGCGTCGAGCGCTCCCATTCGGTAATCTACCCGCTCAACTCCCGGAAGGTCAGGGTGCGGTGTCCGACTGACGACCTCTCCTCCCTCGCTCCGCAACGCAGCCTCGAACTCATGCTTGTCATGAGCTCCGCCAATGCCACGTTTGCGGGGAACATCAGGATCACGCTTCTTGATATGATCTTCAATGCCTTCCGCCATTTTTGCCCGTTGTTGAACGGGTCGCGTTACCTCAATTTCGCTGTCAGTCGTACCCTGAGCCTTCTCCGCGCGATTTCGCCGTTGCGCCCTGATGAGGTCGCCCATCTTGCCCGCGATAGAGGCGATGCCCTGAAACATTCGCAGGATTACCCGGCCCGCCGCATGGCCAAGCTGCGTCAGCTGCGTGGTAACGCGGGCGATGAAAGCCGTCAGGCGCCCGGCGAGCGCCGCGCCTCCTGTTCCGACGGTGAAGAACGCGATGATCGCGAAGATGATCGCCAGAATGATCTCGGGCAGCAGGAAGCCGGTTCCCGTGCCGATCATCTCTGCCCAGAAGTTCGGCGTCGTCAGCATGACCACGCCCAGCATTGTCGCGCCAAGGGCGGCAAGGATCCGGGGGCTCTGGATGACCATTTCATTCATTGCACCCGCCCATTCGGCACTTTTCTCCACGAGCAGGCGGAAGGTTTCGGCGATTTCCTCAAGACCGGGAATCGCGGCCAAGGCATCTTTCAGGGCCTCTATGCCACGCTGGAACGCCTTGACCGAACCGGTCGCGAGATCCTGCAAAAGCTGGACAATCCTGTCTTTGTTATCCCATAGTGCGCGCGCACCGCTGGACAGGCCGTCCCAAGCATCGCCGAGCATGTCAGGCAGGTTGGACATCCAGTCGCGAACAGCCGCCCAGAAATCCTTTTCACCCTCCCACCATGCGGACATGCCGCGTTTCGCCCCTGCGAACCACGCTTTTGCGGCCCCCAGCCAGCCCTGCTCCTCCCATGCAAGGATCCATGGCTGGAGCGCGGTCTCCATGCTGGCGGTGAATGCGCGCAACTCTTCAAGAATTTGCGCTTCCAGTGATGCCACCTGCGCGGCAGCGTCTGGCTCGGGCCTCAACTCCGCGCCGACAGCCCCGCGCAGCGCGTCGCTGAACAGGAGTGTGCCGAGTTCCGGGCGGACCCCGTCGATCTCGTCCCCATCCTGCATTCCGAAGCTGGGCAGCCCTTGCGTGCGCGCACCACCCGCAAGCACCACGCCCGACCTGTCGGTGATCCAAACCGGTGCCATCGTGACCGGCGTGCGCCAGTGATCATCATAAACCGCGCAAACCCGCACCGGCCCCCGGCACGAGGCGGTTACATCGCCCGGCGGGATGGCCTCGGCATAGGCGCTGCGTTCGGAGCGGATCGCGACTTCGGAAGGGTTGGGGGGCTGGTGGCGCGGCGACATCTAGGCGGCCTCCGACCAGGAGCGTTCGAACTGCTCCCTGAACGCCTTGAAGCGCTCGATCTCGGACCCCGTCGCATGGCAGATTTCCAGCAGTTTTCCCGTCGGGTCGCGGGTCTCGAAATCGGCGCCATAGAACACGGTCCATGCGGCGAAGAAATGCAGATGGGCGTGGATCCTGAAGCCATAGGCGCCGAACCGTTGCAAGGCATGGTTGACCGCCGCCTCGACCGCCTTGCGTGGCCTGTGTTCAAGCTCCCTGGCAAAGTCGTGGCAGATCCGATCCGCCATCCGTTTGCGGCGCTCGGCTGCCCTTGCGCGGGCGATCGGATCGAAATCCGCATAATTCAGGCGCATGGGGGTGATGGGCTCTCCGGCCAGTTCTTCCACCATGGGTGACAACCGAAAGTCCGTGTCCTCGTGGCGGATGGTGTAGTGGATCGGAGTTCCGTCATCCGTCAGCATCATCCGGCGCAGGCGCGGGGCATCATCCTGTATGGCTTCCAGAAACGGGCGCAGGACGCGCGGATCCCAGAACCGGAAGAACCGCAGCTTGCCATCGTCCTGCACCGGCAATTTGGTGAAGCGGCGCAGATGGCGGCGGATTGCGTCAAGACTGGCATCGGTCTGGATCAGCAGGCTGCTGCCGACCGGCCAATGCTGCTGGAAGAATTTTCGATGAAAGGTCAGCGTCCCCGGATTGTCCGGCTCGGGGATCGTCAGGTTGACCAGCCACGGCGCGGTCTGTTGCGCGCTTTCGGCCGCTGCCCCGTCGAACAGGCAGGCGGCGGGCTGGGCGATGCTGTCCAGGTCGAAGAAGCCGGTGATGTCGCTGCGCAGCGAGGCGTCCACCAGCATGAAGACATGTTTCGGGGCATCCGGCCCGAAAAGCGCATCGATCAGACCGACAGGAGCGGCGGGCAAGGTGTCGGCAAGCGCGCCCAGTGGCGCGGGCAAGCTGGGCCGGGCAGCAATCATCGTCTGGCGTAAAAACATATGTGCGCAATGCAAAAGGGCTCTAAATGCGGCTCAGCCTACTGGCGAGATCGGATTCGCGCAACAAAGAAGGCCGCGAGAAGGGCAAGTCATGCGGTGCGCGGTCACCATCCGGTCACCAGCGCCAGATTTGACCGAACTTCGTCAGATTTGACTTCCCTGCACCTTCGCCGTTCATATCAGCCCGTTTTCTCGATGTTGCGAATCCTGCGTTTTCGTGCAGTTCAGTGTCATGATCTGCGCTGGCGTGACAAAGCAATTTCTGGCTTTACACCGAAGATGTCGGGGATTCGAATCCTTCACCGGCCACCATTCCCTTGCGCCGTTTTTAGTATATTTCCGAGGTGCTTAGACGCCCTTGGAGGCGGGGCCGGACATCTTGTCACCATATCCGAAGATGTCCGCGGTCACCACGGTGTCACTCGGAATCGGGGAGGCGGAGGGTAAGCCCTTGTTGTATCTGGCCGGTTTCCTGCGTTTCTTCCTGGGCGGGATACAGGGGCGGATACTGCGGCCCTTGAGGTCGTCGCGCAACCAGTCGGCGTCATAGGCCTTGTCGCCCAGGAAGTGCTTGGCTGGCGGCAGATGGCGCAGCAACACGAGGGCACCCCGACTGTCGGCCATCTGGCCAGGAGAAAGGAAGAAGTCCAAAGGGCGCCCCTTGCCATCGCTGAGCATGTGCAGCTTAGAGTTAAGGCCGCCCTTCGTGCGCCCGATCGCCCTCGGACGATCCCTTTTTTTCGCAGGCTTGCTGCGGTGCGGTGCACTTTCAGGAAGGTGCTGTCGATCATCAGCGTGTCGCCATGGCTGCCGGGTTGCGCCAGTTCCTGAAATATGCGTGCGAAGATGCCCATTCGAGACCAGCGGGCAAACCGGTTGTACAGGGTCTTGTAGGGACCGTAGACCGAGGGTGCATCTTGCCATCGCAGCCCATACCGCTTGACGTAGATGATCCCGCTCAGCACCTTGCAGTCGTCCGATCGCGCGCGACCTCGCACCTTGGGAAAGAACGGTTGAAGCCGCCGCATCTGTTGTGCGCTCAGCCAGAAATATCGCTCGTCTCGGTTGATCATGACCACCGTGAATCACTCAACCAGCTGGCCTGCAACAGAAACTTATAGGGATGGAGCCTAGGCTCCAGACTTCGGTAACGGGTTCGCCTCAGTCAAGGCATTTTGCTCAAACCGATTGATCCGCCAGAACGGTGCCTTTTGTTCTGGTCCTGTCCGCCGTTTTTTCGCGGGGCCTTTGGCGTGGGTCCTTTGGGTACATGCTTCGGTCCGTGGTCAGCGTCTGGCTGCCAACATGATGCGGGTTCGGTGCAATTCCGATGTGCCCATCTCATAGGCGTGCTTGACTGATGTCAGCGACGGTCTAGAGCACGACATCATCGGAACCACGTCCCTGCGGGACCTCGAGGGCCTGCGATCAGGCCGGCAACGGGTTTCGGATCAGGTCGTCGGCGCAGTTTCCATTCGGAATGTCGTGCCGTCGATCCACATGCGGTGCAAGATAACTGAGATCCGGCGCGCCAACGCGACCATGGCCCTTTTCCTGCCCCGGCGCTTTGCAACCTGAGCGCCCCAGCTTCTCAGCCATGTTCCTCGACCTCGGTTCATCATGACAGTTGTGGCCTGGCACAGCGCGCGCCTCAGGTTCACGTCACCGGCCTTGGTTATACCGCCTGAGACATCGCGCTCGCCAGACTGGTTTCGCGAGGGTGTCAGCCCGGCGTCCGTCAGCCCACGATGCAGCCATTGCGACAAGGGCCCCGCCTCGAGGCCAAGAGCAGCAATGCTGCCGCCAAGTGCTTGAAGCCACGCAAGCAGAGGCTCTGGTTCACTGGCAACCTCAGTTTCCTTGACTATCTTTCCATGCTCGCTGACCACGCAGATCGCGGTTTTGGCCATCTTCGCACGCATATTTCAGGAACTGGCGCAACCCGGCAGCCATGGCGACACGCTGATGATCGACAGCACCTTCCTGAAAGTGCACCGCACCGCAGCAAGCCTGCGAAAAAAAGGGATCGTCCGAGGGCGATCGGGCGCACGAAGGGCGGCCTTAACTCTAAGCTGCACATGCTCAGCGATGGCAAGGGGCGCCCTTTGGACTTCTTCCTTTCTCCTGGCCAGATGGCCGACAGTCGGGGTGCCCTCGTGTTGCTGCGCCATCTGCCGCCAGCCAAGCACTTCCTGGGCGACAAGGCCTATGACGCCGACTGGTTGCGCGACGACCTCAAGGGCCGCAGTATCCGCCCCTGTATCCCGCCCAGGAAGAAACGCAGGAAACCGGCCAGATACAACAAGCGCCTTTATCGCAGGCGCTACCGCATCGAGAATGCCTTCGGTCGTCTGAAGGACTGGCGCGGCATTGCTACCCGCTACGAGAGATGCGGCGACATCTTCCTCAACGCAATCATCCTCGCCGCGATCATCATCTTCTGGATCTAAAATTTATAGGGATCGACTCTAGAGTGATGGCGAAGTTCGAACGGAAATCCGTTTAACTCGATCTCATATCTGGCATCGGAACCAACATTATAATTTTCTCCCACCTTCGCAGCCCATTGCTTTTTGAAGTACCTAAAGCATTTCTGTTTTAACCTGCGACATATTTTGCGGCCTTGAAGTAGTTCCAACATTCGCCGGGATCGAAGAGATCACAGACTTCGCCGATGGCCTTGAAGACGTCGGTAAATGTTCTTGCCCCGATCCTGCGCAGGTGCGCCTTGAGTTTTGCGAATGCCATTTCGATGGGGTTCAGGTCCGGCGAATATGGCGGCAGATAGAGAAACCAGCAGCGATGGGCACGCAGAGCCTCAGCAGCGTGCTTGTTGTGGTGGGTGGCAAGGTTGTCGAGGATCACCACGGTACCCGGCTCGATCTCCGGGATCAGGACCTCGCGAACCCAGGCTGCGAAGGCGGGGCCGTCCATTGCGCCCTTGATGCACCAGGGCGCAATCAGGGCATCCGATGTGAGGCCGGCAATCAGGGTCTGTGTTCCCCAGTTGCCGAAGGGCGCATCCATGGTCAGGCGTGTGCCGCGCAGGGCACGACCCCGCAGACGGGTGAGGTTGGTCTTCACCGAGGTCTCGTCTATGAAAACCACGCGTTCCGGCCGATCCGCGATGGTTGGCAAGCGATGCTCGAACCAGTCGGTTCGCCGCTGTCTTACCCTGGCACCGCGGCGTTCGGCGGCCACCAGCGACTTTTTTTATAGGTGAACCCAAGGCGAGACAGCAGACTGGCAATGGATGAGTGATGGACACGAACGCCTTCCGCTGCGACCAGCGCGTCCCTGAGTTCGAACAGCGTGATGTCGGGATCCTGTGCGAGCAGTTCCTCAAAAAAGGCCCGGTGCGGGGCAAGCTTTCCATGCCCTTTGGGACGTCCCTGGGGCAATGGTTCGGCATGCCCCCTGGTCCTGATCGCCCGGCCCCAACGTGCTCCGGTCGCCGGCGAGAGTTTCAGCCGCAGCGCCGCCGCCCGACCGCTTAAACCCTCCTCGATATATCGCTGAAACCGCGTCCGGAGCGCCGACGGCAATGGTGCTGACATGATCTATCCTCCCAGACAGAAGGGAATCACGATCCGCGCTGCGACGGAACCCCAAACGATTTAGGGTTCAGTAGAAATGCTTTAGCCAAGCTTTCGCAATCTTCGTTTGATGGTGCGTCGTTGATGTAGCAGCGTTCTTGATCGTCTTCATATACGCAAGTTATTGCCATCATTTTGGTTATGGCCTCTGGTTGAAGCTGCTCATTGAAACGTATAAACCTAATCCAAGTGGCGGTTCATCACTCATAAAAACGGTGGAGGCCTATATGAGAATTAGGATTGCTGACTGCTCACCTGCCTGAAGGCGCTATCTGACGCGGGTAGATCTAAAACAGGTTCGTCATTCACCTTCCAAAAATCCAATTCACCGAATTTCCCATCATTGGTCAGTAGTAGGGTGACGATGACGGGAACTCCATCACTATCATCAAATTCACCAGACGCCACGGAATGTACTCGGCGCCCTTTCGGACAATAATCAGCGCGAATCGATCTCATTTCTGGGTTCACTACCCAGACCAGCTGGTGGGGCGTCCAAGTAAGTTGAATCCCACCAGCTCGCGCCAAAAAAGATATGATTTCTGATTCTCTGGGGTCAATTTTTCTCATGTATTCGTCCAATGTTAACGGTTCCATCAGGCAGCTTGAATGCGTTATACTGTAGTTTCACCCCGTCAACAGTGACAGTTCTAACGTTCAATCCGTTGGAGAGATTCGTCACAGGCGGTAAATCAGCAACGATGGCATCCTGTACGCGCTGCCTGCTCATGCCGAGCTCATCCTCGACATGACGCCATACGTGGTAATCTTGATTCGCATTTCGCCCAAAAGAAACCCCTTCAGGGATTGCTCTATTTCGGCCGCGAACTCTTGCCCATATTCTCGTTCGGGATATGCCCCGTACGATCAGCACTGCGGCGCCGCTCAGAACGGCACCGCCTATGCCACCGGTGAGAGCCCCGACAGCTGCGCCATCTAAGCGATCAACAATTCCACCTTCATCTTGACCGGCACCCGAGATCGCCCCCGCGCCTGCGCCTGCAATTCCGCCGGCCTTCATTGATGCTGCTGCGCCACCCCTGGCTGCACTAGCCGCAGCGCCGCCGATCGGCACAAAAATGGTTGGAACGGCGCCCGCAATCTCGCCTCCCATGTAATAGCCGGGATTGCTTAACCGACTCTGATCAAGAATATGTCGATGATCGTCAATAATTTCTTCGTAGCTTCGCTCATCCAACAAGCTTCCTAGACGAGCAGAAATTTCATCACCGAAATAGAACGAGGCAGATTGATCCGCCCCTGCGCCAAAGCTTTCTCCCCGCCCAGCCACTCTTGCGCCGGTTGCGAGCTGATATTGATCCCACGCTTCGTCGCGCCGTCGAGCATATTCACTTTCAGCCCAACCTGTTAACCCTTGCCCGGTTGCAAGTGAACCAACCAGATTGCCGATGCCTCTGGCTCCGCTTATGGCACCCTCGAAAAAGCCTCTGTCCTCGTCAACGAAAGTGCCCGATTCTATGAGCTCTCTGTGTCTGGCATTGAACTCCTCCTGAGACAGACCAGCCTCGAAGCCCCGCCATTCTGGACGTGCATTTTCCTGAACAGCGCGTTCGCGCTGCAGGGCGTCCATTTGTTCCATCGCTTCATCGATGGCTTCGTCCGTACCGAACATGACGAATAGCTGCGTGGCGGGCATCGGGATCTGATGTCGGGGAGATCGCCCGTTTGCGTCCAGAACGCCTCGGGCCACCTCGTCCTTGGTCGCGATCTCGAATATCCGATAGGGCAGGTTGGGCAGCGGCTCTCCGGTACTTTCATCGATGGCGCCGGTTTCCACCCAGTTGTCGGGGCAGGTTTCGCAGATCTGGTCAACCTGACCGGGGTTCTGCTCGTCAGCCGCAGCCAGTCCTGCGTTGAGCCCTTCCGGCGTTCTAGGATCCCCGCCCATCAGGAAAACCTCGCGTAGAAACCTGCCATGCGGGCGTGAAGATCGTCAGCGGAACGGGCGGCTTCGAATTCGCTTCTCAATCCTCGCATCAGCGGATCATCAAACCAACTATAGCCATGGGCCAGCGCGCTGGCGCAGTAGGCCAGGCGCAGTTCCGGGTCAGGCAAACCATAAGCGAGGGTGTGGTCGGCGCAGGCCGCAAGGAAGGTCTCGCTCTGCTCGACACGGAGGATACCCCGTTCATCTGGCAGGAGCGGACGCAGAGCCGCCGTCAGCGCGGAAGGGGAATCGGGCATCACCGTGCAATGCCGAAGTGTCGCGACCAGTCGCGCGCCAAAGTCGGATAGCGTTCTTCCGCGCCACAGAGATCGCAGCCATGCTTCTGCAAAGGTCGACAACAGGGTGAGGCGACGTCCTGAAGGCAAGGACAAGCGGGCAAGGGACCGCGCTATGCCTTCCTGAAATCTTGGATCATGGCAGAAATGCGCCCCCAGCGAGAGTGCAATGACCACCAGCTTGAAGACATCGCGGCGCTCGGTGATCTGGTAGGAGAGGGCGTGGCCCCGCACGGTCCGACATAATCCGGAAAGATCCGCTACCGTCGCGCCAAGCGCCTCCATATGGGCTGGGTAGATTTCCAGCAGCTTCTCTGCCGTTTGCCGGTCCCAGTCCTCGGCAGCCCCCTGCGCCAGGGTTCTGAACATACCCTCCGATATCGTAAAGGCCATCAATGAGCCCCCGTCGTCTCGAAATTATTCCTGTTCAATTGGATGCAGTATACCCTCGAAGGGGCCCCGGCGGCAATCGCATAAACGGCCGAGACGGGGGCGAGCAGGCGCCTTGACTGATCCGCTGGCATGGCTGCAATGAAGCGATCGATCCAGCGGGTTTCCCAGAAGCGGAAGTAGAACCATTTCCCGCGTTCGTCCCGAATCCTGGTGAACTTCCTGAAATGCCGCCACATCTGCTCCAGAGATCCGCGTGAGCGAACGTAGATTCCCGGATCTGCGTCCCACAGGTACCACGGGGCGTCACCGCGGGTGAACAGATTGCGGGTGAAATCACTGCCCTGATCAAGCTTCACCACCCATGGGGCAACCTGCTTCAGGTCATCATAGGCATCGCCCTTGAACAGGCAGCGATGCTCGAGGCCGCTATTCTCCAGCAGCTCGGGCAGGTTGATGACCTTGGCCGCATCCAGGACCGCATAGGTTTGCATTGGCGCAACCTTCGTCGGATCGCCGCCTGCTATCTCAAGTTCGGAAATGCTGGGCTGAGGCTGGCCCCAGAAGGCGCCGTGAAGCGCGTCTGGAACGGTTTTCTTCGGAAATGCACCAAGCTGGGCATCCAGGGGCTCGACATTCGGGATTTCGCTGATCAGCACGGTTGCCCGCTCTGCCCTGGCGCCGCCCGCGCGGTCTTTCTCCCTCAGGTTCAGCCAAGGATCGTCAGCATGCGGGTCTTGCATCATGTAAAAGCCTTCCTGACAATGTGCCGCAATGGTGCAGGCGCACGCCCGCTTCTGCAAGCCTATGGCGCATTGGAGGACTGAGTGGAGGCGTTTGGCAGGAACCGGACAGGGTGACGCGCTGACATTTCCTTGCGTTGTCGTAAAGCGAGCATGAAGGTAGTATGACACGGAGTCATTGCCATCGGTTGAGCGCAGGCTACATGACACCGGAGCGCGGTCCGGCGGCAATCGGGGTATGTTGCGATGCAGTGCGTGAAATCCAGAGCCCACCACCGCCCTCTGGGTGAGCACGAAATCCGTGATCTCCGCCGTGCCGTCCGAAAAATTCCCGCAAACCTCCGGGTGACCAGCATCGAGGTCAACGGTCAGTCCTATTGGGTCAAGCGCCAGGAAAGACTGTCGTTGCGCTGGCGGCTGCAAAAGGGCAACCCGGCGCGCGCCTTCGAACGCGAGCGTGAGGGGCTGCATCTTATGCACACGGCGGGCATGCCGGTCCCCCGGATCGTCGATGAAGGTCCCGATTACTTCGTGACTCCGGATGCAGGAATATCTCTTGCCGCGCTTTGCAAATCGCCCGCATTCGAAGAGGCGGAGCGTCAGGCCGCGCTTGCCGAAGCTGCCCGCACCCTGCACGAGCTGCATGATGCCGGGATGGCCCACGGGCGCCCCAACCTCAAGGATTTCCTGTGGGACGGCCAAAGGATCACGCTGATCGATCTGGAGCGCTTTGGCAAGGTTCGCAAGCTGCATTCGGCTCAGGTCATTGATTTCATTATTTTCGCTCTGAGTTGCTTTGCGGTGGCCAATCGTTCTCTGCCACAGATTGATCAGGCGCTCTATCTCTATCGGATGCTCGACATGCGCGGTGTCTATATTGCCGCCAACCGCTGGCTGCATTGGTTGCGTTGGTTGGACCCGGTGGCGCGCTGGCTGCAAAGGTTCCGGAGTTCGCGCGACATTGCTGCCATTCCCCGGCTTTTCAAATGGCTGCGGGAACGAAGCTGAAACCCGCAATCGCGGGGCATAGAGCATGTAAACGGGAGAGCCTTTCATAGATCCGCATTATCTTGGTCATCACGGCGGAAAAGTGGCCTTGCGCACACGCATGGGCCTGACATGAGGACGTGACGGTCAGATTGCGAGGACAGTCGTCGGTTACCATCAGAAACTGCGGTCACCATCCGGTCACCAGTACAAGATTGAACCCAATTTCGCGAGATTAAAGCATTTCTACTGAACCCTAAATCGTTTGGGGTTCCGTCGCAGCGCGGATCGTGATTCCCTTCTGTCTGGGAGGATAGATCATGTCAGCACCATTGCCGTCGGCCCTCCGGACGCGGTTTCAGCGATATATCGAGGAGGGTTTAAGCGGTCGGGCGGCGGCGCTGCGGCTGAAACTCTCGCCGGCGACCGGAGCACGTTGGGGCCGGGCGATCAGGACCAGGGGGCATGCCGAACCATTGCCCCAGGGACGTCCCAAAGGGCATGGAAAGCTTGCCCCGCACCGGGCCTTTTTCGAGGAACTGCTCGCACAGGATCCCGACATCACGCTGTTCGAACTCAGGGACGCGCTGGTCGCAGCGGAAGGCGTTCGTGTCCATCACTCGTCCATTGCCAGTCTGCTGTCGCGGCTTGGGTTCACCTATAAAAAAAGTCGCTGGTGGCCGCCGAACGCCGTGGTGCCAGGGTAAGACAGCGGCGAACCGACTGGTTCGAGCATCGCTTGCCAGCCATCGCGGATCGGCCGGAACGCGTGGTTTTCATAGACGAGACCTCAGTGAAGACCAATCTCACCCGTCTGCGGGGTCGTGCCCTGCGCGGCACACGCCTGACCATGGATGCGCCCTTCGGCAGCTGGGGAACACAGACCCTGATTGCCGGGCTCACACCGGATGCCCTGATTGCGCCCTGGTGCATCCGGGGCGCAATGGACGGCCCCGCCTTCGCAACCTGGGTTCGCGAGGTCCTGATCCCGGAGATCGAGCCGGGTACCGTGGTGATCCTCGACAACCTTGCCACCCACCACAACAAGCAGGCTGCCGAGGCTCTGCGTGCCCATCGCTGCTGGTTTCTCTATCTGCCGCCATATTCGCCGGACCTGAACCCCATCGAAATGGCATTCGCAAAACTCAAGGCGCACCTGCGCAGGATCGGGGCAAGAACATTTACCGACGTCTTCAAGGCCATCGGCGAAGTCTGTGATCTCTTCGATCCCGGCGAATGTTGGAACTACTTCAAGGCCGCAGGATATGTCGCAGGTTAAAACAGAAATGCTTTAGACCTCTCTGAGCCTTTGCGGCCCATCTCAGTCGGTTCTTCCGGAGCCTTGAAACCTGCATTCTCGTGCCGTTCGGTGTCATGAGTCGCACTGGCGTGACAAAGCAATTTCTGGCTTTACACCGAAGATGTCGGGGGGGCGAATCCCTCACCGCCCACCATTCCCCCGCGACGTTTTTAGTATATTTCTTAGTCGGTTCTGAACAACGCGGTTATGCCGCGCCCTGCATCTGAAGTGGTCTGTTAACGACCACGATGATGCCGAGGATGAAGCGGATGACGAAGGCCCAAAAGGCCCTGAGATGGGCGAGGATCTTGCGGATGTTGTGGCCGCAGGCGCAGAGCACGGCGAAGATCGCATCGCCGATCCTGCCCTTCAGGGGGCATCTGGTCAATCTGCCGTCTGATTTCATGTGGCCGATCTCGGGCTCGATGGCGCTGCGCCGTTTGAGGAGCTTCGCCAGCGCCGGGGTGATACCGCGCCGCTGGCCGCTGATCAGGACGCGGGTGGTCTCGATGCCATGCCCGCGATAGCCGCGGTCGACCAGGGCGAGTGTGGGCCTCGTATCGGTCAGGATTTCGACCTGTTCGAGGGCCGGTGCCAGGGTGTGGCCGTCATAGGGATTGCCGGGAAAGCTGCGGGCGCCAACTATGAGGCCGCCAACAAGGGTCGTGGCGAGGCTGACCTTGGTGCCAAACTCGTATCGCACCCGTGCCTTGCCTTTGGAGATGCAATCGACCTCGGGCTCGTGCAGGGAATAGACCTTGTCGCGGCTCTTTGGTCCCTGTTCCAGCAGGCGGCCGACCAGCCAGAGGGCGTCCACAACCCTCTCGCGCAGGGGGCTTTGCGGGATGTCCTGCAGGTGCCGGCGCAGATCGCGACGCACCCGGCCGACATGGCCCTTGAGTTGGCGCAGCGCCTTGCGCATGCGTTTGAACTGGCGGGCATGGGCGTAGCGCCCGACCTGGATCGCCAGCCGCGGTGCAAGACGGGCATAGCTCTGGCGCAGTTCGATCCCGGCCCTCTTCGCCAGACCAACCAGCAGGGCGCGGGCCCGCTCGTAGAGCCGGGCGTCCGTCGGATGGGCGATGTTCTTTTCCATGACCGTCGTATCGACCACCACCCGTTTCAGGACCTTGTCGGTGATCGTCCCGGAACTGCGGCCAGCCTCGATCGTCTTGGTCAACAGCCATTCCACGCGTTCGGCGTGGCCTTGAACCAGTGGCGGCTCACGCCTCACTCACCGATCCTCTTGCGCCAGCGCACCAGCGATGACGGATCAATAGGCGGGCGATGCTGAAAGAAGGTCTCGCCGGTGAAATGCTGGTAGTAGGGGTTCTCGACCCAACGGGCGACCACCGCCTCGTCCGACAGCTTGAACGCATGCTGCAGATACATCAGCCCGGCGATCAGACGCGGAGAAGTCGCCGGGCGCCCCGTCGCCGAGGGGAAGAACCCGGCCCATTCCCGCTCGAAGAACTCCCAGTCGATCAGCGCCGCGAGCTTCACCAACTCGTGGCGCGGATCGATCATATCCACCAGCCTGGGGCGCAGAAGATCATCCTGTTCGGCGGTCCGGAAATGGGGCTTCATTGGCGATCACAAATTGCAGGGTTTCTGCGTCAAGATGGCTCTGTTGCACAAATCCCGTGAGGGATTCATCTTGTGAATCCAGTGTGGTAGCTGTGATTCATGAGCAGACCCACGCCCCCGACCTACAAGACCAGGAACTGGCCAGCCTATAATGAAGCGCTCAAGCGCCGCGGCTCGCTGACGATCTGGTTTGACCCCGAGATGAGCTGGGATGCCGCGCCGTCAGGCAGGCGTGGCCGCCAGCAGAGCTACAGCGATGCCGCGATCCAGACGTGCCTGTCGATGAAGGTGTTGTTCGGCATGGCCTTGCGGCAGACGACCGGGTTCGTCGAGAGCTTGCTGCAGCTGGTCGGCCTGAACTGGGCAGTGCCGGATTTCAGCACGCTGTCCCGCCGTCAGAAGACCCTCGCCGTGAACATCCCGTATCGTGGTTCCAAAGGGCCGTTGCACCTGCTGATAGACAGCACCGGCATCAAGGTCGAGGGCGAAGGCGAGTGGCATGCGCGCAAGCACGGTGGCCCGAAGCGGCGTGTCTGGCGCAAGATTCATCTCGGGATCGACGAGCAAACGCTGGAGGTCAGGGCTGTCGAGGTCACCGGGAGCCACATCGGTGATGCGCCCGTTCTGCCCGATCTTCTCAGTCAAATCCCGGAGGACCAGGAGATCGGCAGCGTCACCGCCGACGGCGCTTACGACACGCGCAAATGCCACGATGCGATCGCCGACCGCAGCGCTCATGCCGTCATCCCGCCCCGCAAGAACGCGAAGCCCTGGAAAGCTATCACAGCCGGAGCCATGGCCCGAAACGAAGCCCTTCGCGCCGCGAAATATCTGGGGCGCACCCTCTGGCGACGATGGAGCGGATATCACCGCCGAAGCCGCATCGAAACAAAGATGCATTGTGTGAAACTGCTGGGCCAGCGCCTCATGGCGCGGGACTTCGACCGCCAGGTCGTCGAACTCCAGGTCCGTATCGCTGTCCTGAACGGTTACACCGCGCTCGGCATACCCGTCACGGAAGCTGTGGGATAAGTCCGTCCGGGGAAGGGGGAACCTCGGCCATCACCCGATTTGTGCAACAGAGTCATGATGAAGTCGGGAATCATTTCGTTGGATATGCCCTTTCCATTGAACTCGTCTGCGTGGTTCAGTGGGCGTTGTTGCAGAACTGATCATCATCCGGGATTCACGGCGTGAATCTGGTGGGTTAAGAGCCTGCCATGAGCAAGCCCGAACCTGCCCGCTACGGTACGACCAACTGGCAATCCTATAACGACGCGCTGAAGCGGCGCGGATCTCTGCTCGTCTGGCTGGACCGGGACATGGACTGGCTTGCGCCGAAGGCAGGCAAGTCCGGACGTCCGCCGGTCTCATAAGCATTCCTGCCGGGCGGTTACCGATTTCTTCGTGGCTCCTCCGCAGTATTTCGAAGAAGCGCGAGGGGCGTTCAGGCCGGCATTTCATGCGCCCAGGGCGGGTTGGCGCCGGGGCGGGAGACGGTGATGGCGGCGGCCTGCGCCCCGAGGGTCAGGGCGGCCTGCATTCCGGCGGGCGAGATGCGGGCGAGGCCGGATTTCGTCAGCAGGTTCTGGCGGCGGAGGCTGGCCAGCACACCGGCGTTGAAGGTGTCGCCGGCCCCGATCGTGTCGGCGACCGTGGTGCGGATCGCGGGGGCGCTGATCGTGCCGCCGTGCCAGAAGGCGCGGGCGCCGGATTCGCCGCCGGTGCGGAGGACGATCTTCGGGCCCTGGCTAAGCACCCAGGTGGTGGCTTCGTCATCGGACAGGTCGGGGCAGAGCCATGCCAGATCGTCGGCGGACAGTTTCACGATGTCGGACATGGCCATCAGCCGGGCCAGCCGTGCGCGATAGGCCGCAGGATCCGGGATGAAGAACGGCCGGATATTGGGGTCGAGCATGACCGGCAGGGTCTGGTGGTGGCGCTCGATCAGCGATTCGACCGCCGCGCCGCAGGGATCGGGCACGAGGCTGATGCCTCCGGCGAAGATCGCGCTGATGCCTGTGGGCAATGGCGGGATGTCCTGCGCATGCAGCATCCGCCCGGCCGAGCCTTCGTCATAGAAGGAATAGCGGGCCTCGGTGCCGGTCAGCGTCACCACCGCCAGCGTGGTCAGGCGGTCGGTGCGCGGGCAGAGGCTGGTATCCACCCCGGCCTCGGTCAGCGGGCCAAGGAGCATCTTTCCGAAGGCATCGCGCGAGATCGGCCAGAGGTAAGAGGTCGTCTCGTCCAGACGGCCAAGCGCGATGGCGGTGTTATAGACCGATCCACCCGGCAATGCCCGAAAGCTGCCCTGTTCCGGCACCATGTCGATCAGCGATTCGCCCGCACACAGGATCATCGGTCTGCCTCCCTCAATATCCCCTGACGGCATATCCGCCGATCTGGATATGGCCCGTCGTCTGGGCCAGATACAGCAAAGCCGCTAGCGCTACCAGAGCGGCGAGTGCGGCCGCGGCGATTTTCCAGACCGACCACGGACGTTCGCCCTGAACCCGGCCCGACTGACCGTTGACCACGAAGCGATAGCTTTTGCCGCTGTAGCGATAGGCGGCGGTCCAGACCGGCAGCAGGATATGCTTGAAGGTCTCGTCCCGGTGTTCGGTTTCAAGCCGCTGGATGCGCTGGACGTCGCCGCCGATGGCGCGGCGGGCATCCATGTGGATCACCCCGGCCATTTCCTGTCTGGCGGTCTGATGGCCATCGGCCAGCGGGATCGTATAGCCCTCGGCCTCCAGCCCGGCCAGATAATCGGGGCGATAGGGTTGCAGATGCGACAGGTCCCACGGCGTCAGCCCGTCGCTGAAGCGGCGCGGCAGAGAGGCCGAGGCCAGCACCAGCACGTCGTTGAAATCCCGCGCCACCCGGCCCGAGGCGGGACGCCAGCGGATCTTGCGGACCTGCTGTGCGACCCGCTGGCTGCGGCCGTTGATCTGCTGGGTGACGTAAACGGTCTCGTAATAGTAATCGCCGCGCTGGCCTGCGTAATCCGATTGGGTGCGGGCGTCGAAGGTCCAGAAGGGCGAATAGATGCCGGTCATCCGGCGTCCGCGCCGGGCGTAAGCCAGCAGGCCAGAAGGCGCGAACCACAACCGGCCCAGCCATGCCTCCATCGCCTTGCGGGCCTGCGCTTCGGTCAGCACGAAGGGCAGCACGCCCTGCGGCTTGATGCGCCGGGTGGGGCCGGTATCGGCAACGACGGGGGTGGCGCAGAAGGGGCAGGCGCCGGAATGGGCCGCGCCCTCCAGCTCGATCCGGGCGCCGCAATTGGGGCAGGAGAGGGTGCGGATATCCTCGGCAATGTCGCTGTCGGCGTCCAGCCGCAGGCCCTTTTGCAGCGGGACTTCCTGCAACTCGGGCGATTTGTGACCCGCATCCCATTGCAGCGCCCGGCCCGTCGCGGGATCGGTCAGCAGGACATCCTGCGCCTCGGCCCCGCCGCCGGGCTGGCGCGCAGGCGCGCGGGCGGGGCCGTCGCCGATCTGCTGCTGATGGCCGCACCAGTCGCAGACCAGCATCTGCTGGCCCGGCTGAAAGCGCAGGCTGGCCCCGCATTGCGCGCAGGGATAGCGATGTTCCGAAACCGGGGTCGGCATCGGGCCCTAGCGCGGCAGGGGCGGGGGCAGGGTGGTGAACAGCTGCGCCAATTCGGGCACATCCTCGGCGGGCAGCCAGCCATCCTGACCGGGCGCCCAGACCAGAGTGTCGCGGGCGAACTGGCCTTCGGTGACCATCCGGCCCAGATGGCCGCGCCCATAGGGGCCTTGCGCCTGACCATCCAGCGCGACATGCCAGACGGTTTCCACCGTGCGACCGGGCAAAGGCGGGGGCGTCGCGTTGCCAGCGGTGGGGTCGGCGATGGCGGGACCAGCGGCGGGTCGTGCGCCCCAGGGACCGGCCATCCCCATCCCCATTGCCGCCCCCATCGCGGCACCCATGCCCGCGCCCGCGCCGCCGGTATTCTGCGAGGCGTTCAGCGCTGCCTCGGCTGCCGCATATTGGCCGAAGCGGTCCAGATCGCCGATGATCCCCATAGATGTCCGCTTATCCAGCATCTTCTCAACATCCTGCGGCAGGCTGATGTTTTCAATATAAAATTCTGGTAGGGACAGCCCATAGGCGGCGATGGTCGGCGCGATGGCCTTGACCACCAGTTTCGCCAGATCGGCGGTGTTGGCCGCCATGTCCAGAACCGGGATATTCGAGGCGGCGATGGCGCGGGAAAACTCTTGCACGATCACGTTGCGGATCTGGAAGGCGATCTCGTCACGGGTGAATTCGCCATCGGTGCCGACGATCTCGGACATGAATTTCGCCGGATCGGTCACGCGCATCGAATAGGTGCCGAAGGCGCGCAGACGCACCGGGCCGAATTCGGGATCGCGGGCGATGATCGGATTGCGCGTGCCCCATTTCAGATCGTTGAAGCGGGTGGTGCTGACGAAATAGACCTCGGACTTGAAGGGGCTGCGGAAACCGTGGTCCCAATGTTGCAGCCGCGTCAGCACCGGCAGGTTGTTGGTTTCCAGCAGGTAAAGACCGGGGCCAAAGACATCGGCCAGTTGCCCCTCATGCACGAAAACGGCGGCCTGGCCTTCGCGGACGGTCAGCTTGGCGCCATATTTGATGGCGCGGCCCACGGTCTCGAACCGCCAGACCATCGTGTCGCGGCTGTCATCGGTCCATTCGATGATGTCGATGAACTCTCCGCCCAGAATGTCGAAAATGGACATGGAAGAACCTTTCTTACGGGGGTCAGCGGCGATGATGCAGTCCAGCGCGGAAAGGCAGGCGCGTCAAGGTGGGGTCAGACGTTTTCGCCCAGCAGTTCGGCGGCGATCCGGCGCACGATGGGGCGGGCCTCGGCCTCGGTCATGCCGGGGCGCAGGCGCGGGTCATAGAGGATCTGCAACAGCAATTCGTCATGGCGGGTCAGCAGCGCGAATTCCTCGTCATCGTTGAAGATCGAGGGGCGCACGGTCAGGCTGTCATTGGCCAGCCCCAGCCCCTGCGCGATTTCCTCGTGGATGCACGAGGATCGCAACAGCGAGGGCAGTTCCGCCCGGATCAGCGCGACGGCATGGGCATAGGTCGGATTGCTGCCCTGCGAATAGGCAAAGACGATGCAGGTGTTTTCCTGCGACAGATGCTGGATCGTATCGACATCGGCGGCGGGAATGCCGGGCACCAGTTCGGCCAGCCGGGGGGCGATGTCGCGGCGTTCGTCATCGGTCAGCACCAGAACAGCGAAATTGCCGCCCCTGCTGGTGACGCTGACCGGGTGGCGGGTGATCTCGGCCAGCCGCGCGGCATAGGCGGTGACCTCGCCCAGAACGATGCCGCGCAGGGGCTGGTTGGCCGAAGCGCCGAATTCCAGTTGCAGCCGCACCGGATCGCGCCAGCGGCGCAGCGGTGCGGGCAATCCGTCCGGCCCGGCATGACTGCCATCGGCGCCATATTCGTCGCGCAGGGCCACGGTCATGAAATTGCGGGTCAGGGTCTCGGCGTCGATGGGGGCATCCTGCGGCACCCGGTCGCGGCGCAGGCGGTTCTGTTTCAGCAACTCTCGTTCGACCTGCGCGTAATGACCACGCTGCGCCAGACTGCGTTCGCTGGCGCGGGCGGCAGCAGAGGCGGCCGCCTGGTTCACGGCGCGGTTGCGTTCGGCGCGGGCCTTGCGGATCTCGGCCTGACTGGCGGTCTCGGGACGCTCGGGGCGGGCGGGGGGCGGCGGCACCGGGCTGATCTGTGGCGCTTCCGAGCCGCAGGCAGTCAGGATCATCAGCCCCGCCAGCATCATGGCGGGCAGGAAGCGCGGGCCGGAGGGCCGGAATATTGGCGGCGAAACCGCGATCATTGCCGTCCTGCCGTCCCTTCCACCGCCTGCCGGTGCGACGTGGCCGAGGCCAGCGCATCGCGCAGATCGTCTTCCATCTTGGTCAACTCGCCCTCGGCAGCGGCGCGGCGGGCGCGACCTTCGTCGGCGATGCGCAGGCTGTCCTCGATCGTGGCGATCAGTTCGGCATTGGCGGTGCGCACGGCCTCGATATCAAAGACGCCGCGTTCGGTTTCGGTGCGGATGGCGGTATTGGCCTGACGCAGGTTTTCGGCATTGCGGGTCAGCAGCTGATTGGTCAGGTCGGTGGCCTCGCGCACGGCGCGGGCGGCCTCGGCGCTGCGCTGGATGGTGACGCCCTGCGCCAACTGGGTTTCCCAAAGCGGCACCGTATTCACCAGCGTCGAGTTGATCCGCGTCACCAGCGCCTTGTCGTTTTCCTGCACCAGCCGGATCGAGGGCAGCGACTGCATCGTCACCTGCCGGGTCAGGCGCAGGTCATGGACGCGCCGTTCCAGATCGTCGCGCAACGTGCGCAGATCGCGCAGCCCCTGCGCCTCCATCACCTGATCGGGATCGGCGGCGGCGTCCAGTTCGGCGGCGCGGGCGGGGATGATCTCTTCGTCCAGCTCGCGCAGCTTTTCCTCGCCCGCGCTGATATACAGCGCCAGTTCGTCATAGAAGTTCAGCGTGCGCTCATAGAGGATATCCAGCGATTTGATATCCTTCAGCAACCGCTGTTCATGGCCTTCCAGATCGCCGGTCACGCGGTCGATCTGGGTCTGCACCTTCTCGTAATTGGCGACGAATTTCGCGAACGGGGCCGAGCGTCCCAGCAGCCGTTCCCACCAGCTGCGGTCGCGGCGCAGGTCCAGCTCCGAGGTGGAAAAGCCGCGGATGGTGGTCACTATTTCGCGCAGGCTTTCACCGGCGGGGCCGACATCCTTGCTGCGCACATCGGCCAGCATCTTCTGGCTGATTTCCTGCAAACCCGACTGCGCGCGGGTGCCGAAACGCACGATCGAGCCCGAATCCTTCAGGTCGATCTCGTCCATCCGCTGGCGAATCGCCTGCGCGGTCCCGGCATCGGCCTCGTTCAGCCTGACCTCGTCCGAGGCACGCTCGGGCAGCACGACCGAGGTTACTTCGTCAATGGCTTTTTGCGCGTCTTCGGCGCGGCGGCGCGTTTCATCGGTCATCAAAATCGCCCTTCCGGGTTGGTAAATACGGTTCAACCCATGTCGCGGTGCAGCATAGGCAGTTTTTGTGCCGTTTCAACGTCAGAGCGGGGCGATGGTTCGCCCCGCTCGTTCAGCGTGTCATCTGTGCAGCAATCGTGCCGCGTTCAGGCGGCCTGCTTGCCCGCGCCAAAGCGTTCATAGAAACCCTGACCCTTTGCCGCCATCTCGCGCAGCAGGGCGGGGGCGGCGAAACGCTCGCCATGCGCGGCGGTCAGGCGGTCGCAGATCTCGACCGCGCGGGCGGCGCCCAGCATGTCCAGCCATGCGAACGGCCCGCCCGACCACGGCGCAAAACCCCAGCCGAGGATGGCGCCGACATCGCCTTCGCGGATATCCTCCAACACGCCATCCTCCAATGCGCGTACGGCTTCCAGCGTCTGGGCGAACATCAGGCGGTGCTGGATATCGTGCAGATCGGGCTGGTCCCCGGCGCGCGGATATTTCGCGTCCAGCCCTTCCCACAGGCCCTGCCGCTTGCCCTTGTCGTCATAGGCATAGAAACCCGCATTGGCCTTGCGGCCCAGCCGGCCCTCATCCGCCATCCAGAACAGCACCTCATCGACCGTGCCATCGGGATAGGCATCGCCCATCGCCGCCTTTGTCGCCTTGGCGACCTTGACGCCAAGGTCGATCGAGGTTTCATCGACCAGTTGCAGCGGACCCAGCGGCATGCCCATCATCTTGGCGGCATTTTCGACCAGCGTGGGGTTGACACCCTCGGCCACCATGCGCACGCCCTCGTTGATATAGGGGATGATGCAGCGGTTGGCATAGAAGAAGCGCGCGTCGTTCACGACGATGGGGGTCTTGCGGATCTGGCGGACGAAATCCAGCGCCTTGGCGACGGCGCGGGGGCCGGTCTCGCGGCCCTTGATGATCTCGACCAGCAGCATCTTGTCCACGGGCGAGAAGAAGTGGATGCCGATGAACTGATCGGGGCGGGCACTGGCGCGGGCCAGATCGCTGATCGGCAGGGTCGAGGTGTTGGTGGCGAAGATCGCGTCCTGCGGGATCACGGCTTCGGCCTTTGCGGTGACGTCGGCCTTGACGCCGGGATCCTCGAATACGGCTTCCACGATCAGGTCGCAGCCCTCCAGCGCGGCGTAATCGGTGGTGGCGGTAATGCGGCCCAGCACTTCGGCCTTCTTTTCCTCGGTCGATTTCTTGCGGCTGATCGCCTTGTCCAGCAGGGTTTCGGAATAGGCCTTGCCCTTCTCGGCCGCGTCCTGTTTCGCGTCGATCAGCACCACCTGGATTCCCGCCATCGCGCTGACATAGGCGATGCCGGCACCCATCATCCCCGCGCCAAGGATGCCGACCCTGGCGACCTTCTGATCGGGCGCGTCGGGGCGGTTGGCGCCCTTCTCCAGCGCCTCCTTGTTGATGAACAGGCTGCGGATCATCGCCGTCGAGGACGGGTTCATCAGCACATTGGTGAACCAGCGCGCCTCGATCTTCAGCGCCTGATCGAAGGGCACCTGCGCCCCTTCATAGACCGCCGACAGCAGCGCCCGGGCGGCGGGATAGACGCCCATCGTCTTGCCATGAACCATCGCGCTGGCGCCCACGAAGGTCATGAAGCCCGCCGGGTGGAACGGCTCTCCGCCCGGCATCTTGTAGCCTTTCTGATCCCACGGCTTGACCAGATCGGCATCCGAGGCGTTCAGCACCCATTCCCGGGCCGAGGCGACCGGATCGGCCACCACCTCGTCGATCAGCCCTGCGGCCTTGGCCTTTTTCGGATCGCTCAGCTTGCCTTCCAGCAGGAAGGGGGCGGCGCCCATCGCGCCCAGCTTGCGCGACAGGCGGATGGTGCCGCCGCCGCCGGGAAAGATGCCGACCATGATCTCGGGCAGGCCGATCCTGGCCTTCGGGTTGTCGGCGGCAAAGATGCGATGCGTGGCCAGCGGCAGTTCCAGCCCGATGCCAAGCGCGGTGCCGGGCAGGGCGGATGCGATGGGCTTGCCGCCCTTCAGCGTCTTGGGGTCCATGCCCGCACGCTCGATCTTGCGCAGCGAATGGTGCAGCGACATGATCCCGTCAAAGACGCCCTGCGCACCGCCATTGTCGCGCATTCCGGCGATGACGTTCAGGTCCATCCCGGCGGCGAAATCCTTCTTGCCGCTGGTGATGACGATGCCCTTCACGGCCTCGTCGGCCAGCGCGTCCCCGATCAGCGCGTCCAGTTCCGCCGCGCCTTCCAGAGACAGCACGTTCATGGATTTGCCCGGCACGTCCCAGGTGATGATCGCGACGCCCTCGGCGTCCTTCTGCATGGTGAAATCGGTCATCTTCCCCTCCGCTCAGACGCGTTCGATAATGGTGGCCGCGCCCATGCCGGACGCGATGCACAGGGTGGCAAGGCCAACCTGCTTGTCCTGCCGCTCAAGCTCGTCCAGCAGGGTGCCGATGATGATCGCGCCGGTGGCGCCAAGCGGGTGCCCCATCGCGATGGCGCCGCCGTTGACGTTGACCAGATCGGGGCTGACATCGAAGGCCTGCATGAAGCGCAGTACGACGGCGGCAAAGGCCTCGTTCACCTCGAACAGGTCGATATCGGAAATCGACATGCCGGAATCGTGCAGGATCTTTTCGGTCACCGGCACCGGGCCGGTCAGCATGATGGTCGGATCGGTGCCGATCTTGGCGGTGGCGCGGATGCGGGCGCGGGGCTTCAGCCCGTGACGCTCGCCGAATTCCTTGTTGCCCAGCAGGATCGCCGCCGCCCCATCGACGATGCCCGAACTGTTCCCGGCATGGTGGATATGGTCGATATGGTCCAGATGCGGATATTTCAGCATCGCCACCTTGTCGAAACCGGGCATCACCTCGCCCATGTCCTTGAAGCTGGCTTTCAGGCGGCCCAGATCCTCGGTCGAGGTGCCGGGGCGCATGTATTCGTCGTGATCAAGGATTGTCAGACCGTTCTGGTCCAGAACCGGCACGATGGATTTGTCGAAACGACCTTCCTGCCACGCCAGCGCGGCGCGGCGCTGTGATTCGACGGCCAGCGCGTCGGCCTGTTCGCGGGTGAACCCGTATTCGGTGGCGATGATGTCGGCGCTGATGCCCTGCGGCACGAAATAGGTCTTCATCGCCAGCGACGGATCGACGGCGATGGCCGCCCCGTCGCTGCCCATGGCGACGCGGCCCATCATCTCGACCCCGCCCGCGATATAGCCGTCACCCGCGCCACCCCGGATCTGGTTGGCGGCAAGGTTCACCGCCTCCATGCCGGATGCGCAGAAACGGTTGATCGCCAGACCGGGAATGGATTCGTCCAGATCGGATGCCAGCACGGCAGAGCGCGCCAGACAGCCGCCCTGTTCCTTGACCTGGGTCACGTTGCCCCAGATCACATCCTCGACCGCGTGGCCCTCCAGCCCGTTGCGCTGCTTGACCGCATTCAGCAGCCGCGCCGACAGTGCCAGCGAGGTGACCTCGTGCAGGCTGCCATCGGGGCGGCCCTTGCCGCGCGGGGTCCGGGCGGCGTCATAGATATAGGCGTCGGTCATGTTTCCTCCTTCGGGACCCGGTCGGATGGATTGCCGGGCATCAGATCATAGGGGTGTTTCCAGCCGGGCAGGGCGGCGATCGCATCCAGCCAGCGGTCGATATTGGGCCATTCGGCGCGCTGAAAGCCGAAGGGTTCGGGGTAATAGAGGTATCCGCAGCAGGACAGGTCCGCGATGGTCGGGTTCAGTCCCACGATCCAGTCGCGCCCGGCCAGATGCTCGTTCAGCGTCTTGTAGGCGGCGCGCAGGCGCTTTTGCTGGAAGGCGATGGCCTCGGTCGGGCACTTGTCGGGCGGCAGGAAATTCATCAGGAACCGCGTCGGGCCGGCCTGACCCGACAGCCGGTGATTGTCCCAGAACAGCCAGCGCATGATCTCGGCCCGGTGGCCGTCCAGCCAGGTGCCGGTCTTTTCCGCGATATGCAGCTGAATGACCGCCGACTGGGTCAGGGTCATGCCGCCCTCCTGGAAAACCGGCACCTCGCCCATCTCGTTCAGGGTCAGGAAGGCCGGGTCGCGGGTCTCGCCACGAAAGAAATCGACAAAGACCGGCTTCCAGTCATAGCCCGTCAGTTCCAGCGTCAGCGCCGCCTTGTAGGCATTGCCCGATTCGCCAAAGCACCACAGTTGCGCGGTCATTGCGTCACCTCTTCGATCTGCGGCAGCGGGAAATCCTGATCGTAAAGCGCGGGAAAGGCCATGCGGATGTTTTCCTGCTGCTGGTCGCTGCCCAGCCGCACCAGATGCCATTCGCCGCGATCCTTCAGCGCCAGCGTCTGGCTGACCTCTTGCACCACGGTCGAGCGGGGGCCGCCCGGCGTGTCGCTGATCTCGACCACGCTTTGCGTCGGGATCAGGGCATAGCTGCTGCCGTCCGGGACCTCGTGCCAGGTCATGGCATCGGTATCCAGAGTGACGCTGCGAACCGAGACCAGCGAGGCGTTCTGCGACGCCGCCTGAATCATGTGGCCGATATATTCGTCGCGGGTGACGTTCATCTGCGCCGAGATGCTGTCGATCAGTGTCGGCGGCAGCATCTCCAGTGAACCGGCCATGTCGCTGTTTTCCGTGACCGTGGCGAATTGCCCGGCCAGTTCGGTGATGCGGGCGATATCCTCGGGTGATTGTCCGAAAGCGGCGCCGGGCAGCAGCATCAGGGCAAGCAGCGTGGAACGGTAACGGGTCTGGGGACGATGGTGCATCCGTGTCTTCTCCTTGGGCCGGGCGGCGCGGGCCGCCCGGTGCGTTGCCGGTCCATGACGCCCTGTTCGTCATGGTTGCGCAAGGGGCGTCGTGGTTCTGGCGGGGGTAGAAATCCATTTCCACCCCGACGCGCGCCGCCGGACGGGATCAGAACGCTTCGGCTTCCAGCGCCATCACGGTATCCGCGCCCGAAGTGATCCGCGCCAGATGCGTTGCCGTCATCGGCAGTTGCCGCTGCATATAGTAACGCCCGGTGGCCAGTTTCGTCCTGAAGAACGCTGCGTCGCCCCGGCCCTCGTCCAGCGCCGATTGCGCGGCGACGGCCTGTTGCGCCCACATGAAGCCCAGCATCGCATGGCCGAACAGATGCATGAAGTCATAGGAACCGGCCAGCGCGTCGTCGGGGTTCTTCATCCCGCGTTCCATGAAGTACATGGCGGCGGATTGCAGATCCTTGGACGCGGCTTTCAGCGGCGCGATGAAATCCGTGGCCAGCGCCTCGTTTTCGCCATGTTCCTTGCAGAAGGCCTTGACCATGCCGAACAGCGCCATCAGCGGCTTGCCATTGTCGGCGGCCAGCTTGCGGCCGACCAGATCCAGCGCCTGCACGCCGTTCGCGCCCTCATAGATCATGGTGATCCGGGCATCGCGGACGAACTGGCTCATGCCCTGTTCCTCGATATAGCCATGCCCGCCAAAGACCTGCTGTGCCAGCACCGCGGTCTCGAACCCCTTGTCGGTCAGAAAGCCCTTGATGACCGGCGTCAGCAGCGAGATCAGCCCCTCGGCATCGTCGTCGCCATTGCGCGAGCGGTCGATCTGATGCGCCCCCCACAGGGTCAGCATCCGTGCGCCTTCCAGAAAGGATTTCTGATCCATCAGGCTGCGGCGGATGTCGGGATGCACGATCAGCGGATCGGCGGGGCCTTCGGGGTTCTTGGCCCCGGTCACGGCGCGGCCCTGAAGCCGTTCGCGGGCATATTCGACCGCCGCCTGATAGGCCGGAATGGCACAGGCATAGCCTTGCAGGCCGACGCCCAGACGCGCCTCGTTCATCATCGTGAACATGGCCCGCATGCCCTTGTGCAATTCGCCCAGCAGCCAGCCGCGGGCGCCGTCGAAATTCATCACGCAGGTGGCATTGCCGTGAATGCCCATCTTTTCTTCCAGATTGCCGACGCTGACACCGTTCGGCGCCGCCAGAGAGCCATCGTCATTGACCAGGACCTTCGGCACGATGAACAGGCTGATGCCCTTTGTGCCCTCGCCCCCGCCGGGTGCTTTGGCCAGCACCAGATGGATGACGTTTTCGGCCATGTCGTGATCCCCGGCCGAGATGAAGATCTTGGTGCCGGTGATCAGATAGCTGCCATCGTCCTGCGGTTCGGCCCGGGTGCGCAGCAGGCCCAGATCGGTGCCGCAATGCGGCTCGGTCAGGTTCATGGTGCCGGTCCAGTCGCAGCTGACCATTTTCGGCAGATACAGCGCTTTCTGCGCGTCGGTGCCGTGGGTGTGGATCGCGGAATAGGCGCCGTGGGTCAGGCCCTGATACATGTTGAAGGCCATGTTCGCGGCCACGAACATTTCGCCCGTGGCGGCATGCAGCACATGGGGCATGCCCTGACCGCCATATTCGGGGTCGCAATCCATCGCCGTCCAGCCGCCTTCCTTGACGGCCTCGAACGCCTCGGCAAAGCCGTCAGGCGTGCGCACCACCCCGTTTTCCAGCCGACAGCCCTGCCGGTCGCCGACCGCGTTCAGCGGCGCCAGCACGTCCGAGGACAGCTTGCCCGCCGCATCGAACACGGCTTCGGTGAAATCGCGATCCAGATCCTCGTGACCGGGCAGGCCGCTTTGCGACAGCCGCAGCACATCATGCAGGATGAATTGCAGATCGCGGGTCGGTGGGGTGTAGCTGGGCATGGGATCTATCCTCCGGATTGTTCCTGACTTGCGGCCAGCCGGGCCTCGGCATCACCGATCTGGCCGCGCAGATCGTCGATCGCGCCTTCCAGTTCGTGATACTGACGTTCCATGTCCGCCAACCTTGCGCGCGCGGCGTCAAGCGCGGCCGCGATCTGCGTCTGGTTGGCCCCGCCCGGCTCGTAGAGTTCGAGCAACTGGCGGATCTGTTCCAGACTGAAGCCGAAACGCTTGCCGCGCAGGATCAGCGTCAGCCGCGCCCGGTCGCGCCGATCATACAGACGGTGCTGTCCGCGCCGTTCCGGAAAGATCAGCTCTCGCGCCTCATAGAAGCGCAGGGTGCGGGGGGTGACGTCGAACGTGTCGCACATCTGGCGGATCGTCATCAGGTCTTCATCTGGCATGGAACGTGTTTTCCTTCTCCTCCCGGCCGGCTGCCACGTCTCGTCCTACCTATTTAGGATGACGTTTCCGTAAACGTAAGCGCAACGCAGCGTCACGAACATGCAGCCGGTCATGCCGGGTCGTCGGTCAATGGGGTTGTCTTGTCATAATCCTGCTGGCTGGCGTCGCGCAGCGCCTTCAGATCGTCCCGCGCGGCTTGCAGTTCGGCGATCTGCTGATCCAGCACCGCCAGCTGGCGGTCTGCCCGCCCGATCCAGTCAGCCAGCTGTTCCCGGCTGCCCTGCTTTTGATAGATTTCCAGCCATTGACGGATCTCCTCCAGCGAAAAGCCGAAGCGGCGTCCGCGCAGGATCAGCGTCATGCGGGCGATTTCCCGCGGACCGTAGAAACGGGAACGACCGTCGCGACGGGGGCTGAGCAGTTCGATATACTCATAGTAACGCAACGTCCTTGGGGTGACCTCGAAGCGTTCACACATGTCCTTGAAGCTGATCAGGTCGTCGTCTGGCATCGGCATTTCCCCAACGTTGCGAGACGAAGGCTAACCTGCCCGTCAACGGTTCTCAACTGTAACGCGATGCGGGGTATGGATTCGCGCGGGTGAAGGGGGGCTTGAGCGCGGGCGTTTCCGGGCGGATAAGACCGGAACGCAACCGATCAGGAGCAGGCCAATGTCCAGCAACCCCGGCGACGGGACCGGCAAGACTGGCGATCAGGACCAGCGTGCCGGTCTGGCGCAGCAATTCATCGAGGCGCTGCCCCATGCGGCGGCACTGAACATGCGGGTGGACGAGTTGGGCGGCGGCACGGCGGCGATCTCGATGCCCTGGGCCGAGCATCTGGTGGGCGACCCGCGCAGCGGGGTCATTCATGGCGGCGTCGTCTCGGCGCTGATGGACACCTGTTGCGGGGCGGCGGTGATGGTCCATCCCAGCCAGCCGCAATCGACCGCGACGCTGGATCTGCGCATCGACTATATGCGCGCGGCCACGCCGGGACAGCGAATCACCGCGCGGGCCACCTGTTACCACCTTACCCGCAGTATCGCCTTCGTGCGCGCGGTGGCGCTGGACGAGGATAGCGACAACCCGGTGGCCGCCGCGACCGGCGCCTTCACGGTAGAGAGGTAAGTCATGGCCGACCGCAACGAACCTCTGGCGCGGATCAAGACCCGCCGCGATTCGGCACTGGCGGCGCTGGTGGGGGGCGTGCCCTATCTGCAATGGCTGGGCGTCCGCTTTGACCGGCGCGGGGACGAGTTGACCGCCGTGCTGCCCTTTGACCCCAAGCTGATCGGCAACCCGCTGTTGCCGGCGATCCACGGCGGGGTGACGGCGGCCTTTCTGGAGGTGACGGCGATCATCGAGCTGTCATGGTCCTCGATGTGGGAGGATCTGGAGACCGGCCGCATCGCCCCCGATGTCGCCATTCCCGGCAGCCTGCCGCGCCTGCCCAAGACAGTGGATTTTACCGTCGATTACCTGCGTTCGGGCCTGCCGCGCGATGCCTATGCCCGCGCGCGGGTGGTACGCTCGGGGCGGCGCTATGCCTCGGTGCAGGTCGAGGCGTGGCAGGACAACCGCGCCCGGCCCTTCGCGCAGGCAACGGGGCATTTCGTCATGCCGCAAGGCGAATGACCACGCTGGCCGCCGATGTCGCGCTGGACCGGCTGACGCATCGGCGGGTGCTGGCCATCGCCCTGCCGATCGTGCTGTCGAATGTCACCGTGCCGCTGCTGGGGCTGGTCGATACCGGCGTGATCGGCCAGCTGGGCCGGCCCGAACCCATCGGCGCGGTGGGGCTGGGGGCGGTGATCCTTACCTCGGTCTATTGGATCTTCGGCTTTCTGCGCATGGGCACGTCGGGACTGGTGGCGCAAAGCCACGGGGCAGGGGACGCGGTCGAGACCGGCGCCCATCTGCTGCGGGCGCTGGCCATTGCCGGGATGGCGGGGCTGGCGCTGATCGCGCTGCAATACCCGCTGTTCGCGGGCGCCTTCGCGCTGGCCCCGGCGTCAGATGCGGTCGAGGAACTGGCCCGCGATTACATGGGCATCCGTATCTGGGGCGCGCCTGCGACCATCGGGCTTTACGCCATCACCGGCTGGCTGATCGCGGTAGAGCGGACCCGCGCCGTGCTGGGCCTGCAACTGTTGCAGAACGGGCTGAACGTGCTGCTGTCGGTCTGGCTGGTGCTGGGACTGGGTTTCGAGATCCGCGGCCTTGCCACCGCCACGCTGATCGCGGAATGGAGCGGGTTGCTGCTGGGCCTGTGGCTGGCGCGCAGCGCCTTGCGGCGGGCCATCGCCACTTTGCGGGCTGGCGCGGCGCTGTTTGCGCGCGACAAGCTGGGGCGGCTGGCGCGGGTCAACAGCGATATCATGATCCGTTCGGTGCTGCTTCAGGGCTCTTTCACCACCTTCCTGTTCATGGGGGCGGCGCAGGGCGACGTGGCGCTGGCCGCCAATCAGGTGCTGTTGCAGTTTCTGGCGATCACGGCCTATGCGCTGGACGGGTTCGCCTATGCCGCCGAAAGCCTTGTCGGGCAGGCGGTGGGCAGGCGGCGTCCGGACCGGGTGCGCCGCGCCGCCATCCTGACATCGCAATGGGGGATCGCGGGGGCGGTCTGTCTGGGGCTGGCGTTCTGGCTGGCGGGCGGCGCGATCATCGACCTGCTGACGACATCGGCCGAGGTGCGGGCCGAGGCGCGGCTGTATCTGGTCTGGATGGGTTTTGCGCCGCTGCTGGGCGTGGCCAGCTGGATGCTGGACGGCGTCTTCATCGGCGCCACCCTGACGCGAGAGATGCGGGTGGCGATGATCCAGTCGGTGCTGGTCTATGTCGCGGTGCTGCTGGTGCTGCCGCCGCTGATGGGCAATCACGGGCTGTGGGCGGCCTTGATGGTGCTGAACACGATGCGCGGGCTGACGATGCTGGTGCGATATCCCCGCGCGGAACAGGCGGCACAGTCAGCCTGAAGGGATGAAAGGGCCGCGCGCGGGCGGCGGCCCCGGTCTTGTCGTGGGTGGGCGGTCAGATCACTCGGTTTCCTCGATGACCTGACGGCGGGCGGTATCCAGAAGTTCGGCCATCTTGGCGCGGATCGTCGCCTCGTCGGACTTGCCGGACAGGTCGTCCGCGATCTTGCGGAACACGTCCTCGTCGCCGGGGCTTTGGAAATCGGCGGTGACGACGGTCATCGCATAGCTGCGGATATCCTCGCCTTCCTTGCCAAGCAGGCCCGCAGCCCATTCGCCCAGCAGGCGGTTGCGCCGCGCCTCGGCCTTGAAGCGCAGATCGGCGTCATGGGCGAACTTGGCTTCATAGGCGCGTTCGCGATCGTCGAAGGTGGACATGAAGGGGCCTCCTGTTACTGCTCTTTTGATATGACCACAGAAACCCCTTGCCGCAAGCCTTGTATTGCCCATCATGCCTGTTCTGCGCTAAGGCGCGATCGAGGATATGGGAAAGGACCGTGTCATGGCTCCGCGTCGCAAGAAAGTTTACGAAGGCAAGGCGAAGATCCTCTATGAAGGAACCGAGCCGGGCACCCTGATCCAGTATTTCAAGGATGACGCGACCGCCTTCAACGCCCAGAAGAAGGCGGTGGTCGAGGGCAAGGGCGTCCTGAACAACCGCCTGTCCGAATTCTTCATGAACGGGTTGACCAATATCGGCGTGCCCAATCACTTCATCCGCCGCGTCAACATGCGCGAACAGCTGATCCGGCAGGTCGAGATCGTCCCGCTGGAAGTGATCGTGCGCAATTTCGCCGCAGGATCGCTGTCCAAGCGGCTGGGGATCGAGGAGGGCACGCTGCTGCCGCGCCCCATCGTCGAATACAGCTTCAAGAACGACGAGTTGGGCGACCCGATGGTGTCCGAGGAATATATCATCGCCTTCGGCTGGGCCACGCAGCAGGATCTGGACGACATCGTGTCGCTGGCGCTGCGCGTCAACGATTTCCTGTCGGGCGTGTTCTATGGCGTCGGCATCAAGCTGATCGATTTCAAGATCGAGATCGGCCGGATCTGGGACAACGATTATATGCGCCTGATCGTCGCTGACGAGATCAGCCCCGACAGTTGCCGCTTGTGGGATGTCAAGACCGGGCAGAAGCTGGACAAGGATGTCTTTCGCCGCGATCTGGGCAACCTGACCGACGCCTATACCGAGGTGGCGCGCAGGCTGGGCCTGATGCCCGCCAATGCCACCGCCATCCACAAACCGACCGTTATCAACTGAAAGAGACTGCCGATGAAAGCGCGCGTGACCATCATGCTGAAGGACGGCGTCCTTGACCCTCAGGGCGAGGCGATCCGCCACGCGCTGGGCGGTCTGGGACACAAGGGGGTGTCGGGCGTGCGGCAGGGCAAGCTGATCGAGCTGGACCTTGACGCCACCGACGCCGATGCCGCCCGCGCCGAAGTCGCGAAGATGTGCGAGGGGCTGCTGGCGAATACCGTGATCGAGAAATATTCGATCGAAATCGTCTGACGCAGCGGCAGCGACGCTTCGGGGCGGCAAAACCGCACGGAAGTCGTTGCATTCCGTTCGTATTTGTCGCCCAATATGGCAATGAACAGCCAGACGACCGCATCCGCCACACCCGCCGCCGCAGCCAGCGAAGCCCCGGTGATCGCGATCCGCGATCTGCACAAGTCCTATGGGCCGCTCGATGTCATCAAGGGCGTGTCCCTGACTGCGCCGCGCGGCCATGTCATCAGCCTGATCGGCTCTTCCGGGTCGGGTAAATCCACCTTGCTGCGCTGCTGCAACCTGCTGGAAAACAGCCAGCAGGGCGATATCCTGTTCGAGGATGAGGCCGTGCGCTGGAAGGGGCGGGGGCAAGACCGCGTTCCCGCCGACCGGGCGCAGGTGACGCGGTTCCGCACCAACCTGTCGATGGTGTTCCAGCAGTTCAACCTGTGGTCACATCTCAGCATCCTGCAAAACGTGATGGAGGCGCCGGTGACGGTGCTGGGCCAGCCCCGCGCCGAGGTCGAGGCCCGCGCCCGCGCGCTGCTGGACAAGGTCGGCATCGGCAGCAAATGCGACGCATGGCCCGCGCAGCTGTCGGGTGGCCAGCAGCAGCGCGCCGCGATTGCCCGCGCGCTGTGCATGCAGCCCAAGGCGCTGCTGTTCGACGAACCGACCAGCGCGCTGGACCCCGAATTGCAGCAAGAGGTCGTGCGCGTCATCAAGGATCTGGCCGGCGAACACCGCACCATGATCCTTGTCACCCACGACATGCGCCTTGCCGCCGATGTCAGCGATCACGTCGTGTTCCTGCATGACGGGCTGGTGGCCGAGCAAGGCCCGCCCGCGCAGCTTTTCGGCGACCCGCAGTCCGAGCGTCTGCGCCGCTTTCTCAGTGCAACGATGGCGGCCTGAACCAACAGGCCAGCCGATTTTCCCAACAGGAGACCCTGAAACATGAAGAAACTGATCCTTGCCGCCTCTGCCCTCGCGCTGACTGCGGGACTGGCCCATGCCCAGACCGTGCGGCTGGGCACCGAGGGTGCCTATCCTCCGTATAACTTCATCGACGACAGCGGCGAGGTGGCGGGTTTTGAACGCGATCTGGGCGACGAGCTGTGCGTGCGCGCCGCGCTGGACTGCGTCTGGGTCAAGAACGACTGGGATTCGATCATCCCCAACCTCGTCTCGGGCAATTACGACGCGGTTCTGGCGGGCATGGCGATCAACGAAGAACGCCAGCGCGTGATCCAGTTCAGCCAGAACTACATCCCGCCGGCATCATCGGCCTATGCCGCGCTGTCCGAGGATGTCGATCTGGAAAGCGGCATCATCGCCGCCCAGACCGGCACCATTCAGGCCAGCCATGCCGCCGAAATCGGCGCGACGGTGCTGGAATTCGCCTCGCCCGATGAAACGCTGGCGGCGGTGCGCAACGGTCAGGCCGACGCGGTTCTGGCCGACAAGGATTACCTTGTCCCGCATGTCGCCGAATCGAATGGCGAACTGGTCTGGATCGGCGAGGACATCAATCTGGATGAAGGCATCGGTGTCGGCCTGCGCCAGTCCGACAACGATCTGAAGGACAAATTCGACGAAGCCATCACCTCGATGAAAGAGGATGGCAGCCTGAACGAGCTGCTGGGCAAGTGGTTCGGCGAGGACGCCCGCCTGTTCTGATGATCTGACACCCCGCCATCCGGGCCTGATCCGGGTGGCGGCCGCGCGGATGGACCCATGCCTGCATCTTGTGCCGATCCTGCCTCGCTGGAGGGAATTGCCTGGCTGATGTGCTACCTGACCTCGGGTAAGCATCTGCTGTTCTATGCCAGTTTCGGCACCGTCCTTCTGCTGCTGGCGATCACCGCGCCGATTGCGCTGCTGCTGGGCTATGGCGGGGCGATGGCCTCGCGCTCGGGCTTTGCGCCGCTCAGGTGGTTCGGCAAGGTCTATACCTCGATGGTGCGCGGCGTGCCGGATATCGTGTTCTTCCTGTTCGTGCCCATCGCGCTGGATCAGGCCTTTGAATGGACGCGCCACCAGTTCCTGTGCGACAGCGACGCGCCGGTGCGGCAGGGCAATGACTTCATCGTCTGCGCGGCGGCCAAGCTGCCTTTGTCCAGCAGCCCGGCATGGGTGCACGATCTGTACGGCATCTTTCTGGCGGTGATCGCCTTTTCGGTGGTCTTCGGCGCCTTTGCGGCGAATGTCCTTTACGGCGCGATGCAGGCAGTGCCGCGCGCGCAACTGGAAACCGCCGAGGCTTACGGGATGAGCCCGCGTCAGGTGACGCGCCGGGTGCTGGTGCCGCAGATGTGGACCTATGCGCTTCCGGGCCTGTCGAACCTGTGGATGATCCTGATCAAGGCCACGCCGCTGCTGTTCCTGCTGGGGGTCGAGGATATCGTCTATTGGGCGCGGGAACTGGGCGGGGCCAAGACCAGTGCCTTCGCCTATCCGCATCCCGACTGGCGGCTTTACTATTTCCTGGCGATCCTCGTGTTCTATCTGTTCATGACCTGGATATCCGAGCGTGCCCTGCGCCGCCTGTCGCGCAACCTGTCGGCCGGACAGGCCACCATGGCGGGCGAGCGGTTGCGCAAGGGGGCCGCGGCATGAGCTGTCTGCAAACCATTGCCGATTATGGCCTGCGCTCGCTGGGTTATGGCGAAAGGCTGCTGCCGCGTTCGGATTTCACCCTGTGCCAGCAATTCACGCTGATCGGTTCGGGGCTGATCTGGAACATCTATTTCGCGGCGCTCGCGCTGTTCATCGGGTTCTTTCTGGCCAATGCGCTGGCCTTGGCCAAGGCCAGCGACCGGGTCTGGTTGCGCAAACCGGCCGAGGGCTTCATCTTTCTGTTCCGGGGCAGCCCGCTGTTCATCCAGTTCTTTCTTGCCTATCAGGCGTTGGTCCTGTTGCCGCGCGGCGGGGTGGATCTGTTCGGCATCCCCATCGCCACCAACTGGCTGACGCGGGCATGGGCCGGGGCGCTGATCGTGCTGACGCTGAACACGGCGGCCTATTCGGCGCAGATCTTCCACGGCGCGCTGATGGCCGTGCCGAGGGGCGATCTGGAGGCCGCCGACGCCTATGGCATGTCGGGGTGGAAGAAATTCCGCCGCGTGGTCTGGCCGACGATGATGCGGCTGGCATGGCCGTCCTATACCAACGAGGCGATCTTTCTGTTCCACGCCACCACGCTGGTGTTCTTTTCTGCCTTTCCGGCGTTCCAGCAAAAGGGCGACAGTCTTTACTATGCCAGCTATTTCGCCGATCAGACCTTCAACCCTTTTGTCGCCTATCCGATTGTGGCGGGATATTTCATCCTCTGCACATTGATCCTGATCGGGCTGTTCGGGATCATGAACCGGCATCTGAACCGGCATCTGCCGGGGGCGAGGCCCCGATTGAAATACCGCCCGCAATTGATGAGATGAAATCATGGACTGGTTGAGAGACCACCCCGAGGTCAAGACGATCCGCGTCGCCGCCGCAGACCTGAACGGCGTCGCGCGGGGCAAGCGGCTGCCTGCACGCCATGCCGACAAGCTGCTGGAGGAGGGGACGAAATTTCCCTATTCCGTCCTGAACCTCGATATCTGGGGCGAGGATGTCGAGGACAGCCCGCTGGTCTTCGAGATCGGTGATCCCGACGGGCTGCTGCTGCCGACCGAACGCGGCTTTTTGCCGATGCCGTGGCTGGATGCGCCGACCGCGCTGCTGCCCTTGTGGATGTTCCACCCCGACGGCCGCCCCTATGAGGGCGATCCGCGTCAGGCGCTGGCCCGTGTCGCCGAACGCTATCAGGCCGCCGGTCTGGTGCCGGTGGTCGCGACCGAGCTTGAATTCTTCCTGATCGACGATTCCGGCCGCCAGTTGCGGGTGCCGCCCAGCCCGCGTTCCGGCAAGCGCCGCACCGGCGGCGAGGTTCTCAGCCTCAAGGCGCTGGATGCCTTCGATCAGTTCTTCACCGCGCTTTACGACGCCTGCGAGACGATGGATGTGCCCGCCGACACCGCCATTTCCGAAGCCGGGCCGGGTCAGTTCGAGATCAACCTGATGCATCAGGCCGACCCGATGAAGGCCGCCGACGACACATGGCTGTTCAAGATGCTGGTCAAGGGCATCGCCCGCCAGTTCGGCTTTGCCGCCAGCTTCATGGCAAAACCCTATGAGATGTGGTCGGGCTCGGGGATGCATATGCATTTCTCGATCCTCGACCGGACCGGACGCAACATCTTCGACAATGGCGGCCCCGAGGGCACAGAGCAGTTGCGTCACGCGGTGGCGGGATGCCTGCGGGCCATGCCCGGTTCGACCCTGCTGTTTGCGCCGCATGAAAATTCCTATGACCGGCTGGTGCCCAATGCCCATGCGCCGACCGGCATCGGCTGGGCCTATGAAAACCGCACCGCCGCGATCCGCATTCCGTCATCGGGGCCGAAGGCGCGGCGGATCGAGCATCGGGTGGCGGGTGGCGACGTGAACCCCTATCTGACCGTGGCCGCGATCCTTGGCGCGGCGCTGGACGGGATCGAGGACCGGCTGGAACCACCCGCGCCGTTCAAGGGCAACGCCTATGACCAGAACCTTGACCAGCTTCCGGGCGACTGGGGCGCGGCGATCGAAGCCTTTGACAAATGCACCGAGATCCGCCGCATCTTCCCCGAGCATCTGGTCGAGAATTACCTGATGACCAAGCGGCAAGAGCTGCATTACATGGCCGAACTGTCCGACGAGGAAACGGTCGAGCTGTATCTGGACACGGTCTGACCGCCGCGCCCGCGATTTTTTTGCGGATGTCGGGAATAGACCTTCATGCCCCGCGTTCTTGTGGTGTCGGGCCGGACAGATCGGCCCGGCCTGTTCCAGTCAGAGGGTGATCAGATGGCACGCATCAACGGAAATGGCTCGGCGAACCGGCTGAACGGCACCTCGGTCGCCGATCTCATCTATGGCCGCGACGGAGAGGACACGATCCGGGGCAATGGCGGCAACGATACGATCCACGGCGGCGATGATGACGATCTGGTCTATGGCGGCGCCGGCCACGACCGGATTTTCGGCGGCAAGGGCGAGGATCGCCTGTTCGGCGGCGCGGGCAACGACATCATCCGCGATTCAAGCGGCAACGACCTGCTGGATGGCGGTGCAGGCAATGACCGCCTGTTCGCGGGCGAAGGCAATGACACCATCCGCGGCGGCTCGGGCAATGACTATGTCAGGGCAGGCGAGGGCAACGACATCGTCCGGCTGGGCAGCGGCAACGACCGCGCCTGGGGCGGCGAAGGCGATGACGCGATCTTCGGTGGTGCCGGGCGCGACATCATGTTCGGCGGAGAGGGCAACGATACCCTGAATGGCGGTGCCGGAAACGACGTGATGACCGGAGGCGAAGGCGCCGACCGCTTCGTCTTCAACGGTGGCCGCGACCGGATCACCGATTTCGAGCCCGGCGACGATCAGATCGACCTGCGCAGTTGGAACCAGCTGGACAGCTGGAGCGATGTGCGCGGTGCCTCGCGTCAGGTGGGCAGCGACGTGCATATCAATGTCGGTGCCCACAAGCTGATCATTGAGGATTTTCGGCTTGGACAAATGGACAGTGACGACTTTCTGTTCTGAAGAACGGCTTGACCGTCGGGCAGCGAGGGGCCAGAGATGGCCCCTCTTTTTTATCTGGCCGGGGCGCGCGCGATGTATCCTGATCTTTACCTGATGCGTCACGGGCAGACCGAGTGGAACCTTGCGGGCCGGTTGCAGGGCAGGCTGGATTCGCCCCTGACCGACAAGGGGATCGCGCAGGCCGAACGTCAGCGCGGGCTGGTCGCGGGGGTGGATGCCGCGCGTTACGCCAGCACGCAGGGCAGGGCGCAGGCCAGCGCCCGGATCGTCTTTGACGGTGCCGCATTCGCGGGCGATGACCGGCTGGTCGAAATCGATATCGGCGATCATGCGGGCTCAAGCTATGCCGCGCTTCGCGCGCGGATGCCCGAGATCTTCACCGGCGGGCGGCTGGACTGGTATGACCGCGTGCCCGGCGGCGAGGGGTTTTCGGGGCTTGAGGCACGCTGCCGCGCGTTTCTGGACGGGCTGACCGGCCCGGCGCTGATCGTCACGCATGGCATCACGCTGAGAATGCTGCGGGTGCTGGCGCTTGGCTGGCCTATGGCGCGGCTGCCGCATTATTCGGTCGAACAGGGCGCGGTCCATGTGATCCGCGATGGCCGCTCCGAGATCTGGCGCTGAAGGCTCAGACCGCCGCGCTGGCCAGCGCCAGCCCGTCCACCACCACGGTAAAGGCCTGCGCCCGTTCCTGCGTCGCGTCGGGGCACAGCTGCTGCGCCATACCGGTGACCAGATCCATCAGGCTGGAGCCCCCGACCAGCACCACATGCCCGATCTGCCGGGGTGCGACGCCCGCCCGATCCAGCACCTGCATCGCGGCACTGCGCAGATCAGTGGAAAAGCCCGCAAGGGTCCGGTCCAGCATGTCCCGGGTCAGCGGCGAGGACAGGCCGCGCTGAATGAAGCCCATCGCGATCTGCGCGTCATTGGCGCCGGAATTGGCCGCGATCTTGCCGCGTTCGGTCGCGAAGGCCAGATCATGGCCCAGTTCCTCTTCCAGCACCGTGACCAGCCGGTTCAGCCTGTCCGGCTCGACCGCCAGCCGCGCCATGGATTGCGCCATGCGCCGGGTCTCGGGGGTATAGAGGAACGGGATCTTGGCCCATGTTGCCAGATCGGCAAAGGTCGCATTCGGCACCGGCAACAGGCCCGGCCCCATTTCCCGGCGCAGCTGGCTGCCGTGACCCAGCACGGGCATGGCATGGGCCATCGACAGCGCATGGTCGAAATCGGTGCCGCCCAGACGGATTCCGTGGCTGGCGATGATCTGTGGCAGGCGTGACCCGTCGCTGCGAAAGACGGTGAAATCCGAGGTGCCGCCGCCGATATCGACGATCAGCCCCAGATCGCCCGCGCGGCCAAAGCCGTGACTGGCAAAGGCGGCGGCCTCGGGCTCGGGCAGGAAATCGACGTGATCGAAACCCGCGGCAAGATAGCAGTCGCGCAGATCGGTCAGCGCGCGGGCGTCGCGCTGCGCATCGGCGCTGTGGAAATGCACCGGGCGGCCCGACAGGGCGCGGCGGAAGGGCTGGCCGGTGGCGGATTCGGCCTGTTCGCGGATGCGGGTCAGAAAGGCGCTGATGATGGCGGCGATGCTGCGGCGTTTGCCGCCGATCAGCCGGGTTTCATGCAGCAGCGATGTGCCCAGAACGCTTTTCAGCGCCCGCATATAGCGGCCTTCCTCGCCGCCGATCAGCGCCTGGGCGGCGGCTTCTCCGACCCGCATCGGCCCGCCCGAATGGGGAAAGAACACCGCCGTGGGCAGGGTTTCCTGCCCGTCCTCCAGCGCGATGCGATGGGGCTGGCCGTCGCGCAGCACCGCCACCGCCGTGTTTGAGGTGCCGAAATCGATTGCCAGAATGTCTTGTGCCATGACGCCCTCGGAGAATGGAGAGCCGATGCTGCTAACCGCCCCGGCGCCGGGGTGCAAGCCACCCCGCGCCAGTCGCGGTCGTCAGCGCCGTGGCGCTTTGGGGGGGCGGCCCGGTTTCGCGGCCCCGCCCTCGGTCCGGGCGCGGCGCGGCCATGCGTCGGCACCCTTGCTGGCCGTGGCCTTGCGTGCCGGGGGCTTGCCGGTGGTGGCCGTCGCCTTGCCGCGATGGGGCTTTGGCGCGTCGGCTTTGGCGCCGCGCTGCTTGCGTTCGCTGGTGGTCCAGCGGGCCTTGCGCGGCTTCGCGCCGTCTTCCGCCGGGGCCGCGATCTCGTGCGGGGTATCGGCCAGCACTTCGGCTATGGCCTCTTCGCGGGCCTTGCGGCGGGTGGTCTTGTCCGGCGCGGGCCACTCGGGTGCCGGTTTGGCGCGTTCGGGCCGGGGATATTCCGGCCGCGCCCGTTCGGCACGCGGTGCGGGGCGGGACGTAGGGCGGGATGTGGGGCGGTCAAAATCAGGCTCGCCCTCGATCTGGCGCAGGATCAGGTCGTCGCCGATTTCCTGCCCGTCCTTGAACTGGCCTGCGACCTCGGCCGCGATCTGGACGAAGGTGATGTCCTGCCGCACCCGGATCGCACCGATCGAATCGCGGCTGATCCCGCCAGCCTCGCACAGTTTGGGCAGCAGCCAGCGGGCCTCGGCCCGGCCGGTATGGCCGACCGACAGCGTGAACCAGACCGACGCGCCGAATTCGCGCCGCTCTCGTGGGGCGGCGGCATCAGGGGCGGCGGCCTCGGCCAGTTCCTCGGGAGCGGGGCGGCCTTCGCGCCACAGCCGGATAAAGGCCTGCGCCACCTGTTCCGCGCCAAAGCGTTCCAGAACCTGCGCAGCCAGCGCGGAGTCCTCGACCGGTTCGGTCAGGCCCGGATGGGCCAGCATGCGTTCGTCATCGCGGCCCCGAACCTCATCGGCCGAGGGCGCCTTGCCCCATTCCGCCGTGACCCTGGCCCGTTGCAGCAGCCTTTGCGCGCGCTTGTAATCGGGGGGCGTCACCACCAGCGCCGAGACGCCCTTGGCCCCCGCCCGCCCGGTGCGCCCGGAACGGTGCAGCAGCGTTTCGGGATTGGTCGGCAGATCGGCATGGATCACCAGTTCCAGCCCCGGCAGGTCGATACCGCGCGCCGCCACATCGGTGGCGATGCAGACCCGTGCCCGCCCGTCGCGCAGCGATTGCAGTGCGTGGCTGCGTTCCTGCTGGCTGAGTTCGCCCGACAGCGCCACGACGCGAAAGCCGCGATTGCCCATCCGCGCCAGCAGGTGATTCACATTGGCGCGGGTCTTGCAGAAGATGATCGCCCGCTGCGCCTCGTGAAAGCGCAGCAGGTTGAAGATGGCGTTTTCCTTGTCGCGCGCCAGCACGCTGAAGGCGCGATATTCGATATCGACATGCTGGCGGGCATCGCCCGCGACATTGATGCGCAGGCTGTTGCGCTGGAAATCGCGGGCCAGCGCCTCGATATCGGGAGAGACGGTGGCCGAGAACATCAGCGTGCGGCGGCTGGCGGGGGCAGCGGCAAGGATGAAGGTCAGGTCATCGCGAAAGCCCAGATCCAGCATCTCGTCGGCTTCGTCCAGAACCGCGACGCACAGGTCGGACAGCACCAGCCCACCACGCTCGATATGGTCGCGCAGACGGCCCGGCGTGCCGACGACAATATGCGCGCCACGTTCCAGCGCGCGCCGTTCGGTGCGGTAATCCATGCCACCCACGCAGGTCGCGATGCGCGCCCCGGCATCTGCGTAAAGCCAGCCCAGTTCGCGCGCCACCTGCAAGGCCAGTTCGCGCGTCGGCGCGATGACCAGCGCCAGCGGATGGTCGACGGGCAGCAGCGGCGGCTGATCGGGCAGGATCTGCGGCGCGACGGACAGGCCGAAGGCGACGGTCTTGCCCGACCCGGTCTGGGCCGAGACCAGCAGGTCGCGCCCCGCGGCATCGGGCGACAGGATCGCGGATTGAACGGAAGTCAGGGTCTCATAGCCCTTGGCAGCCAGCGCCGAGGCCAGCGGGGCGGAAATGTCGATCTGGGTCATTAACCTATGTCAGGCAGCGGGGTGCATGCACCCGATGGGAGGCGCCGCTTGCCCTCGGTCAGCGAATCCCACAAGTCGCCTGGAAAGGGGCTGCAAGAGCCAAAGGACGCCGCATAACGCCTTGCCGCGTCAAAGTCAAAGGGAATTGAGCCCGCATATGTGGCCTGTCGCCGCAGGCCGGACTGTGAAGGGCGTGACAGGCTGGAAAATACTGCCGAGGGGCGCGAACACCGGGACCGCAACAGAAAAAGGCCCCGGCAATCACCTGCCGGGGCCTGCATTCCGTCAAAACCGCCCGCCCGATTACTCGGTGGCTTCTTCGGTCTCTTCTTCGGTCTCTCCGCCATCGTCGCTGGAACGCAGCGCCGACGGAGCGGCGAGGTTGGCGATGACGAAGTTCCGGTCGATGGTCGCCTTGACGCCCTTGGGCAGCTTCACATCGTTGATATGGATGGTGTCGCCCACTTCCAGACCTTCCAGATCGACCGTCAGGTGGTCGGGAATGTCACCGGCGGTCACGATCAACTCGACCTCGCCGCGCACCGTCACCAGCGTGCCGCCCTTTTTCAGGCCGGGGCAGGTTTCGTGGTTCACGAATTCGACCGGGATATACAGGTTCACTTTCGAGTTGCTGCGCAGGCGCATGAAGTCGATATGGATCGGCAGATCCTTGACGACGTCCTTCTGCACGCTGCGGCAGATCACGCGCACATCCTGCTGGCCGTCAACCTTCAGGTTCCACAGGGTGGACATGAAGCGACCGGCGCGCAGTTTGGTCAGCAGCTTGTTGAAGTCGAACTGGATGGAGACCGGGTCCTTGTGGTCGCCATATACGATTCCGGGCACCTTGCCTTCACGACGAGCTTGGCGGGCGGCCCCCTTGCCTGTCCCCGCGCGCGGCTCGGCCACCAGATCCGGGATCACTTTGGCCATGATTCTGTTCCTTTACCTTGGTTAAGTCGCCATCCTCCAAGGGTGCATGACGACAAGTCGCGTCCCTTAGCCGAAGCGCAGGGGAAAGTGAAGGTCAAACTGCACCTGCGAAAAGCAGAGTTTGACTCGGCGGATATTTGCCTATTATGTAGAATCGGCGGAAAGTCGCCAGTATTTAAGAGTGTCATCATTTCATGTCCCCCAGATATCATGCGCTTGACTATCTCAAAATCCTGCTGGTCTCTGGCGTGGTGCTGGCTCATGCGGGGCTGATGTCGAACCATATTCCGCAATGGGGTTATCTGGTCGGCAACGGTCTGTTGCGGGCCACGGTGCCGACTTTCGCGTTGCTGACCGGGGCGGGGCTGTTCCATACCATGCGGCGCGGCCGGTTACGGCGGTGGAGCGCGGCGATGCTCTCGGTCTATCTGATCTGGTGCGTGATCTACGCACCGATCTGGCTGCGTGACATCACCGGCCCGGCGCAGCTTGCACAGCGGCTGTTCTTCGGGCCGATGCATCTGTGGTATCTGGCGGCAATGTTGCTGGCGACGGCGATCCTTGCGCTGGTTCTGCATGGCGCGGCAGATGCAGCCTCGGGGCGCAGGCGGGTGATCGCGACCGTCCTTGTCACTGGCCTTGCGGGCAGTTTCCTGCAATTCGCGGGCTTTTTTGGCTGGCTGAGACTGGAGGGGGACGAGATCCGCAACGGCCTTTTCCTAATCTATCCCTTCGCCGGGCTTGGCTATCTGCTGGCCGACTGGGTCGAGCGTCATGGCCGCGACGCTCTGCCATCGGCCAAGGTGCTGTGGCTTGGCCTTGCCATCGTCATTGCCCTGCGTCTGGGCGAGGCAATGCTGGATATGGCGGTTTTCGGAACCTCGCTGGGAACGGTGCCCGAATTTCCGCCGCTGGCCTATGGGTTCTCGGCTCTGCTGTTTCTCGCCTTCATCCGTCTGGAGGTTCCGGCGCCATTCGTGGACCTGTCAACCATATCGGCGGTGACATATCTGATGCATATGGGCTTCATCCTGCTGCTGCTGCATTTCGGCATCAGGAATCCGTGGCTGATGTTCTGGGGTGGATTGCTGCTGCCCATGCTGATCGCGGTTGCCTTGCCGCGGCTGCCCTGGCTTGGACGGCGCAGGGCCGCGCCCGCGCCCGTCCCAAGGCAGCCGGAATAATCCACCTCAGCTCATATATTCGTCGGTGAAACCCTTGGGAAGCAGCAGGTTGTGGCGACCCAGGGCCTTCACATCACGCTCTCCGCACAGTGCCATGGTGGTGTCCAGCTCGTTGCGGATCACCTCCAGCGCCTTGCTCACCCCGGCCTCGCCCATCGCGCCCAGACCGTGGATGAAGGCGCGCCCGATCCAGGTTGCGTGGGCCCCCAACGCCAGCGCCTTCAGCACGTCCTGACCCGAGCGGATGCCGCTGTCCATATGAACCTCGACCCGGTCGCCCACGGCCTCGACGATATGCGGCAACATGCGGATCGCGCTCAGCGCGCCATCCAGCTGCCGCCCGCCATGATTGCTGACGATGATTGCATCGGCGCCGAAATCCGCCGCGATCCGCGCATCCTCGGGATCGAGGATCCCCTTCAGGATCAGCTTGCCGACCCACAGATCGCGGATCCGGGCGATCTTGTCCCAGTCCAGCCGCTCATCGAACTGCTCGGCGGTCCAGCTGGACAGCGACGAGGTATCGCCAACCCCCTTCGCATGGCCGACGATATTGCCGAAAAAGCGCCGCCTGGTGCCCAGCATCCCCATGCCCCAGCGCCATTTCGTTGCCAGATTCAGCATCGTCGGCAAGGTCAGCTTGGGCGGGGCGGACAGCCCGTTCTTCAGATCCTTGTGCCGCTGACCCAGAATCTGCAAATCCAGCGTCAGCAACAATGCGCTGCAATTGGCGCGTTTGGCCCGTTCGATGATGGCCTCCAGAAACGCCTGATCCTTCATCACATACAGCTGGAACATGAAGGGCTTTGTCGTATGCGCGGCCACATCCTCGATGGAACAGATCGACATGGTGGACAGACAGAAGGGCACCCCGAATGTCTCGGCCGCCCGCGCCGCCAGAATCTCGCCATCGGCATGCTGCATCCCGGTCAGCCCCACCGGCGCCAGCCCCACCGGCATCGAGACCGGCAGCCCCGCCATATCCGAGGCAAGGCTCCGGTTCGACATGTCCACCGCCACCTTCTGACGCAGCCTTATGCGGGCGAAGTCGGTCGTGTTCTCGCGAAAGGTCTGTTCGGTATAGCTGCCCGATTCGGCATAGTCATAAAACATCCGCGGCGTGCGGGCCTTATGCAGAACCTTCAGATCCTCGATGCAGGTAATGGCCGGCTTGGGGAATAGGGACATGGTCGCCTCCGCATGATTGGTAAGAATTTTTTACCGACGGATTCGCATCAGGGCAACCGTGCCGTCACTCGGGCCGCATGATTTGCCGCCGCGCCGGACTGTCGGCTTCGATCACCGGCCCGCGCAAACCGGCAGCCCGGCTGCGCAACGCGGCGGCACGGGCTGACAACTGGGCCTCGGCTTCGGCGCCCCCCGTGCCGGCATGGGCGGGCAGGGCCGGCTCGGCCAGCATCTGCGCGGTCGGCAACAGATGCGGATAATCCTCCGCCTCACCCGCGCAACCGGCAAGACCCGAAACACATATGACGGCGATCATGCGAATATCCATCCGCGCAGATTACGTCGCCCGCGCCACCGCCACAACGGGCTTTCCCGCCCTCCGGCCTGCCTCATCTCTGGTGTTCAAATATCCCTCTTCCACCGCTTGCCCCGAATGCCGCGTCAGCCGATACTCGCGCCATGAGTCTGCCACCCGGTTTCCTTGACGAGCTTCGCACCCGAGTGCCGATCAGTCGCGTGATCGGGCGCAAGGTGGTCTGGGATCTGCGCAAATCCAATCAGGCGCGGGGTGACTGGTGGGCGCCTTGCCCCTTCCATCAGGAAAAATCGGCCAGCTTCCATTGCGACGACCAGAAGGGGTTCTATTACTGCTTCGGCTGCCAGGCCAAGGGCGATGTGCTGACCTTCCTGCGCGAATCCGACGGGATGGAGTTCATGGATGCGGTCCGCTTCCTTGCCGCCGAGGCCGGGATGTCGCTGCCCGAACCCGATCCGCGCGCCCGCGAACGCAGCGACCGGCGCGACCAGCTGCTCAAGGTGACCGAAGCGGCGCTGCGCTGGTTCCGCCTGCAACTCCAGACGGCGGCTGCGGCAGAGGCGCGCGATTACCTGACCCGGCGCGGGCTGGACCAGCCGGCGCTCGACCGGTTCGAGATCGGCTTTGCCCCCGACAACCGCCACGCCCTGACGCGCGCCCTGCGCGAAAAGGGCTTCGAGGAATCGCAGATCGTCGAGGCGGGCATGTCCGCGCGCCCGGATGATGGCGGGGCGGCCTATGACCGGTTCCGGGGCCGCATCATCTTTCCGATCCGCGATGGCCGCGACCGGGTGATCGGCTTTGGCGGCCGGGCGATGGACCCCAATGCCCGGGCCAAATATCTCAACAGCCCGGAAACGCCGCTCTTCGACAAGGGCCGCAACCTCTATCACTTGGGTCCGGCGCGGGCGGCGGTGGCCAAGGGTCAGCCGCTGATCGTGGCCGAGGGCTACATGGATGTGATCGCGCTGGCCCGCGCCGGTTTCGAGGGCACCGTCGCCCCCCTCGGCACCGCGATCACCGAGGATCAGCTGCGGTTGATGTGGCGCATCTCGCCCGAGCCGGTGATCGCGCTGGACGGCGATGCGGCGGGGTTGCGCGCGGCGCAGCGGCTGATCGATCTGGCGCTGCCGATGACCGGGCCGGGGCAGGCGCTGCGCTTCGTGTTGCTGCCGGCGGGGCAGGACCCGGATGACCTGATCAAATCCGCCGGGGCCGGGGCGATGCGGGCGCTGCTGGATCAGGCCCGGCCGCTGATCGACCTGCTCTGGACCCGCGAAACCGAAGGCCAGCGTTTCGACAGCCCCGAACGCAAGGCCGCGCTGGACCGCCGCCTGCAAGAGGCCATCGCCCGGATCCCCGACGAACTGACCCGCCGCCACTATACCGAGGAAATCCGCCGCAAGCGGTGGGAGCTGTTCGGCAACCGTCCCCCGGGCAATCGTGGTCAGGGGGGGCGCCCCGCGGGCGGCAGGCCCGCGCGGTCCGGCAAGGCCTCGATGGCCGCGACCGGACCGATCCCCGCCATCCCGCTGGACGGTCCGAATGCGGGTCCGGCGCTGCTGGAAGGCGCGGCCCTGCTGATCTGCGCCCTGCGCCCCGAGATGATCGCCGCCGCCGAACCCCGCCTTGAACGGCTGTCGCCCCGCGATCCGGGCCGGGCGGCGCTGCTTCATGATCTTCTGGTTGCGGACAGCAGCGATGCCGGACGGCAGGCCCTTGAAACCCTGCGCGCCGACGCCCATCTGGGCCTGACCCCCGCCGTGATCGAACAGCAGGATGCCGAGGCCGCGGCCGCCATCCTGACGAATCTTCTGGACCGGCTGGAGGCCCATCGCGCAGCCAGCGCCGAACTGGCACGCGCCGAAGCAGAGATACAGGGTGAGGTCGATGAGGGCCTGACCTGGCGCATGCAGCAGACAGCGCGCGCAAGGCACCGCGCCGAGCGCCCGGACATGGAGGATTCCGGCGATCTGAACGAGGATCGCGATGCGCTTTCAGCGCAGCTTCAGACCTGGCTCAGCGGTGAAATCTGGCGCAAACCACCGCGACGCTAGGCTGATTCGCCGAATCGGCACCTGATTCGCGAATCATTGGCGACCCCGGCCTTTGATTCGCTTTTGAAGCGGGGTAAAAACGACAACCGATTCCCAGACGATTCGCGGACCAGCCGTGGGTGTCCGCCCCAGAAGGAGCCGTCAATGGCCGCCAAGGACGACGAACACGACAAGACCGACAAGGACGATAATGCGCACACGCTGGACATGAGCCAGGCGGCCGTCAAGCGCATGATCGCCGAGGCGCGCGAACGTGGTTTCATCACCTATGACCAGCTGAACGCCGTGCTTCCGCCCGAACAGGTCAGCAGTGAACAGATCGAGGATGTGATGTCGATGCTGTCCGAAATGGGCATCAACGTCATCGAGGACGAAGAGGGCGCGGAAGAGGCCGAGGGCGGCGCTGTGGCCACCACCGATTCGGGATCGCGCGAAGTGGCTCTGGCCTCCAGCGAGACCGAAAAGCTGGACCGCACCGACGATCCGGTGCGCATGTATCTGCGCGAGATGGGCTCGGTCGAACTGCTGTCGCGCGAGGGCGAGATCGCCATCGCCAAGCGGATCGAGGCGGGCCGCAACACGATGATCGCCGGGCTGTGCGAAAGCCCGCTGACCTTCAAGGCGATCACCATGTGGCGGCAGGAGCTGCTGGACGAAGACATCCTTCTGCGCGACGTGATCGATCTGGAAACCACCTTCGGCCAGTCTCTGGATGGCGACGAAGAGGGCGAGGAAGAGCTGACCGAAGTCGCCACCGACAGCACCGGAGCCGCCACCGCCACCGCCACCGCGAGCGTATCGCAAAAGCGCGAGGAACTGGATGCCGATGGCAATCCCATGCGCAGCGATGACGATGAAGAGGACGAGGAGGGCGCCAACCTGTCGCTGGCCGCGATGGAGGCCAGCCTCAAGCCCCGCGTGCTGGAAACGCTGGAATCGATCGCGCTCGATTACGAACGTTTGGCCGATTTTCAGGACCAGCGCATGTCGGCCACGCTGAACGAGGATGGCAGCTTTTCCGCCGCCGCCGAGATCGCCTATCAGAAACTGCGCAGCGAGATCGTGGTGCTGGTGAACTCGCTTCACCTGCACAACAACCGGATCGAAGCGCTGGTCGATCAGCTGTACGGCATCAACCGCCGCATCGTCACCATCGATTCCGGCATGGTCAAGCTGGCCGATGCCGCGCGCATCAACCGGCGCGAATTCATCGACGCCTATCGCGGTTGCGAGCTGGACCCGACCTGGGTTGACCGCATGATGCAGCAATCGGGCCGTGGCTGGCAGGCGCTGTTCGACCGCTCGCGCCCGCAGGTGGAAAAGCTGCGCGGCGACATGGCCGAAGTGGGTCAGTATGTCGGCGTCGATATCGAGGAATTCCGCCGCATCGTGAATCAGGTCCAGCGTGGCGAGAAGGAGGCGCGGCAGGCCAAGAAGGAAATGGTCGAGGCGAACCTGCGTCTGGTGATCTCGATCGCCAAGAAATACACGAACCGGGGCCTGCAATTCCTCGACCTGATCCAGGAAGGCAATATCGGCTTGATGAAGGCGGTGGACAAGTTCGAATACCGCCGCGGCTACAAGTTCTCGACCTACGCCACCTGGTGGATCCGGCAGGCGATCACGCGCAGCATCGCCGATCAGGCCCGCACGATCCGCATCCCGGTCCACATGATCGAAACGATCAACAAGCTGGTCCGTACCGGCCGCCAGATGCTGCATGAAATCGGCCGCGAACCGACGCCCGAGGAACTGGCCGAAAAGCTGCAGATGCCGCTGGAAAAGGTCCGCAAGGTGATGAAGATCGCCAAGGAGCCGATCAGCCTCGAAACCCCCATCGGGGACGAGGAGGACAGCCAGCTTGGCGATTTCATCGAGGACAAGAACGCCGTCCTGCCGCTGGACAGCGCCATTCAGGAAAACCTCAAGGAAACCACGACCCGGGTTCTGGCCAGCCTGACCCCGCGCGAGGAACGGGTTCTGCGGATGCGTTTCGGCATCGGCATGAACACCGACCACACGCTGGAAGAGGTCGGCCAGCAGTTCAGCGTCACCCGCGAACGTATCCGCCAGATCGAGGCCAAGGCGCTGCGCAAGCTGAAGCATCCGTCGCGCTCGCGCAAGCTGCGCTCCTTCCTCGATCAGTAAATCCGGCAGGCGCGGGCAGGGATGCCCGCGCCGCTTGCATTTGCGCACAAAACATGAACACTGGCGGCGGAATGTGAAGGAACCCTCATGCCGCAAGCCATTGAAACCGCGCTGAACGATCTGCCAACATTGCGAATCCTTCTGGCGGTGCTGGCCGTGATCGCGATCGGCGCGGTGCTGCTGCTGGTGCAGCGGGGTCGCGATCTGGCGGTGGCACGGGGGCAGAATTCCGATCTGCAATCGCGGCTGACGCGGCTGGACGAACAGGCACGGTCGCAGGATCTGCGCATCGGTCAGCAGGAAATCCGCCAAGAACATCAGGCCGCCCGGCTGGCGGAACTGACCGAGGAACGCGACGGGTTGACCGACGCGCTGCACCAGTCCCGACAAGAGATCGCGCGCGCTGAACGGGCCCTGGCGGAACTGCGTCTGGGCGCGCAAAAGGACCGCGAGGCAGCCGAGCGCGAGATTGCCACCTTGCGCGAATTGCGCGAGGAAATGTCCGGCCAGTTCAAGCTGATGGCGGCCGAGACCCTGCGCTTGCAGGGCGCCGACATGCAGAAGGTGCAGAGCGAACAGCTTTCGGCTCTGCTGACCCCGTTCCGCGACCAAGTCCATCGTTTCCAGACCGAATTGCAGGCCCGCAACAAGGTGCTGGACGAAGAGGGCGCGCGGCTGCGCGAACAGATCACCTTCCTGCATCAGCGGTCCGAGGATATCTCGCGCGAGGCGGTGAACCTGACCCGCGCGCTGAAGGGTGAAAAACAGCGGCAGGGTGCATGGGGCGAAATGGTGCTGGAACGCATCCTCGAGACATCGGGGCTGGAGGCGGGCACCCATTACGAGACGCAAGCCAGCTGGCGCGACGAAGAGGGCAAGCTGTGGCGTCCCGATGTCGTGGTGAAGATGCCGCGCGACAAGATCATGGTCGTGGACAGCAAGGTCTCGCTGAACGATTACGAATTGTCCGTCAATGCCGAGGACGCCGCCGAACGCGACGCTGCCCTGCGCCGCCATGTTGCCGCCATGCGCAATCACATCACCACGCTGTCCGACAAGGGTTATCATCGAATGGATGATAATTCAGTGGATTACGTTCTAATGTTCATCCCGATTGAAGGGGCGTTCTCCGAGGCTCTGCGCGCCGATCCGGGGCTGGCAGGCTTTGCGCTGGAACGCGGTGTCGGGCTGACTACGCCCACCACGCTGATGCTGACCCTGCGCACGGTCGAACATATCTGGGCGGTCGAGCGCCGCGAAAGCAATGCGATGGAGATCGCCCGCCGCGCAGGCGCGCTTTATGACAAGGTGGCCGGTTTCGTCGATTCGATGGAGGCCGTCGGCCGGGCGCTGGATCAGGCCAGCCGCTCTCATGGGCAGGCGATGGACCGGCTGACCCGCGGCTCGGGCAATGTCATCCGTCAGGTCGAGATGCTGCGCGAACTGGGCGCGCGGACGCAGAAGAAGATCGGGCTGGACCATGACGGCGGCGCGTTGCCCGGCATCGAGGGGCCGGAGGCCGCCGAATGAATACCCGCTTTACCATCCGCACAGACGGCCGGGCCTGCCATGACTTCACCCGCGAGGTTGCCAACTGGCTGGACAATATCGGCGCGGACGACGGGGTGGTGACGCTGATGGTGCGCCATACGTCCTGTTCGCTGTTGATCCAGGAAAATGCCGATCCCGATGTGCAAGTGGACCTGTTGGCGTGGCTGGACCGGATCGCGCCGCAGGCCGATCACCCGTCGATGCGCTGGATCACCCATCGCAGTGAAGGGCCCGATGACATGCCCGCGCATCTGAAGGCCGCGATCCTGCCCGTCAGCCTGCAAATCCCGGTTGTTTCGGGCCGGATGGACCTTGGCACATGGCAGGGCATCTATCTGGTCGAGCATCGCCACGCGCCGCAACAACGCCGGATCGCGGCCAGTTTCCTGCCCGCAAGTTAGGGTAAATCCACGAAAATCGCGCCGGGATCGCTTGAGACTGCGCGCCTCAGCCATTAGGTTGACCTGCACGACAGGATCACGGACGGGAATCGTCCCCGGTGGGGCGGCCAGACTTCAAATCTGGTTGGGGCAGCGAGCCTGTCCCGGGTGGGTTCGACTCCCATTCCCGTCCGCCAAATAATCCGACTAATGAATTGATATTTAACATTTTTATCAGTTTACTTTCAGTTTATCGCGCCAATTAATCCCCCAAAGAAAAATTGTCGCATGAGGGTTCTGCCCCCGACCGAAGCCGGGGGCGGGCTGTCAGCTTTTCGGCAGTTCCAGATCAGCGACGGTCAATTTCTCCCCGGCGTCGTGCCGGTCGAACCGCTCCTGCACCCACTGCTGGAACTGCTCGACGGTGAACACACCTGACGAAAGGCCGCGGAAGCCGCCCAGAAAGATCAGTTTCTTGGTGGAGTCCAGCTTGTGAAATATGTCGAGGATCTCTTGCCCCTCGGGGGTTTGCTCAGTCGCCTGCGTCATGTCATCATCCCCACCAGAGCGCGGGCCTCGGCCCAGATCTCGCCTTCCTCCCAATCCGAGGATACTTCGCCCCGGCTGGTAGCCACGATCATCTTGGCGGCGAAGTCGCCCGGCGTCTTGCACGGGATCGACATCATCTTTTCCTCGATTGCAAAGATCTCGTTGTAGAACAGGCGATCCATGATCTCTTCGGCGTCCGGGGCGTCCAAGATGAGTGTCTCGTTCCCGTAGGCTGCGGCTTGGTCAACCAGCTCCTGATGGCGTCGAAACAAGGCAATGATCCGGGTTTCATCTTCTGGTGGCAGAACCTCCCCCGACAGCGTCACAGCCGGGACAACACCAGCAGCGGCAACGGCGGGAATGGCTTTGAGAAGGGCGCGGCGGTTCATGCTGCACCGCCTTTCGGAAGGGCGGCGCTATCCAGCCCATCGTTGACCTCACGGGCTATATCGAGGGCGACGTGTATAAGCGCCGTGACCGCATTTTCCGCGATGCCCTCATTGTCCAAGGTGGCAATGGCTTCGAGAACACCGACAAGCTGGCAGGCGCGGTTCTGCTGGTTCTGAATATGCTGTTCAAGGGCGGTCATGCAGCCACCTCCATCAGCTTGACGGTGCGGCGCAGTGCAGCGCGCATGTAGCTGCGGGCCTCTCGCTCGGCCTGTGAATAGCCGGTGCGGCGCTCGGTGGCGTCCAGCGCCAAGATGAGCATGTCGTGGATTTCGTGCAGGCTGGCGACAGGCAAGCCGACTGTGTTATGGCAATGAATAGCCATTCGCTGATCCTCCGTTGATCAGTGTTTCGGTTAGGGCCGGGTGGAAGGTAGGACTTCCGTCCGGCCTGCTTTCGTGATAACACCAATTTATGAACACGTCAACTCATGATAACACGAAACCTAAGCGCCGCCCGCCAGAAACCGGGACACTGGTCGGTGTACGTCTGCAGCCTGACCTTCTGGATTGGCTCGACCAGCAGCGGTCCAAGCTAGACCCTGAGCCATCGAGGCCCGAGATGATCCGCATCTATCTTGAGGAGCGGCGCGGTAAGCTGGTGGTGCGGGATTGATCAGCTTATGTGCGTATCCGGCGTGGAGCGCAGTAGGCTACTTTCCGCCTATCAATGTGGTCACCGTTATGTGATTATTCGTTATCGAATCAGATAACGGAGATTGAACATGCGCCCGATTTTTGTCTGCGGTTCTATCATTTTAGGTGCTCTTGCTGGATGTGCGCCCGTCAGCCCGATTGTGAGCGACTTCAACGGCGCAAGCGTGAAAATTCAAAGATCGACACTGACTTCGGACACCCTAGAACAAGCCAAGGCCAAAACGCAGGCAGAGGCCACGCGCATCTGCCAAGCGGGCGGAAAGACAAGAGCCGAACCAGCATCCACTAGAATGCTCCCCGGCGACAGCTATATCGCGGAAGATCTGTTCCTCTGCTTGGATCGCTAACCGTGAGTGCCGGATAGAAAGAATATCCGGCCCCACTGGTTTTCTTGGAGAAATAAATGTTTGAAGTCGGAAAAAGATACGAATTCCGTGTAATTGAGGGTGGTGATGAAGTAAGTTTCACGGGCAGAATAGAGAAATATGAGCATCCGCTCCTCAAGCTTGAGGATACTGCCGTCGAGGCATTGAAGATAATCCTCACAGGACCAGACGGAGAAGATGCGAAACCGCTGTCGGACATGCCCGCACGAACATTTCCAGGGCGAATTATAAATGTTATCTCTCCTAACTTCATCAGCGCAGTGATTGTCATAGAGTGAGATACAGATTTTTACCTCGCGAGCCTGTCTAGAATTTTATCGAGGCGGGCGCGGGTGAGGCGCTGGACGTAGCGCCGTTTCCGGCGGGGTGGTGCCAGCAGCCGATCCAACCTCTCGGCGGTCAACTTGCGAGGGAAATGTCTGAGCCGACCGGAGGCCCATCCGGCTTTCGACACACAGGACAACGAACAAAAGGACGCCCCTTTGTTTCGTGATCTGTATTCACCGCCGCACCATTCGCACTCACGGGTCGGATGAATGCGCGTTGCCTCCACAGAACAGGCGTGGCTGCAAAAGCGCCGGGTGGCGCTGTCAGGGTGGAATTTATTTCCACATGTCTCGCACTTCCGAGGGGTCGACCGTGCCGCCCTTTTTCGCGCCGCCGCTTTACATGCACAACTGTTGGAACAATAGACGGCATTTCTCTTTTTGTGCGGCGGCATCGGGCGGTCGCATTGCACGCATAGCTTCTTGGCGTTCTCAGCGGCCCGTGCTTGGCGCTCTAACGCTGTCCGTGCGGCTTCGGCACATCGGGAAGAACAATATAGCCTGCCCCCATATGAAAACCGTTCAAAGACGGTGCCGCATTGTTCGCAGCTATGCCTTAAATCCAGCGGATCGAAGACCTGACCACCTGATCCTCGCTCATCTCTTTCAGCTTGTTGAGATGGTTGTGATGGCTTTGCTTGCACAGATCGCTGCAAAACTTCGGCCTGCCATCCGGCAGCGGCTTGTGACAGCGAGCGCATGAAGCGCGACCTATCAGAGTTCCGGCTTGAATTGTCCATTCCAGTTGCCCCTCGTTCCAGCTTGGGCGCGTGGCATTCACCCTTCGGAAAGCCGTCGCCAGTATCTCGCGGGCCATGTCGTCGGCGTCCTGCCACTTCCAGCCCTGCCTGCACAGATCGGACCGGATGCCATGGCGTAGCGGGCCTTCAAGCCCGAACAACGTGGCTGTCGCGCCGGCCTCGAATGCCAGCCGGATCACCGCGACCAGTTCCTTCACCAGGGCATCGAAGCGGCCTTTGCCCAGCTTGCCTCGATGGCGGTCCCGATCCCGCCGCCCCTGAGTTTTCAGAAACCTATGCGACTGCATATTCATCCCAGCATGGCGTCCAGAAGCGCCGCGTTGATCGGGTGCTGTGAAACTGGCGGCAGCGTCTTCACGCCTTCCGGTGCCTGCCGCTCCTTGCTGTAGGCGTGGGATAGCCAGACCTCATCCAAAGCCATGATGATTTCGACGTGGCGCGGCTCGACCGGCTGGCGCATCATCCGCGACCATGCGAACAGATCCTGCCAACTGATCGGGTTCGGGCCGTTCATACCGTAGCTGCGGGCGCGGGACAGGGCTGTGAAGGCCTCAAGCAGCGGGGCACCGACTTCCGGCATCCTGACCTTGCCGCCCTCCAGACTGGCTTTCAGCGCGGCGCAGAGGTGTTTCTTGACGTTCATCGGCCATAGGCGTTGTTGCAGAAGTCAGTGTGTGAGCGCAGTTTTCCCTTTCCGCGTTGAGTTCATGCCACGCGTTTGATCTCGGCGGATCCGAGGGCATTGAAGCGGTTCATGAGGGCGATGCGGATATGGATTTCGGCGGTCTGGCGGTCCGGGTCTCGTGATGAGATGCGTTCACCGAAGGCCTTGAGGCAGCGCATCCTTGCCTCGATCCTGCTTCGGACGTGATAACCTGACCAGCGCTTCCATATGGCCCTGCCCAAGCGCTGGGTTGCCCGGAGGATCTCGTTGCGCGCCCTGGCTGCGGGGCAATCCTCCTTCCAGAGACGGCCATTCCTCCGGATCGGGATGATAGCGGTGCCGCCTCGATCCAGGATCGCGGTGTGGCAGCGTCGGGTGTCAAAGGCACCGTCGCCGGTGACGGTGCCGATCTGTTCATCCTCTGGGATCTGGTTGAGCAGGTCGGGCAGAACAGGGCTGTCGCCTTCACGGCTTGAGGTGAATTCGACGGCGCGGATGTCACCTGTAGCCGTGTCCATCGCCAGATGAACCTTACGATATTGGCGTCGGCGATGCGGGCCATGCTTGCGGGCAAGCCATTCCCCATCACCAAGAAACTTGATCCCGGTGCTGTCCACCAGCAGGTTCAGCGGCCCCGGCGCACGGCGGCTCGTGATCTGAACCGTGATGCGCTTCTGCCTGCGGCTCAGGGTCGAGAAATCGGGCACCCGCCAGTCGAGCCCGGCCATCGAAAGGATGCTCGCCACCATCCCTGTCGTTTGCCGGAGAGGCAGGCCGAACAGAACCTTCACCATCAAGCAGAACTGGATCGCGGCATCAGAGAAGACCGGCGGCCGACCATTGCATCCGGATTTGGGTGCGCGCCAAACCATGTCCTTGTCCAGCCAGATCAGAAGGGACCCGCGCCGCTTCAAGGCATCGTTGTAGGACTTCCAGTTCATCGTGCGGTAGCGGGTGGGCTCAGGCTTGCTCATACTCGCCCCTTAGCCCACTGGATTCGCAGTGTGAATCCCTCAGAAAACGGAGTTCTGCAACAACGCCATCTGCTTGCGCCAATCGTAAATCTGCCAGCGGGTCGTGCCGTGCTTGCGCGCAGTATCTGCGACCGTCACCCCGGGCATCATGCTCTCCGCCGCGATCCGCGCCCGCTCTGCCTTCGTCCGCCGCCGACGACCGCTTGGCCCCCCGATCACCTCAAGCCGCGAGACCCCGACGCCTATAGAGCCGTCCAATTGGACGCCCATTTTGCCGTCTCTCTCCAAATCCAAAACCTCCGCCGCACATGTGCGTGGAGAATGAAGGCATCAACTCAAAAATGGCAGGAGGGGATCGGCGTCGCGCTTACCGAAGACGCTGCCTTTCGTAGAGACGGGGGTGCCAGCTTTTTCGATCTCATCCACGACGACGACAGGATTGGCGATACGGTTTTGGATGATGGTTCCGATGACCCGACCCGGGCAGGAGCCACATTGCAGCAACTTGGCCGGAGATGGTGAAAGGGTCGCTCCCATCGCTTCCAGCACCTGATGTGTGGACCGGCACGGCAGAGGTCGATGTCACGGGGGCATTAAGGAAGAAACGCGCGGAAATCCAACGGGGCTCGCGGCGACGAAGGATCGGGCCGCTCGGAGAAGCCGGATATACGTCCGCAATGGCGAGCTCTGAACCAGAGCCAACCAAACCGTTGCAATCAGGCGGGGTCCATATACATCCACATATGGCACATCCATACCGTCGGGGGCGGTTACAGAATCAGTGCCCTGGCAAATGGCGGAGGGGGTATCCCGCCCGCCATGATCGGGTCAGTCCGGTTTGGGCCGGTCGTCCCATGCGTCGCTGAGGATGCGTTCGGCGTCGCCCTTGGGGTCCTCGAACTGTCGCGATTTCAGGGCCCAGATGAAGGCGACCAGTCCGGTTGCGCCCAGCCCCAGCGAGACCGGAATCAGAATGGTCAGGATTTCCATCGCGTTTCTCCTTGTGCCTTGCGCAGCCGCAATGCGTTCAGCGTGACGGTGATCGAACTGATTGACATTGCCAGCGCCGCGAACAGCGGTGTCGCAAAGCCCGCGATCGCCACCGGCACGGCAATGAAATTATATCCGAACGAGATGGCAAAATTTTCGCGGATGCGGCGGGTCGCGGCTTTGGCCACGGTCAGCGTATCGGCGACGGGCGCCAGATCCTTGCCGGTCAGCACCATGTCGCTGGCCACCCGCGCGGCATCCAGCGCCGAGGCGGGCGAGATCGAAGCGTGGGCCGAGGCCAGCGCCGCCGTATCGTTCAGCCCGTCGCCCACCATCAGCACATGCGCGCCCTGCTGGCCCAGCCCGGTGACCATCGCCGCCTTTTCCTGGGGCGAGACGCCCGCATGATATTCGGTGATGCCCAGACGCGCCGCGATATCGGCCACGGCGGCGGGGCGGTCTCCGGACAGCAGGATGACGCGGACGCCCTGCCGTTGCAGGCTGCTGACGCATTCGGCGGCGCCGGGCCGCAGGCTGTCGGTGAAGTCCAGCCGGATCGGAGTCTGCCTGCCGATGGCCAGCCATGTGGCGCTGGTCGGCGCATCGTCGCTGGTGTCATGGGCGCCCAGCCAGTCGGCGCGGCCCAGACGCACCTGCTGGCCGTTCCAGCGCGCGGCGACGCCGAAGCCCGGTTGTTCGTGCAGGTCGTCCAGCTGCGCGGGTGGGGTGTCCTTCAGGGCCGAGGCCAGCGCCTGCGACAATGGATGCGACGAGGCGGTGGCCAGCGCCCGCGCGACGGGGTGCAGGGATCGGGGCAGGGGATCGGGCGAGACCAGTTGCGGCTGGCCCAGTGTCAGGGTGCCGGTCTTGTCGAAAACGACGGTATCGACGTCGGCCAGACGCTCCAGCGCGGTGCCGTCCTTGATCAGCAGCCCGCGCCGGAACAGCCGTCCCGAGGCGGTCGTGGCCACTGCGGGCACCGCCAGCGCCAGAGCGCAGGGGCAGGTGATGATCAGCACCGCCGCCGCGATATTGACCGACAGCCGCAGATCGCGCGTGGCCCAGAACCAGCCGGCGAAGCTGACCAGCGCCAGCACATGCACCACCGGCGCATAGGCGCGGGAGGCACGCTCGGCCAGCGAGGTATAGCGACCACGCGCGGATTCGGCGGCCTCGACCAATGCGGTCAGCCGGGCGAGCGAGCTGTCGCGGCCCGCGGCCATCACCCGCATGACCAGCGGCCCGGTCAGGTTGACCTCGCCCGCCGACAGCACCAGCCCCGGCGCGGCGGGGACGGGGAGGGTCTCGCCGGTCAGCAAGGCGCGGTCGATTTCGGAATGTCCGTCCACGATCTCGCCATCGGCGGGGATGCGGCCGCCGGGGCGGATGCGGATCAGGTCGCCCGGGCGAAGGGTCGAGACGGGCACGGTTTCCTCGGCCATGGCGCTGATGGCGAGGCCGGGGGACATTGCGTCCCCCGGACCCCCTGCAAGGTATTTGGAAGGAGTGCGAAGCAGGGTGGCGCGGGGGACTTCGAGGGCCGAAAGCTCGGCCGCGGCAGAGCGGGCGAGGGCGCGGGTGCGGTGGTCGAGATAGCGCCCGATCAGCAGGAAGAAGCACAGCATCACCGCCGCGTCGAAATAGGCGTGATGGCCCGAGAGAATGGTCTCGAAAAGCGAGATCGCCAGCGTCTTGGCCAGCGCCAGAGAGATCGGTACATCCATGTTGAGGCGGTGAGCCTTGAGCGCGCGCCAGGCGCTGGAGAAGAAGGGCCGGCCCGCGAAGGCCACCGTGGGCAGGGCGATGGCACCGGAAATCCAGTGGAACAGGTCGCGGGTCGCGTCCTCGGCCCCCGACCAGACGGCGACCGACAGGATCATGATGTTCATCATCGCGAAACCGGACACGCCGATCCGCATCAGCAGGTCGCGGCCCTGACGGTCTGCGGTGGTGGCCGAGAGGGCGTCAGGGTCGAGTTCATGCGCATCGAAGCCGATGGCGCCGAGGACCGGGATCAGGTCCTCGGCGGTCAGTTGGGGCGCATCGACGGTGACGCGACGCAGGGTCAGGTTGACGCGCGCGCTGCGCACGCCGGGAAGGGCGGTCAGCGCGCGTTCGACATCGGTGATGCAGGCGGCGCAATGGGCGGCGGGCAGCGACAGGATCAGATCGCCGCTGGCCTGCGGTTGCGCCCTGTCGGCCAGCCGTTCGGCCAGAGGGGCTGCGTCGCAGGCGGGGCAGGCGCTGATCCGCGCGGCGGAGAGTTCGGCCATGGGGTCCCCTTTCCTAGTTGCGGGCGATATGGTCCAGACGCTGGCGGAACTCGGTTCCGTCAGCCGCCGTCGCCGTCACATGCAGGATCCAGCTGCCCGCAGCCAGATCGGCGGGGGCGCTGAAGATGCCGCCGTCATAGGTGAGGTCCAGCACCCGGTCCTCGCGGATATGGGTCGGGCGGCCGATCGTCGCCGACAGTTCGCGGATCATCGGGTGCTGGCCGTGAGGGTCGGTGACTTCCAGCGTCAGCCGCTGCCCGTCATGGCCTGCTTGGACGGTCCAGCCAAGCGCCTGCTGCGCCGCCCGGTCGCGGTCGAAGCTTTGCGAGGCGACATAGCTGTTTTGCACCTCCAGCCCCGGAAAGGTGCCCACCGCCTTGAAGGCCATCACCAGATTGACCGCGACGATGACACCGAAAGCGCAAAGCGTGATGGCCAGAACATGGCGGCCGGTCAGTTCGCGTTTCATGTCACTGGCCCTTTCCGTGAAAGACGGTCGCGACCGAGGCGCGCGCCGGGTTGTCGATATTCTCGATCACCAGATCGATCTTTTGCGAGGGGGTGCGGGCCAGAGCCGATTGCGGCGGCGCGGTCAGATAGACCCGGCGTTCCAGCGTCTGGTCGGCGGGAACCACGACATTGTCGTCTTGCGCGCCCTCGATGGCCAGAACCAGATCCTGCGTGCCATCGCCGCCCACCGAAATGCGATAGGTCGCGGGCTCGTGCTCTTTGCTGCGCAGCCGTAGCTCGTAGGTGTTGCGGATCGAGCCGTCGGACATGGTCACAAAGGTCGGGTTGCGCACCGGCGTCACGTTCAGGTCAACCGCCGAGCGGATGAACAGCGCCACCACCAGCGCCACGCCGATCCCCGACCACAGCGTGAAATACAGCAATGTGCGCGGACGCAGGACATGTTTCCAGACCGGCCGGGGGGCGGCGCCGGTGCGTTCGGCCTCTTCGTCGCGCAGCGCCAGATAGTCGATCAGGCCGCGCGGCTTGCCCACGCGCTCCATGATCTCGTCGCAGGCGTCGATGCACAGCGCGCAGGTGATGCATTCCATCTGCTGTCCGTCGCGGATGTCGATCCCCATCGGGCAGACGTTCACGCAGGCCATGCAGTCGATGCAATCGCCCTGCGGCGCGGCGGCGGTGCCCTTTTGCGCCTTGCCCCGCGGCTCTCCTCGCCATTCGCGATAGGCGACGGTCAGCGTGTCCTCGTCCATCATCGCGGCCTGGATGCGTGGCCAGGGGCAGGCATAGATGCAGATCTGTTCGCGCGCGAAGCCGCCGAAGAAGAAGGTCGTCGCGGTCAGGGTCAGGATGGTGATATAGGCGACCGGATGGGCCTGCCCGGCCAGCAGGTTGCCAAGCAGCGTCGGCGCGTCGGTGAAATAGAACACCCACGCGCCCCCCGTGCAAAGCGCGATCAGCAGCCACAGCGACCATTTGACAGCGCGCAGCCGGATCTTCTGGCTGTTCCATTTCTGCCGGTGCAGGCGCAACTGGTTGTTGCGGTCGCCCTCGACCCAGCGCTCGACCATGGTGAACAGGTCGGTCCAGACCGTCTGCGGGCAGGCATAGCCGCACCAGACCCGTCCCAGCGCCGAGGTGAACAGGAACAGCCCCAGCCCCGCCATGACCAGAAGGCCCGCGACGAAATAGAATTCATGCGGCCAGATCTCGATCCAGAAAAAGAAGAAACGGCGGTTGGCAAGGTCCACCAGCACCGCCTGATCGGGCATGTTCGGGCCGCGGTCCCAGCGGATCCACGGGGTGATGTAATAGATCGCAAGCATGATCGCCATGGCGACCCACTTGAGAGTGCGGAACCTGCCTTTGACTCGTTTGGGAAAGATCGGTTCTCGCGCGGCATACAGACCTGGCGGGTCCATCTGCGGGCTGGACATATGGGTTGGCTCCTGTTTCGCAGGGCCTGTCTAGGCCGGGCGGCGCGGACCTGCCTTGATCTGTATCAAGTCGGGGTGTTTTTCCCGCCCGCCTGCCGCGGGGTGGATCCGTCCGATGCCGCCGCCGCAAGGATCGCCGCGACATCGGTACTGGTTTGACAGTTTTACTGAAAATCAGATGGTTACGCTAGGATGCTGATGCGCCTTGGGCCTCTTTCGCGGGTATGTCTTGCCTTGATCTCCGTTGGCGCTTATCGGGATGCTGCGCCGCACCCAGGATATGGGCGGCGCCATGGACCACGTGGCTGGCCTGCCCGACCAGCAGCGGATCGGGGGGCGTCACCACCGCAAGATCCTTGTCGGGATAATCCAGCGTGGACAGGAAATGGCGCATGCAGTTCAGCCGGGCGCGCTTCTTGTCGTTCGATTTGACGATGACCCAGGGCGCGTCGGCGGTGTCGGTATAGAAAAACATCGCCTCTTTCGCCTCGGTATAGTCGGCCCACTTGTCCAGACTGGCCTTGTCGATGGGGCTCAGCTTCCAGCGCTTCAGCGGATCCGTCTCGCGCGAGAGAAAGCGGCGGTGCTGTTCGTCCTGGGTGACCGAGAACCAGTATTTGTAAAGCCTGATCCCCGAGCGAACCAGCATCCGCTCGAATTCGGGCGCCTGACGCATGAATTCCAGGTATTCGTTCGGGTTGCAAAAGCCCATCACCCGCTCGACGCCAGCGCGGTTGTACCAACTGCGGTCGTAGAAGACCATTTCGCCCGAGGTCGGCAGGTGCTGGACGTAGCGCTGGAAATACCACTGGCCGCGCTCTTCCTCGGTCGGTTTGTTCAGGGCGACGACGCGGGCGAAGCGCGGGTTCAGATGCTCGTTGAAGCGCTTGATCGTGCCGCCCTTGCCTGCGGCGTCGCGACCCTCGAACAGGATCACGAATTTCTGGCCGGTTTCTTGCGCCCAAAGCTGGACTTTCAGCAGTTCCGCCTGAAGCAGGGCCTTTTCGGCCTCATACGCGCGTCGGCCCATGCGGCTTGAATAGGGATATCGGCCGTTTTCAAAGCCCTGCACGGCCGACCTGCGCGACCTTCGATGCGGTGCGGGGACAGGCTGGGCCTCAACCGGGGGTACGGCCGGACGGGCCTCGATGGTGGTGGGGGCGGCAATCTCGGTCATCATCACCTCACAAAATGAACTCGTCACAATGCGGCGGATGATACACGATCCGCCGCCTGACCACCTTGAGCAGGATCAAATTCCGGGTCCCTGGTTTCGCTGCGGCAAGCCGCTCTGCCAATTCCGGCAGGAAGCCGCCAAGGGTGCGCGGAACAGGTGGCAGCCGCTGCGCGCCGCAAGCCCTTGCCGCGCCCCGCCCTGACATGAGATAGTCCGCGCGCATCAGAACAAGAACGAGCAGACGAATGGCCGACGATCTTCTTTCCGCCGCCGACGCAAGCGCCAACAGCTATTCCGCCGCCTCGATCGAGGTGCTGGAGGGGCTGGAGCCCGTTCGCAAGCGACCCGGCATGTATATCGGCGGCACCGATGAACGCGCCTTGCATCATCTGGTGGCCGAGATCCTCGACAACTCGATGGACGAGGCCGTGGCGGGACATGCCAGCCGCATCGAGGTCGAGCTTCTGGCCGATTTCAGCGTGGTGATCCGCGACAATGGCCGCGGTATTCCCATTGATCCGCATCCGAAGTTCCCGGGCAAATCCGCGCTGGAGGTGATCCTGTGCACGTTGCATGCGGGCGGCAAGTTCTCGGGCGATACCTATCAGACCTCGGGCGGGTTGCACGGGGTCGGGGCCTCGGTCGTCAACGCGCTTTCCGACAGCATGGTCGTGCAGGTGGCCCGCAACAAGGAACTGTTCCAGCAAAGCTTTTCGCGCGGGGTCCCGCAGGGGCCGGTCGAACGGATCGGCGCCGCCCCGAACCGGCGCGGTACCACCGTCACCTTCCACGCGGATGAGGAAATCTTCGGCCATCACCGCTTCAAGCCCGCGCGGCTGATCAAGATGGTGAAATCCAAGGCCTATCTGTTCTCGGGCGTGGAAATCCGCTGGAAATCCGAGATCGACGACGGCGAAACCCCGCGCGAGGCGACCTTCCATTTCCCCGGCGGGCTGGCCGATTACCTGTCCGAGACGCTGAGCGGCGCGACCGCCTATGCCGACCGTCCCTTTGCCGGCAGCGTCGATTTCAAGCGTTTCAATGCGCCGGGAAAGGTGGATTGGGCGATCAACTGGACGCCGTCGCGCGACGGTTTCATCCAGTCCTATTGCAACACAGTCCCCACGCCCGAGGGTGGCACGCATGAGGCCGGTTTCTGGGCCGCGATCCTCAAGGGTATTCGCGCCTATGGCGAACGGGTCAGCAACAAGAAGGCCGCCCAGATCACGCGCGAGGATCTGCTGACCGGCGGCTGCGCGCTGGTGTCTTGCTTCATCCGCGAACCGGAATTCGTCGGCCAGACCAAGGACCGGCTGGCCACGACCGAGGCCGCGCGTCTGGTCGAGGGCGCGGTGCGCGACCATTTCGACAACTGGCTGGCCTCGGACACGAAATCGGCAGGCGCGATCCTCGATTTCCTGATCCTGCGGGCCGAGGAACGGCTGCGCCGCCGTCAGGAAAAGGAAACCGCCCGCAAATCCGCGACCAAGAAGCTGCGCCTGCCGGGCAAGCTGGTGGATTGCTCGAATTCGGCCCGCGACGGCACCGAGCTGTTCATCGTCGAGGGCGACAGCGCGGGCGGCAGCGCCAAGATGGCTCGCAACCGGACCAATCAGGCGCTGTTGCCGCTGCGTGGCAAGATCCTGAACGTGTTGGGCGCGGCCTCCAGCAAGATGGGCGCGAATCAGGAGATCGACAATCTGTGTCAGGCCATCGGAACCGGCATGGGCACAAAGTTCAACGTCGATGACCTGCGTTACGACAAGATCATCATCATGACCGATGCCGATGTCGATGGCGCCCACATCGCCAGCCTGCTGATGACATTTTTCTTTACCCAGATGCGGCCGCTGATCGACAAGGGCCATCTCTATCTGGCGTGCCCGCCGCTTTATCGGCTGACGCAGGGGGCGCATCGGGTCTATGTCGCCGATGATGCGGAAAAGGAACGGATGCTGGTCAAGGGGCTGGGCGGCAAGGGCAAGATCGACGTGCAGCGATTCAAGGGTCTGGGCGAGATGGACGCCAAGGATCTGAAGGACACGACGATGAATCCCGAGTCGCGCAAACTGATCCGGGTGGCGATCGACGACGACGAGGGCGGCGAAACCGGCGATCTGGTCGAGCGTCTGATGGGCAAGAAGCCCGAGCTGCGTTTCCAGTACATTCAGGAAAACGCCCGCTTCGTCGAGGAACTGGACGTCTGATCAGATCAGGCTGCGGCATCGGTATCGACCGCAGCGATCCGGTCAAGGGCTTGACAGATCGTATCCAGCACGGGACGAACCTTTGCAAAAGCACTGGTGAGGCCTTTGACAGCTGCCCAAATGGGCAGTTGCTGCGGCGCGGCGTCCGGGCACTTACGGAGACATGATGCAATTCGATTATCCCGATCACCGGATCACGGTGAACATGCCCGACCAGCCCGCCTTGATGGCCGAGATTCGCGATCGCTGGCGGGCGGGCAGGGGCTTTGCGCTGGCCACGATCAATCTGGATCATCTGGTCAAGCTTAAGGAGGATGCGGATTTCCGCGCCGCCTATGCCGCGCAGGATCTGGTCGTGGCGGATGGCAATCCGATCATCTGGCTGTCGCGGCTGGCGCGGCGTCCGGTCAGCCTTGTGCCGGGGTCGGATCTGGTGGTGCCGCTGGTACGGCTGGCGACTGAAGAAGGCTGTCCCGTCGCACTGGTCGGCAGCACCGATGAGGCGCTGACGGCGGCGGCGGCCCGGCTGTGCGAACTGGTGCCCGGCGCGCCCATCGTGGCGACCATCGCCCCGCCGATGGGCTTCGATCCGCATTCGGACGAGGCAGGCGCCTTGCTGCGTCAGGTTCAGGCCAGCGGCGCGCGGATGTGCTTTCTGGCGATGGGCGCGCCCCGACAAGAGATTCTGGCGGCGCGCGGGCGGCGGGAGGCTCCGGCCGTCGGCTTCGCCTCGGTCGGGGCGGGGTTGGACTTTCTGGCCGGAAACCAGCGCCGGGCGCCGCTTTGGGTCAGGCGGCTGGCGCTGGAATGGGTCTGGCGCATGCTGTCGGCGCCGCGGCGGCTGGTGCCGCGCTATGCCCGCTGTGCCGCGATCCTGCCGGGGCAGGTGCGAGCGGCACTGGGGCTGCGACGGGCGGAATGATGCCTCACTTGTATTCGATCAGCCGCCCCTGACGCCCCAACAGCCGGTTCCTCCAAAAGCCCAGCACCCCCAGCACCTCGGGGAATTTCCCCAGCACGGTGAATGCCGCATATTCCCAGGATTCGCGCCGCGACAGCCCGTGCCGCGCCGCGATCCGCAGCACCTGCGCCGGATAGGCCAGAAGCAACAGCACCCCCAGGGCAGGCATCAGCACCAGCGCGAGCAGGATCGCCAGAGGCAGCGCCGCACCCCACAAGATCGCCCGCCGGGTCTCGGTCACCCAATGCCGCTCGGGCGGGGCGCCATGCAGCGCCGCGCCCTCGGCGAAGGCGTGACCGGCCCGCCTTGCCCGCCGCCACCATTGCGAAAACCGGGTCATGGCGGCGTCATGCAGTACCATCTCGTGATCCAGCCGCCAGATCTGCCCGCCCGCACGACGCAGGCGCAGGCACAGCTCGGGCTCTTCGCCCGCGATCAGGTCGTCGCGAAAGCCACCGACCGCCAGCAGGGCCTGCGTGCGCATCAGGGCGTCGCCGCCGCAGGCCAGTTCCTCGCCGACCGGCGTATCCCATTCCAGATCGCAAAGCCGGTTATAGACGGAGGCCCGCGGATGGCGTTCGCGCCGCCTGCCACAGACCACGACGACCTGCGGATGATCGGCCAGAAAATCGGCGGCCACCTGCAACCAGCCGGGCTGAAGCTGACAGTCGCCGTCGACGAAATGGACGAAATCGGGCAGGTCGCGATCCTCCGCGATCCGCTCCAGCCCGGCATTGCGTGCCCGCGCGGCGGTGAAGGGGCGCGTCATGTCCAGCGCGATCACCTCGGCACCAGCCGCCCTTGCCGCGTCAGTGCTGCCATCGGTCGAGCCGGAATCGACATAGATCAGCCGTCGCATTCCCGCCGCCTGCAGCGATGACAGGCAGTCGATCAGCCGCTGGCCCTCGTTCCGGCCGATCACGATTGCGTCGATCGCCGGCAAGGTCTTGCCGGTATTCTGCTGCTGAGCCACCATGATACCCTGTCAAAAAAAAGATGCGCACCCGTCTGTGTCTGTATAAAACAGGTCGCGCCTGAATAAATGTATAAATTGATTCCCATCCGGTATCTGTTACGGAGAGTTGTAATGCGTCATTCCCCCGACTGGCGTTTCAGCGGATAGCAGGTATGAGTTCGATTTCACAGGAAGTTCCGCAGAATGAACCGGCAAAACCGGAAAACCCGCCCCTGAAGGTCGCGCGCCTGCGGCTTGACCGCGGGGCGGCAGCGCATGCGGCGATATCCGAGAACGATCACCTGTCGCGCTGGGGCGGGCTGAAGCCTCTGGTGCTGGATCCTGAAACGCTGGCGCGCCATCACCTTTATGCGGATGGAGAGGACAGTAATATCGTCGCCCGGTTCGATTTCCTGCGCACGATGGTTTCGGGGGCGATGAAGGAACATGGCATCCTGCGGCTGGGCGTCTGCGCCCCGACGGCGGGTTGTGGGGCGTCCTTCGTAGCGGCCAATCTGGCGCTGTCACTGGCGCGGCGCCCCTCGGCTCGGGTGGTGCTAGCCGATATGGACCTGCGCCGCCCCAGCCTTGCCCGTCTGTTCGGGGTAACCGCGCCGGGGGCCTTGGCAGATGTCCTGTCGGGCCGGCGTTCGGCTGCCGAGCATCTGCGGCTGGCCCGTCACAATCTGGCGGTGCTGCTGAACAGCCAGCCGGCCATGAACAGCGCCGAGATATTGCAGGAACCCGCGACCGGGCTGGCCCTGCGCGAGATTCGCGACCATTTCGGCCCGACCGCCGAAATCTATGACCTGCCGCCGCTTTTGGGCTCGGATCAGGCGCTTTCGATCCTGCCCGAGATGGACGGCATCCTGCTGGTGGCCGATGGCACGGTGACCACCGCCGCCGACATGCGCGCGGTCGAGCGGCTGTGCGAGGGGCGCACGACGCTGGTCGGGCTGGTTCTCAACCGGGGCGAGATCCGCCAGCCCCTTCACGTCGCCATTGCCAGTTTTTTCGGGCGCCTGTTCGGGCGCCGCAACGGTTCGGGTTAAGTCATGATCACCATCGGTTCCCTTGGCGATATCGTCAGCATCATCCGGCGGCGTTTCTGGGTGATGGCGATCATCATTCTGATCGGGGCGGCATGCAGCTTTTTCTATGCCAAAAGCCGTCCGCACAGTTATGGCGCCTCGGCCTTGATGCAGATCGAGACCCCGCGCGGCGGCGTTGCCGAGGATCCGCGCGGCAGCACGCCCCGGATCGCCGCAGCCTATTGGTTGCAACTGGTGCAGGCCCGGCTGATGGTGCGCGACAATATTCTGGAACTGACGGATCGTTTCGGCCTGTTCACCGATATTCCGGGCCTCAGCGACGAACAAAGGATAGGTCTGTTCGCCAGTGCGATCCGCATCGATTCGGTGACCGGAGGCACCGGCCTTGGCGCAGAGCAATGGCCGGGTATCCTGCGGGTGACTGCGACGATGCCTTCGGCGCAGCTGGCGGCCGATGTGGCAAATGAGTTGGCCAACAAGGTGCTGGAGATGAATGCCAGCACCCAGACCGAACGCGCGCTGGAAACGCTGCGCTTCTACAGCGAGGAAGAGCGGCGCCTGCTGGAGCAGATCGACCGGGTCGAGCAGGAGGTGGCCGCCTTCCGTAATGAGAATCTGGAATTCCTGCCCACTGCGCTGGACAACCGGCCCGAAGAACTGCTCTCGATCGATCAGGAGCTCAGTTCGATCGACGCGCAATTGCTGGGAGAGCGGGCGCAACTGGCGGAGCTGGCGGCCAAGGCCCCGCTCAGCTCGGTCGAGCAGCGCACGCATGAACGAATCACGGGTCAGGTCGAGGTGTTGCTGGCCCGGCAAGACCAGTTGCGCAGCCGGGCCGAGGAGATCCGCGGCTCGGGCCAGCGCACGGCCAATGCCGAGGCACAGATGGCCGCATTTGACCGGCGCCTGACATTGCTGCGCGGCCAGATGACGGAAGCCGCCGCCCGCCGCGCCGGGGCCGAGACCGCACAACGCATGGATGAGGAATATCGCAACGATCAGTTCATCCTGCTGGAGAGGGCGGCACCGCCGCAATACCCGCTGGATTCCACAAGGCGCAAGCTGATGGTGATGGGGCTGGCGGCATCGATGCTGCTGGCGGGGCTGGTCGCGCTGGGGCTGGAGTTCCTGCGCCCGGTACTGCGCTCTCCTTCGCAAATCGAGCAGGCATCGGGCCTGCGCCCGGTGGTGACACTGCCAACCTTGCCAAAGCACCGCAAAGGCTGACTGCGCTCCAGTCTGTCCAAGCCGCTTCATCTTATGAGGACGACATGACGCCGAGGATATTTCGATGTCTGCCGCTTCTGATACGATACAGACTGATGCAGGCGAATTGCTGCTGGCGAATTGTGGGGCGATGCGCGTCATCAACTTGTCATCTCGACGCGACCGGAGGCAAGAATTCCAGCAGCAATACAGCCCATCTGATTGTCGTGAAATCACCCGGACATTGAGTTATTCGACGCGGTGCGCCCCACCGATGCCGGGCCGTTTTCTTCGATAGGTGCGCGCGGCTGCTTTCTCAGCCATCTGGCGATCTTGCAGCAGGCGCTGGACGGCGGTGCCGAAACTGTTCTGATCTGCGAGGACGATCTGAACTGCACCCGTGATTTTACGGAACGCGCACCTACGACCCTTGCCGCACTGGCGCGGGAGGATTGGGCGATCTTCTATGGTTTTTCCACGCCTGACATGGCGGGCGTCACGCCGTTGGGAAGCGGGCTGGGACTGTTGGACCCTGGCCAGGGGCTTGTCTGCGCGCATTTCATTGCCTTTCGTCGTCCGGCTATCGAGATGCTCGTCCCTTTTTTCGGGCGATACTCGCCCGTGCGCCGGGTGATCCGGAGCGCGGGCCAATGCATGTCGATGGCGCCTATAGTTGGTTCCGTGCCAGTTATCCACAGTTAAGAACCCTGGTGGCGATCCCGGCACTTGGCTATCAGCGGGCGTCGCGCACGGATATCGCTTCCCTTTCCCTGAAGGACGAGGTGCCGGTTCTGCGAGAGTTGATCGGTCTGCTTCGGCGGTGGAAGAACAGGTTAAGGGGCGGCTGACAGTAGCGATGCCCGCAGATACAATGAGGTCTGTCGTGTCTGGAGATAGGCATGATCTGCCCGAATACTGATTCAGAACGGGCGAACCTGTTCTGCGGCATTGTTGCAGAAGTCGTTTTCAGGACATAATGCCGCTTTTCCCGGCTGAGTTCATGCCACGCGTTCGATCTGGGCGGTGCCGAGGGCATTGAAGCGGTTCATCAGGGCCACGCGGATGTGGATCTCGGCTGTCTGACGGTCGGGGTCCCTCGAGGCGATCCGCTCGCCGAAGGATTTCAGGTTCCTCATCCGGGCCTCGACCCGGCTGCGGACATGGTCGCCGGACCATCTTTTCCAAATCGTCCGGCCGAGGCGCCGGGTTGCCCTCAGGATGTCGTTGCGGGCCAGGGCAGCGGGGCAATCTTCTTTCCAGAGGCGGCCATTTCTGCGGATGAGAATGATCCCTGTGCCACCGCGCGCGAGGATCGCCGAATGGCAACGGCGGGTATGCGAATGCGCCGCTTGGCTCTAGCGTCGTGCCGTTCCCTGAAAGCACGGGCAACCGATCTGGAGACGCTGGCACGGGGCTTCAAAGGGCGTCGTGGGCGCGTCCTGCTGCGTGAGTCTGTCAACGTCGCGGCGCAGGGCAGCGTTGCCCCCAATGGCGACTGGCGACCGCAGGGGCTGACCCCGAACCTAGAAGCCAGCATGGCAACCCAGAACTGGAAGGCCGCGCGGGATAGCGTCCTGACCGCGTTCGGCATCCTACCGGGTGGCTTTGATGCGGCGACGACCGGGCCGATGGTGCGCGAGGTGCAGCGGCATCTGGCAGGCTGGACGTTGCAGCCAATGGCGATGCTCATGGCCGATGAAGCCAGCGAGAAGCTGGGCGGCAAGATCGAAATCGACGTGATGCGCCCTGTCCAAGCCTATGACGTGTCTGGCCGTGCCCGTGCGATGGCAACGCTGATCCAAGGGCTGGCACAGGCGAAGGAGGCGGGCATTGATCCTGATGCTGCCCTGCGGCTTGTGAACTGGGGTAAAGACGATGGGGCATTCTGATCCAGAGGCAGGCTGTCGGCGTTTCCCTATGGTTGAGTGCGATCCCCCCGAGGTGTTCTATTGGGGGGATGAGATCGACCAAGAGACAGCCCGCAGCCTTTCCTTGCCGCGATACTTTACAGGCAAGCCCTGCAAATGGGGTCATGTATCAGAACGATGGGTGAAGGGCGGGACGTGCATTACCTGCCATCACGCCAGACGCGGGACTGATGAGTGGCACGACCACATGTCGCAGAAATACCTTGCCGATGAAGCGTATCGCGAGGGGAAGCTGGCATGGCTCAAGCAGAACAGGCCGCGAATCCGCGAACAGCGTCGGGAACGCTACAGGACTGATCCGGCATATCGCGAGGCGAAACGGCTGGAAAATGCGCGGCGAGGGAAGGCAACCTAAAGCATTTCTGTTTTAACCTGCGACATATCCTGCGGCCTTGAAGTAGTTCCAACATTCGCCGGGATCGAAGAGATCACAGACTTCGCCGATGGCCTTGAAGACGTCGGTAAATGTTCTTGCCCCGATCCTGCGCAGGTGCGCCTTGAGTTTTGCGAATGCCATTTCGATGGGGTTCAGGTCCGGCGAATATGGCGGCAGATAGAGAAACCAGCAGCGATGGGCACGCAGAGCCTCGGCAGCCTGCTTGTTGTGGTGGGTGGCAAGGTTGTCGAGGATCACCACGGTTCCCGGCTCGATCTCCGGGATCAGGACCTCGCGAACCCAGGCTGCGAAGGCGGGGCCGTCCATTGCGCCCCGGATGCACCAGGGCGCAATCAGGGCATCCGGTGTGAGCCCGGCAATCAGGGTCTGTGTTCCCCAGCTGCCGAAGGGCGCATCCATGGTCAGGCGTGTGCCGCGCAGGGCACGACCCCGCAGACGGGTGAGATTGGTCTTCACTGAGGTCTCGTCTATGAAAACCACGCGTTCCGGCCGATCCGCGATGGCTGGCAAGCGATGCTCGAACCAATCGGTTCGCCGCTGTCTTACCCTGGCACCACGGCGTTCGGCGGCCACCAGCGACTTTTTTTATAGGTGAACCCAAGCCGCGACAGCAGACTGGCAATGGACGAGTGATGGACACGAACGCCTTCCGCTGCGATCAGCGCGTCCCTGAGTTCGAACAGCGTGATGTCGGGATCCTGTGCGAGCAGTTCCTCAAAAAAGGCCCGGTGCGGGGCAAGCTTTCCATGCCCTTTGGGACGTCCCTGGGGCAATGGTTCGGCATGCCCCCTGGTCCTGATCGCCCGGCCCCAACGTGCTCCGGTCGCCGGCGAGAGTTTCAGCCGCAGCGCCGCCGCCCGACCGCTTAAACCCTCCTCGATATATCGCTGAAACCGCGTCCGGAGGGCCGACGGCAATGGTGCTGACATGATCGTAAGCGCGACGCCGATCCCCTCCTGCCATTTTTGAGTTGATGCCTTCATTCTCCACGCACATGTGCGGCGGAGGTTTTGGATTTGGAGAGAGACGGCAAAATGGGCGTCCAATTGGACGGCTCTATAGGCGTCGGGGTCTCGCGGCTTGAGGTGATCGGGGGGCCAAGCGGTCGTCGGCGGCGGACGAAGGCAGAGCGGGCGCGGATCGCGGCGGAGAGCATGATGCCCGGGGTGACGGTCGCAGATACTGCGCGCAAGCACGGCACGACCCGCTGGCAGATTTACGATTGGCGCAAGCAGATACGCAAAGGTAATTTGGTGGTGCCCGAAAGCGTGGCGGCCTTGCCGTTCTTCGCGGAACTGGTGGTTGATGACAGCGCGACTGAGGCTTCGGCGGCCGTCCCCGGGTCTGATCTCGAAATCGTGGTGGGCGACATCGTCATCCGCGCGGGTCCTGGTGTCGACGAGGGCCAACTGACCCGGGCAATCCGCGCGGCACGGGCAGCGGCGTCGTGATGTTCGGCCAGGGCGGCCCGGTGAAGGTCTTCGTGGCGACCCGGCCTGTCGACTTTCGCAAGGGGATCGACGGTCTGGCACTGGCGGTGCAGGAGATGTTCGGGATGGACCCGTTCTGCGGAGCCGCCTTTGTGTTCCGAGCGAAGCGGGCGGATCGGATCAAGCTCTTGATCTGGGATCAGACCGGGATGGTGCTGGTTCACAAGCGGCTCGAGGGCGGCAAGTTCGTCTGGCCACAGGTGCGCGACGGGGTCATGCGCATGTCCGGAGCGCAGTTTGCAGCGCTGTTTGAGGGCGTGGATTGGCGGCTGGTCCGACCCGAACGGGCGCGGCGCCCGCTGGCGGCGGGGTGACTGGCAGGCTGCGTCGAAACGCCTGTTTTTGCTGGCCTGCAAGGGCATCCTGTGATTCACTTCCCGCCATGGAAACAGCTGATCTTGCGCGCGAAAACGCCCTGCTGAAGGCCCGCCTCGCCGAGGTGGAGGCGACGCTGGCCGAGACGCAAGAGGCCAATCGGCGGCTGCAGGATATCCTGCACGCGGCGCAGCGCGAGAAATTCGGCAAGCGCTCCGAAAAGCTCTCGCCCGACCAGTTCAACCTGCCCCTGGAAGATGCCGAATTTGCTCAAGGTGTGCTCGAGGCAGCACAAGAAAAGGCCGAAGCGGCGATGCAGCGGGCGCGCGGGGAAACACCCCGCAAGCCCAAGCGCAACCGCGGGCATCTGCCGTCCCATCTGCCTCGGGTTGAGCGCGTGATCGAGCCTGCCAGCACGCTCTGTCCCTGCGGTTGCGGCGAGATGTCCAGGATCGGGGAAGACGTGTCCGAACGTCTCGACGTGATCCCCGCCCAGTTCCGGGTGCTGGTCACGCGGCGCCCGAAATACGCCTGCCGCCGTTGCTCGCAAGCTGTCGCGCAGGCCCATGCCCCCGAGCATGTCGTGCCCGGCGGGCTGCCCACGGAACTCTTCATCGCCTGGATTATCGTCTCGAAGTTCGGTGACCACCTGCCGTTTTATCGGCAGGCCGAGATCTTCAAGCGGCAAGGGATCGATCTGGACCGCGGCACACTCGGCAACTGGGTCGGGCGCGCCTGTTTCCACCTGATGCCCGTCATCAACCAGATGCGTGCCCATCTGCGTGGCGCAGACCGCATCTTCGTGGATGAAACCCGCGCGCCGGTGCTGGAACCGGGCCTGAAACGCACCAAGAGCGGATTCTTCTGGGCCGTCGTATCCGATGATCGCGGCCATGGCGGGGCTGGCCCACCCATCGTGCTCTTCCACTATGCCCCTGGCCGGGGTAAGGCGCATCCGCTGAACTTCCTCGCCGGATACCACGGCCGCTTCCTGCAATGCGACGCCTACCAGTCCTACAACGCGATGACCGAGATCGCGCGCGACAATGGCCCGTGGCAACTGGTCTATTGCTGGACCCATGTCCGCCGCCGCTTCGTAAAGCGCTTCGAGAGCGATGGTTCACCCATTGCCGAGGAAATGCTGCGCCAGATCGCGCTGCTTTATCAGATCGAGAAGTCCGTGCGGAGCAAGGAGGCCGCTATGCGCCTTGCTGCCCGGCGTGAGCATTCGGCCCCGATCATCGCGGCGCTGAAACCCTGGCTGGAAGCCCAACTCTCGCGCATACCGCAGAAATCCCAGCTTGCCGAAGACATCCGCTACTCCCTCGCGCACTGGCCCGGACTGATCCGCTTCCTCGAGCACGGCATGCTGGAACTCGACACCAACCCGGTCGAGAACCAGATCAGGCCGATTGCCCTGACAAGAAAAAATGCACTCTTCGCCGGGAATGAAGTCGGCGCCGAAAACTGGGCTATGCTCGCCTCGCTGGTCGCTACCTGCAAGATGTCCGACGTGAACCCGGTCGACTATCTCGCCGCCACACTGCGCGCCATCCTCGACGGTCACCCACAAAGCGGTATCGAAGACCTCATGCCATGGCGCTTCAACCAGCCGTCAAGCCTCGCAGCATAGGGCCGCAACGTCGCGCTTACACATGATCTATCCTCCCAGACAGAAGGGAATCACGATCCGCGCTGCGACGGAACCCCAAACGATTTAGGGTTCAGTAGAAATGCTTTAGAGCAACGGGAATGTGCCCCCATTGTGCCCCGGCGCGAGGTTAGAGGGTTTCAGTCTATGTCTAAGTCTTTGATTTTATTGGTGGAGCCAAGGGGAGTCGAACCCCTGACCTCTTGAATGCCATTCAAGCGCTCTACCAACTGAGCTATGGCCCCACCTGAGGTTGCGAGGGATGTTGTTTGCCTCGCATGCGGCATCGTATATGAGCCCAACTTAAGGACTGCAAGTGAAAAATGCTGTTTGATCAGCCCTATTTGAGGAGGCCAGATTGATAGTTAGTGCATGATCGACCTTTGGTCGTTTGACCTGCCTCTGAATTTTCATCCAGCCGCGACTGGAGCCCGATGGATGTTTGAACCGCTCCGGTTTTGGAGGAGGCTCGAACTCTTGAGTGGGATGGCGCATCATGAGCAAGACCACGAACATGTTTTCACCTGAAGTGCGCGAGCGCGCCGTGCGGATGGATCTCGGCAACCAGGGCCAGCACGGTTCTCGCTGGCAGCGTTGGCGGAGACGATCAACGGGCTATCAGTCGGCTCTGAACAACCGTGTCAGGCGGGCAATGTTTGCCTGTGAAGGGGCCTTTCGCGCCAGATGGTTGCCGCAATCAGGTGGAGTAACAGGGCTCAAAGAGCCCTGGGATGGGCCAGGACCTTGCGGATGTTGTGGTCACAGGCACAGAGAACGGCGAAGACCGCGTCGCCAATGCGACCCTTCAGCGGGCATCTGGCCAAACGCCCGTCCATCTTCATGTGACCGATTTCGGGTTCGATGGCGCTGCGTCGTTTCAGGAGCTTGGCCAGTAACGGCATGATGCCGCGCCGCATGCCGCTGATCAGGATCTTGGTGGTGCCCACGCCATGGCGCGGTCGACGACGGCGAGATCGGGCACCTGGCCGGTCAGGAGCGCGACCTGCTCCAGCGCCGGTGCCGGGGTGTGGCCATCATAGGGGTTGCCGGGAAAGCTGCGGGCGCCGGCGACGAAACCTTCGTCGATGGTCGTGGCGAGGCTGACCTTGGTGCCAAACTCGTAGCGCATCCGCGCCTTGCCCTTGGAGATGCAGTCAACCTCGGGCTCATGCAGGGAAAAGAGCTTGTCTTTGCTCTTCGGGGTCTGCTCGAGCAGGCGACCAACCAGCCAGATCGTCTCCAAGACCCTGTCACGCAAGGCTCCCTCGGGAATGTCCTGCAAATGCTGGCGCAGGGCCTTGCGCATGCGCTTGAACTGCCGGGCATGGGCATTACGCCCGACCTGGGCGGCGAAACGCGTGGCAAGCCGCGCGTAGCTCTGGCGCAACTCGATCCCGGCCTGCTTCGCCAGACCAACCAGCAGGGCCCGGGCCCGCTCGTAAAGCCAGGCATCCGTCGGATGGGCGATGTTTTTCTCCATCACGGTCGTATCGACTGCGATCCGCCTCAGGCTCTTGTCGGTGACCGCGCCAGAGGCCCGAGCTGCCTCGATTGTCCTGGTCAGCAGCCATTCCACGCGTTCGGCGTGGCCTTGAACCAGTGGCGGCTCACGCCTCACTCACCGATCCTCTTGCGCCAGCGCACCAGCGAGGAGGAATCGATCGGCGGGTGGTGCTGGAAGAAGGTCTCGCCGGTGAAGTGCTGGTAGTAGGGATTTTCAATCCACGGGCGACGACCGCCTCGTCAGACAGCTTGAAGGCATGCTGGAGATATATCAGCCCCGCGACCAGTCGCGGCGACGTCGCCGGGCGCCCTTGATGCGAGGGAAAGAAACTCACCCATTCCCGCTCGAAGAACTCCCAGTCGATCAGCGTCGCGAGCTTCACCAGCTCATGGCGAGCGTCGATCATGTCGACCAGCCTCGGGCGGAGCAGATCATCTTGTTCGGGCACGCGGGAATGGGGCTTCATCGGCGACCTGAAATTGCAAGGTTTCTGCCCCAAGCATACGAAACCATGCAAATCAAAGCGAACAAAACCGCAGATCCAGTAACCAAAAGCAACGTGGTGGAGGTTGTTCAGATCGGACTGAGTATTCTTGTCGGATATTCTACAGACCGCCAGTCGCAGAGGCAATGCAAAGGGCGGGCGACATTGCTGCCGCCCGCCCCTGACATCTGCGCTGATTCGGGGATCAGAACCGATAGTTCAGCTTGGCGGTCACGCTGCGACCCGCCTGCACGTTCGCGAACAAGCCGACATGCGAAGCGTCATACAGGTCCTCATCGAACAGGTTGTTGATGTTGACCTGCACATTGGCACGATCGCTGATCTTGTAGGCCGCCATCGCATCCACCCGCCATTGTGAAGGCAGGGCCGAGGTATTGGCCGCATTCATGAAGCGCTTGCCGGTATAGGTCGCACCACCGCCGACGGTCCATTGCTCGGTCACTTCATAAGTGGTCCAGAGCGCAAGGCTGTGCTTGGCGATATAGTGCATGTCATTACCGTTGGTCGAACCGTCGCCGCCGCCGTCGATGATCTCGGCATCGGTATAGGTATAACCACCATAGATCCCCCAACGATCATTGACCTGCCCGGCCACGCCCAGTTCCAGACCCTGTGCGCGGTTTTTGCCGGTCAGTTCGACCTCGCCGGTAATGGCGTTCTGCACACGAGCATTGGTTTTTTCGGTACGGAACAGCGCCGCCGTCACCGAAAGCTGATTGTTCATCAGATCCCATTTGGTGCCGAGTTCATAGGCGCGGGTCTTTTCCGGCTCGAGGTTGACGTTGCCATCTGTCAGCGTGCAGGCCCCGGCCCCTTCCGAGCCGCCTGCAAGTGAGGCGCACTGACCCGAAGGGCTGGCCGAGGTGCCAAAGGACGCATAGATCGTGCCATTCGGCGCGGGCTTGTAAACCAGACCGGCCTGATAGCTCCAGATATTGTCCTTGCGACGGCGATCTGCACGATTGCCGTCACTGTCCAAGGCTTGTTGCTGAACATCGAACATCTCGTAACGCGCGCCAAGATTCAGCTGCCACTGATCATTGAATTTCAGCGTATCGAAGGCATAGAGCGACTTGCTGCGGGTGATCGTCGGCAGGCCATATTCGTCCCAACTGAAATCCGGGTAAAGCACTTCGTCATAGGGGCTGAAGGTGAAGGGATCCGAAGGCTCGATTGTCGGACCTTGAGGGACGCCGCGACTGTCTTCCGGCCCGGTTCCGATCAGGTTGGCTGACCGCAGCTTGTCACGGCTGTATTCGACACCGAAGGCATAGGCATGTTCGACGCTGCCGGTCGTGGTTTCGCCCGAGAAGTTCGTGCTGAACGCGACGGTCGTGTTGTCCTTTTTGCCAGACCGCAGCCCGCGATCCAGCAATCCGCCTTCGATGATCGTCGGACGGCTGACGATATATTCCTGATCGCTGCCGATATAGGAAAGCTGCGAATTCATCCGGAAATTCGGCGCGAATTCGTGCTCCAGCTTCAGGATCGCGTTCTGGTTGGTGACTTCGCGGAAATCCCGGTCGAACGAGCCATAGAACTTGTCGTGATCCAGCAGACCCAGCGGTTCGAACGGATCAGATGTGGTGCCGGTGCCGAAACGGGTGTCACCCGTCGCATCCAGCCACGCCTGGTTCGCCATCGGCAGCCCAAAATCGGGGTTGCCTTTGGATTTGCTGTGATAAGCACCAAAGCTCAGCCGGGTGGCTTCGGTGATATCGCCGACGATGGACAGGGCGGCGCCGGTCTTGTCATCCTCGATCCCGCCGCGTCCGGGCACTTCGGCATCCTGTCCGAACAGGTTAATCCGCGCTGCTGCACGGTTGCCCAGCTGAAAGTTGGTATCCATCTGCAGGCGATATTGACTGTCGGTGCCGATGGTGGCCGACAGGTCGGTGAATTCCTCGCCGAGACGGGCCGATTTCGACACCATGTTCAACGAACCGCCGGTGCCACCGCGCCCGGAATAGGCGCCGCCCGGACCCTTGACCAACTCCATCTGCTCGATGTTGAACGCTTCATAGCTGGTGCGGCCAAGGCTGCGCACGCCATCGACCATCAGGTCGGTCGAGGCTTCATAGCCCCGGATGAACGGCCGGTCGCCCATCGGGTTGCCGCCTTCGCCGGTGCCAAGCGTTACGCCCGGCGTGGTCCGCAGCACGTCATAGACCGACGAGGCCCCGCGCTCTTCGATTTGGCGCTGGGTGACGACGTGCACCGAACGCGGCGTGTCCAGCAGCGGCGCGGTCAGTTTGGGCGAGGAAGCGCGGTCCACCGCATAGCTGTCGGCGGCCTGGATCCCACCCTGACCGACAACCTGAATGGTGTCGAGGACGATGCCTTCACCGGCGGTCTGGGCAGTGGCGGCACCACCCACGGCGGCCGATATCATCACGACGGGAAGCAATCCGAGAGTGGGCATCGGCGGCGTGGCCGTTTCCCGGGAAGAGGGGGACGGATGGAATGGCGTCATGGGTGCTGTGATCCTCGCTGGAGCATATGTGAAACCACTTCCCGAATGCGTGTTCGGGAACGATGAGATTGGATGGCTGGCGAATGCTGGCGAATGTCGAGTGCACCGTCCGGCCTGATTGCACAGGCCAAGAAAAGCGCGTCCTTCATCCCTGAGAGGATTGACACAGATATGTCAATCACCGGCGCGTGATCGGCGACGCACATTATTATGTCCTGTGGCTGTAATGTCGTATTGGGATGGGCGTTGTTGCAGAACTCCGTTTTCTGAGGGATTCACACTGCGAATCCAGTGGGCTAAGGGGCGAGTATGAGCAAGCCTGAGCCGACCCGCTACCGCACGATGAACTGGAAGTCCTACAACGATGCCTTGAAGCGGCGCGGGTCCCTTCTGATCTGGCTGGACAAGGACATGGTTTGGCGCGCACCCAAATCCGGATGCAATGGTCGGCCGCCGGTCTTCTCTGATGCCGCGATCCAGTTCTGCTTGATGGTGAAGGTTCTGTTCGGCCTGCCTCTGCGGCAAACGACAGGGATGGTGGCGAGCATCCTTTCGATGGCCGGGCTCGACTGGCGGGTGCCCGATTTCTCGACCCTGAGCCGCAGGCAGAAGCGCATCACGGTTCAGATCACGAGCCGCCGTGCGCCGGGGCCGCTGAACCTGCTGGTGGACAGCACCGGGATCAAGTTTCTTGGTGATGGGGAATGGCTTGCCCGCAAGCATGGCCCGCATCGCCGACGCCAATATCGTAAGGTTCATCTGGCGATGGACACGGCTACAGGTGACATCCGCGCCGTCGAATTCACCTCAAGCCGTGAAGGCGACAGCCCTGTTCTGCCCGACCTGCTCAACCAGATCCCAGAGGATGAACAGATCGGCACCGTCACCGGCGACGGTGCCTTTGACACCCGACGCTGCCACACCGCGATCCTGGATCGAGGCGGCACCGCTATCATCCCGATCCGGAGGAATGGCCGTCTCTGGAAGGAGGATTGCCCCGCAGCCAGGGCGCGCAACGAGATCCTCCGGGCAACCCAGCGCTTGGGCAGGGCCATATGGAAGCGCTGGTCAGGTTATCACGTCCGAAGCAGGATCGAGGCAAGGATGCGCTGCCTCAAGGCCTTCGGTGAACGCATCTCATCACGAGACCCGGACCGCCAGACCGCCGAAATCCATATCCGCATCGCCCTCATGAACCGCTTCAATGCCCTCGGATCCGCCGAGATCAAACGCGTGGCATGAACTCAACGCGGAAAGGGAAAACTGCGCTCACACACTGACTTCTGCAACAACGCCATTGGGATGCCGCAAGCTTGAATCTGAGTTCTCGGCCGAGATCATTGCGTTTGCTTCGCGGCGATCAGGATGGATGCCCGCTTTCGCGGCCGGGGAAGGGCGAACGGTCATTTCGGGTCGGGGGCGCACTCAACGCCAGTTCAAGTGGTGAGTTACGCGGCGCGCGTGGCTGTTCAGGCGCGCCGCTTGCAGCTCACCTCGTCCGACGGGGGTGCGCGTATAGATCAATTCGCCCTGCCCGATGATGCCCTGCCAGTTCCGCCAGAAGATTTCCGCTCGGGCCCGGTTCCCGTCAAAGCGCCCAGGCACGGCAAAATACTGGAATCGCTTCAGGAACAGCCCCGACCTGACGACGATAATGTAGCGTGGGTTTCCGACCGGATCGAGAATCTGGCGCAATGTGTCGTGAAACAAGCTCTCCTCGAACCGCGTCGTCTGATGGAGGCTGATCTGATAGCCTGCCGGCCCGTCGTGAACCTCGGGGCGTGGTTCCTGCAGAGCGGAAAAATCGCCCAGTTCCCGCAGAGCCTCGACGGCAAGGCGGGCAATGCGCTCGAGACTACGCCGGGTCTCCTGATCCGAGGGGCCTTGACCAAACATCTCGCGCAACCGCCCAAGCCAGGACAGGCTGGAAACCGGCACCATCTGACGCCGCATTCGGGATCCGATGCTGGTTTCCCGGAAAAGCCGGGGCTCGGGGCGCTGTTGCAGATGCAAGGCGCTTTGCCAATCCGCCGCCAGGGTGTCATGGCGCCGTGCCATTTCGGCAGTGATCGCATTGTGTTGTTGCACGTCGCCTTTCGGTGAAAAATAGGACTGGATCTGGCCGGCGTTCCGGTCCAGTCGCGCGAAGCAATCGAACCGACGATGCAGGCGCGCAATGTCCTCGCCTTCGAGGGTATCGCCGGGCACGATGGCAAGATGCCAGATATTCGAGGTCTTTTCGGGAATGTTCCGCTCGATGCGCAGCGCCCGGCCACGTAGCTGGTTCACCGCGACGAAGCGTGCCAGATTGGTCCCGAGGATCAGGGAATTCATCGCCGGCGCATCCCATCCTTGCCCCAGAAAGGCTTGTGTTCCGACGATGACCCGCACGGCACCCGTGCTGAAGGCGGCGTTGACACGGACGACCGCCTTGGAAAATTCGGGTCCGCCGATCAGCGCATAGCCCGGAAGCCCCGGCACCTCACGGCCGGACAGGTCGTAGCAAAGCGCCCGAGGCAGGCAGATGATCTGTCCGGTCAGCAGCGCCAGATCGCCGCGTGGTTCCGCCAGATGCAGCGCGCGAAAAACTGCGCCGGCGTTGTATTCCTGCGGATCGTGATCCAGCTTCAAGGCCACGTGCCCGATCTTGTCCATCAGGATCGCCATGCGCAGGCCATCCCGGCGGTTTTCGCGTTCAAGCCGATGTATTTCCACGGTGGCGGCAAGGCGGGCCTTGTCAACATGTAACAGTTCCACCCGATTGAGGAATCTGGGCGGAGGAAGGGTCAGCCGATCGTTGTGCAACGCGCCTGCTGCCTTCAGACGCGCCAGCAGCGCAACCGGAAGCTTGGTCAGCTGCGCAGCCAGAACGATCCCCAGCCATTGCCAGTCAAGCACTGGCCATTCAGCGCGGCCAAGCCGCAGCAATCGCCTTGCATAGGCAGGCACGGGCAGTTGCGCATCGCGCAGATAGATCAGCATGGCGCTGAACAGTTCGGGATTGTCCAGGATCTCTTGCGCATGATTCCGGCAATCCGTCATCCATGGCGATTGCGCCAGCATCTCCAGAATGTCTGGATGGGCGCGCAAGGACCGGAACAGTTCTGCCTCGGCCTCGCGATTGTCGTCATAAAGCATTTCTACTGAACCCTAAATCGTTTGGGGTTCCGTCGCAGCGCGGATCGTGATTCCCTTCTGTCTGGGAGGATAGATCATGTCAGCACCATTGCCGTCGGCGCTCCGGACGCGGTTTCAGCGATATATCGAGGAGGGTTTAAGCGGTCGGGCGGCGGCGCTGCGGCTGAAACTCTCGCCGGCGACCGGAGCACGTTGGGGCCGGGCGATCAGGACCAGGGGGCATGCCGAACCATTGCCCCAGGGACGTCCCAAAGGGCATGGAAAGCTTGCCCCGCACCGGGCCTTTTTCGAGGAACTGCTCGCACAGGATCCCGACATCACGCTGTTCGAACTCAGGGACGCGCTGATCGCAGCGGAAGGCGTTCGTGTCCATCACTCGTCCATTGCCAGTCTGCTGTCGCGGCTTGGGTTCACCTATAAAAAAAGTCGCTGGTGGCCGCCGAACGCCGTGGTGCCAGGGTAAGACAGCGGCGAACCGACTGGTTCGAGCATCGCTTGCCAGCCATCGCGGATCGGCCGGAACGCGTGGTTTTCATAGACGAGACCTCAGTGAAGACCAACCTCACCCGCCTGCGGGGACGTGCCCTGCGCGGCACACGCCTGACCATGGATGCGCCCTTCGGCAGCTGGGGAACACAGACCCTGATCGCCGGGCTCACACCGGATGCCCTGATTGCGCCCTGGTGCATCCGGGGCGCAATGGACGGCCCCGCCTTCGCAGCCTGGGTTCGCGAGGTCCTGATCCCGGAGATCGAGCCGGGAACCGTGGTGATCCTCGACAACCTTGCCACCCACCACAACAAGCAGGCTGCCGAGGCTCTGCGTGCCCATCGCTGCTGGTTTCTCTATCTGCCGCCATATTCGCCGGACCTGAACCCCATCGAAATGGCATTCGCAAAACTCAAGGCGCACCTGCGCAGGATCGGGGCAAGAACATTTACCGACGTCTTCAAGGCCATCGGCGAAGTCTGTGATCTCTTCGATCCCGGCGAATGTTGGAACTACTTCAAGGCCGCAGGATATGTCGCAGGTTAAAACAGAAATGCTTTAGGTTTGCCGATCGGTCGTTCGGGCTGCGAATACCAGATCCTGATGCGGGCAGAGATCACCTGTCAGCACAAGTTCGGGCACGGAAATCTCGGCATCTACCGGACCGCAAAGCGCATTGTAATTGTCCCATTCCCAGCCTTCCGAATCATAGGGCGGGGTTGCGGTCAGCGACAGCGTGACCGGCTTGTGGGTTTCCTGCAGCCGGATCAGGGTCTGCCACCAGGCGCGGCGCAGGTGGTGTGCTTCGTCAAGGCAGATCAGATCGAAGGGTGGCAGGGTCCGGGTGCGGTTCTGGTGAATGTTCTGATAGGTGCTGAACCGCAACGGTACATCGGCCTCGGGGTCGGTGCTGATCCAGTCGGGCAGTTCGCCGTCCAGAAAATCATCCCGCAATCGCGTGATCCATTGATCGCGCACCAGCAGGCTTGGCGCCAGAACCAATGTGCGGCGGCCAAGCTTGCGGATGATCTCCAGGCCCAGAACGGTCTTGCCCGCACCCGGCGCGGCAACCACATGCAGTTTGTCGTCGTCGAGATGCGTTTCCATCTCGGACAGGATGCGCATCTGATAGTTGCGCCAATCGTGCCGGAACCGCATCCGGTCGAACGTCTGTTTTGTCGTATCGCTGATGGGCCGGGACATTCGCGACGCCTGAAATCAGACGGAAAGGCGCTGAAGCTGTTCGTCGAACGCTTCCATCGTCAGGTGGAGATCATCGTAATGTCGCATGCGACAGGCGTCGCTGGCCGCCTGGATCAGTTCCAGATAGCCGCGAAAATCGGCGATGGCGGTCTCATCCGGTGGACGAAGCGGGTCAGCCTGAGACAGCCGCGCCCAACGATGGCAAAGATCGGACATTGTCGGCAAATAGAAGAAGATGATGCGGCGCAAGGAACTGATGCAGCCTGGATCGGACACGACCTGCGCGCGCAGGTCGACGCTGGCAGCCGCAAGATCCCAGAAAAGTCGTGCATGCGGCTGAACAGACATCTCGGCGGCGATGCGGAAACGTTCGGTTGCGCCGTCCATATGCTCCAGGGCCGTTTCGAGGCGTGTCTTTCGTTTCCTGCGAAATATGTTCGCCAGAAAATTCATCAATCGAACCTTGCCCTATAATATGCGTGGCCAGGGTAAGCGTAAAGTCGGGCAGGTTCAAACAGGTCGTAAGCGGTGCAATGGCCTCGGCAACATCCTGCAACACGCAGCCGAATACACGCAGGAACTGGAGCACCATGCCCCGAAACACTTCAGGAAATGCTTTTCCCGCCGGCGGCGTCCATGGCGTTCCCAGTTCAAACATCGTCCCTCTCAGGGATTGCAGCTCTCGTAGCTATCAGAGTAACGCCGGCCCATAGTGGCATCCAGGTCCGGCTGTCGCTAAGCCTTCCGCAGATCGCTCATCCCCGCTGCCGAGTGAGCAGGAGGATGAAGAACAACCCGCCGATCACGCCACCGCTGCCAATGCGAACTGATCTATGATGAGGTCATGTCGCGTGTCCTGCGGGTCAAGAACATGTGCGCAAGTTCGGCCAGCAGCTGCACTGTCGAGAACTTTGCCGCGCAAAGGCGACGCAACCGTGCGATATCCGCCGACTATGCCGATATCTATATGAAGACGACGGGCGAGGCGAAAAGGCTCAAATTCGCCGGAGGCGCGTCACTGGGATCCACGCATATCGGGTTTGGCATGGATACGGCTGCGGATGCGCTGAACGGGTGGGGCACCAGGGCTGCGCCGCACGAGCCGGCCGATATTGTTCTGGAAGACGGCACGCGCATCAAGAATGACGGGCTCCTGGGCGATCTCATGGACTGGCAGGAAATCGGTTCCTGGGTGCTGACCGGCGATGGCTGGTTTGACGGGGTGACATACAGCGATACGCTGGTCGGACTTCGACGCCTGATCTATGGCAATCTTGCCATCTATATGGATCTTGGTGCCGTCCTGCATTTCTGCCAGATGCATGAGGAACGCTTTCATTTCTTCAAGGACGGCAAGGTCGAGGAGTTCATCGAATGCTTCGACCATTTCGTGAACTACGTGAAGGACAAATATGCCCATGAACATGAAGTCTATGGCGGTGAGGGCACTTTCGGTTCTCCCGAGGGGGGATTTCTGCGGGACGGGCTGAGAGGGGTCGCGAGGGATGACTTCGAGGCTTCGTTGCCGATCATCGACCACGAACAGCGCAATATTCTTGAAGATTTCATGTATCGCCTGAACCAGAACAGCATTCCACCCGCCACGTTTTCGGATCTGGGTCGGCGTGATGGCGACAATAAAGCATTTCTGTTTTAACCTGCGACATATCCTGCGGCCTTGAAGTAGTTCCAACATTCGCCGGGATCGAAGAGATCACAGACTTCGCCGATGGCCTTGAAGACGTCGGTAAATGTTCTTGCCCCGATCCTGCGCAGGTGCGCCTTGAGTTTTGCGAATGCCATTTCGATGGGGTTCAGGTCCGGCGAATATGGCGGCAGATAGAGAAACCAGCAGCGATGGGCACGCAGAGCCTCGGCAGCCTGCTTGTTGTGGTGGGTGGCAAGGTTGTCGAGGATCACCACGGTACCCGGCTCGATCTCCGGGATCAGGACCTCGCGAACCCAGGTTGCGAAGGCGGGACCGTCCATTGCGCCCTTGATGCACCACGGGGCGATCAGGGCATCCGGTGTGAGGCCGGCGATCAGGGTCTGTGTTCCCCAGCTGCCGAAGGGCGCATCCATGGTCAGGCGTGTGCCGCGCAGGGCACGTCCCCGCAGGCGGGTGAGGTTGGTCTTCACCGAGGTCTCGTCTATGAAAACCACGCGTTCCGGCCGATCCGCGATGGCTGGCAAGCGATGCTCGAACCAGTCGGTTCGCCGCTGTCTTACCCTGGCACCACGGCGTTCGGCGGCCACCAGCGACTTTTTTTATAGGTGAACCCAAGCCGCGACAGCAGACTGGCAATGGACGAGTGATGGACACGAACGCCTTCCGCTGCGATCAGCGCGTCCCTGAGTTCGAACAGCGTGATGTCGGGATCCTGTGCGAGCAGTTCCTCGAAAAAGGCCCGGTGCGGGGCAAGCTTTCCATGCCCTTTGGGACGTCCCTGGGGCAATGGTTCGGCATGCCCCCTGGTCCTGATCGCCCGGCCCCAACGTGCTCCGGTCGCCGGCGAGAGTTTCAGCCGCAGCGCCGCCGCCCGACCGCTTAAACCCTCCTCGATATATCGCTGAAACCGCGTCCGGAGGGCCGACGGCAATGGTGCTGACATGATCTATCCTCCCAGACAGAAGGGAATCACGATCCGCGCTGCGACGGAACCCCAAACGATTCAGGGTTCAGTAGAAATGCTTTAGGTTCCGCAAGTTCATGAACGCACTCGAAAAAGTGGCCGGAAACCGCTATGGTCCGAGTGCGATGTTCTCCGGCATAAGGGGCTTGTTCGCCGCGACGCCGCTGCCCTACCGGATCGAGCTTGTTTCGATCAGTTCAACAGGTGTGGCGTCGATGTCGCTTCAGAATCAAAAGCAACCGTTCATGTATCCCTTCACCGGCGGAGATTTTTCCGATCAGAACGTCCGCACACCGTGGTTCAAGGATGTGGTCCGGCATTTCGTTCGTGCGGAGAATGAGGATTTCACCTGGCCCGAAGAGGGGACGAACACGATGTATTACAGATTCCTGAAGCGGGGGGGTGAAGATCTGGGAAAGGTCTCCACATCCCGGCACCCTCAACTCAGGCCTTTGCTTTATGCCGAAATTCGTGCGGTCGCTGCTGCGGGTCCGCGATGACAGGACGATTACTGCCGGGCGCCCTTGCCTTGCTCTTGATGGCGACCCCGGCCGCAATGGCGCACAGGATGGATATGGTTGACCCGTTCACGCTGGATATCCAGGCAGGCGAGCCGTTGGGGGACGCGATGGCGCGCTCGACGATGACGGTCGACATACCCATAGCGCTCGATATGCAGGGACTGCCGCTGCCGCCAGTCACGGCATGGAGTGGCAAGCAGCACTATCAGTTGGTCCTGCAAACCGGCGGCGAGCAAAGCATTGCCATCCCGTGGACCCCTTCCGGCGGCACGATCTGGATGAATTTTGGCGTCATAGATGAGATTGATCTGGACTTCGCGCATTTCGACGCTTCCCGTGCCGATCGCAGCGCGGCGAGCGATGTCAGCGCAACGGATGCCGACATCGAAGCCATCGTCAATATCTATACCGGTTTGCAGGCGGCCAAACCGCGTGCAGCGGAAATAGCATCCTGTTATTATAACAGAATTCCGCTCGAATTTCTGGAAAAGGATCGGCGCGACAGCGAAAGCGGAAATTGTGACAGGACCGCGCTGCTCGCCAGCCGTCAGGCGCCTGACGCTTTGCGCGCCGCATTGCGACAGCTCTTGAACGATGCGGGGGACGAGATCAGGAATGATCCCGATGCCATGAACAAAATGCCGCGCGCCCTGAATCTGGGCCAATGGTGGCTGCCGAACGGAAACCTCGTCATGTTGACCGTGATACCGTTTTCGGAAACATCGGAGGATGTTTCGCCATCGCGATTGGAACTTTCAATCAATATCCGTGAGTTCTTCCGCGCCGGTCTCAGCCGTCTGGTCCGGACATGTTATGACCAACAAGCCATTTTCCCCGAAAAGGTCACTTACACGAAAGAGCAGGCGGCGCAGATCTTTCATGGTCTTTACGACGATTTTTACCCGCCCGTGATCGATGGTAAGATCGTGACGGATACAGCTTTGCTTGCGCATCTGGACTGGTCCCGGCTGACCGATGCTTATTCGAGCGATCCGGACACCCGACGTGGCTTTTGCGAACTGCTGACAGAGCTGGGGCAAAAGGCAGGTTACAACGGCCCCGCCGCGCCGCTTCGGTGATCCATATGACCCACCGCGAAAGGCGTCAGCGATGCGTTCGCCGCCAGCCAGGATGTTCTGACAAGTTGCACGATTTTCGTCATCCTGATCGGCGGTTTGATGTTCTCGTCCTGTGTTCCAGAAGGTGCCCGACCAGCCGGAGCGCGTCCATTGAGACAGGGGCCCGCCTCAAAGCCGAACCTGATGATCGGCCGATGCGTTTGCAAACAATGCTTTCAGGGCGATCATTGCCTGCGTCCTGGCATTTACCGCACTGTCACACTACCTGGCGATGGCTTTCACGCTGATCACCGCAGCCGTTCTTCGTCGTCTACAAGCGTAATACGGGCAGGCTGCGTGTTGCCCCACATCCAGAGAACGATGTTCAGGTCGGCATCCGTGGCCCCTTTGGCGAAGCTGCGGGCAAGAATACCGGTATACCCATCCCGGATCAGGCGCTCGGCCAATACGCGCCTGCATCCCTGGCCGAAAACAACGCAAGACAACCGTCAAATACGACAAGCGCCGATACAAGCGGCGCAACCGCATCGGGATCATGTTTGGCAGGCTCAAGGACTGGAGGCGCGTGGCGACCCGCTACGACTGCTTTCCCAAGGTCTTCCTCGCAGCCATCGCCCTCGCAGCAACCGTCATCTTCTAGTTATGAATCCTGAGCCTTCTGTATCTCAGGTTTGCTATTCTGTCCCCGTCACCGACCTTGGCCAAGGTCGGTGACGGGGCGGTGTTTGGCGTCTGAGCCTTGTGGCATTGACCACGTTTTCTAGCGAGCCGGCACCGTCTCTCTTCGTCGTCTCGAACAGTTGAATGCGGCCGGTCAGGACCGCGGAGCAGAGTGAGGGCATGACTGCCACTGGTTCGAAGGAATGTCCGAACGAGAGCATGAACAAGGTATCACACGACCAGATCATGGGCATGGATGTCTCGCGCGATTGGCTCGACACGTATTGCTTGCCCGATGGTTTGCAACTTCGACTGCCGAATACGGCTGACGGTCATGTGCCACTGGCAACGGTTGCTCGGAAACGGCACGCTCTGGTCTGTTTTGAAACCACCGGCGGGCAAGAGTGGCGGCTCTGAGCAAGTTTGGACGCGGTCGGGGTGCAGACACGGCAACTGCCGCCGGCACAGATCAAGGCGTTCGCTGCCAGCCGTGGAACACGCGCCAGGACAGATCGGATCGACGCTGAACTGATTGCGCGTTTCATGGCTTTTCGTCCTGAGGTCGGTCGCCAGATTCCTCATGAAAAACTTCGCCTTCTCAGAGCCTTGACGTCTAAGCGTGGTCAACTTGTCGAAACACGGAAACGGCTCCTCGCGCAAATCAAAGCACATGAAAAGCTGGGAACCGATGAATTTCCTGGAGGAATGAATGATGAACTCAAAGACTTGCTGAACCACCAGATCGCCGGGTTGGAAAAGCAGATCGAGCAGACCATCGCGGCCGACGTCTCGCTGACCGAAACCGCAATAATCCTACGCTTCATTCCGGGGATCGGTCCGGTTGCCAGCACAATGCTGATTGCCGAAATGCCCGAACCTGGCCAGATCTCCGGCGAACAGGCCGCTGCGCTCACAGGGCTCGCCCCCATCGCGCATGACAGTGGCACTCTGCGCGGAAAACGCGCCATTGGTGGCGGAAGACGTTTGCTGCGGCACGTGATGTTCCAGGCTGCGCTGGTCAGTTCCGTCGCTGGACCTTGTCGGGGCTGTGGGAGGATATCCTGGACGCTTTGAACCACGCGGGGATCGCGCCCGACAAGCTTCAGTTGGTCGATAGCACAGTCATCCGAGCCCATCACCATGCGGTATACGCAGTTTGAGGCAAAGAAACGTCCAGTGGACGTTTCGACCCGATAACGGGGACTCCGAAAGAGGCTCTTGGCCGTTCGCGAGGGGGGGCACGACCAGGATTCATCTCCGCGTCAAGGGTGCGGGCCTCCCGATGAGGACAGAAGTCACGCCGGGGCAGGTCTCCGACTACACCGGCCATGATCTGGTGATGACCGACAACCTGCCGCAGCCTGCCGTTCTGGTTGCTGACAGGGGCTATGGCTCTGATAAAATTCGGGAAGATATCGAACGTCGCAACGCCCTGTCGTTCGTCGGGGAAACAGTTCCCCGAACTGTTGTCTGACCCGCCTCACTCCCGATGCGCAAGAACCGCAGGGTTCGCAAGGCGGTCGACATGACGATCTACACGCTGCGCAACATGGTCGAACGCTGCGTTCCCCAGGCCATCGAAGGCGACAAGTTTACCGACGGTGTCGCCGCTGACGATGCCAACCAGGGCCGCGCCGCCCTCTCGGGCTACATCACCCGAACTCAACCACGGCTCGATGCAGGTACGACATAGCGCTCGCAGTAGGAAGGCTGAACTGGACAGCGATGTCTGACGGTCCGCATCTGATGTCTCGCCTGGATTTGCGCCGCCTGGATGCTCTGGATGGTGGCTCAGCCTTGCCACAGAACGGCTTCATCGATGCCGGCAAGATCGCGGCACCCGGTCAGCGCCATGGCGACCTCCAGTTCGGCGCGCAAGATGGTCAGCATATGGGCGACGCCCCGCGGGCCGCCGACCGCCAGCGCATGGATCTGGGGACGACCGATCAGCACCGCCGAGGCTCCCAGCGCCAGGGCCTTCAACACATCGGTGCCGCGGCGGACGCCGCCGTCGCAGAGGACCGGAATGCGGCCCGAAACCGCGCCCACGACGACGGGCAGCATTTCGGCCGTCGCCGGCAGTCCGTCCAGCGCGCGACCGCCGTGGTTCGACACGATCAGCGCATCGGCGCCGATATCGACCGCGCCGATCGCATCATTGGCGCCAGAGATGCCCTTCAGGATCACCGGCAGTTCGGTCTGCATTTTCAGCCAGGCGATATCCTCCCATCTCGGGGCGGCGTCCATCAGGCCAAGGAATACCGCGCTGCGGCCCGGCTCGGAGCGGATCTCGGGGGCCGCCATGCCGTCGAGATTGACGGCGCGGATGTCCTCGGGCAGGCGGAACCCGGCGCGTTGCTCCATGTTGCGCAACCCGTTCACTGGTGCATCCACCGTGACCACCAGCGCCCGGTATCCGGCGTCCTCGGCCCGGCGGACAAGGCGCAGCGTATCCTCGCGCCGGGGCTGCATATACAGCTGGAACCACAGCGGGCCATGAGCGGCGGTGGCGATCTGCTCCAACGGCAGGCTGGCCTGGGTCGAGACCACAATCAGGCTGCCGGTCGCACCTGCCGCCAGCACTGTCGCGGTCTCTCCCTCGGGATGGACCAGACGGTGAAAGGCCACTGGCGCAAGGATCAGCGGATGCGGCAGGTCCAGCCCCAGCAGGTGCAGGCCGGTATCGGCGCCCCGCAGATCGGCCAGCACCCGGCCTTGCAGCCGGATCGCCTGCCACGCGGCAAGATTGGCGTCGGCGGTCAGCCCGTCCGCGCCAGCCCCGTCGATATAGGCGCGCAGCGGCGCGGGTATCCGCTCGGCGGCGTGACGTTCGTAATCGCACAGCGCCACGACATCGGCGGGAATCTGGGCCGGGCCGGCCACCCGTCAGATCTCGGCCCAGTGGCGGATCATGTTGTGGTAATGGGCGGTGATGCCCGCCACTGCCGGATCGTCGTCGGGCAGCATCGCGCGGATGCGCATGATCGACATGTCCAGATCATACAGCATATGCCGCTGCCAGTCGTCGCGCAGCATCGACTGCGCCCAGAAAAACGACGCCCAACGCGAGCCCCGCGTCACCGGTGTCACCGAATGCAGCGAGGTCGCAGGATAGACCACCGCATGACCGGCGGGCAGCTTGACCGCATGCTGGCCATAGGTGTCATGCACGACCAGCTCTCCGCCGTCGTATTCCTCGGGCGGGGTCAGGTAGATCGTGGTCGAGACATCGGTGCGGATGCGCTGCGCCGTGCCCGGTATGACCCGGATCGAGCCGTCCACATGGGCACCGAAGGTCATCCCCTCGTCATAGCGGTTGAACATCGGCGGCAGGACATGGGCGGGCAGCGCGGCCGAGGAATAGGTCGGATTGCGCCCAAGCGCCCGCAGCACGATATTGCCCAGTTCTCGCGCCTCGGGGCTGTCCACGGGTATTTGCAGGTTGTTCTTGACCTTGCCCGCCTGATCGCCAGCGGTGTTGCGGCCGTCGATCCACTGCGTCCCGTCCAGCACCTGCCGGATATAGGCGACTTCCTCGGGGGTCAGCAGGTCGGGGATGGTGATCAGCATGTCAGGCCCTTGGCAGATACGGATTTCAAAGGCGACGATAATGGGTGGCGGCGAGAAAGTTAAGTAGTCGGCTCTGAACAACCGTGTCAGGCGGGCAATGCTTGCCTGTGAAGGGGCCTTGCCGGATCACTCCTCGCTGACGCGCATCCGGCAGCGTTGGGGCGCAGATGTTTTCCGCCAGATCTTCATACATGTCGTGCGACAGTGCCAGGCGGCGGGCCTGGTTTCGACTGACACCGTCCACATTGACGCCAGCCTGATCCGGGCGAATGTCAGCATGGACGCACTGGTTTCGCGCCATCTGGATGCGGTCGAGGCCGCCCACGACGACGCCAATGGCGCCGAGCGGGACGCGCGCACGAGCGGCAAGTTCAAGAAGCTCTGCCGCACAGACCCGGACGCGAGTTGCCAGCGGATGCGCCATCGGTTCGAGCACCGCTGGCGACGCGACATCCTCCAGGGCGCCGCTGCGCCCGGCCTACAAGCAGCACACGGCCGTTGACGATTTTGCGGGCGTCGTCGTCGATGTGGAGATTGTGACCGGCGAAGAACATGACACGGGCCGGTTCGACGAGCGCCTGGAAGCGATCGAAGCGACCCCTGGGGTTACCCCGGGCCGGATCACGGCGGACAGGCTCTATGGCATTGGCCGGATTTACGCCGCCCTTGAAGACCGCAGGATAGCAGCCGTCATCCCGCCTCTTCGTGCCCCCCGTCGCAAGGGGGCGCAGGGCTTTCCGACCGAGCGGTTCAAGTTCGATCCCCATCATGATGTGGTCCGCTGTCCGGCGAGGAGGCGGCTGACCCCGAGAAACGTCACAAAATCCGGGCAATGGTATCGCGCCGACCGGCATGACTGCGCGCGCTGTCCTCTCAAGGCGCAATGCCTGCCCCGGGGCGCGCCATCCCGCAGGGTGCATATCGTGACAAACCACGCGGCCATCTTGCGCGCTCGACGCAAACGCCTGGCATGGGGAAAGGACGGCCATGCGATATACACCCGGCATCGCTGGCGCGTCGAAGGCACCCACGGCACCGCCAAGACGCTCCACGAACTTGCCAGAGCCATCCGCAGGGGGCTCGAGAACATGAGGATGCAGGCCCTTCTGACGGCCATCGCCATGAACCTCAAGAAACTGGCAGCCGCAATGATGCTGTTGCTCTGTTCGATCATCGAAATCCGCGCAGTCCGACCAAACCCGGCGGCAGCCTGAAACAACTTCTTCAACAGTCCCCACTGGATCGTTTTCCAATGGACGCTCTCGAACGGCCAAGAGCCTCTTTCGGAGGCCCCGTTATCGGGTCGAAACGTCCACTGGACGTTTCTTTGCCTCAAACTGCGCCCGCCGCATGATGATGCGCCCGGATCACGGTGCTGTCGACCATCTGAAGTTTGTCGGGCGCGATCCCCGCGTGGTTCAAAGCGTCCAGAATGTCCTCCCACAGCCCCGGCAGGGTCCAGCGGCGGAACTGACGATAGCACGACGACCACTTGCCGAACTCTTCTGGAAGATCTCTCCACGGTGCGCCTGTCCGTGCGATCCAGAAAATCCCGCCCAGAACAAGGCGATGATCTGAGGGTTTATGCCCGTTTGGACGCCGGACGGCATAGATGAACCGATCGAAAAAAGGCCCACTCATCGTCAGATATCAGGTTCCGCGCCAAGCTCATCTCCAACGTAGAGATGATCTTGAATCATAGATCGCTGGTAAGTGGAACCCATTTTGTCAATAAGACTAAATATGTTGCTGATTGGAGCGGGTGAAGGGAATCGAACCCTCGTCTGGAGCTTGGGAAGCTCTCGCTCTACCATTGAGCTACACCCGCGTGCGGGTTTGCTATCGCATGGAGCATGGGCGGTCAAGACGGGATGGAGCTCAGCGCAGGCCCATTTCCGCGAGGGCGGCCGCCATGGCCGGGGGCAGGGTCTCGGCGCTGTCTGACTGGCCGGTCAGGTCGGGCGGGGCGTCCTTGCCCGACAGATAGCGCCAGCCCTGAAAGGGGCGGCGTGGGACCGCGGCGACCTGAATCAGCTTTGGGTCGAGGATCAGGGCGCAGCGGCGGATGCCGTCCTCGCCCTCGCGGGGTTCCAGTGCCAGAAGGCGTTGGCGGGCCAGCATCATGCCCTTGAACACCCAGTAGATCGATCCGCCGTCGAGCAGCTCGGCCTCTCGCCGGGGCCACATGCGGGTCACATGCATGGCGGGGTTGTCACCAAAGCGTTGCTGCTGCCATTGGCGCAGGTCCTCGGGGCCTTCGGCGCCGACGCAGAGCTTCATCAGGTTGAGGGATCCGGGCATGGGGGTAATCTAGGGGTGGGCGGCGCGGGCCGCAAGCGGAGAGGGAGGGGCGCTGCCCCTCTTGGCCTGCGGCCAATTCACCCCGAGGTATTTTCAAGGAGTGCGAGGGGCGGGCGGTGGCTTAGCGTTCGGTCAGTTTCAGCTCGATCCGGCGGTTCCGGGCCATCGATTCGGGGCTGTCATTGGGGCCAACCGGGCGGTTGTCGGCAAAGCCGGTGGCGGCGAGGCGGTCGGCGGGAAAGCCCAGATCCTCGGTCATGAAGCGGACCACGGCCAGCGCCCGGGCCTGGCTGAGTTCCCAGTTGTCGCGATAGCGGCCGCTGCCCGAGAGCGGGGTGTTGTCGGTATGGCCGTCCACGCGGATGATCCAGTCGATTTCGCGCGGGATCTCGGCGGAGATGTCCGAGAGCATCCGGGCGACGCCGGCGATCTGGTCGCGTCCGCCGGGCGACAGCGTGGCGGCGCCGGGGGCGAAGAGGACTTCGGACTGGAATACGAAGCGGTCGCCAACCACGCGGACGCCTTCGCGCCCCGAGAGGATCTGCGACAGGCGGCCGAAGAATTCCGAGCGGTAGCGGGCGAGATCGCGGGCCTCTTCCTCGGCGCGCTGACGGGCTTCGGCCTCGAGCGTCAGGCGGCGGTCCTTTTCCTCGGCCGCCAGCAGCAGGGCGGCGTTCAACTGCTGGCCGAGTTCCTCGACGCGCAGTTCCGCGGCCTCCTGCTGGCCGCCAGAGGCCTCGAGCAGCGCCTGAAGCGAGCCGAGCCGGGCGGTCAGCGAGGCCACCTGTTCATTCAGAAGTGCCACCCGGCGCTGGCTGTCCGAGGACAGGCGTTCCTGTTCGGCCAGTTGCGATCGGGCTGTGGCCAGCAGGGCGGCCTGACGCTCGGCCTCGGTGCCAGCCTGTTCGGCATCGGTGGCCAGATCGTCGCGGGTTGCCTCGGCGGCGGCCAGAAGGGTCAGCGTTTCCTCGGCGCGCTTGCGGCTTTCTTCCAGCGCCAGTGTCATGGCGGTCAGTTCGCTGTCGGCGCCTTGCAGCCTTTCGCGCAGGGCGCGCGCGGCTTCGGCTTCGGTCAGGCGGGCGGTTTCGGCCTCGTCAAGGGCGGCCTCCAATGCGGCCGTTTCCGCTTCGCTGCTGCGGCGCAGATCGGCGATCAGGGCTTGCAGCGCCTCGTTCCGGGCGGCGGCGAGGCGGGCCTGTTCGGTCTGCTCGTCGATTTCCGAGCGGGCGGCGGCGATGGCCAGTTCGGCGGCAGAGGCGCGATCCTGCTGGTCCGACAGCTGCGTTTCCAGCGCCAGTTGGCGGCTGCGATCAGCGGATCTTGCGGCCAGAAGGGCGGCCACTTCGGCCTCGAAATCGGTGAGGCGGCTTCGGGCCTGTTGCAGTTGTTCCTGTCCGGCCTGCAACTGGTTGTTCAGGCGGGCGATCCGGGCGGCGCGGTCGCGGGCCTCGGCCTCGGCCTCGCGGGCGCGTTCGGTCTGCGATTCCAGTTCGGCCTGCAAGCCGGCCTCGCGTTCCTCGGATGCGCCAAGCGCCGAGCCGAGCGCCGAGACCTGCTGGCCAAGCGCCTCGAGCCGCTGTTCCTGCCGCGAGATCGTCTGATCCTGATCGGCGATGGTGTGTTCGCGCAGCCCGATGGTTTCGCGCAGCACCGATTGCACCACCAGCGTCACCGTCAGCACGAAGATCAGCACCAGCAGCAGCGTCGCCAGCGCATCGACATAGCCCGGCCAGATCGAGGTCGCGAAACGGTTGGAGGAAGAGCGGTTCAGCGCCATCTCAGCCGCCCCGGCGCGGAGGTTCCGGGATGTCGGGCAGCAGGTCGTCGCGGAACCTGTCGCCGAAATTCGCCGCCCGCACGGCGCGGGTCAGCACCAGCAGATCGGCACGCAATGCGTTCACCATATCGTCGCGCCCATCGTTCAGATCGGCGGCCAGCCGGGTCAGCGCGGCCTCGATCCCCGACAGATCGGCGGCGGGCGAGGGGCGGCGTTGTTGCTGGGCCAGTTCCAGCATCTGATCCTGCCCGTTGGCCAGTCGGTTCAGCACATGCGTCAGATCGGCGCTGCGGGCGATGGCGGCCTGATTTTCGGTCTCGCCGTGCTGGGCCAGCGATTCGATGGCCTGCGCCATCACGATCACCCGCTCGTCCGTCATCAGCGCCTGATCGTCGCGCGCCGCGTCGCGTTCGGCGTAATACAGCTGCAAACGTTCCATCTGATTGGCCATCTGCTCGAAAAAGCCCGAGATGGCGGCCTGATCCAGACCGTCGCCATCCGATCCGGCCAGACTGACGCGGGTAAAGCCGGTCATCCATTCTTCAAGTTCGCGATAAAAGCGGTTCTGGCCGTGGGTGACGAACAGTTCCAGCAGCCCCACCACCAGCGAACCGGCCAGACCCAGCAGCGACGAGGAAAAGGCCGTGGCCATGCCGCCCAGCTGCGATTCCAGCCCGCTCATCAGCTGGTCAAAGACCTCCATTCCGGTCTGGCCTTCCTCGGGTGCCAGAGCGCGGATGGTTTCGACCACCGCCGGAACGGTGATCGCCAAACCATAGAACGTCCCCAGAAGGCCAAGGAAGATCAGCAGGTTGGACAGGTATCTTGTGATGTCGCGCAACTCGTCGATGCGGGTGGCGACGGAATCGAGGATCGAGCGCGCGGCCCCGGTCGAGATGATCCCCGCCGATGGCCCGCCCGCACCCAGAAGCGCGGCCAAAGGCGCCAGCAGCCGGGGGGCGCTGTCACGTTCGGCCTCTCCTTGCGCGGCGACGCCTTTTTCGACGGCATTGCGGCGGCGTTCGGCGAAACGCTCGATCCAGCTGACCGAGCGAATCAGCTGACCGACCTGCCAGAAACAGGTCAGGATGCCGATCGCAAAGACCGTCAGGATCAGCCCGTTCAACCAAAGATTGGCCTGAAAGATCGGCAGGATGCGGCCATAGGTGAACCAGCCGCCGACGCCGACCAGCACCAGCACGGTCAGCATCAGCACGATCTGGCGCACCGGCTGCGAGAAATGCGGATTGGCCGCTGCCCCGCCCACCGGCCCGCCGCGTGTCGCGGTGATGCGCTTGCCGGGCAGGTGCAGGCGGGTCTGTCTGGATGCGGGCTCGCCGGGACGCTGGCCAGAGGTCGGATCGCTCACATGGACGCCTTTCGTTTCACAGATGCGTCATTCGGGCCGAAGCTTACGAGGCCGCAGCGCCGTTGCCAAGCACTGCGAAAGTCCCGCACCTGTTCATTATTCCGCCATCAGGCGGCGGACATCGGCGGACAGGCGGTCCAGTTCGGCATCGGCCAGCCCGATTTCCGCCAGATGGCGGGCGGTGTTGAACAGGTAATCACAGTTCGGCCCGCGCCCGCCGCAGGCCCGCGCGATGATCCGCGCCTGTTCCGACAGTGCCAGCCCGCCCGCATATTGCCAGTGGTCGCGCCGCATCACATAGGCCAGCGCCTCGATCCTGCGCCCGTCATCCAGCCGCAGCGGCAGGATCGCCTCGCGATAGGCATCGGTCGAAAGCTCGCGCGCGCGCAGATAGGCCATCACCTCGGCATGATCCTGCGCGCCGATGCGCATCGCCAGTCCGGCGCAGGTGCCGCCGTCCTGCTCGTCCAGCCCCAGCACCAGCCCGGGCGCCTCTTCAGTGCCGCGATACATCGTCGAACGCAGGCAGAAACTGCGGGCATATCCGCTGACCCGCGCCTTGACCGTCTCGACCGGGTGAAACCCCGGGTCCCACATGAGCGAGCCATAGCCGAACACCCAGGAAACCGTCGTCATCTGTCGCATACCCTTTTACCGGTCTTGAAGTTAGGTCACGATGCGCGCCGGTGAAACCCCGCCATTGCGGCAATGGGGCGCGAAAGGAACGGGACAGCGATGCGCAGGCTTCTCGGATCGGTGCTGCTGATTGCGGCGGCAATCGTCGGATTGTGGATCGTCGCCGAGAACTGGGCGGCGGGCAGGCTGCGCGATCTGATCGCGGACCGGCCCGATATGCAGGCGGCGGCGGTCCAGCCGCTGCGCGCGCCGTCGCGGATCGGCCTGCGGCTGGATCGGCCCGAGATCCGGCAGCCGGGAATGGCACTGTCGGCCGACTGGCTGGAACTGTGGCTGTCGCCCCTGTCCCCGTTGACCGCCGTGGCCGTGCCAGCCGGGGATGGTTGGCTGGACCTGTCGGGCCAGCGGCTTCCCTATACGCTGGCCGATACGCGTGCGCAGGTGGCGCTGTCGCCGCTGAACCGGATGGCGGTGTCGCATCTGGCGCTGAATGGCGGGCCGCTGAACATTGACGGGCAGGTCTTGCTGAACCGGTTGCAGGCGCAGGCCGATCTGGACGGGATCAGCCCCGAGGGCGCCGCCTATGACCTGCGTCTGATGCTGGACGGGCTTCAGGGCTATCGGCTGGCCCTGCTGGGGCTCGCACCGCTGGCCTTGCCCGGCGTGCTGTCGGTCGAAGGGGATGGCCGCCTCTGGCTGGACCGCGCGCTGGGGGGGCAGGAGGGTGACGAGATGCCGCGTGTGCTGGGCTTTGCAACCACAGGGATAGAGATCCGGCTGGGCGATCTGTCGGCGCGGCTGATCGGGCGCGTCCGGCAGGGCGGTGATGGCCGGGCCGAGGGGCGGGTCGCCCTTTATACTCCCGACGCCGAGGGCTTCATTCAGGCGGCGGCGACCTCGGGGCTGATCCCGGAGGATGGGCAGATGCTGGCCCGCGCGATGCTGAAACAGATGAACCGGATGCCGATGCCCGCGGCCCTCACGCCCGACGGGCTGGATTTCCCGGATCCCGCAGCGACAGAAACGCGGATCCCGCTGGTTTTCCGCGATGGCCAGATGTTTCTGGGCGTGATGCCGGTCGGGCCTGCGCCCCGCTTCCCCGGCTGAGAATCACCTGTCCCGGGTCGCTTCGGCCGAGCGTCCGAAATCCGGCGCATTGGTATCCTGCCCGGCCTCGATGATGCCACGGCGGATCGCGCGGGTGCGGGTGAAATAGTCGAACAGCTGCTGCCCGTCGCCCATGCGGATCGCGCGTTGCAACATGAACAGCTCCTCGGTGAAACGGCCAAGGATATCCAGCGTCGCCTCTTTGTTGTGCAGGAACACATCGCGCCACATCGTCGGGTCGCTGGCCGCGATCCGGGTAAAGTCGCGGAAACCGGCGGCGGAATACTGGATGACCTCCTCGTCCGTCACCCGTCGCAGGTGATCGGCGACGCCGACCATCGTATAGGCGATCAGATGCGGCGCATGGCTGGTCACGGCCAGCACCAGATCGTGATGGCTGGCCTCCATGCTGTCGGTCTTGGCACCCATCGCGCGGACCAGATCGGCCAGCCGCGCCACGGCCTGCGGATCGCTGTCGGGCAGGGGGGTCAGCAGCCACCAGCGATTGCGGAACAGCGTCGCAAAGCCCGAACGCGGACCGGAATGTTCGGTGCCCGCCAGCGGGTGGCCGGGAATGAAATGCACGCCATCGGGGATATGCGGGCCGACCGCGTCGATCACCGATTGCTTGACCGAACCGACATCGGTCACCGTCGCGCCGGGCTTCAGATGCGGCGCGATCTCGGCCGCGACATCGCCCATCGCGCCCACCGGCACCGCCAGCACCACCAGATCGGCGCCCTTCACCGCTTCGGCGGCGCTGTCGCAGATCCGGTCGCACAGCCCGATCTCTCGCGCGGTGTCGCGGGTCTCATGGCTGCGGGCAAAGCCCACGATCTCACCCGCCAGCCCGCCCTCGCGCATCGCATGCGCCATCGAGCCCGCAATCAGCCCCAGCCCGATCAGCGCCACCCGGTCATAGATCACGCTCATGCACCCCTCCGGGCGGCCATGAAACGGCCAAGGCAGTCGATCACGCGGGCGGTGCCCTTTTCATCCCCCACGGTGATGCGCAGGGCGGCGGGCAGGCCATAGCCGCCCACGCGGCGCACAAGGATGCCATCCTCGCGCAGCGCGGCATCGGCGGCCTCGGCCTCGGCGGGATCGGTGAACCGGGCCAGCACGAAATTGGCAAAGCTTTCGTCGCAGCCGATACCCATCTGGATCAGCGAATTGCGCAGCCGCTCGCGCATCTGCGCATTCAGTTCGGCGCAATGTGTGGTGAAGCCGGTGTCGCGGATCGCGGCCTCGGCGGCGGCCATCTGCGCGCTGGACAGGTTGAAGGGCTGGCGGATGCGGTTCAGCACGTCGATGATCCGGCGGCTGGCATAACCCCAGCCGATCCGCAGCCCGCCCAGCCCGTGGATTTTGGAAAACGTCCGCGTCATCACCACATTCGGATGGCGATCGACCAGCCCGGCGCCGCCGTCGAAACCGCCCGCGAATTCGGTATAGGCACCGTCATGGACCAGCAACACATGCGCGGGCAGCCCATCGATCAGGCGCTGCAATTCCGCGGCGGTCAGCATGGTGCCGGTCGGGTTCGCCGGGTTGGCGATGAACACGACCCGCGTGCGCCCGGTCACCGCCGCCAGTATCGCATCCACGTCGATGCGGCGCTCGGTCTCGGGCACCGTCACCGGCACGGCGCCGACCATCCGCGCAAGGATCGGATACATGGAAAAGCCATGCTCGGTGGTGATGACCTCATCCCCCGCGCCGGCAAAGGCATGGACCACGAATTGCAGCACCTCGTCCGAGCCCACGCCGCAGATGATCCGGTCGGGATCCAGTCCGTGCACCTCGCCGATGGCGCGGCGAAGGGGGGCGTGATCGGTATTGGGATAGCGGTTCAGATCCCCCGCCGCCGCCGAAAACGCCGCCTGCGCCGCCGGGCTGCATCCCAGCGGGTTCTCGTTCGAGGACAGTTTCAGAACGTCGTCATGCCCGGCCAGCTTGCTTTCGCCGCTGACGTAAAGCGCGATCTCAATGATGCCGGGCTGCGGGATGATCTGGGTCATGGCACCTTCCTTTGTCCGCGCCGGTTTAGTCCCTGGACCTCTCCAAGGAAAGAGACGAATTCCCGCAGCCCCCTATCACTGGTGTTCAAATATCCACAGGACGACCGGCCCGTACCAGGCGCCACCTTGCAGGTAAGGCGGCTATAGCCAGCCTCTGTCGCCCCTCCGACGAAAAAGGCCGCATCCGAAGATGCGGCCTTGAAATCTGCATGAATCGGCGAAGATCAGTTCTTCGCGTAATATTCGACGACCAGGTTCGGCTCCATCATCACCGGATAGGGCACGTCGCCCAAGGCCGGGGTGCGCACGAAGCCGGCGGTCAGCTTGTTGGTGTCCACGTCCAGATAGTCGGGGATGTCACGCTCGGCCGAACCGATGGCTTCCAGCACGATGGCCAGCTGGCGCGAACGCTCGCGCACCGAAACCACGTCGCCTTCGCGGACACGGTACGAGGCGATGTTGACGCGCTTGCCGTTCACTTCGACATGGCCGTGGTTGACGAACTGACGGGCGGCAAAGATGGTCGGCACGAATTTGGCGCGATAGACGACGGCGTCCAGACGGCGCTCCAGCAGACCGATCAGGTTCTCGCCGGTGTCACCCTTCACACGCTCGGCCTCGGAATAGATGCGGCGGAACTGCTTTTCGGTCAGGTCGCCGTAATAGCCCTTCAGCTTCTGCTTGGCGCGCAGCTGGGTGCCGAAATCCGACAGCTTCTGCTTGCGGCGCTGGCCGTGCTGGCCGGGGCCGTATTCGCGGCGGTTCACCGGGGATTTGGCGCGGCCCCAGATGTTTTCGCCCATACGGCGGTCAATCTTATACTTGGCAGCGGTGCGTTTGGTCATCGCTGATCTCCTTTTGTTGTATCAAAAGGGCGTTGTCCTTTCCCTTGGGCTCTTCCCCTCGGGCGACAGGTATTCCCTTGCGGGGGCCACCAACACCAATGAAGTGCGCGCTTATAGACGGATGCCCGGCACTGTCAAGCGATCCGCCGATCTTTCCGGGCTCAATCGTCCAGCTTGCGCATCAGCAGCAGCGCCAGTCCCGAACAGATCAGCGTGGCGCTGACCACCGGCAGCGCGGTTCCGGCATAAAGCAGCCCCACCGGCGCGGCGATCAGCGTGCCCGCCAGCGTCGAGACCGCCGCCACGAACGATGCCGCCATGCCCGCGATATGCCCCATCCGTTGCAGCGCCAGCGCGTTCAGGTTGCCGAAGGTGACCCCGGCCATGAAGAATACGCTGACCGCCCAGATGAAGAAGGCCGGAAACCGCGCCGGTTCCGCCAGCAGATCGCCCAGCAGCAGCACCAGCATCACCGACGAGACGCAGGTCTGCATCACATAGGCCCATTTCGCGATCCGCCGCATCCCGAAGCGCATGACGAAGGTGGCGTTCAGAATGGTGCCCGTCCCTGCCAGCAGCGCCATCATCGCGAACCAGAAGGGAAAGCTGGCGCCCTTGCCATAGGCCTCGCCGAACAGTTGCTGGGCCGATGACAGCAGACCGAACATCTGGCCATAGCCAAGCGTCAGCACCAGCGTGCACAGCATGACCTGACGGTTCGACACGACCTCTTTCATGCCCGAGATCATGCTGCCGACCCGCAGCGGACGGCGGCGTTCGGGGGGCAGGGTCTCGGCCTGACGCAGGTTCAGCCAGCCGGCGCCGATCAACCCGAACAGCACGAAGGCCCCGAAGACGCCATGCCAGCCCGCCAGCCAGATGATGCCCGCCCCCAACAGGGGCGCCATCGCCGGCACGATGATGAAGATCATCATCACGAAGCTGGTGATCCGGGCCATCTCGCGGCCCTCGTAAAGGTCGCGCACCAGCGCCAGCCCGACGATGCGCGGCCCCGCGGCCCCCAGCCCCTGCACGAAACGCGCCACCAGCAGCAGTTCCAGCGATTGCGACAGCATCGCCACCACCGCCGCCACCAGATAGATCGCAAACCCTAGGGTGATCGCCCGCTTGCGCCCGATGGAATCCGAGATCGGCCCGGCAAACAGCGTACCGATGCCCATGCCCGCCATGAAGACCGTCAGGACCAGTTGCGCCCGGTTGACGTTTTCGGGCGTCAGCGCCTGCGCGATATCGGGCAGCGCGGGCAGCATCGCGTCGATCGAGAACGCGATCGTCGCAAAGAGGAATGCAAGCATGCCAATGAATTCTGGCAGGGACAGGCGGCGTCGCATGACGCTGCCATCTTGGCCGGGACCGCTCATCTTGGACCTTTCCGAAAATCGCGTTGGCGCTAGCACGATATTGCACATCATGCAATATTGGCGCGCCGCCGGATCAGAGCTGGCCGGAAAGCTCGTCGATGACCTGCTGCCACAGTGCGGCAGGCTGGGCGCCACTGATGGCATGGGCATCGGCCACGATGAAGCTGGGCACCGAATTGATGCCCTTCTGGCGGGCATGGGCTTCGCGCCGGGCCACCTCGGCCAGATCGGCATCGCCGGCCAGCAACCGCGCGACCACGGCGCCCTCCATGCCTGCGGCCTCGGCAATTGCGGCCAGTTGCGCCGGATCGCCGATATCGCGCGCCTCTTGCCAATGCGCCCGCATCAGCCCCGACATGACCCGGGTCTGCGCCCCTTCCAGCCCGGCCCAATGCATCAGGCGATGGGCGTCGGTCGTGTCCGGTTCCCGCGCCGAGGGGTTCAGGGTCAGCCCCAACGCCGCCGCCCGCCCGGCCACCACCCGCGATGCCTCTTCAGCGCGCGATCCCAGCTTGGCATGCAGATATTCGATCCGGTCCATGCCTTCGCGCGGCATCTGCGGGTTCAGCCGGAACGGATGCCAGGTGATCGCAAAGGGGTGGCCGGGACGGCTTTCCAGCGCCCGGTCCAGCTCGACCTTGCCGATCAGGCACCAGGGGCAGACGGGGTCGGCGAAGATATCAAGCCGGATCAAGTTCGGTCCTTCCGGTGGCTGTCGCGCAGGGCGCGACGGTTGATCTTGCCGGTGGGCGTGCGGGGCAGGGCGCCCAGCCGGATATAGTCTCGCGGCTGCTTATAGCGGGCCAGCCGCGCCTCGGCCATGGCGCGCAGATCATCTGCCCCGGCATCTCCGGTCCAGAAGGCCGCGATGATGCTGCTGCCCGGCCCGACGGCCAGTTCGGTCACCGCGACATCGCCCGCGCCGGGATGAGAGGCCAGAACCTCCTCGATCTCGGGCGGGGCCACGCGATAGCCACCGGCATTCATGATGTCGTCGCCACGCCCCAGCAGGGTGATCGCGCCGTCATCGCCTGCCATCGCCTGATCGCCGGCCAGAAACCACTCACCCAGCATCCGGTCCTGCGTGTCGCCGGGCTGATCCAGATACCCGAGATAGAGCCCCGGATCATCGCGCCGCACGGCCAGAGCGCCGGGCAGACCCGGCCCCAGAACCCGCCCATCCGGGTCCAGAATCGCGACATGCCGCCCGGGCTGCGCATATCCGGCTGTGCCGACAGGCGCAGGCCGGGCCGGACTGCCCGACAGGAAGGTCGAGATCTCGGACGCGCCCATCGCCTCATGCAGATCGGTGCCGGTCCGGTCCTGCCATGCCTGACGCAGGCCGGGGTCCAGCCGCTCTCCGGCGGCCAGACCGTGACGCAGGCTGGCAATGGGCTGCCATTCGGCCCGCAGCAATCTGCGAAAGACACCCGGCGCCCCGGCCAGCAGCGAGGCCCCGTGACGACTGGCCAGCAGCGGGATCTGCTCGATCGCGGTGCCCTCGGCAATGATCAGCGCCGTCGCCCCGATGGTCCAGGGATCCATCAGCCCGGTGCCAAGCGTGAATGTCCAGTTGAAGGCCCCGGCATGCATCATCCGGTCATCGGGCCGCAACCCGTACCAGCCCTGAAACATCATCTGCCGGGCCAGAATCGCGCGATGGGCATGCATCACCGCACGCGGCTGCCCCGAAGACCCGGACGTATAGATGATATAGGCCAGCCGCCCCGCGTCACCCATGGCGAAATCCGCCGGTGGCAGGGCGGCGAACCCCGCCAGATCAGCCTCATCCAATCGCGGAACCGGCTGATCGGGCAGGGCGATCCCCTCACCCGCAACAACCATCGCCGGGCGCAACTCGTCAGCCAGTCGGGTCACTTCAGGCCCGGTCAGCATGGCCGAGGTCGGCACCGGCACGATCCCCGCCGTGATCGCGCCCAGATAGGCGATGGGAAAGGCCGGGCGATTGCCCAGCCGCATCAGCAGCCGGTCGCCCGGCTGCAATCCCGCACGCAGCAACCCGGTTGCCGTCCCCCGCACCGCCGCGATCAGCCGCCCATAGGACCAGCGCTCGGCCCGCGCCGGACCGACGACCGACAGCGCCAGCCTGTCGGGCACCGCCGCCCCGGCCCGCAAGACATGCTCTGCCAGATTCATCATGCCCCCTGTCACTCACAACCCATCTTTGGTGTCAAAATATCCTCTGGGGGTCCGGGGGGCGAAGCGCCCCCGGCCACGGCAAGAGGTATCCGCAACCCGGCCATCCCATATCAGCCCCTGACAGCCAAAGACCAGATCGCCACCACCGCACGGCATCGATCAAACGAAAACGGCCCGCGCTGGCGGGCCGTTACATCCTTGTCTCGATCCCTGCGGGGGCTTGATCGGCGCGGGCCCGTCGCCCCGCCGCGATCAAAGCAGCTTCAGATCACTAGCCGAGGCGCGGCCGTCGCGGCCCGACTGCAGTTCGTATTCGATCTTCTGGTTGTCCTGCAGCCCGGTCAGCCCGGCGCGCTCGACAGCCGAGATGTGGACGAAGACATCCTTGCCGCCCTCATCAGGGGCGATGAAGCCAAAGCCTTTGGTGGCGTTGAACCACTTTACCGTTCCGGTCGCCATAACCGTTCTCTCCTTCAAGTCATCCCGGGCAGGATTGCCAGGGCCGTGCAGCTGCTTTCGGTATTCCGGCTGCCCGTGACACAGGAAGGCGGTAGAAAGTGTTCGCTCACGCAAGTGAGAGGATGAACGAGAATCGGAAAAAAACGCAAGCATAAACGCGCGCAGCAGTGGCGCGCGTTCTCAGTGAATGCACGATTGGGCGCTTTTCAGCGCAGATCAGGCGGCGTGGCCTCGGCTTTCAGCAGTTCGACGACTTCGTTCAGCGCCATGGTCCGGCTGCCCTGACTGTCCAGCCGACGCATGGATACAGTCCGATCATCTACCTCTTTCATGCCGATGGCAAGGATTGCGGGAACCTTTGCGACAGAATGCTCGCGGACCTTATAGTTGATCTTTTCGTTGCGGATGTCGGATTCGGCCCGGATTCCCGCCGCGCGCAGCGCCTCGACCACCTCGGCGACATAGTCATCCGCATCCGACACGATCGACGCCACCACCACCTGACGCGGTGCCAGCCAGAAGGGCAGCTTGCCGGCGCTGTTCTCGATCAGGATGCCGATGAACCGCTCGAAACTGCCCAGCACGGCGCGGTGCAGCATGATCGGGCGATGTTTCGCGCCGTCCGCGCCGACATATTCGGCATCCAGCCGCTCGGGCAGGTTGGGGTCCACTTGCAGCGTGCCGCATTGCCAGTCGCGGCCGATGGCGTCGGTCAGCACGAATTCCAGTTTCGGCCCATAGAACGCACCTTCACCCGGAAACAGTTCATAATCATGGCCCGCCGCCCGGCAGGCATTGCCAAGCGCGGCCTCCGCCCGGTCCCAGCTTTCATCCGAACCGATGCGCTTTTCCGGGCGGGTGGACAGTTTGATCTTCCAGTCGTCAAAGCCCAGATCGGCATAGATCGCGGCCAGAAACTCGATGAATTTCTTCGTTTCCGCCTCGATCTGATCCTCGGTGCAGAAGATATGCGCGTCGTCCTGCGTAAACCCGCGCACCCGCATGATGCCATGCAGCGCGCCCGAGGGCTCATAGCGGTTGCAGGATCCGAATTCGGCCATGCGCAGCGGCAGATCGCGATAGGATTTCAGCCCGTGATTGAAGATCTGCACATGGCAGGGGCAGTTCATTGGCTTCAGCGCGTTGATCGTCTTGGTCTTGGCATGTTCCTCATCCACCTCGACGATGAACATGTTTTCCTGATAGTTCTCCCAATGACCTGATTCTTCCCACAATTTCCGGCTGACGACCTGCGGGGTATTGACCTCGACATAGCCATCGGCGCGCTGGCGGCGGCGCATGTAATCCTGCAACGTGGTATAGATGTTCCAGCCGTTCGGATGCCAGAAGATCTGCCCCGGCGCCTCTTCCTGCATGTGGAACAGGTCCATCTCGCGGCCCAGCTTGCGGTGGTCGCGTTTGGCGGCCTCCTCCAGCATGGTCATATGGGCCTTCAACTCGTCGCGGTTGCGGAAGGCCACGCCATAGATGCGTTGCAGCATCGGCCGCGTATTGTCGCCCAGCCAATAAGCCCCGGCGATATGGGTCAGCTTGAAGGCATCGGCGGGCAGCTGGCCGGTCGATTGCAGATGCGGGCCACGGCACAGATCCTGCCAGTCGCCATGCCAGTACATCCGCAGATCCTCACCTTCGGGGATACGGTCGATCAGCTCGATCTTGAAGGGCTCGCCGCGCTGTTCGTAATAGGCCAGCGCCCGGTCACGGTCCCAGACCTCGGTGCGGACGGGATCGCGGGCGGCGATGATCTCTTTCATCTTCGCCTCGATCCGGCCCAGATCCTCGGGTGTGAAGGGGTCGATGCGGTCGAAATCATAGAACCAGCCGAAATCGCGCACCGGGCCGATGGTGACCTTCACATCCGGCCAGATCTCTTGCACCGCGCGGGCCATCACATGGGCAAAATCATGGCGGATCAGTTCCAGCGCCTGCGCCTGATCCTTCATCGTGTGGATGCTGATCGCGCCCGACGTCGCGATCGGCCATGCCAGATCGATGTGGCGCCCGTCCAGACTGGCCGAGATCGCGCGTTTCGCAAGGCTGGGGGCGATGCTTTCGGCCACCTGCGCGGCGGTGATTCCCGCCGGATAGTCGCGCGAATTGCCATCAGGAAAGGTCAGGGAGATCTGGGACATCACGTCCTCCTCGTCGGTCTGGCGCCCACGGAACGCCCGGTTGCGGGTTATGATGCGGATCGTTTGAACCCGGCGCGCGGGACTGTCAAGCCGAAGGGATCAGTCCTCGCTGGCCAGCCGCTCTTCCAGAATCTCGAAGGGGACGGCGGGTTCATCCTTGGCGCCACGGATCACCAGACTGGTCTTGACGCTGGCGACATTGGGCGCGGCGGTCAGCCGGTCGGTCAGGAAACGCTGAAAGCTGGACAGGTCCGGCGCCACGCATTTCAGGATGAAGTCGATCTCGCCGTTCAGCATGTGGCATTCGCGCACCAGAGGCCAGCCGCGCACCAGATCCTCGAAGGCGGACAGGTCGCGCTCGGACTGGCTGGCAAGGCGCACCATCGCAAAGACGCGCACCTCGAAGCCCAGCTCGCGCGCGTTGATATCGGCATGATAGCCGCGGATATAGCCCAGTTCCTCAAGCGTGCGGACCCGGCGGAGGCAGGGCGGAGCCGAGATCCCGACGCGCCGCGCCAGCTCGACATTCGTCATCCGCCCGTCCGCCTGAAGCTCGGCCAGAATCCTGCGGTCGATCTCGTCAAGTTTTGCGCCGGCCATTCTGCCCTGTGACCTCATGGTTTTTCGTTGCCGGAAACTACAATGGGGGGGCGACATGCGCAACATTGTTTCTTGAACCCGGTCCCGATTGCAGAATGGGGCCGGGGCCATTACCTAGTCCCGGAATGACAGGATCGAGGCGCAGGATGACCGACAAAACCCATGTGAAACTGCTGATCATCGGCTCGGGGCCCGCAGGCTATACCGCCGCCGTCTATGGCGCGCGCGCGATGCTGAACCCGATGCTGATCCAGGGCCTGCAACCGGGCGGGCAGCTGACCATCACCACCGAAGTCGAGAACTGGCCGGGCGAGACCGAGATCCAGGGCCCCGATCTGATGGTGAAGATGGAGGAACATGCCCGCGCGATGGGGGCCGATGTGGTCGTCGATTACGTCACCCGGCTGGATTTGCAGTCCCGCCCCTTCGTTGCCGAATGTGACAGCGGACGCGTGGTCACGGCGGATGCGGTGATTCTGGCGACGGGCGCGCAGGCGCGCTGGCTGGGGCTGGACAGTGAAGAGAAGTTCAAGGGCTTCGGCGTCAGCGCCTGCGCCACATGCGACGGTTTCTTTTATCGCGGTCGCGACGTGGTGGTGGTTGGCGGCGGCAATACCGCCGTTGAAGAGGCGCTGTTCCTGACCAAATTCGCCAGCAAGGTGACGCTGGTCCATCGCCGCGACAGCCTGCGGGCGGAAAAGATCCTGCAACAGCGGTTGTTGGGCAATCCCAAGGTGGAAATCATCTGGGATCACGAACTGGCCGAGGTGAAGGGAACGGACAGCCCGCTTGGCGTGACCGGCGTCGTGCTGCGCGATGTGAAGGCGGGGGGCTTGCGCGAGGTTGCCGCCGACGGGGTGTTCATCGCCATCGGCCACGCGCCCTCGAACGATCTGGTGCAGGGCCAGCTGGAGCTGCACAATGGCGGCTATGTCAAGGTCGAGCCGGGCAGCACCCGCACCTCGGTCCCCGGCGTTTTCGCGGCGGGCGATCTGACCGATCATGTCTATCGTCAGGCGGTGACCAGCGCCGGGATGGGCTGCATGGCCGCGCTGGACGCCGAGCACTGGCTGGCCACGCAAGAGGTCGCGCTGCCCGAAACCGTGGGGGCCTAGGCCTTTGGGGGTTTCCGGCATCCCGGTGACCGGGATGCCGGACGAGGACACGTTCCGTGAGTGCGGTGCGTCGCTCGGCATGTAAACGTGGCAGGGCAACAACGGTTCCCGGTCACGGACTTTTGTCAGGCCCGGAGCCGCAGATAATGGAGAGATGATGACCCGTCCCGATCCGGCCCCGATCCGCGAATTGTTCGTCACCCCCGAGATGGCCGACGCCCTGCGCCTCGATGCGCAGCGGATGCCACAATGGCAGGTTTCCGGCGCGCAGGCGGTGGATCTGGATCTGCTGATGACGGGGGCGCTGTTTCCGCTGAAGGGCTTTCAGTCTCAGGCCGATAGCGATGCGATCACCCAGTGGCGACAACTGGCATCGGGCCCGTTCTGGCCCGCGCCGGTCGCGCTGGCGGTCAGCGAGGCCTTTGCCGAGGACATAGAGCCGGGCCGCGACATCGCCCTGACCGATGATGAGGGATTGCTGGCCCTGATGTCGGTAACCGATCGCTGGACCGGGGATGCGGGCTTTCTGCTGGGCGGGCCGGTCAAGGGTATCCGCCCCTCGCGCGCGCAGCAGCCCGAGGCGCGACCGAACGCCCTGCGTCGCCGCTTTGCGAGCAGGGATCAGGTGATCGCCCTCTGGGGGCCTGATGACTGGATTGCCGGACAACGCGACCGGCTGGGTGACCTGCCACATTTCACCCTGCGCCAACGCGCCGCCCCTTCGCCACAAGAGGCGCTGTTGCAGGCCATCGTGGCGCGCAATTGCGGGGCGACGGATCTGTTGATCCCGGCGGCGCTGGCGAATGATCCGTTGCTGGCGGCACATCGCGCGGATATCGGGATCGCGATCCAGGCCGCGCCCTGACGTGGCGGTCGCGGCCCGGATGGGATGTTGCGATCATCCGGGGCGCGGAATGCCTTAATGGACGCTGACGGGCGCCAGATCGTTCTGCCGCGCCAGCATGAAGGCCAGGCTGCGTTCGCGCACCAGCGCCAGCCGTTCGCCATCCACGCCATGTACGGCATAGAGACTGGAAATGCCCGGCACCTGTTCCTGAATCTCGGCGGGCAGGCTGTCGGTCTCGACGCGGCGGATATAGACGGTGTTGCCGTTCTCGATATCGCCGATCTCATGTTTCGTATTCATGCTGATCCCCTTCATTTGCGGCTGATCGGTATGGTCTGGACGACTTGCTGCGGCTGAACCCGCGTCAGGTCGATATGAAGCAGCCCGTTTTCCATCTGCGCGGCGGTCACCTGTACCCCGTCGGCCAGCACGAAACTGCGCTGGAAGGCGCGGGCGGCGATGCCCCGGTGCAGAAAGACGCGGTCGCGATCCTCTTCGCAATTGCGTCCACGGATCACCAGCTGGCGATCCTCGGTCGTGACCGACAGATCCTCTTCCGAGAACCCGGCGACGGCCAGAGTGATGCGAAAACCGTCCGGGGCAACATGTTCGATATTATAGGGCGGATAGCCCTCGGCCCCCTTGGCCGCGCGTTCCGCCAGCCGTTCCAGCTGATCGAAACCCAGCAGATAGGGATGCGCCCCCAGTGAAATCTTCGACATTCCCAGCCCTTTCCGCGTAAAGCGACTGCCTTTGCCGGGCCCCGTGACGGCGACCCGTGCAGATACAATATGTGGTCGGGTAACCATAATCGCAAGATCCCGAGGATTCTGTTAACAGCGGGGACGCAACAGGCTATAAGCAAAGAAAACAACGCAAAATGCCAAGCACGGTCAGCCAGATGAATATGCATCACGAAATGTCGCATGACGAAATTATCCGCGCCAGACTGGCGGTGCTGCGCTGCGAACATCGCGATCTGGACGAGGCCATCACCGCGCTGACCCGCCAGCAGCTGACCTCTTCGCTGACCCTGCAACGGCTGAAAAAGCAGAAGCTGGCGCTGAAGGACCAGATCGCCCGGCTGGAAGACGAACTGACCCCCGATATCATCGCCTGAACCGCTCGCGATTGCGGCCAGCCGCCTTGCGCGTTATTGCCTGCGCCAGATGAACGCGGCCATTCAAGGGGAGCCATAGATGGACAAGCCGGTGGGAATCATCATGGGCAGCCAGTCCGACTGGCCGACCATGCGAGAGGCAGCCGCCATTCTGGATGAACTGGCCATCGGCTATGAGGCCCGGATCGTCAGCGCCCATCGCACCCCCGACCGGTTGTGGGATTACGGCAGAACCGCTGTCGGACGCGGGCTGAAGGTGATTATCGCCGGGGCAGGGGGCGCGGCGCATCTGCCGGGCATGATGGCCTCCAAGACCCGCCTGCCGGTGATCGGCGTGCCGGTGCAGACCCGGGCGCTGTCAGGGGTCGATTCGCTCTATTCCATCCTGCAGATGCCAAAGGGCTATCCGGTGGCGACCATGGCGATCGGCGCGGCCGGGGCGGCCAATGCCGGGCTGATGGCCGCAGGTATCCTTGCCCTTGGCGATCCCGCGCTGGCCGAACGGCTGGAGCAATGGCGTCAGGCCCTGTCGGCATCCATCCCCGAGGAGCCGCGCGATGAGTGACACCCGGACCATCGGCATCCTCGGCGGCGGCCAGTTGGGCCGGATGCTGTCGGTCGCGGCCAGCCGCCTTGGCCTGCGCTGCCATATCTATGAGCCGGGCGCGGCCCCGGCGGGCGACGTGGCCCATGCCCTGACCAGTGCCCCCTATGAGGACGAATCCGCCCTGCGCGCCTTCGCCCAATCGGTCGATGTCATCACCTATGAATTCGAGAACGTGCCGACCTCCGCCCTGGACCTGCTGGAATCGATCCGCCCGATCCGGCCGAACCGCCGCGCGCTGGCGGTGTCGCAGGACCGGCTGACCGAAAAGACCTTCCTCAACGGCATCGGCCTTGCCACCGCGCCCTTCGCCGATGTGCAGTCGCAGACCGACCTGCCCGCAGCCATCGCCCGTATCGGCGCGCCTTCGATCCTCAAGACCCGGCGCATGGGCTATGACGGTAAGGGCCAGATCCGCATCACCGATGCCGGTTCCGCGGAATGGACCGGTGCGCCTTCGGTGCTGGAAGGCTTCGTCGATTTCAGCGCGGAAATCAGCGTCATCATCGCCCGCGGTGCCGATGGGCAGGTCGCGGCCTTCGATCCGGGGCTGAACCACCACGAAGGCGGCATCCTGCGGACGACGACCGTTCCCTGCGGCCTGCCCGGCAAGGTGACGACGGATGCGGTGCTGATCGCCGCCCGGATCGCCAATGCGCTGGAATATGTGGGCGTGATGGGGGTCGAGCTGTTCGTGACGCCACAGGGCCTGATCGTGAACGAGATCGCGCCTCGCGTGCATAATTCCGGCCACTGGACCCAGGCCGGTTGCGTGGTCGATCAGTTCGAACAGCATATCCGCGCCGTGGCGGGCCTGCCGCTTGGCGACGGCCGCCGCCATGCCGATGTGGTGATGGAGAACCTGATCGGCGACGACATGGCCCGCGTTCCCGAACTGCTGACGACAGCCGGGGCGCAGATCCATCTCTATGGCAAGGGCGAGGCACGGCCGGGCCGCAAGATGGGGCATGTCAACCGGATCGCGGGATGAATCCCGCACGCCCCCGGCTGGCTGTCCGCGCTGCGATCCTGCATGACGACCGGCTGCTGATGGTCAACGCATGGCCGGGCCGGACATCCGACCTGTGGTGCCTGCCCGGCGGCGGGGTCGAGCCGGGCCAGTCGCTGCCCGAAAACCTGATTCGCGAGCTGTATGAGGAAACCGGCCTCGCCATCCGGGTCGGCGCCATCATCCTGATCAACGAATTCCATGACCCGGCCGGCGGCTTTCATCAGGTCGAGATCATCTTCCGCGCCACCTTGCCGACCGGTGCCGCCATCACACTCAACGACCCCGAATGCGTGGTCGATCGCTTCTGCTGGGTCATCCGACAGGAACTGGCCCGCCTGCGCCACAAACCGGCACTTCTGGCCCGCGCCGTCTGGGGACAGCACGCCGCCTGGTACGATCAGCTCGAACCGATCACGACCTGACGATAACGCGCCACACGCATCTTTGGTGTCGAAATATCCTCGGGGGGTCCGGGGGGCGAAGCGCCCCCGGCGCTGGCGGGATGCAGCCTATTCGGCGGCCTGTTTCATCGCCGTTTCCGATCCCGGCTTCATCTGGAACCCACGCTCCAGCTGATCGAAGGGCGCGACCGGATAATCACCCGAGAAACAGGCATCGCAATAGCGCGGACATTTCGCATCGCGCCCTTTTGCCTCACCCACCGCGCGATACAGCCCGTCCAGTGACACGAAGGCCAGCGAATCGACGCCGATCCAGTCGCGCATCTGCTCTTCGGACATCTGCGCGGCCAGCAGCTTGTCGCGGTCCGGCGTGTCGACGCCATAGAAACACGGCCATGCGGTGGGGGGGCTGGCAATGCGGAAATGCACCTCGGCGGCGCCCGCATCAAGAATCATGTCCTTGATCTTGCGGCTGGTTGTGCCGCGCACCACGGAATCATCCACCAGCACGACCCGCTTGCCCGCGACCAGCGCCCGGTTCACGTTCAGCTTCAGCCGCACGCCCATATTGCGGATCTGCTCGGTCGGCTCGATGAAGGTGCGGCCCATATACTGGTTGCGGATGATGCCCATGCCATAGGGAATGCCGCTTTCATGCGCATAGCCGATGGCCGCCGGGGTGCCGCTGTCGGGCACCGGGCAGACCAGATCGGCCTCGACCGGGGCTTCGCGGGCCAGTTCCACGCCGATCTGGCGGCGGGTTTCATAGACCGAGCGCCCGCCGATGATCGAATCGGGGCGCGAGAAATAGACATGTTCGAAGATGCAGAACCGCCCCGTCGAAGGCCCGAACGGGCGCGAGCTTTCGATATGCCCCTTCGAGATCACCACCATCTCGCCCGGCTCGATCTCACGCACGAAGCGGGCGCCGATGATGTCCAGCGCGCAGGTTTCCGAGGACAGCACAAAGCCCTCTTCGCCCAGACTGCCCAGCACCAGCGGGCGCACGCCAAGCGGGTCGCGCACGCCGATCAGCTTGGTGCGGGTCATGGCGATGACGGAAAACGCCCCCTCGACCCGGCGCAGCGCGTCCTTCATCCGCTCGGGGATGTTGCGCTGGATCGAGCGCGCCATCAGGTGGATTATGCATTCGCTGTCCGACGAGGACTGGAAGATCGAGCCGCGCTCGATCAGTTCGCGCCGCAGGGCAGCCGCGTTGGTGATATTGCCGTTATGGGCGATGGCGCAGCCACCCATGGCGAATTCGCCGAAAAAGGGCTGCACGTCGCGGATGGCGGTATTGGCCTTGGTGCCCGCCGTCGAATAGCGCACATGCCCGATGGCCAGCGACCCCGGCAGCGTCGCCATCACATCGGCCTTGGTGAAATTGTCGCGCACATAGCCGAAACGGTGGGCGCTGTTGAATCCCTGTTCGGGATGATGGGTGACGATACCGCCAGCCTCTTGCCCGCGATGTTGCAATGCGTGCAGGCCAAGGGCGACGAAACTTGAAGCATCGGCGACTCCGATCGCTCCGAAAACTCCGCATTCTTCATGCAGACGATCCGAATCGAACGGATGGGCCAGGAAGGGTTGCATCTCAGCATCCTGAATGGCGTTAAGCTGTCGCCCGCTATGTAGTGGCTTGCGGCAGCAAAGTCACGCCCCGGCGGACCTGCCGGAGCGCTTTTTCGTCACGAAAGCGACATGAACCCCGCATCAGGGCAGGATCTGCCGGTTCCGGCCTCAGTTCGCGGCGGGTGCCGGGGCCGGATTCGCAGGCGCCTGACCCGCATCGACGGGGGTTCCGGCTTCGGTGCAGCTGCGCACCATCTGCTCGTAGCGGCTGACGATCCAGCCCGGCGCGTCGTCCGGGATCTGTTCGTCCATCTGGCCGCGCATCCGTTCGAAGATCTGGGCCGAGCGCGAATTTTCCACCATCGCCACCTGCTGGCTGGTCATCACCCGGTCATAGACGATGAAGGCGATGGCCACCAGCAGGATGCCGCGCGCCACGCCGAACAGGAAACCGATGCCCTGATCGATCCCGCCAAGCGCCGAACGCTGCACGACCGAGGAAAACAGCGGCGTGATGATCGAGAACACCACCAGCGCCAGCGCAAAGACCACTGCAAAGCCCGCGATCATGGCCAATTCGCAACTGTCGCCCAGAAAACGGTCCAGCACCGGGATCTGCGCAATCAGCGGCCGCATGGCGCCTGCGAAGATGAAGGCCAGGATGGCGGCCCCGATCCAGCCCAGAATCGCCAGCGATTCGCGGACAAAGCCCCGCGACCAGGCCAGAATCGCCGATAGGATGATGACCCCCGCCACCACCGCGTCGATAACCGTGAATCCGTCCATAATGCCCGTGCCCCTGCGCCGGTTAATGTTTCGTTTCAGGCGCTTCAGCCGGCGCCGAAGATATCGCCCACAAATGCCGTCAGGTCCGCGATGCGCGTTGGCATCATGCCGTCCAGCCCCTCGGCCTTCTGGGCCTCGGGTAAAATCGCCTGTGAAAAACCAAGTTTTCGGGCTTCTTTCAACCTGTTTTCCGCCTGAGCGACCGGACGCAGCGCGCCCGACAGGCTGATTTCGCCAAAGAGAACCGCCTCGGCGGGCAGCGCCGCGTCCTCTCGTGCCGACAAAAGCGCGCCCGCGATGGCCAGATCGGCGGCGGGTTCGCTGACCTTCATGCCGCCCGCCACGTTCAGGAACACGTCCAGCCCGGCGAACGGGATGCCGCAACGGGCCTCCAGCACTGCAAGGATGGTCGAGACGCGGCCCGAATCCAGCCCGACCACGGTGCGGCGCGGGCTGGCCAGCGTCGAGGGCGCGACCAGCGCCTGTACCTCGGTCAGCACCGGCCTTGTGCCTTCTATGCCTGCGAAAACCGCGCTGCCGGGGCTGGGCTGGCCGCGTTCGGACAGAAACAGCGCCGATGGGTTGGCGACTTCGGCCAGACCCGCGCCTGTCATCTCGAACACGCCGATTTCATCCGCGGGGCCAAAGCGGTTCTTGACGCTGCGCAGGATGCGGAACTGATGACCGCGTTCGCCTTCGAAATACAGAACCGTATCGACCATGTGTTCCACCACGCGCGGCCCGGCGATCTGGCCGTCCTTGGTGACATGGCCGACCAGGATGACGGCAACGCCGCGTCTTTTGGCGAAAGTCACAAGTTCGTGGGCCGAGGCCCGGACCTGCCCGACCGATCCCGGCGCGGCCTCGACCTGATCGGACCACAGCGTCTGCACGGAATCGATGATCGCCAGATCGGGTCGTTCGTTGTCCAGCGTGGTCAGGATGTCGCGCAGGTTGGTTTCCGACCCCAGCCGCACCGGCGCGTCGGTCAGATCCAGCCGCCCCGCACGCATGCGGACCTGCGCGCTGGCCTCTTCGCCGCTGATATAGATGGCGTTCAGCCCGGCCCGCGCGAAGGCTGCCGCCGCCTGCAACAGCAGCGTCGATTTGCCGATACCGGGATCGCCGCCGACCAGCACCGCGGAACCCGGCACCAGCCCGCCGCCCAGCACCCGGTCCAGTTCCGCCATGCCTGATTGCTGGCGGGGCGGGGGCGGCTCGTGGCTGGAAAGGCCCGACAGCGGCACCGCGCGACCCTTGGCGGCGCCAAGGCCGCGTCCCGGCCCCTGCGACAGCGGCGCCTCTTCGGCGATGGTGTTCCATTCGCCACAGGAATCGCAGCGCCCGGCCCATTTCTTGTGGGCGGCGCCGCAGGCGGTGCAGGTGAAGGCGGTGACGGATTTTGCCATGCCGCCCTTCTGGCAGAGCGCGGCGCCTATCGCAATCATGCGATTGCCGATACGACATCGCGACGCAGCGGCCGATCACACCACCGATCACACCATTGTCGTCTTGATCTTTCCGCGTCCCGCCGTCACTTTCTGCCCGTTTTTGTTCAGGGAATTTGAATGGCCAGCCCCAGACCGTTTTCGCGATACGAATTCATGATCGCATGGCGCTATCTGCGCGCCCGCCGCAGCGAGGGCGGGGTCAGCGTGATGACTTGGATCAGCCTGATCGGCATCGCCCTGGGCGTGATGGCGCTGATCGCGACGCTGGCGGTCAGGTCCGGCTTCCGGGCCGAGTTCATCGACACTATCCTTGGCGCGAATGCCCACAGCACCGTCTATATGGCGCCGCAGCGGATCGAGAACGAGCTGACCGGCGATGTCTATGTCGTGCCGGGCAAGATCCAGGATTACGACGCGATGGCCACGGTGCTGGCGCAGATCCCGGGCGTCACCCGCACCGCGCCGCTGGTCAAGGGGCAGGTGATGGCCACCGCCAACGACCGCTCGATCGGGGCCGAGGTCTTTGGCGTCACGCTGGATTCGCTGAAAGCCATGCCGCGCATCGTGGATCCCGAAACCTCGGCCGGCGACCTTGGCGAGTTCGACCGGGGCGTGGCCATCGGATCGGGGATCGCGCGGGAACTGAACCTTGGCCTTGGCGACATGGTGCGGCTGGTATCGCCCGACGGGCCGAATACGCCGGTGGGCAAGTCGCTGCGGATGAAGGCCTATGAGGTGACCTATATCTTCAGCGCCGGGCGTTACGAGGTCGATCGTTCCCGCATCTATATGCCGATGGCCGAGGCGCAAAGCTATTTCAACCGCGAAGGCGTCGCCGACGAGATCGAAGTGTTCGTGGACGACCCCGAGCGGGTCCATGACTGGACCGGGCCGCTGCTGTCAGCGGCGGGGCAGGGGGCGCAGGTCTGGAACTGGCGCGATGCCTCGGGCTCTTATCTGGCGGCGCTGGACATGGAGGATGACGTGATGTTCGTCATCCTGTCGGTGCTGGTGCTGATTGCATCGATGAACATCACCTCGGGGCTGATCATGCTGGTCAAGAACAAGGGCCGCGATATCGGCATCCTGCGCACGATGGGCCTGACCGAGGGCGCGATCCTGCGCGTCTTCTTTCTGTGCGGCGCATTCACCGGCGTCATCGGCACCATCGCCGGGGTGATCCTTGGCGTGGCACTGGCGCTGAACGTGGACAATATCATGGCGGGGCTGAATGCGCTGACCAATGGCGGGGCGTGGCAGCCCGAGGTGCGCGGCATCTATCGCCTGCCTGCCGATCTGCGGGCATGGGACATCTTCCGCGCGGTGGCGCTGTCGCTGTCGTTGTCCTTCATCGTGACCATTTTCCCCGCGCGCCGCGCCGCGCGCATGAACCCGGTGGAGGCGCTGCGCTATGAGTGAGGTTCTGCGGTTGGATGGCGTCGCCAAGACCTATGGTCTGGGCGGTCCCGCCCCGGTCGAGGTGCTGCGCGGTCTGGACCTGAGCGTCGCGCGCGGCGAAGTCGTGGCGCTGGTCGCGCCGTCGGGGGCGGGCAAATCGACGCTGCTGCATATCGCGGGGCTGCTGGATCAGCCGACCTCGGGCAGGGTGATCCTTGGCGGGCGCGACATGACCGGCCTGTCGGATCAGGCACGGACCGAGGCGCGGCGCTCGGATCTGGGCTTCGTCTATCAGTTCCACCATCTGCTGCCGGAGTTTTCGGCGCATGAGAATATCGTGCTGCCGCAACTGGCCAACGGGGTTCCGGCGCAGGCGGCGGCGGCGCGGGCCAGCGATCTGCTGGATCGCGTGGGCCTTGGCCATCGCGCGGCGCACCGGCCGGCCGAGCTGTCGGGCGGCGAACAGCAGCGGGTGGCCTTCTGCCGGGCGCTGGCCAATGAACCGGCGTTGCTGCTGGCGGACGAGCCGACCGGCAATCTGGACCCCGAGACCGCCGAGCGGGTGTTCGATCTGCTGATGTCATTGGTCCGGGAAACCGGGCTGGCCGCCCTGCTGGCGACCCATAACCACGATCTGGCCGCCCGCATGGACCGGGTGGTTCACCTGACGCAGATCGGCTGAGGGCTGTCGCGCAGCATCCAGAAATGGTCGGTCGGACCGTGGCCCTTGCCCGCATCCAGCGCGTCCCCGGCCTTCAGCGCCTGCAACACATAATGTTTGGCGGCCTTGCAGGCGCGCAGCGGATCATGCCCCAGCGCCAGTTGCGTGGCCAGCGCCGAGGACAGGCTGCATCCGGTCCCGTGGCTGTTCACGGTGGCATGACGCGGGGCGTCCAGCCAATGGCTGCCGCCTTGCCAGACCAGCAGATCAGGGCATTGATCGCCCGGCAGATGCCCGCCTTTCAGCAGTACCGCGCGCGGCCCCAGCGCCAGCAGATCATGGCCCTGCGCCTCCATCCGGTCGCGGTCGGTGGCCTCGTCGCAGCCCAGCAGATCGGCGGCTTCGGGCAGGTTCGGGGTGATGATCCGCGCCATCGGCAACAACTCGTCGCGCAGCGCATCGACGGCCTGCGCGCTCAGCAGCCGGTCGCCGCCCTTGGCGACCATCACCGGGTCAAGAACGATGGGGCAGTCCAGACCCGCCAGCGCCCCGGCCACGGCGGCGGTCACGGCGGCATCGCCCAGCATCCCGATCTTGACCGCATCGATGCGGATATCGTCGCGGATCGCGGCAATCTGGGCGGCGATGAAATCCGGCGCGACGATCTGCACCCCGCGGACACCTTGCGTATTCTGCACCGTCAGCGCCGTGATCGCCGCCATCGCATAACCGCCATTGGCTGAAATCGCCTTGATATCCGCTTGAATTCCGGCCCCGCCCGAGGGGTCAGACCCCGCGATGGACAGGATATTCGGCACGGTCTGCCGGGGCATGGTCTCTCCTTCCCGCAGGCGTGGGGAAGGGCGGACGACCCGTTGACGGGCTGAACGCGACTCCCTCCGCCAGCATGATCTGGTTCAGGTTCGAAGGGTGCTTCTCAGCCCGGTCGAACCCGGACGCCCCTGTCACGATCCGCAGGGAAGCCGATTGCGCGCGGTTATGCAAGCCTTCGTTCAGCCGACCGAGATCAGCCGGATCGATTCGTCCTGACTCATCAGCCACATCAGCAGCCGGATCGCGCGGCCGCGCGGCGATTCCAGCGCCGGGTCGCGATCCAGCAGGTTGCGCGCGTCCTGCCGGGCGACGGCCATCAGCCCGGGCTGATGTTCCAGATCGCCGATGCGGAAACGCGGCAGACCGGATTGCGCGGTGCCGATCACGTCACCCGCGCCGCGCATCTCCAGATCGACCTCGGCAATGCGGAAGCCGTCCTCGGTATCGCGCAGCGTGGTCAGCCGACGTGCCCCGGTTTCACCCAGCGGCGGGTGATAAAGCAGCAGGCAGGTCGAGGCGCCCTTGCCCCGTCCGACCCGGCCCCGCAGCTGATGCAGCTGCGCCAGCCCGAAGCTTTCGGCGCGCTCGATCACCATGATCGTGGCCTCGGGCACGTCCACGCCGACCTCGATCACCGTCGTCGCGACCAGCAACTGCGCCCGACCGCTGGCGAAATCGGCCATCGCCGCGTCGCGCTGATCGGCGGGCATCTGACCGTGGATCAGTCGCACGCCCTCGCCAAACTCGGCGCGCAGGGCCTGAAACCGCGCCTCGGCGGCGGTCAGGTCGGTGACTTCGCTCTCTTCGACCAGCGGGCAGACCCAATAGGCCCGCGCACCCTGATCCAGCACCCGGTGCAGCCGCGCCGTCACCTCGGCCAGTCGCTGATCGCTGATCATCACGGTGGTGATCGGCTGGCGTCCGGGCGGCTTTTCATCCAGCACCGACAGATCCAGATCGCCATATTGCGTCAGCGCCAGCGAGCGCGGAATCGGCGTCGCGGTCATGATCAGCATGTCGGGGGGCACATGGCCCTTGCCCGACAGTTCCAACCGCTGTGCCACGCCGAAACGATGCTGTTCGTCGATGATGGCAAGGCGAAGGTCATGGAAATGCACGTCTTTCTGGAAAACTGCATGTGTGCCGACCAGGATGTCGATGCGCCCTTCCGCCAGATCCTGCAACAGCTGCGCGCGCAGTTCGCCCTTGTCGCGCCCGGTCAGCGCGGCCAGCCGGATGCCCGCCGCCCGCGCCATCGCCTCCAGCCCGCGGGCATGCTGGCGGGCAAGGATCTCGGTCGGGGCCATCAGCACCGCCTGACCGCCGGATTCGACCGCAACCAGCGCCGCCAGCATCGCAACCAGCGTCTTGCCCGAGCCGACATCGCCCTGCAACAGCCGGTTCATGCGCCGGTCGCTGCCCATATCCGCGGCGATTTCCTGAACCGCGCGGGTCTGGGCAGCGGTCGGCGGCCAGGGCAGGGCATCCAGCACCGCCTGCCGCAGCCTGCCATCGCCCGTGCTGGGTCGCCCGCGCAGGTGACGTTTCTGGCGCCGGACCAGCGCCAATGTCATCTGATGGGCCAGAAACTCGTCATAGGCCAGCCGCTGCCGCGCCGGATCGTCGGGCGACAATTCGCCCGGCCCGGCAGGCGCATGCGCCGCCGTCAGCGCCGCCTGCCAGCCCGGCCAGCCGCGATCACTCAGCAGTTGCGGGTCGATCCATTCCCCGGCATCGGGCAGCCGGGTCATCGCCGCCGCCACCGCGCGGGCCATCGTCTTTTGCGTCAGCCCGGCGCTGAGCGGATAGACCGGCTCGAAATCCACCGGCAGGGGGTCGGTTTCGGTCAGGATATGATCGGGATGGACCATCTGCGCCATGCCATCGAACAGTTCGACCTTGCCCGAGACGATGCGCCGCGCGCCTTCGGGAAGCTGTTTCTCGATCCAGTCGCGCCGCGGGTGGAAAAACACCAGCGTCAGGTCCGAGGTGCCGTCGCTGCAATGAACCCGCCACGGCCTGCCGCGCGTGGTGGGCGGGTGATGGCGGATGACCTCGACGCCGATGGTGATGATTTCGGGCGGGCGGGCATCAGTAATTCGCGCGATCCGGCGGCGGGTGACGCCGCTGGAAGGCAGGGTCAGGATCAGGTCTCGGGGGCGCTCGATTCCCATCTGGGCCAGCGCGGCCACGCCCTTGGGGCCGATCCCCGGCAGGCTGTCGATCGCAGCGAACAGCGGGAACAGTTCTGGTGGCCGGCCCTTCGTCACACTCATCTGCCCGCGATCCGCATCCATTCGTCTTCGTCGATCACCCTGACGCCCAGATCGGCGGCCTTTTTCGCCTTCGATCCCGCGCCCGGCCCGGCAATGACCAGATCGGTTTTCGCACTGACCGAGCCCGCGACCTTCGCCCCCATCGATTCGGCCCGCGCCTTGGCCTCGGCCCGGGTCATCCGCTCCAACGTGCCGGTAAAGACCAGCGTCTGGCCGCTGATTTCGCTGTCGGCATGGGTCGGGGCCTTGGCGGGCAGGATCTCAAGCTGCCGGGTCAGGCGGTCGATGCCCGCGCGTTCCGAAGGCTGGCTGAAACTGGTGATCAACGATTGCACCAGCACCGCGCCGATACCGTCGATCCCGGCCAGTTCCGACCAATGCGGACTGTCGGCCAGCAGCGGACGGCGCGACTTGTCATCGGTGGCGGCAAAGGCCGGTTCCTGCGCGGCCCCGTCGATGGCGGCGATCAGCGCGTCCCATGTGCCGAAATGGCGCGCCAGTGTGGCCGCCGCGACCTCGCCCACATGGCGGATGCCGAGGGCAAAGATCAGGCGGCGCAACTCGATCCGGCGGCGATCCTCGATGGCGGCGAACAGCTTGGCGGCCGAGCGGTCGCCGAAACCCTCGCGATTCTTCAACTTGGGGAGGTTGGCGGTGTCACGGGTGGCCAGCGTGAAGATATCCGCCGGTTCGCGGATCGGCAGGTGATCGTCGGTGAAGAACATCTCGATCTGCTTTGCCCCGAGACCCTCGATGTCGAAGGCGGCGCGGCTGACGAAATGTTTCAACTTCTCAATGGCCTGCGCCGGGCATATCAGGCCGCCCGTGCAGCGGCGCACGGAATCGCCCACCTCGCGCACCGCGTCCGAGCCGCATTCGGGACAGGTTTCGGGAAAGCGATATGCATCGCTGTCCGCCGGGCGGCGCGACAGGTCCACATCGGCAATCTTGGGAATCACATCGCCCGCGCGATAGACCTTGACCCAGTCGCCTTCGCGAATGTCGCGCCCCTCACGGATCGGCGCGCCGGAATTGTCGCGGCCGGCGATGTAATCCTCGTTATGCAGGGTCGCGTTCGAGACGACGACGCCGCCGACCGTCACCGGCTCCAACCGCGCGACGGGGGACAGCGCGCCGGTGCGACCGACCTGGATCTCGATCCGCTGCAACCGGGTCCAGGCGGTCTCGGCCGGGAACTTGTGCGCCAGCGCCCAACGCGGCGTGGTCGAGCGGAAACCCAGCCGCGCCTGAAAGGACAGGTCGTCCACCTTGTACACCACGCCATCGATGTCATAGCCAAGCGTGGCGCGCTGCTGCTCGATCGCGGCCCATGTCTCGATCATCGCTGCGGCGCCGTCGCAAAGCCGGGTCAGCGGGTTGATGGCAAAGCCCAGATCCGCCAGCCGCTGCACCGCCTGCATCTGCGTATCGGCCAGCGGCGCGGACAGTTGCCCCCAGCCATAGGCGAAAAAGCGCAGCGGCCTGCTGGCGGTGACCGTCGGGTCAAGCTGGCGCAGCGATCCGGCGGCGGCATTGCGGGGATTGGCAAAGACGCGACCGCTGCCGGTCTGGTTCAGACGGGCGAAATCGTCGTGGCTCATATAGACCTCGCCGCGCACCTCGATTATGCCCTTCGGCGCGTCGCGCAGCAGTTGCGGAATGTCGGCCACGGTGCGGGCATTGGCGGTGACGTTTTCGCCCACGCTGCCATCGCCGCGCGTCGCCGCCTGCACCAGAACGCCGTCCTCATAGCGCAGCGACAGCGACAATCCGTCGATCTTGGGTTCCGCCGTGAACATCAGTGGCGCGTCTTCGGCAAGGTTCAGAAAGCTGCGGATACGGGTGACGAAATCCTGCACGTCCTCGGGCGTGAAGGCGTTGGACAGCGACATCATCCGCTGCGCATGGGTGACCTTGCCGAACCCTTCCGCCGGGGTGGCGCCGACATGGCCGGTCGGACTGTCGGGCATGACCAGATCGGGGAATGCCTGTTCCAGTTCTTCCAGACGGCGCTTCATCGCGTCGTAATCCGCATCTGACAGGGTAGGGGCGTCGTGGGTGTGGTAATCCTCGTTCGCCTGCCGGATCCGGTCGGCCAGCGAGGCGATTTCGTCGCTGGCCTGCTGCGTATTCAGCTGATCGACGCCGCTGCGGTCCTGCACCGCAACCCCCGATTCTGGCGTGATGTCATCGCCGGTTTCGCCTGTCTGTCGCGCCATTCCCTGCCGTCCCGCTCTGGCCTGCTGTCCGGCTCAGCTTATACGCTGCATCAGCCGCCGCGCCCAGATGGGTTGGCATGCGGATGACGGAAGGGGCGGCGGCGGCGATCAGGCGCCGACCGCCAGCCGTTCGTGATTGCCGGATTCGGGGTCGCGCAGCACATAGCCGCGTCCCCAGACGGTCTCGATATGGTTTTCGCCGTCCAGCGCCGTTGACAGCTTCTTGCGCAATTTACAGATGAAGACGTCGATGATTTTCAGTTCCGGTTCATCCATCCCGCCATAGAGGTGGTTGAGGAACATTCTTTTTTTAACGTAACCGATTGAAATTTAACGGCCCATAGGGGCGGTTTCAATTCTGATTTCCGGTTTCCTGTTTCGTTCGCCTTGCGTTCTGCGCCTCTCGCGCCTTCGCGCGCATGTCGGCTTTTCGGCTGTAATGGCGGGCCATCTGCTCCGATGTATGCCCTGTGATAGCCATGACATGCTCAATACTCATTCCCGGCAGACTGGCGATCTCGGCGGCCGCAGAGTGACGCAGGCAATGGATATCCCATGGCATCGCGTCGATTTTCTTCCTGACATCGGTGATCAGCTTGTGCGCCAAGGAATAGCTGACTGATCTGCCATTTTGCTGCGCGATCAGCGTCTCGCCGATTCTCGGCGCAGCGTCCAAGGCGTCGGCCAGCGCGTCGGTGAACGGGACAAAGATGCCGGCGCCGGTCTTCTGCTGCTGGACCCAAATCCCGCCGTCCTCGATGTCGGCCCATTTCATCGCCAGCACGTCGCCGATTCTCTGGCCGGTGCCAAGGAGAACCTCGAAGATCAACAAGGGTAGGGGGTCGGCCACAGCGCGATATGCGGCGATCTTATCTTCGGGCCAAGGTTCCCGGGCGGGTCGAACCCCTTTCAGCTGCTCGACCCCTTCCGCCACATTCCGATCCAGCCATCCGATCCGAACGCCGAACGCCAACAGCGTTGAGAGCACCCCGATCTTCCGGTTGGCATCTGTCGGCTTATCCTTCAGGGCGTCCCGCATCTCATAGATTTGCGAGGTGCGAAGGGTGACGGGGTCAATGTGACCTGCGGCCTCCTCCAGATAGGCAAAGTGTCGCGAGTATGACTTTCGGGTGTTTACCGCGAGCGCGGGCCAGCGGTCCGATATCATATACCGATGGATCAGCCCCTTGACGGTGCGCTTCGGGGCAGGGGGATTGCCCCGCATCATCAGGGCATACTCCGCGGCGAACTCGGCAGTGCCGGGGGTGGCATACATGCGTTGGGTCTTCCCCCACCGGCAGAAGTAGATGAGCCGGTTCTTTCCCTTGCGATAGACGTAAGATGGCAGATCGCGTTTCATTTCTTGCGGCGCCAGTCTATGAAATCAGCGGGCATGGTGTCTTTCGGTGTTTCAAATATCAGGTTGATCTTTTCGCCCTCGATCTCCGCGCCGATCACGACACGGCCAACTTCCTGGCTGGCAACAATGAGACGCTTGAGCTTTGTCTCGATCCTAACCGCCATCAGAACATCACCTCCTGTCGTGCATCCTCATAATCCTCGGCCCGCTCCAGCCGCTTCCTACACGGCGAGATCCATCCAAATCTGGTGCCGAAGCGGTCTGACGGGCAGTACTGCATCCAGATCAACCAGCAATAAGCCGTCGCGGTGCTTCCCGTGGCGCTCAGCTTGCCTTTGTGCATGACGACGCGTTCAGAGAATTGCAGGATCACCGTGGGCGGGCTGGCATTATACAGTCGTTCAAATCGCCCGACCCCTTCGAGGAATGCGCTGCGAACGATCACCGCGACGCCTTGGCGCGAAGTCCGCAGCGCTCGCTCGATGAACTGTTCGGCCAGGCGAAACGGCGGATTGGTAATCGTCCAATCGACCGGCTCTGGATCGGGACCAAACAGATAATCCTCGACGCGGAATCCCGCGCCGTAATCGTGCACATCCGCCGCATCGACCGCCGGGAAATATTCCAGCAGCGGCCGGACCATATGGCCGCGATTGGCGGCGGGTTCTCGGCAGCTGTCCATGATGGCGTGGGTTTTCAGCCACTCGCACAACGCCCGCGTGGCCCATGGCGGCGTTGGGAAATCGTCCAGGCTGTCGTGGGGCTCGGCGCGCTGCTGCATGACGGCGCTGCTGCGGTTCTGGGTCATGCCCGCGCCTCCTTCCGCCCCTCGGCGGCCCGGCTATCGTCGCGGATCCGCTTGAGGACGCCGCAGGCCGACCCCTTCGAATAGCCGAGCCTCTGCGCGATCTGATCGACCGGCAGACCCTCGTCGCGCATGCGCAGGGCGTCCAGCATGTGTTCATCGGTCCATGGCCGGCGCTTGGTCATGCGGCATCCCTCATCGCTTCACTCCCCCACTGATCGGCACATGCCTCTGCCACGCCTTCGAATGTCCGGCTGCGGAAACGCCACCGATCCGGCCCCGGCGAGGCGCGATGAACCGCACTCCAGCGTTTGTGTTCATCGGTCCCGGGCTTCGGCGGCGTCAGTCTATGGGTTGCGGTCAGGTGCGGCAGCCCACGCAGGTAAAAACCCGTCGCCTTGAAGAACGGCTCGCCGAACCACCACGGCTGCACGATCTGCGGCTTCGGTAGATCCGCGGGCAAGCGCTCGCGGGCGTGCTTGTGCATCACCGGGTTCTCGACCGCGACACGATCGACCGGGGCGTTCCAGCAGGCGGCGAACAGCGCGGCGCCCTCATCCAGCTCAAGCCACATATCCGACCTTGTGCGGCCGGGCGGCGGCGTATGCAGCCAGCGCACCCCGCTGTTGCACAGGCGCGTGCAGGGTGGATGGGCGACCACAAGCAAATCCCAGCCCTCGGCCAGATGATCGAGAATGTCGCCCTGGATATGACGATTGCTGCCATCCTCGGCAGGCAGCAGATCGCAGGACCAGACATCATGCCCACGGGCGGCGAAGGCCCGGCGCATCACGCCCGAGGTCTCGCAGCCGATCAGGATACGCATGGTGGTCATCACGCACCGCCTTTCGCGAGCCCATCCCGCTCGCCAGCCTCATATCCCGCGCTGAAAGCAACACATTCGGCCATCTCGACTGTGCTGTTGCACAGTTGACCCGCATCCGGCAGCTGTGTCCTCTTGTTCCACTCACGGAACTCGCGCGCAGCAATTGTGCGTCCGGACAGGATGCACCCCGCAACAGGATGCTGCGCGCGATCCATGCCGAGGATCATCGGCTGTGAGCCGCAGAACGGGCATGACAACAGGTCCGGCTGGATGCTCATGCCTCATCCTCCAGCCAGCACATCACGGTCAGCAGCGTGAAAACCATCGCCACCATGCCGACCCACCCTCCGACCTCGACCGGCAGTCCCAGATCGTGCGCCAAATAGCGGCCGCATATGGAAGCCAATGCGGTCAACCCGGCGCCGACGGCGAGGCACAGGGTCATAACGGTGGCCAGCGCCATGGATCTGATCAGTCTCATTTCTCGCCCTCCGGCAATTCGTCCAAATACGGATCGTCGTCATAGGCCGGGTCGATCCACCCATTCCCGCGGCATTCTTCGCAATCCTCATCACCCCATCCGCAGATGCAGTCTCCCGGCCAGCAATCGCAGTGGTGGTATCCGCGCCCGCTGCATGCCGGGCATTTTTCCAGCTGACCTGCGGTCATAAATCTTCCTCCTGAAAGCAGTATTCGCAGGGGCTGATCGCCATGCGGCACCAATCCTCGTAGCCGGTGCCGCCGCATTCCGGGCAACCCTCAGAGCCGCCCTGCGGGCCGAGGTGACGGCCGATCTGGCGCTTGGCTTCGTCCAGCGTCGGGGCCTCGCCATGCGCGTCACCTTCGTCATGCACCCAGACGAACGGGGTGCATGGAATGTCGAAGGTGCGGATGGCGATGCCGCGATATGTCACCTCGGCGGTCATCAGGCGCCGCTGGTCTCGGGCACGCCCATCAGGAACGGCACGCCGGTGGCCTCCTGTGCCTGCGTCATCGCCTCGCGGGCGGCATCGCGCAGCGCGACATCGGGGTTGTAGAGCTGAACGATGAACTTCACGTCTGAGCCCGCCTTGCGATAGCGGAAACGCACGGCCAGACGATACAGCGCGCCTTCCTCGAAGACCGGGATCGCGATCATGAACAGGTTGGGCAACGTCAGCGGCTGGCCGTCGGGATCGCGATGCTCGGTCAGGAACTGGACCTTTGCCTCGCCGGTGTCGCGGTTGGTGGTGACGTTTAGGTGACCCTGCTCATGCACCTTGAACTCGCGCGACAGCAGGTTCAGCGCCGTATACTGCCCGAACCGTCCCTGCACCTTGGCAGCCACCTCGATCATCCGGGCTTCCCATGCCTCCGGATCGGACTTGCCTTGCCCCAGCAGCGCGGGCGTCGGATCAAGGAAATCCTTGGCGTTCTCTTCGATGAACTCGCCGAATACATCCTTGTCCAGCGCCTTGCCGCTGATCTCGTTCCAGCGCTTCCACTCTTCCGAGACAGGAAAGCTGTAGGTGCCGGTATGACGGCCATAGCGCGCCGCCGGATCGCCATTCGTGTGATCGATGACCGGCGCGCCTTCGCCGTGATAGTCGATCACCGAAACCAGCTTCGGCACCGGGTGGATCTGGCCGAACAGCACCGTGTCCGCGCCCTTGAAACGATTGGTCCAGACAATCATGCTGTCCAGATCGGCGAGAACAGCCCTGCCGGTGCGCTGAAACGGTTTGAGGGCCTGAATGGCCTCGCGATTCTTCGCGGTCAGATCATGCAGGACCATGTCCTTCGGCGCACTGATGATCATCGGCGCAAGCGGCGCTTCTTCCGACGGACAGATGACAATTTCGTACTCGCCGACGCGGCGCATCTCTTCGATGATCGTCTCGGCGATGTTCTTCGGGGTTTCGGTGGTCATGGTAGGGTTTTCCTTACTCGGCTGCGCGCAGCTCGCGGCGGCCATCGACGTCGCGGATTTCCATGCGGGATTGGGCGGGGTTGTGGGTGGTCAGGGCGCCATCGCCGGTCAGCCAGCCGACGGCCTTGTGCTTGGGCGGCTTCGGTCCCTCGACCTTATCGGTGATCGCCATCTCCAACTGGCCGAAACGATCGCACTTCATTTCGATGGTGATGACGATCTTGCCCTTCGCTCCGGTGGCGAAGTCCTGAGCAAACTGGCGCATCTCGACATTGTTGGCCTCGATCCGCTCCAGCAGATCGGGCAGGTAATCACCGTTATCGGCGAGCGACAGCATCTGATCGAGGCTGCGCAGTTCGGGTGGGTTTGCCATCTGGCATCCTTTCGGTTGCGAAACAAAGGAGCCGGGAAGGTGAAGGGAAGAGAAAACACCTTCCCGGCAAGTGCCCGCGACAGGACAGTGACATGCGTCGCGGGGTTCGAATTCAGACCGGGATGCCCTTATTTTCCGAACAAGAGGACAGGCCTTTCATGGCTTGTCGGCATCCCGGCACCGGCCCCACCACGGGGCCGGATCTCGGTCAGAGGCTCACAGCCCCTCGACGATGTTCACCCAGCCCAGATCGCGGGCCTGCGCGGCAGTGGGCGCAACGAAATCCAGCAGCCACTGCCAGTCCACGCGGGTCAGCAGCCATGCGACCAACAGCAGCAGGATCAGAAGCGCCCCGCCCAGAAATCCGACAAAGCCAACGGGCCGACGGTCATCATCGACGGGATCGGGGAAGCGGGCGGTCATGCCAACAGCGCCCCTGCGTCAGTGGGTTCGTCCGCGAAAAGGGCGAACTCGACGCTGCGCACCTGCGACAGATCGACGGCATAGCTGTCTTCGGGCCTGCGGATCGCGGCAAAGCGCGGCGCCGGCACGTCATCAACCATCATCTTGCCAAGGTGATCGAGAAGGGTTCCGGCCTCTTTCGCGCTGACGTTGGAAACGGTCTGGATCCCACCGTCCCGGAACATGACCTTCAGCAGGCCAAGGCGCTCAGGCTGTTCGCTGATGCTCAATGTCGATCTCCCGTCCGGCGGCGTGCCGGTTGGGATGAACGTAATAGGGAAGTATCCCCATTGTAAAGCATTAAATGGGGATACTTCCCCTTTTTAATCTTGCCGCCCCGATTCGCGCCCGCTATCCTGCGAATAGGGAGGGCGACGGATCGCCACCCGCCAGCGCCGGGCTGCGGCGCATGAAAAAGCCCGCCGTGGGGCGGGCGGAGATGGCGGTGCGCTGTGCCTACCTTATGCCACGCCAGGAGGCTCTACCTCGACCGGGCTGAATGGCATTTTCAGGGGATCTGGCCTCGGGGTATCGTGTATTCTGGATTGCCTGTAATCGGTGGCATAGTCGGCAAGGCGTTCCGCTCGGGCGGCTGTTTTTGTGGCCCACATCTGGGCCTTCTTGTCAAACATCGTCTGGTAGGAGATTTCGCACTCCAAGACGACGCTGGAGCCATCGACCGCGTCATCTATCGCTTGAGAGATGACATTGAAATAATCCATTCCGTCGAGCATGAAGCTGACGTCTTCGTCGGCTGCCATGCCGACCCAAGCCTTTGTTTCCTCTTCGTGGGTAGCAACAACTTGGGGCGAATTCATGTTGACGTCGTATTTCACGAAGGAAAGTCTGCATTTGGCCTTGAACCACTTCGCCGGGGTTCTGCCGGAATTTCGGACCCAAACTCGTATCACATAGGCATCTCGCCCACCGTTCGGGAGCGCCCTGGAGGTTCTCCCTGCGTAGATTATCTCCGTGAATTTGACGGTCAGATAAGCCCTGTTCTGACTGGCGTTAGTGTTCCTGGCCTCTTTCACGGCCGCTCCTGCGAACAAGGCCGCCAGTGATGCGGACACTACCCCAAGCGCCGCCGCCAAGGCTGTGACGGCTGCTGAATTTTCTGTAAGGAAACGCCAAATGAACATCGCAATCTTGGTTATTTCTCTGGGGGCCTTTTTTTCTTGGACAGTCGCCTGTGTGGCTGTGTGGCTGCTGATTGATGGCCTGCTTGATCGCAGCTTAGAAGTATCAGCCTCCGCATTGCGTCACGCGCTTCTGGCTGGCGTGAGGGCTGCCAGTTTCATCACAACTATCTTCGTGTGGCTGGTAGGGACACTTGCAGTTGCCGCATTCTCGTTAGTCTGACCTCACTCATCCGCCAACATCGCCGCCCTGATCGCATCCGCCACGGCCTGCGCCATCTCGGCAATTGCCGGGTCCGGATCGCTGGCCGCCTCGGCAAACCCTGCCGCCAGTTCCTCGCGCCCCTCAGGCGTTGACGCAATGCCCATGGCCATGCCGACCATCATATGCGTGGCGGCGCGCTTGGTGGCCGCGAGCTCGGCTTCAAGTTGGGCTATGCGCTCTTTGTCGCTCATATCCTCTCCACCATATCTTCCGGCAGCGCGAAGATGACGCGCGACGCCCATTTGATCCGCTGGTTGTGCATGGTATCGGCATTGGGGTTCAGTGAAATGAGGTGGAACAGGCCCGGCTCATCGCCAGTCCGCACTTGCTTCAGCCATGCCATCCCCGTTGCATCCTCGACCACGCAGGGCCGCCCGATGTCCTCATCCGGGATGCCCTCATGCGTGGCGCGGCTGTAGAACAGGATATCGCCCGGCTGATACATTGGCATCATCGAGTCGCCCGAGACGATCACTGCGGCGAAGGTGCTGGCGGGTGCGCGGCGCAGCAGCTGCGATGGCGCCGCGACCGAGAACATTCCGCCATTGTTTTCGTGCACGTCGGTCAGCGGCACGCGAGCGCCCGCGCCGACTTCGCCGATGACAGGGATGAAGTTCCCGATGAGGCTAGGTGCCCCTTCGCCGAGGCGGATTATCTCATCCACCGTCATCCCTATTGTGCTGGCTAGCGCAAACGCCGTTGAGACCTTGGGAGACGACTTCTTTCGAAAAAGGTCTCTTACCGCCGTCGTTCCCATCCCCGACGCCTCGGACAGCGGTGCGGCCTTCCAGCCTGTCCGCTTCATCGCAACTTCCAGGCCGCGAACAAAGGCATCCAGATCGGTGTTTTCCATATGGGGAAACTGCCCCATTCGTAGCAATTCAGCCACGGGGAAGTTTCCGCTTTACAAAATGGGGATGCTTCCCCATTTTAGGGGCATGGAACAGTTTCTTGCCGATATTGAAGAGTATTGCACCGCCACCGCGACCACGCCCCAGCGCTTGTTGCGGGCATCGATCGGCGCCGGGTGGGGACAATGGCAAAAATGGAAGGACGGCGACAGCAGTCCGACGATGATCGTTGCCGACCGGGTGCGCGCCTATATGGCGAAGCACTCCCCTGCTAACGCCGAGGGCGCAGCATGATCCGCCATGCCGCGCCCTCTCGCCCTTCTTCTGTTGCTCCGTCTTCACGCGGACATAACAGCACGGGATTGCCGGAAATGAATTTCAGAAAATCGTCGTCGGCACATTCCGCCGAGGATGCCGAGCGCGAGTGGTTCGCCAGCCTGCTGTGGCGGGCTTTCCCCGAGGCGCGGTCGGAAAACGATCTGGCGGAACTGGCCGCCGAGGTGCTGACCTCGGACAAGCGTCCGGTGACACCGCGCACGGTGCGCAACTGGCTGCGCTGCGAGAATTCGCCCCATTTCCGTTATGTGCTTCGCGTCATCGCGCTGGTCGGCGCCGAGGCGGTGTTTCAGGTGATCGACCCCGAGGTGCGCTCATGAAGGTCTGGTGGCGGATGTGCCAGCGATACAACGAGGCGCGCTATCGGCGCGCCGTGAAGCTGGGCGACATGGCGGCGGCGGTTCGCTTCCAGTCACGCTCGGAAAAGTTTTACCAGCGCGTCAAGCGGGGGCGGAAATGACTCCGACTGAACGCTCTTTGCTTCTGATCTGGGAATCGGCGCTTGAGCTTGAGACTCGCCCCGAAGATGCCATTGCCCTGCTTGTCGACGCTGCGGCGTTCGGCCTGAATGAAGGCGATTTCGACCCTACGTCGATCATTCGGCGCCTGCGCGATACGTTCGATCTGTTGCACATCACAAAGCACATTGGGGCCAAGCAATGAAGCGCGTCTCAATGGCCCGTATCCGCGCGGCGTGGCTGGATGACACGCTGACCACGGCGCAGGCTGCCGAGCAGGTCGGACTGACCCGGGCGAATTTCTGGCGCAGGGCGAAGGCGCTCGGACTTCCTTCCCGCAAGCGCGGCAAGCCGTGGCGGATCGCCTCGGACCGCGAAGCGGAATTTACGGACATGTGGCGGCGCGGGGTCCCGGTCGCGGAAATGGCGCGTCATTTTGGTATTGCGTCGTCCGGGATCATCTATCGCCGCAAGGCGCTTGGCTTGCCGGGTCGTTCACACGACCTGCGCCATTTTGCCGTTGGGCGCGAGGAAGAATTCGCCGCCATGTGGCTTGCCGGGATCGATTCGGCAGCTATCGGCAAGCTGTTCGGCCAAAGTGCCCGCACTGTCGTTGAGCGTGCCCATCTGATGGGCCTGCCGCGCCGCCCCCGTGGCAGGCCGGGCCTGCCGATCGAGGCATGGCAAGAGATTCGCCTGGCCGCATTGCTTGCCGACGCTGCGAAACGTGAACAGCAGGCCGCGCGAGAGCGTGCTGCATGCGAAAAGGTGGCGGCATGAGCAATCTGCAACTGGCATCCGTCGATGACCTCGACGAATATCCGCTGTCGCCGGAAGACCGGCTGGACAGTCATTACTTCATGGCATGGGAGCGGCGGCGCTGGTTGAACTGCGACATGCGCCTGAAGGGCACGGCGGAATGCCGGGCTTTGTTCTTCGATCTGATCAATATCAGCTATGACCAGTCTCCGGTCGGCACCTTGCCAACGGATTATGGTGTTTTGGCCAAGATGCTGTTTGTTGACCGCGACCATTTCACCCAGTTGTGTCGGCTGGAGTTCGGACCGCTGCACAAATGGCGCCGCGTGAAATGCGGCGAGGAAATCCGCCTGATGCATCCGATGGTGCTGCGGTCGCTGACCGAGGCCATCTCGCGCAAGGAAGATCACCGGGCCCGCAGCGAAGCCGCCAGCGTGTCCAAGCGACTGCTGAGGTTGCGTGGATCTCTGGCAGGATATCAAGCCGAATTGGCGCAGAACGACGCGGCCGTCCGCTGGATCGATGAATGGCTGGTCAAGGAAGGCTGCGAATACCGGTCCTCCAGCTGGATCGAGCGCGGCATCGCGCGGTGGTCGGATCACATGCTGGATCTGACGATGGCGCGCGGGCGAACGCGGGCCTGAGACTTTCCGAACTGTCCTGAAATTGTCCGAAAGACAGTCTGAGACAGTCCGCAGACACTTCAAGACTGTCTCGTTCGATAGAGACAGGGACAAAGACAAGGAAAGAGACAGGGGCAATCCCGCGACAGTCGAGCGGTTGCGCCTGTGGATAAGTCGGCAGGGCTGAGAAAGGGGAAGGTGGTGATGACTGGAGTAAGTGCAGAAGCGAAGGCGCGGGTTGAGGCGTTGCTGCTGGAGCCTTTGGCGGGGCTGAAGCGCAAGCGCGGACGCAGCGCCGAGGATCACGACAAGGCCATGGAGCGGTTGCGCACCGATCTGGCCTATCTGACCGATGACGAATTGCGGGCCATGGTCGAGCTGATCACGGCGCATGCAGTTTCGACCAAGGGTGTCTGGCCGGATGAGGGGTTCATCCGCGTCTGGGCTTTCGATCTGCGCAAGCCGCCGGCGCGCGAAGCCACCTATCCGCCCAGCCTGATGCGCTCGGAGATGGGCGACCGGGCGGTGGCCGAGGGTTGGGCGGTCGAGCTTTACGCCGTGGCCAAGAAGTTCGGCCCGCCCCCGCCGCCGCGCTACATGCAGGGCAAGCTGAAGGAAGAGGCGGCGAACAACGCCCATCGGGCGCGGGTGATCATCCAGAACAGGGATGCTGGCCGGGCAACCGAGGGCGAGCTGGCATGGCTGGCGTGGCGCGCTGCCGAGTTGAAAGAGATCCACGAAATCCGGGCTGAGAAAAAAGGGGCGGCAGCATGACTATGGTATTCGACAGGGCGGGAAGTGCCGAGGCTGTGGCGCGGGCCGCGGCTGTGCGGCAGTCGCGTATCGATGCCGAAGCGGCGAGGATGGCAGCGGTGCTGGCGCGGGCGGCGGCGCCGGAGGAATGCGGACCCGCTATCATCCCCGCCCCTGCTCGGGGCGTTTGCTATGCTGAGCATCAGGTGACGATGGTTCCGAACGGGGTGGATGCGCGGGGCATGGAGAAGTGGGCAGCCGCCGCAACGGGCTATGGTCATCGCGCTGCGGTTCGCAAGGGAGATGTGTTCGATCGCATCAGGGCGCGGTCGCGCAAGGGGTCGCGCGGCGACCTGCTGACGCCGGGACAGATCGCGCAGGCGCGTCGTTACCGCGACTTGGTCGAACATCTGGCGGCGGGCAGCTACAAGCTGTCGCAGTTGGATCGGGCCAGCGGCTCATCCGAGAGAGATTTCATGGACGCCCGGCTGGCCGTGTCGCGCGAGGTCGATGAGATGCGCCGCAGGGTCGGGTCGGATGCGATGCTGTCTGTTCGTCGCATGCGCCCGGATGCGAGGGGCAGCAGGGTGACGATCATGGATATCAGGATCGTGGATTTGATCTGCCTCGGCGATGCCGATCCGTCCGAGGTGCTGCGCAAGCACGGCTGGCAACCCGATGGACACCGCAGAAAGGCCGTCATGGTGGCGCTGGGAAGGGCGCTGAACCGCATGATCGGGTATCGGGACTAAAAAACGTGTTGACGGCTTATACCCGTCTGTGGCACGTATACCAATATTATCAGGAAGTGCGCCCGCAGGGATCATCCCCTCGCGGGCGCTTCCATTTGCGCCATACGAGGGGAAGCTGCCGCGCCCCGATCATACGCAGGTCCGCCCGATGTGGGCCCCGGCAGCCAAGCGGGTGGGATGCCCGCGCCAATCGAGGATCAGCACATGAGCAGACTTGGGCGGATGCCCTCGCGCTTCGATGGCGCTGAGCAAGCTGGCCAGCGTCTCAGCAAGACGTTCAGAGATCGGTTCCAGCATCGAGAGGTGATCGAGCCGTGGCGGCGCTGGTATAAGACGGCACGTTGGCAACGGCTGCGCGAAGGCGTCCTGATCCGTGATCTGTTCACCTGCAAGAAATGCGGGAAGATCGAGTCCGATACCTCGCAGTTGGTCGGCGACCACATCGTTGCCCATCGTGGCAATGCCGATCTGTTCTGGCTGCCGTCCAACATCCAGTGCCTGTGCAAGCCCTGCCATGACCGCATCAAGCAGGCTGAGGAAAGGTCAGGTCATCATGCATCGTGATCAGGTTGAGCAACTGCTGAACCGCTACACGCCCGAGCAGTTGGCTCGCGCCTACCTCAAAGCAAGCCGCGAGCTCAATGAGGCGTTGAGATCGGCAGAGAAACTTCGGGCTGAGAAGTTGTTTCGCGACAAGTTGCGCAGCTTCAAAGAAGGGTTCGGGATCTGATGCCGATGCCGCTTTTGGTTCCAGTTGATGTCCCCTGCCAATGCGGGGATGGGATGCACTGGCACAAGTCATGGCGGCGCGGTTGGCGTCTCGAATGCATCTGCGGTCGCTGTGGGCCGTGGAGGTCGCAACCCGAACGCCGTCAGGCTGGATCGCCACCGATGGTTCAAACTTCGGCGCCGCCGCCATCGGCGAAATAGCCCGGCCCGGCTCATCAGGGGGGGGGTGGGTCAAAAGTCAGAGCATGGTTCGGCCCCAGACCCGCGCCCCCCTCATTCGGAGATTTTTTTTCGCATGCCCCATGAAAATCCGGACGAAATCATTGGCCGGACCCTCTGGGGCGATCCGGTCTATCGGGTCTCGCGGGTACGGGGCCGTCCGCCTTTCGAGTGGACGCAAGAAAATTCGTTCAAAGTCAGCATGTTGCTGGCGGCAGGTTGGAGCAACACCCGGATCGCAGGCACGGTGCTTGATCCGCGCACCGGCAAATCGATCAGCGTGCCGACGCTGAAACGGTATTTTAGAGCCGAGCTGTCCCAGCGCGATCATGCCCGCGACCAGCTGGTTGCCAAGCAACTGATGGTCGCGGCCGATCAAGCCTTCGGTGGAAACGTCGGCGCGATGCGCCTGCTGGACCAGCTGATCGCCAAGAACGACCAGAAGCTGGCCGCGTCGAAGATGACGCAGCCCGCCGAGGGCGAGGATGACCGCGAGGATGAAAAGCCCAGCTCACGCTATGTCGGCAAGGGCGAGATGTCGCGCCGGAAGGCAAATGCGCTGGCGACGGGCGAGGAACAATCCGAATGGGGCAGCCTGTTGAGGCCGGGCAGTTATGAGAACTGACGATCTGCCGGCGCCGGAAAGCTGGGATACGTCCCTGCCGGACTGGAAGGCTCGGATCGTCAATCGCAAGCCGCTGATCCCGGACCTGCCGCTGTTCGACGCCGTCGCCGACAAGGCACTGGCAATCTTCAAGCGGCTGAAGATTCCTGATGATTTCGGTACTCCGCGCACATTCGAAGAGGCTGGCGACGACTGGATATTTGATTTTGTCCGCGCGGTCTTCGGCAGTTATGACCCGGAACGCAAGGTGCGGATGATCCGGGAATTCCTGCTGCTGGTCCCGAAGGGAAATGCCAAGACAACCTATGCGGCGGCGATCATCCTTGTCGCCGCGATCATGAATGAACGGCCCCATGCCGAGCTGATGCTGATCGCGCCCAGCCAGAAGATCGCCAAGCGCGCGTTCAGTCAGGCGGCGGGGATGATCCGCCTCGACCAAGATCTGACGGCGATGTTCGACCCGAAGGCTTACAGCAACGAAATCGTCAAACTGGATGACGTGGTGCCATCGCGAATCCAGATCGTCTCGGCCGATCCGTCGGTTGTCACCGGCGCCATGGCGACGTTCACGTTGATCGACGAGACGCATGAGTTCGCGAAGATGTCGAAGGCCGCCGATGTCTTTGCCGAGATCAAGGGATCGCTCGGCAAGAGACCGGACGGTTTCCTGTTGCAGATCACGACGCAATCCAAGGCGCCGCCGACCGGCGTCTGGAAGTCGGAACTGACGATCGCCCGCAAGGTCCGCGATGGCGAGATGCGCCGGTCTCTGCTGCCCGTGTTGTACGAGTTGCCACCCGAGATGGCCGCCAATGATGGCTGGCGGGATCGCAGCACCTGGGGAATGGTCAACCCGAACCTGAACCGGTCGGTGAGCGAGGATTATATCGCGGGCGAGATAGAGAAGGCCGAGATCGACGGCCCGCACCAGATGGCGCTGATCGCCTCGCAGCACCTGAATGTCGAAGTTGGCCAGGGCCTGAATGCCGATCGATGGGCGGGCGCGCTGTATTGGGAAAAAAACGCCGATCCGTCGCTGACCTTCGAGCGAATGCTGGAGGACTGCGACGTGATGGTGGCGGCGGGCGATGTCGGCGGGGCAGATGACCTGTTCGGTTTTGCAGCCATCGGTCGCCACCGCCACAGCCGGAAATGGCTGGCGTGGCACTGGGCATGGTGTCTGCGACCGGTGCTGGAGCTGCGCAAGAGCATTGCGCCGAAGCTGGAGGAACTGGCCCAGATGGATCAGCTCGGGATTACCGACAGCGCAGCCGAACAGGTCGAGGCGGCGGTGCAGATCTGCTGCCGAATCCGAGATGCAGGGCTGTTTCCTGAAAAGGCCGGCATCGGCCTTGATCCTCACGGGGTTGCGGCGCTGGTCGATGCGCTGGAGGAAGAAGGGTTCGAGCTGGGCAAGGACATCGTCCCGGTCGGACAGGGCTACAAGCTGAGCGGTGCGATCAAGGGGGTCGAGCGCCGCCTGTTCGACGGGCGGCTGAAACATGGTGGGCAGGAGCTGATGACGTGGTGCGTCGGCAATGCCAAGGCGGAACAGCGAGGCAACAACGTGTATGTGACGAAAGAGGCGGCAGGCGTCGCCAAGATCGATCCGTTGATCGCGCTGTTCACCGGCGCCATCCTGATGGACGGCAACCCGGAGCCGGTCGGCAACCTCGACAGCTTCATCTCTCAGCCCCTCATGGTGATCTGAGATGTCGAAGCCCATGGCCATCCTCGATCATCATGGCCGCCCCATGGCGGCGCTGAGCGATCTGACCAAGGAACAGCGCCTGGTGCTGGCCGGTGGCGATCTGGGCTATTACATCGCGGCCAATGCCAGCGGCAAGACCGTGACCTTGTCGTCGGCTCTGACCGTCTCGGCGGTCTGGGCTTGTGTCGCGCGCAGTGCCCAGGCGATGGCCTCGCTGCCGATCGACGTGTTCCGGAAAACCGCCTCGGGTCGCCAGAAGGTGGACGGTGCGCTTGATGATCTGATCGCGCTGTCGCCGAACGCGGATCAGACGCCGGTCGAGTTCTGGGAGGGCATGCTGTCCTGGCTTCTGGCCGTCGGCAACGCCTATGCCGAAATCGATTGGGTCAATGGCCGCGCCGCCGCGTTGCTGCCGTTGCCATCGACGCTGGTCAAGCCGTTCCGCAACAAGGTCACCAACGAGTTGATGTATGAGGTTCGCGACCCCGGCATGTCGCGGCCTCGCGTCGTGAAGCAACGCGACATGCTGCATCTGCGCGGCTGGGGCTTTGGCGGCGATGAGGGGATGTCGCCGATCCGTTGGGGCACCCAGTCACTGGGCGCGGCTATGGCGGCCGACGAGGCGTCGGGCAAGATGTTCGGATCGGGGATGCAGGCCTCAGGCGTCCTGAAGTCGAACCAGAGGATCGACGACAAGCAACGGCCGCAGATCCAGAAGCTCATGGAGGAATACATGGGCTCAAGCCGGGCGGGCAAGATCATGGTCCTGGAGTCCGGTATGGACTTCCAGCAGCTGACGCTGAACCCAGATGATGCCCAGATGCTGGAAACCAGGCGCTTCTCGATCGAGGAAGTCTGCCGCTGGTTCGGCGTCCCGCCCATCGTCATCGGCCACTCAGCCGAGGGCCAGACGATGTGGGGCACCGGGGTCGAGCAGATTTTCCTGTCGTGGATGCAGCTGGGCATCAACCCGCTGCTGAAGAAGATCGAGCAGCGGATCCGCAAGCAGCTGATCCCGTTGCGTGACCAGCGCGACACCTATGCCGAGTTCAATCGCGAGGCGATGCTGCAGATGGACAGCAAGGCCAAGGCCGAATTCCTGCGCGCGATGACCACCAACGGCATCATGTCGCGCGATGAGGCCCGCGACAAACTGAACCTCGAGCGCCGCGGCGGCGTCGCGGACGATCTGATGGTGCAGACCGCGATGTCGCCCATCGACCTTCTGAACGAAAGGATCTGACATGGCCAAGAACCATATGCCGGTCGCGCATTTCGGTGTGCGGCCTGATGAGGTGCGCGCCGATTGCGCCCCGCCCAAGGCGCTGGAAAGATGGCAGCCCGAACTGCGGGCTCGTGCCGAGACCAGCGAAAGCGGCCCCTTCGTCATCGACGTCATGGACGTGATCGGCGAGAGCTGGGACGGATACGGCGTCACCGCGCGCCGAATCGGTGCTTTGTTGCGCTCGGCCGGCGACCGCGAGGTCATCGTCAACATCAACAGCCCCGGCGGTGACGTGTTCGAGGGTCTGGCGATCTACAACATGCTGCGCGGCCACAAGGGCGATGTCACCGTCCGCATCGTCGGTCTTGCCGCCTCGGCCGCATCTGTCATCGCCATGGCCGGGGATCGGGTCGAGATCGCCCGTGCCGGGTTTCTGATGATCCACAACACATGGGTCTTTGCCATCGGAGACCGCCACGCGCTGAATACGGTCGCGGGCCAGCTGGGGGCCTTCGATGAGGTCATGGCCGAGCTTTACGCCCTGCGCACAAATATCGAGGCCAGCGAGATCGGCCAGATGATGGACCGCGAAACGTGGATTTCGGGCCGTGCCGCGATCGATCAGGGCTTCGCCGATGACCTGCTGGCCGCCGACCAGATCGAGGCCGATCCGAAGGCCCGGGCCGAAGCCCCCCGGGTCAAGAGCCTTGCAAAGATGGATGCTGCCATGGCGCGCGGCGGGCTGGCCCGCTCCGAGCGGCGCGGCCTCATCAAGGAAATGACCGCCACGCCGGGCGCTGGCGAAGATGGCATGCCGAGCGCTGCCAAGAGCCTGATCAGCTTTAACGAGCTGGTCAAATCGACAATTGCCAACATGGAGAATGGCAATGCCTCTTGATAACGAAGCGGCGATTGGTGAGCTGCAGGAAAACTTCACCAAGGTCACGGCCAAGCTGCAAGAGGGCGTCCAGAACGTCCTGGCCGAGAACAAGCGTCTCGGCGGTCTGACCGGCGAGACCAAGGCCGAGGTCGACAAGCTGCTGCTCAAACAGGGCGAGCTGGTCGAGCAGATCGGCGAAATGCAGGCGTCCCAGCGTGATCTGGAACAGCGCTTTGCCAGTGGTCGCCGCGGCGGCGGTGCAGACGGCGCCAAGTCCCTCGGACAGATGGTTGTGGATGAGGCTGCCGACGCCATCAAGGCGCTGGCCAAGTCCGGTGTGAATGGCGATCACAGCCTCGGGGTGTTCAACGCGATCACCTCGCTGCCGGATTCGGGCGGCGTCCTGCTGCCCGAGCGTCGCGAAAGCGAGATCGTGGCCGAGCCGGACAAGAAACTGGTGGTGAAGGATTTGATCACCGTCGGTCAGACCGGACAGGCGCTGATCAAGTACTTCCGGGAGATCTCCCGCACGGGTGCCGCTGGTATCGTGCCGGATGACGGTGTGACCGTGAAGCCGCTGATCGACAAGGTCTGGGATGCGGTCGAGGCCTCGGTCAAGACCATCGCTGGTCGGATGGAAATCCACAAGCACATGCTGGATGACGTCCCGGCGCTGCGCACCGATATCGACACCACGCTGACCTATGAGGTCAACAAGGTCGAGAACGCGCAGATCCTCGCGGGCGACGGGACGGGCGAGAACTTCTCGGGCCTGATCACCAATGCTACGGCCTATGCGCAGGACGCCCGCGAACCGGCAGGAGCCACGATCCTCGACCGCATGCGCCTGGCCATGTTGCAGGTCAGCGCCGCCGGTTATGTCGTCGACGCACATGTCCTGAATATCTGGGACTGGGCTCAGGCAGAGATGCTGAAGGACACGACCGGTCGTTACATCTTCGGCAACCCGTTCATGGAAACGCCGACGCCGCGCCTCTGGGGGCGTCGCGTGGTCGATACCGAGGACATGCCTGAGGGTGATTTCCTGACCGGCGCGTTCAGGATGGCCGCGACCTATTACGAGCGTCAGGGCATCGAGATCCTTTTGTCGTCGGAAAACCGCGACAACTTCGATCGCAACATGCTGACGGTGCGCGGCGAGAAGCGCGGCGTGGTCGCGGTCAAGCGTCCGCTGGCGCTTTGCTACTACACCGCGCCCGGCGAGGGCGGCGGCGAAGGCGGCGACGGCTGATCTGAACGTCGGGCGCGGGACACTCCGCGCCCGGACCATCCCCATACAGAAGGAATTCGGACATGCCGAAGCTCAAGGCCCTTCGGGGCGCGATCGGTTCTTATGGTCGCGTCGCCGCGGGTGGCATCATCGAGGTCGATCAGGCCCATGCCGACAAGCTGATCAAGGCCGGAAATTTTGTTGCGGCGACCCAAAAGGACGTCGCTGCCGCGCAGAAGGCCCAGAAGGCCGCACTGGCCCTCGCGGTACCGGGCGCCGGGCCGGGCTTCATGCCCATGCCGAAACAGCCCGCTTCCGTTGATCGTCTGTCTCAGATGGTCGAGCGCGGCGATATCAGCCGCGACAAGGCCAAGGAACTGGTTTCGCTGGAACTGTCGCTTTCGACCAATGAGGTCCGCGCGTTCATCCAGAAAGAGGCCGATGAGATCACCGCACAGATCGACGCGGCCCGGCGCGATATCGATGCGCGGGCGCAGGAGCTCGACGCTCGTGAGGCAACCATGGCCGCACGGGCACAGGAACTGGACAAGCGCGAAGCCGATATTGCCGATCGCGAAAAGGCTGTCGAGGCAGCCGATGAAAAGGCCAAGGCGGATGCCGAGGTCAAGGCGAAAGCGGATGCCGACGCGAAAGCCAAGGCCGATGCCGAGGCAAAAGCGGCGAAGGCCTCGAAATGATCATCGACCTTGCCGAGATGAAACAGCACCTGCGTGTCGATGGTGACGACGAGGATCCGACCATCTCGGCCATCAACGAAGCGGCGCAATCGCAGGTCGCCAACTGGATCGGGCGCCCTATCTATGGCCACCCCGACGATATGCCGGCCGAGGATGATCCCGGCTACGACCGGTTCCAGATCGTTGCCGACAGCGCCGTCCGCGTGGCCATCAAGATGCTGGCCGAACGGATGTATACCAATCGCGGTGGCGAAGGCGGCAGCGCCGAAGATGCCGTTCCCCCGATGACCGTCAGGGCGCTGCTGTCGGGGTATCGTGTGTTCTGCAATGTGGATGAGGCATATGGAAACCGGTGATCTCGACCGTCGCGTTCAGTTCCTGCGCCCTGGCGTGATCGATGACGGCTACCAAACGCGCCCGGGATCTTACGAACCGCATGGCGGGCGGGTATGGGCCGGACGGAAGTTCGTGCGCGACGCCGAGCGATATGCCGCTGGCACAGTTGGCGTGGACGCTGTCGCGCGCTTCACGGTTCGGTATTCATCCTTCACCGCGCAGATCACGCATAAGGACCGGCTGATCTGCGAGGGCCGGACTTACGGCATCGTCGGCATCAAGGAACTGGGCCGTCGCGTCGGGTTCGAGATCACAGCCTCGGAGGTGCGGGAATGACGTTCCGACTGGAAGGCGTCGAGGATCTCGAAAAGGCGCTGGCCGAGGTGGCGAAGCAATCTACCCGCGTGGCGATCACCCGCCGGGCGCTGCAGAAGGCGGCTGCCCCGATGCTGGCGAAGGCCAAGCGTTACGCCCCCATCGACACCGGCAGGCTTGAGGAAAGCATCAAGATCAGCACGCGTGCCAAGGGCGAGGTCGGGCGCGCGGCATATGCGCAGACGATGAAGGCTACGGGCGGCGACAAGGGCGCGGCTGTGGCGGCAATGCGGGACGCGCGTCGTAATTTCAAAGCCGTCAATCCGCCCGCGATCCTTTATCTCGGCCCGACGCAGAACGCATGGCACGCGCATTTCGTAGAATTTGGGACGCGACCCCATACCAACGCGGGGATGTATGCCGGATCGCAGCACCCCGGCACCGCGCCCGATCCGTTCCTGCGGCCAGCATTCGACAGCGAGGCGCAGGGCACCATTGACCGTCTCAAGCCGCTGATCTGGGACGAGATCCAGAAACACGCGGCGCGGATGGCGAAGCGGGCAGCGAGGGGCTGACCAATGGAACAAGCTTTCCGCGCCCTGCTGATAGCGGGGCTTCCCGCCGTGCCATCCGACCGGATCAATTGGGGCGAGCATCCGCAGTTTGGCGGGCGTCCATACATCACGCTGCATCTGATCAGCGTCAATCAGGGCCATCACATGCAAGGCCCCGAGGTGCTGGAGCAAAGCCGGGTGCAGGTGGATTGCTACGCGCCGACCTTCGGGGAAGCGCGCGGCATGGCTGCCGCCGTGAAAACCGCCTTGGACTTCCATCGCGGCGGCGGCTTTCTGGGCATCCTGTTCGACGGGATGCGCCAAACCCGCGAAAGCGGTGATAACGCGGGCGAGGCGATCTATCGCGCCAGCCTTGATTTCTTGACACACTGGAGGACCAGCGATGGTTGAAGTAGCTTCCCAAGTCGGGATCGGCTGGCAGGATGAACTGTGGATCGGGCGCACAGTCTCGGAAACCACGACCTGGACGCAGATCCTCGGCATCGAAACGATCAATGCCCCGGAAAAGGTGCCGGAGGATATCGACGTTACGCACATGCAGTCCCCGGGCCGCACGCGCGAGACGATCCCCGGCTTGCTGGCGGCAGCCGACTGGTCGCAAGAGGTCCAGTACTGGCCCGAGCATGCGAGCCAAGTCCTGCTGGATACGCTGGCCGCGCTGAACGAAACCGGCGAGAAAGAGGATGTCATGGTGGAATTCGTGGTGGGCGGCATCCGTCGCACCTATCGCGGATATGTCAGCCATTTCACCCCGCAATCCTCGGTCGGTGAAAAGCGCATGGCCACGCTGGCGATGAAGATCTTCGAGCGGATCACGCCGAACCCGCGCACGCCGGAGGGCGACTGATGGCTGATGTGACCGGCGCGCTGCACCATGATTTCGGCGGCAAAACCTATACCCTGCGGCTGACCCTCGGCGGCATCTCCAAGCTGCAAGGGAAATATGGCAACGATCTCGGCGGGCTTCTGGATGGCGGGATCGAGGGCGTTCCACCCTTCGGCATGATGATCGACATCATTGCCGCAGCGCTGGAGAAGGGCGAGCGGATTTCGGCGGATGATGCCGCCGATCTGGCCGACGACATGCTGACGGCGGATCGGTCGATCATGGAGAAGGTCATGAAAGCTGCCTTCCCGGATCAGGTGGGAAACGCCCAAGCCCCGAAGGCCAAGACCTAGATCTCGGGGCACTTTGTGTGAATTACATCGCGGCGGGCTTGGACCCGGCGCGGTTCTGGGATCTGACCCCGCGAATGCTCGACATAGAGTTTCGCGGGGCCAATGCACGGATGCGGCGCGAACGTGAACTGGTCTGGTTCGGGGCCATGATGCCGCATTTCAAGAAACCCATCCCGCTCGACAGGTTTGTGGGTGGTCCTGTCGATGATCGGGATCGGGTGAAGCGGTTTCATTCGGTTTGGGACAAGATTGACAAGGCGCTGAGAGGTTAGGGTTCATTTGCTTTCCGCGCCACAGGAGGCTGATAGTCGGCGTTTGGAATGTTCCATTCCGACATGCACTCAACCCAAACATCATCACCAAAATCAGTGATCGCCGTTGCTTTTCCTTCTTCACCCATCATTCGGGTTCGTGCGTAAGCAGATAAAATAAAATCGGTGATAATCTTTCTCTGGTCCGGATTTGCAGCTTCCATATAATATTCCATTGCTTGAATGGCAGGGATTCCAGACTGACGGGCTTCCATGATACCGATGGCAGTTTTTGAGTAGTTTCCGCAATATTCTGCGCGGTCAATCTTGTCGTCTGATAGCGCTGGCATCGAAAAACTTGCAAGAATCGCAATCACGAAAGCGGTGGTTTTCATATCTTGGCCTTTTGGGTCGAAAGAGGTTCTATGTCCAATGTAATCGGAAACTTGCGCGTTGTCTTGGGCCTTGACTCAGCGGCATTTCAGCGCGGCCTAAACGAAGCGACGACCAACCTGCGCCGCATGGGGCAGGACATGCAGAGGATGGGGCGTAACTTGTCCCTGTATGTCACCGGGCCAACTGTTGCCTTTGGGGTGGCGGCCATCCGAACCGCCGCACAGTTTGAAGCTGCGATGAACCAAGTCGCAGCGGTTACGGGCGCGACAGGAGAACAACTTAAATCTCTGACTGAACAAGCAAAAGAACTTGGAGCAACAACACAATTCACGGCATCGCAGGCAGCGGAGGCAATGGGTTTTCTTGCGATGGCCGGCTATGAGACAGACCAGATCCTCGGCGCTATGCCTGACACGCTCAAGCTGGCCTCGTCTGCGCAGTTGGACATGGCTGACGCTGCTGATATTGTGACGAATATCTTGTCTGGATACGGCAAAGAAGTAGGTGAACTTGAGAACATAACTGATGTTCTGGTTAATGCATTTACTAGTGCCAATACGAACTTGGTTCAACTTGGCGAAGCCATGACTTATGCCGGACCCGTTGCTAATGCCGCAGGAGTCGAATTTGAGGAAGCCGCCGCCGCGCTCGGGATGATGGGGGGCGCGGGCATTCAGGCTAGTATGGCTGGCACATCTTTGCGAGGGGCGATTTCTCGCGCTCTGACTCCAACAAAGAAAATGGCCGGCATCATGGAAGAGGCGGGGCTTTCCTTCAAGGACGCCGAAGGTCGGCTTCTGCCTCTTGCCGATATCATTGAGCAGCTTGAACCGCACGCAAATGATGCTGGCATGATGATGGAGTTGTTCGGCCAGCGCGCGGGACCGGCTATGGCCAGTCTCGTTGGCAAAGGTTCTCAAGAGTTGCGTGACTTCACCGAAGATTTGCGCAACTCAGGTGGTGTGGCGGATAGGGTTTCTGCGGTCCAGATGCAGGGCTTCAAAGGATCGATGCGCGAACTCAGTGCAGCATTTGAGGCGTTGCAGCTAGCAATTGCGGATACTGGACTTATTGAGTTTGTGGCGAATTTGGTTCGCGGCTTGACCCGCATTGTTAGCGGCTTGAGCAAGGCAAACCCAGAATTTCTAAAATGGGGCGTGATTCTTGGTGCGGTTGCGGCTGCGCTCGGTCCTATCTTGATTGGTCTTGGTGCCATACTGATCGGTATCGGCCCTGTCATCGCCGGGATCGGTGGGCTGGTCGGCATATTTAAGGGCTTGGCTCTCGTGGTGGCAGGATTGAGCGCACCTTTCGCCGCGCTGGTCGCGGCAATCGCTGCCGGTGCCTATCTCGCATGGGAAAATTGGGAGACAGTCGGGCCGTGGTTCACCGACCTGTTCACGGCGATTGGCGACGTGTTCATCGGTCTGGCCAAGACGATCACCGGTATCATCACGGGGGATCTGTCGCTTGCGGTCGAGGGGCTTAAGCAGGCGTGGGGCGGGCTACAGCAATACTTCCAGACACTATGGGACGGCATCGTCGGAGTGTTCCTGTGGGCGAAAGAGCAAATCCAGCCGGTGATCGACTGGTTTGATGAGGCGGTCAATCGCATCGACCGTGGATACAACCGCATCTCGGGCGCGGCGAAAGGCCCAATCAGCAGCGGCGGCGACACCAGCCCACCAGGCGCGGATGTTATCGTCCCACCGCAACCGCTGGCCGATGGCCTCGCCGCTGGCACATCTGCGATTGGGCAGCAGGGCAAAGACGATGCCGCTGCCTATGAGGGCGGCTGGCGCGAAGGAATGGGCATCCGCTCGCCGTCGCGCGTGATGATGGAGATCGGCCAGTATATCTCGCAGGGTCTGGGAGACGGGATCGAGGGCCAGCGGGGCTATGTCATGTCGCAGACGGACAGCCTTGGCAGCGACATCCAATCGTCCATCACCAGCCAGCTTGACGGCATCGTGCGCGGCACCACCAGCGTCAAGGAGGCATTCGCCAATATGTTGCAGGACATGGCTTCGAGGCTCATGTCCAGCGGGCTGAGTAGCCTTCTGGGCGGGCTGTTCGGCGGCTTCGGTGGCGGGTTAAGCATCCCCGGTTTTGCCTCTGGGGGATCTCACCAAGGGGGCTGGCGCATCGTCGGCGAGCATGGCCCTGAGTTGGAGGCGACCGGCGCGGCCCGCTACTACAGCGCAGGGCAGACGCGGAATATGCTGGGTGGAGGCACCGATAAGCAACAGGTCGAAATCATCCTGACCGCGCCAGAGGGTTTCACGGCGGCGCAGGTCCAGCAGGTTCAGGGCATATCCCTGAAGGTCGTGCAAGGAACCGGTCGCCGATCTTCCGACGATCAGTATCTGGGCAGGGGGCGCTGATGGATATCACCTTTCCCTACCCGGTGAATATCCGGTCTGCGGTCCCGACGATGGAGGGCATGCGGCTAAGCCCCTTCGTCAATATCGACGGCGAGACATTCGGCCAGCCGACGCTGAATGGATACTGGCGGCTGGATCTGAATGTCATCGCGCAGGATATGCAGGCGCAGCTGGCGCTGTCGTCTTTCGTCACGGCCATGAGCGCGGCCAATGCCGAGTGCGTCGTGCCGGTGCTGGCGCAATGGCGACCCAACGACAACCGGGGCCGGATGCTCTACGGGACATCTCTGGCACCGCTCTGGACTTTCGATCATGTCGGCTTTGCCAGCGATCCTTTCGAGGGCTTCACGCTGCAAGCGGCTGCATCGCACCGGGCCAGCTATATCGATGTGACCAAGCCCGCGTTGTCGCAGCTGTGGCCGGGCCATTACATCACGCTTGGCGACCGTCTTTATCAGGTGGTCAACGTCACCTCGATCAATGAACTGCCGAACCGGATCCGCGTATCGGTGATGCCGAATATTCGCGGCGACCATGCGACGGGATCGGTGGTGATCGTGGATCAGCTTCGGCTTCGGTGCAGGCTGGAAAAAGGCGATCAGATCGGCGGTTCTATCGACCCGGTGAAATTCGCCAACCTCAGTTTCATCGAGGCCTTCTGATGTCGATCCACGACACCCCCGACGAGGAGCTGCGGCGCGGCGACGTGGCCTGCACGATCCTGTGCCAGATGGATTTCGCGACCAACCCGCAGCGGTGGTGGCTGGGCTATGGCCCGCTGACCGCAGGCGGCGTCACCTATCAGGGCACTGGCGACGTGATCCAGATCAGCGCCATGTCACTGACCTATGGGACCTCGGCCGGCATGATCCGCTTCGAGATACCGGCAGCCTCGCCCGAGATGATCGCGCGCTGCGACAATCAGGATTCCGAGGTCAACAATCGCCCCTGCCGCCTGTTCTACCAGCTGTTCGGCATGGTTGAGCGGGACGGCGAGCATCGCGGGCGGCTGATCGGCGAACCTATCAGCGTGTTCACCGGACGGATGCGGGACATGCGCAGCACCGCCGGGGCGCAGGAGCGCACGATTGAGCTGGAGGCCTATGGGCGGATGAGCTGGAAGGGGAAAGCCCCTTTTGGCCGATGGAACGACGCCGATCAGCGCTCTCGGTCATCCGGCGACAGGGGCTTCAATCAGATGCCGTCGCTGAAGAACCGTGCGGTGGCATGGGTGCCAGCGGGATGATCCGCCCCGCTGCCGATGCCGACATCCCCGGCATCATCGATCTGATCGAGCGTCTGGTGCGATCCGTGAACGGCCCGCAGCGGGTCTGCCGCGTCCGCACGGGCGAGACGTTGGCCGGGCTGATCCACGATCCGCGCAGCGTGGTGCTGATGTCCGGTCGCGGGTTCATCGCGGGCACGATCACGCAGACGGTGATCAGTCCCGACCCGGTTGCGGTCGAGCTCGGCTGGTATGCGGAAGATCGCTCCGGCCTCTCGCTGCTGCGCGCGTTCGAGGCGTGGGCATCAGATCATGGCACAACGCTGGTGAAAATGTCCTGCAACGGCGGCGCGGCGAAGCGCATTCTTGAGCGGTCGGGATACCGGGTCGCAGAAATTGCAATGGTGAAGTGAATGGCGATCTTTTCCGGCATTGCCAAGGCCGTCGCGTTTGCGGTCAGTTACCTGTCGGCCTCGGCGGGCGTATCCGCGTTGACCGCAATCTCATGGGGCTATAAGGCGGGCGTGGCGGCGGCCAGCCTCGCAACTGCTGCGGCGTATTCGGCGGTCTCGCGCCTGCTGGCCCCAAGCGTCAGTATCCCGACGCAGGAAATTCAGGCGGTTCTGGAGCAGACCGATGCCCCACGCCGCGTCTATGTCGGGCGCTATCTGGCGGGCGGCATCAGGGCGCTGTTCGATGTCAACGGGGGCACGCTGCATCAGCTTGTTGTCGTCAATCATGGACGGATCGACGCATTCGAGCATTTCTGGATCGACGGCGAGCCGGTGACGATCAACGACACCGAGGTCGTTTCGGGCGAGAAGGCGGGATATGTTTTCGTCACCACCCGCGACGGATCAGGTCAGGGCGGAAATTATCCGGTTCTGGTTGAGCGGTTCCCCTACTGGACTGCCGATCACCGGCTGCAAAATCAGGCGACCTTCCTTGTCCGCTCGCGCGCGCCGGGCGAGGATTTCATGAAGGTCTTCCCCAAGGCCAGCGGCACGCTCTATCAGTGGGTGATCCGTGGTCAGCGCGTCTATGACCCGCGCACCGAAACATCGGTCTGGTCCGACAATGCGGCGCTGGTCATCGCCCATTACCTGACCCACCCGGACGGCTACCGGCTGGATCCGTCCGAGGTGGATTGGGACAGTGTCGAGGCGATGGCCGACTGGTGCGATCTGCCCATCCCGCAGCGCGCGGGCGGCACGGCGCCGAATATGCGGCTGTGGGGATACTGGACGCTGGACGAGGAACCGTCGCAGGTGCTGGACCGCATGCGGGCCTCCAGCGGCATCAGCGTCTACGAGACGCAGGACGGGCGCATCGGCCTGATCGGCGGACCATTCGGCACCCCGGCTTGCACGGTGACGGCCAAGGACATCGCGCAGATCCAGACCAGCGAGGCGATCAGCGAACGCGAGGGCTATAACACCCTGCGGGTCTATCACCTGTCCGACGCCGCCAAATTCGAGGTGGCCGAAGTCGATACATGGCGGGACTCGGCCCGGCTGGCGCAGGAGGGCGAGATCGCGCAGGAGATGCGGCTGGAGATGTGCCCCAACACCTCGCAGGGGCGGAGGCGGTCCAAGATGCAGATGCACGACGACAACCGCGCGCGGGTCGAGATCATCACCGATATTGTCGGCCTGAAAGCCCGCTATCCCGCAGCATATGGCCAGCGCCACACGATCCTGCTGGACTATCAGCCCGAGGACGGCGGAGGTCGCGTCATCCAGGGCGAATACGAAGTGCTGGATCACGAATTCGACCCGAAAGAGCTGCAGTGCCGCATCGCGCTGGCGAGGGTGGACCGTGCGTCCGAGAACTGGAATGCCGCGACCGAGGAAGGCGATCCGCCAGCCGAGGCCGAGACTCCCGCCAGTGACCCGCCCCCCGATATCGAGGCGGTGCTGACGCAGGTCATCACTCGGATCACCGACACGCTGTCGTCAGCAGCCCTACAAGTCACCGCTGTTCCCGTCCCGGATCGCGACGACCTGCGCATTCAGGCGCGCTATCGCAAGGTGGGCGATGCGGCATGGATCAACATGATCGTGACCGATTTCGTCGCCCGATCCTCTGCGGTGGATGACGGCGCGCAGTATCAGGCGCAGGTCCGCTTTCAGGGTGTCTTTGCCGGGGTCGATGAATGGGAGGACCTCGGGCCTATTCTAGTCACGGTCAACAGCACCCCGCCCGGCCAGCCGTCGCAGCTGATCCCGTCGAATGGCTCGGGCTATGTTCATCTGTCGTGGCGCAACCCGAACAGCGCCTTTGAGACGATCCGCATCTATCGCGGCACCACGACCAACCCGGCCAACGCATCGCTGATCGGCACGACCGGCGGCGTGTCTGGCCAGATATCCGAATATCAGGACGATACGGTCAGCCCGGCCACGCAATACCGCTATTGGGTCGCAGCCGCGAATGCCTCGGGCATCGAGGGCGCGTGGGCTGGCCCGGCGACGATCACCACGACCTGACACCACCTGAAATCCTGACGACCCGCCCGCCTTTGCGCGGGCCTTTTTGCATGGAGACCGCCGCATGGCTCTTTCTGACGAAATCAATCTGTGGCTGCGCGACTTCACCGGATATTCTGGCGACGGTCAGGGCGGGTCAGGCGCGTTGCCGGTCGGGGATCGTTCGACGGCTCGCTTCCCGATTGACAAGCGGATACTGCGCTACCTGTTCATGACGCTGGCCCAGACGATGGGCGATCCGGGGGCGTTACAAGAGATCCTCGATCAGCTTGATGAAAAAGCCGACCTCGCCAACACCGCCAAATCCTTCAACACCCGCGCCGCCGCCGTCAGCGCCGGGCAGTCCGCACTGTCTGCTTCCCTCGGCCTGATTCTGGTCGATGAAGGGGATTATTACACCGTTCGCGGGGCGAACCAGACCGAGGACGATCCGCTGTTTGCGACCGCGCCGCGCTGGGGCGTCCGGGATCGCATTCCGACGCAGGCGGTGATGGATGCGCTGCGCGACGAAGTTCGCGATGGCCGGGTCTATTACCTGCCTGCACAACAGAGCCCCAGCGGCGTCGATGTTCCGTCATGGGCGGACTTCGTCATCACCAGTTTCTTTGCAGGCAACACCACGAGAGAATGGCGACCTCTCGCGACCGGCCCGAGCGATGGGCTTGAGACCGAGGACTTCGCGCAGGACGCCAACGGTCGCTGGTGGCGTAGGGTGCGAGACGCTGCTGCCCAAGAGGAACGCGCTGAGCGCATCGCAGAGGACAATGCGCGAACGCAAGCGATAAGAGTTTCGGTGCCGATCCCCATCGTCGTGGATCCGGACACCAGCACTGGCGACAATATCGTGGCGGAAATCGAGTCTACGATGATTGCGGCAGGCATCACCAGCGTACCGACTATCGGCTCAATCGAGTATCGCCCCATGGCGAGTAATGAAGCCGCAAACCCGACTATCACGATTGGTGCCCTGACTGCCTCGGTACGAGGCGCAGATGGCCAAGCATGGCCTGCCGGTGGTTTCGTGGTAGGTAGGGTTTACAACTTGCGGCGGATTGCGGGCGTCTTTAGGGTGCAGGTTGGAGATGTCTCGCTTGCCGAGATCCAAGCTGAGGCGACCGTGCGAAACTCTGCCGATAGAATCATTGGTGTAATCCCATTGACGAACATCGGCGGCAGCGGCAATGCGATCACTGCCGAAATCGACCCCGCCACCGATCTATCCGGGTTCACGGCGGGAAGGCTTTTCCGACTGACTGCGGCGCACAACAACGAGACTGGCAATATCACTGTCCAAGTTTCTGGCACCACTCGAAACTTGCGCGACGTTGATTTTTCGATCCTACCCGCAGAGGCAATCCGCGAGGGTCGAACCTATATCATCGAGACAATCGGGGCACAATTTGCCCGAGTGGTCAGTGCGATTCGCACTCTGGCTGATGCGGAGGCAGATAAGCAGGAGGCGATTTCTCATGCTGATGCGCAGATAGAGCTCGTAAATGATGCTCCGCTACTGTCCGATGGGTCTCGATCCCTCATGCGTCTGGGCGGTCGCGACATTATGCGCATGACCGCGAGCGGCCCCCGATTGGCTGGTCCTGCTGGTGGCGCAGTCGCGGCCCCGGAAGGCGGCTGGGCAGCAGTCGAGAATTCCGAGGGGGAGGTTGAATTTACGGCGCAGGCCGGGACTTATGGAATTGACGCCGTGGATCGCTTTATGGAGCGCGGAGGAGTCCGCTATCCGGTCGCGGCTCCGGCAGGCACGACCCGCACGGCCTATATACTCTCGGTGATGGGACAGTCAAACGCCGACGCGACCGAAATGAATGATCCGCTGCCGTGGCGGTTCCCGCCCATGAAGCACCACATTTTCACCCTGGACGATATTCAGGGGATCCGGGGCGGTCTGCGTGGTTGGCTGGGTGTACCTACCCCCGCAGGGCCGAAGCGGCTGATCCCAGTGCAGCAGGACGCTTGGACGTGGGCAGACTCGACCATTCACTCCTATGGCGCAACTGCTGCCGCTCGCCTCGGCCAGCTTCTGGGTGATCCATATCCCGTATTCACGGTCAGATCGTCGGCGGTCGGGGGCACCAAGATCATTGGCGACAATCCGGGCCAGGGCATCTGGAAGGACAGCAATGACGATTACACGACGCCGTGGAACAACTGGACCCAGGATATTCGGGACACCTTCTACGGCTTGACCGATCTTGGCTATGAGGTCGCGGGCATCTTCATTTGCTTCACCCACCAGGAAGGTGACTGGCAGACTGCGCGCGAGGTCTATGCCACGCAACTGGCCGATATGATGGACGATCGTGAGGCGACATCGGCCGAGGATGCGCCAGGGGTTCCCTTCCATTGGTTCTGTGACCAAGCTTCGGGCTCGGGCCTTCGATCGCCCATGTATCGCGGCGGCGCGTGGCAATCGCGACTTGCCATTGTCGATGTGGTCGAGGCGCGGGCCAATGCTACCATGGTCATGCCGCGATACCATATGGATTTCGGGATCAACGGCGGTTCGTTGGAAAACATCCACCATTCCTTCACCAGTCGAACCTGTCCGCAAGGCGAGACATTTGCCCATGCTATGCGTGAGGTCATCAAAGGGCGGGAATGGCGCTGCCCGCGCATGGTGTCGGCTACGGTTGAGGGTAACAACATCGCCGTCGATTTTGACAGCCTAGCGCCGCTAATGATCGACTGGACGTTCTGCAAGGTCCGACCCGATGCCGGTTTCAAGATTGGCGATGGCTCGATCACCGTTCAATCGGTCACCCAGACCGGTCAGCGGCAGATCACCCTGCAATGCAGTGCGAGTCCCTCTGGCCAACTTCTGGCCTATGCGTGGCGCGAACAGGACGCGCAAGACGTGTCCGATATCTGGCCCATCAGCACCGGCGCTATTCGCGATGGTTTCGAAGCGCCATCGCTGTTTTTGAGCGGCAAGCGCGTACTGCGCCCGGCGCTCGGCTACACCCTTCAACTGTGAGGTAGGACGATGCCCATCAACTTCTCTGGCGATGCGTCCGCTTATCCCGATAGCGCGTTTTTCCCTGACCTTCCGTCGCTGGACGATACCATTGCCCAAATACCCGGACTACTGGGAGCATGGGATGCCAGAGATTATAGCGGGTCAGGTGCGTGGTCGGCGCGTGTAGGGTCTGGCACCATCCTGCCATCGGGGGCGGGGTCCATGCCCTCTCTGGCGTCCCGCGATGGACGGCCTGTGCTCCGCTTTGGTCAAACTTCAAAGGCGTTCGTCAATGACGCGGCAGGTGCGTCAGTGCCGTTTTCTGGTCTGGTGTTCGCATCCCGCGCTTTTTATGCCGATCAGGCAGTCAATTTCCAGAAGGTGTTCGTCGCGGGCAGTGGGGAGTTCTATTTCAGAACAACGATGTCTCCGCCGCGCTGGCAATGGGCTGGCCTTGGCAGCACCGGACAGATCACATCGACGCTCGACGACATGATGGGCTGGAATACCATTCTGTTTGACAAGCAGGGTAGCTCCCCAGCCTCTCTCGCCGTCAACGGCGGCAGCCCCTCAGCCATTGGATTTTCAGACGCAGAAATGTCTGGCCAATATTTGGTGGTTGGTGACCCAGCGAACAGCACGAGTTGCGTACAGGATATTTCGCGCATGATCATCAGCACCACAGGAGGGCTGTCAGCGGAAGATCGCAACGCCATCCTAGCGTGGGTAAATGGATAGATAGCCAAGGCACCAGCCGCAGCGGCCAAGGCCTCCCGCTGTCGTTTAGTGCAGGGCTAATCGCCCTGCTGGCCTATGTCGCCGCAACGCTTGCCTTCAGCCGCTGACTGCCCGGGTTGCGCAGGCATCATGCGCAATAGCCGCGTGGCGCGCCTCGACCGGGAACGGGGCGAGCACGCTGCCTACACAAGCTCGCCCCGCAGACCATTGCTGGTCAGTTATAGCCTGCGCAGCATTGGGGCGATCCGGCAAGAGGCCAGTTAAGGCGCCCGGCTCATAGAATTGATGGTACCTGAGCCGGGCTGCCAGCGACTGTGCGGGAAGGATGCAGAATCGCTGGTAAGGGAAACCTTACCTATGGTGGCGAATATTCCAAGCTGACCAAAGTCGGATTCTGTCGCACCATTTCACACAAAGGAGCCGCCATGGACCCGATGACAGTCGTCGAGCAGATCGGCGGCGGCCTGCAAGCAGTGGTGATCGTGGGGCAGGCCATCGCCAATATCGTGCAATACCGGCGCAACAACCAGCTGCAGGACAAGCTTCTCGATCTGACCCAAACGATGGGCAAAGAAAACCGGGACCTGCTGTCCCAGACCAATTTGGCCATCAGCGCCAATGCTGAAACGATGAGGGAGGCCGTCAGGGAACTGCGGGGGCGCAAATGATGCGGTTCATCAGGCAGCTTTGCGGCAAAGGCCGACGGGAGGCAGCGGCAGACGAAGCCCTGCGCCGCCATCAAGAGCAATATCAGCGCGAGGAACGCGCCGTCCGGGCCAAGGTCGTCGCGGTCGAAAGGCTCGTGCGCCAACTACAAAGGGACAACACGGCATGGCACTGATCATCGGGACAATCGCCATCATCAACGCGGCCGGTCTGCTGATGATCATCTGGGCGTTTCGGACCAGCCTGCGGGTTGTAGGCGAGGCCACGTGGTGGTTCGTCGTCGGCTTTGCGCTGCTTTCCTTCATCCTGATCACGCGGGGGCTTTACTGGGACGTGGCCATGCCCATAGCGCGCGCGTATGCGCCGGCCAGCGCCGAGGCATGGCGGGACATGGTCCATGGCCGGATGTTCAACGTCGTGTTCAGCGGCCTGAAGATGGTCTCGATTTACTGCGCACTGAAATGCAGGCAGGCGCTGATCCCCGAGGATGAGCGGCACCTATGGCCGTGGTGGATCGCATGGATGCATCCGACCAAGATCAGGTTCTGGTGAACTGGATGGAGATGGGACGGCCCCGCGCGGAGAGCAGTTATGGCCGTCCCAATGCCGCCGACGTCTAGCATGGAACGATCAGCGGTAGGGATCAATAACACACCTGACCTGCGCGCGAACCGCTACCTTGGAATGACCGATACCTTGGTGCCAGACCAGCGATCTGCGATCCATCCAGTCGGGCATCAACGATATCAAGGATCAGATGCGCAGGCTCACGCCGCAGCCGTGATCGGGATAGGGATTTTTCAGCCGAGCGACGCCACTCGTCACCACAACACGGTCACTCGAAAACACGCTCACCATGTCGCTCGGCTGTGACGCTGTTCTGGCCGAAGCTGACGTGGAAGTCACCTTGTCCTTATGGTCAGGTATTCCCTACCTGAAAGGCCGCTCCGGGCCCGAGGGTGGGCCAAGATCATTGATGCCGCAAAATGCAATCTGACCTTGGCCCTGCCTCGCAAAATTATGTGCGCGCGCGAGACGCTAAACCATAGCACGAATAATCAACCGTTCAATCGCGTCGTTGTCATTCCTTCAGGCGCAGCAACTCACGCTCGATGGCGTCCAGCGCATTCGGATCGCCAGCCCGCGCGGCCGCTATGGCTTCGTGGACGCGTTCCCATGATGGATGATCATCCGCGATCAGGCGGCCATCCATATGGGCGACAGACAGGGCGTGCATGTAGACCACGCGATATTGCGGACGCCGGATGGCTTCATCGCGCATGTCGCGCAGGCGCTTGTGCAGTCGGGTGAAGATCATCGCCCATAGATAGGGCCCAATCCGAAGCGGCCAAGGTCTCAACGCAACCTCGTTACCACCGCCCGCCTCGCGCGGGCTTTTTCACATGGAGGCTCACATGCCCGTCTATCCGATCACCGACAGCTGGTCCGACCCGATCTCGCTGCAAGCGGGTGACATCGTCCAGAACCACAGCCCGCACCCGATCGACATCTGCCCGGGCGAGCCGGACGAGGCGAACCGGCTGCGGCTGCCGGGCTACGCCGGCGCGTTCCAGGTGGATGATGCGGTGACGATTGTCGCGCGCAGCACCTTTCATGGCAGTTCCGCGCTGACCGTTGTGAGGGGGTTCTGACGATGAACAGCTTCTGGCCACCCTTCCGGATCCGCGTCGGCCTCAATGGCGATCCTGTGCCCGCGCAGCCGCCGGTCAATACCGCGCCCCCTGTCGCGACCGGCACCCCGCAGGTGGGCGAGACGCTGACCGCCACGGCTGGCCTGTGGTCCGGCACGGCGCCCATCGAGGTGACGCAGCGGTGGCTGTGGTCGGATGACGGCGAGACCTGGACGGGATATCCACCCGTGCGCGGCACCGCCAGCATCACGCTGGATGAGGATGATATCGGGCGGCTGATCGCACCGAACGTCCGCGCCCAGAACGCGGCCGGGCAGAGCGGCTGGGTGCGGGGCGTGGCGCTCGGGCCGGTCGTCGCGGCGGATGAGCCTGTCGAACCCGGCGACTTCGCCCGCACCGCGTCCACCAACGCCACCATGTCGATCCACAGCGGGCACAGCCTGACCGACTCCTATGTGCATAGCGGGCCTTTTCCATCGAATCTCCGCGCCCTGCTTGGCAGCGTCGGCATTACCGACGCTTATGGTAAGGTCATCAAGTCAACTATCCCAGGCGCGAACCTGTCGTGGCGATGGGACAACCCCGTCGAGGATAACCCCGCCTCAGGAGAGGCAGACGCACGTCTGAACATCGAGGGTTTCGATACCCTGATGATTACCGAGGGTGGCCCGCCTCCGCGCACGACCAGCGAAGGTATGGTTAACACGCTGGACTACTTCTGCCGGTTTACTGCTAACACCATCGAGAATGGGGCAGGGAACGAGGTTATCCTGTGGTCGATCTGGCCCGACCTGAATGGCCCCGGTGGAACAGAACCGCCCGCTGAATGGACGGGATATACGTTCCGCACCGGCCTGCCTGAATATGAAAACAGTTTCAAATACATGGCAGACTATGCGACTTGGAAAATGCACCAGCTTTATCCGTCGCTGCCCGAGGATTGGCGCGTCTGGCTGATCCCCGGCCACAAATGGATGGAACGGGTTTACGACGATATTCAAAACGATCTGGTGCCGGGAATCACAGATATTGAGGAACTGTTCTGGGATGATATTCATCCCGGCACTACTGGCAGTTATGGCCTGTCCTGTCTCGTGGCGACCTGCATGTATCAGGTCAATCTGACCGAGGCGGAAAACGTCTGGATCATGCCGGAGTTTGAAAACCACGAGGGAATACACTCTGCCGTGCCGCAGGCTCTAGCCGAGTATTTCTGGCAGATCGCATGGGAAATCGCGACCGCATATGAACCTGTCGGGATGGGCGGAACCGAAGGCGCGGCGTTGCGGTGGCAACCGTCCGATGGTGATCCGATGCCGAACTGGACGCTGGCTGACCCCAATACTGGTGGCGGGGGCGATCCTGACCCAGACCCGGAACCCGGACCGGGTGAAATGCCGGATACGGTGTTCATTCTGAACAATGACGGCTCGCCATATTCCGGCCCCACTCCATCGACGGCGCTTCCTGCAATGGTCGATGGGGCCTATACGTTCGCGACCGAAACGACCATTGCCGCCCCCACTCAGAGCCGCACGAGTTATGTATGCGTGGCAATATGGAATAACGCCATCGCCGCAGGAGGGGACGGCATGGGTGCTCTGCAAATCCGCATGGATGGGGCGAACAGGTGGGCCCAGCCTCACCTGCATATTAGTTATAACAATTTCATACATGGCTGGATCGCCGGTGCGAATTTTGTTGGCACATGGCCAATGGAGGAATTGGTGGTGTCAGTAGGTGAGGACACCGATGGATGGCATGTGGTCGAACTCATGGTCGAGGGAGACATTATAACGATGCGCGGGGACGGGAACGATATCATCCGTGATATTAACGACGACCCCGAAGCGGACAGCGCTGGGTTTGACAATCTCTCAACCGTCGCGTTCCTCGGAGACAGTGCGGACACTCGTTTCGCGTTCGTGGCCTATGCGCAGGAAATCCCTGATGCCACAGGCCGGGCTGCTATGCGGGCAGAGGCGCAGGCCGCAATTGCGAGGGCCGAGGCCTGACCAGACAGCCGCCGCCACGCTGACCCAACCCAACCCGCCCTCACCGGCGGGTTTTTTCATGGAGCAATGACATGACCAACGCACCGGTGCGCTTCATCGTGCTGCACTATAGCGCGACCTATGCCGATCAGGATCTGGGCGTCGAGGACATCCGCAAGATGCATCTCGACCGCAGCTGGAATGACGTCGGCTACCACTACATCATCAAGCGCGACGGCACCGTCCAGAAAGGCCGGGCCGATAGCGTCGTCGGTGCTCATGTCGCGGGCCACAATACCGGCAGCCTCGGCATCTGCTGCATCGGCGGGCTGGAGCGCGCCACCGGCCCGAATGTCGGCGTCGACAATCGCACGGATGCGCAGAAGGCGGCGACGATTCGGCTGGTGCGCGATCTGCTGGCCAAGCACCCCGGCGCCCAGGTGGTCGGTCACCGCGATCTCGCCCCGACGCTATGCCCCGGATTCGATGTGCGCAGCTGGTGGGCCTCGGTCGATACCGGCAGCGCCAGCACCGTCACCACCCCCGAGATCCCGCCGACGATCCGGCGCAACTCGCGCGGCCAGCACGTCATGACCGCGCAGCGTCGCATGCAGGCCCGGGGCTATGACGTGGCCCCCGATGGCATCTTCGGTCCGCAGACCGAAAGCGCCACCCGCCAATTCCAGCGCGCCAACGGTCTCGCGGCCGACGGCATCATCGGCCCGAAAAGCTGGGCCGTGCTGCTGGGCTGAATAACCACCTGAATAAAAGGAGCCTGAAAATGGAAAACATCATCGCTGCCTCGACCCCCTATCTCCTCGAAATCCTCGGCCTCGCGCTGACCGGCATCATCGGTTGGGCCGCCACCAAGGCGCGTGAGAAATGGGGCATCGACATCGCCGCGCGCCATCGTGACGCGCTGCATTCCGCTCTGATGACCGGCGCGCAGCTGGCCGTTTCCCGCGAGTTGACCGGCCGTGCGGCGCTGGATCTGATCCTCGGCTATGTGCGCAGCAGCGTGCCGGATGCGATCGGGGCGCTTAAGCCGAGCGCGGCGGTGCTTCAGAACCTCGCCGAGGCGAAGCTGAAGGATGCGCAGGACACGCTGCCGGGCGCCTTGCACAATGCCATCGCGCGGTGAAGCTCCGGTCACCCCTCCCGCGACATATTCGATCACGCGGGAGGGGCTGACAGTCTGGCACGGCGGCAAGGCCGTGCTGGTCATCCCGCGCGAGGCGTTGCCGGGGATTGCGCTGCGGTGTCTGGTGGCGTGGCATGAGGGGTGATCTAGTTATGCCCATTCGTAGAATGCCAGCGTTCGAAACCTCACATCAAGACGATACCTTCATCGCTTCGGAAACTGAATTCATTAGCTTATCAAATCCAACTAAAACTTGAGCTTCTATCAGCGTATGCGTCCCCGTTTTGTCGTCGACCATTGGGGTTGGATCGTCAAACTGCCAACGCTTAATCTTATTTTCGTCGTCGCGCCGCTTTCTTGTCTTCGAAAATATATCGGAATACCTTCTAGGAGATATGCCTACGAAATGCTCAATCACCACTTTACTGACATCACTTTTGCTCACAGTGAGTGCGTCCCCGCTTAATTCTAAAGCTTTACTTTTTGTATAAGGCTCAATATATACAATTCTCTTAATGCCTGCCGCAATTAGATGTTTGGCACAATTGTGGCAAGGAAATGTGGTTACATAAATTGTAGCTCCGGAGGTGGCCCTTCCGAGGCGGGCAGCATCAGCCAGAGCCGACATTTCTGCGTGCGTTATTCGCCCGAATTCCGTTATATCTGACACAAATGCGTCCTTAAGGACATGGGATAATTCTTCGTGCTTCAAGACCTCGTCCGGCCTCTGCTTAAGAACATTTAATTTTGAAAGCGCATGCACGAAATCATGAATTAAACGGGTCGTCTCAAGTTTATTTGGCTCGACGCCCCGCTCGATGTCTCGCTGTGGTTCGTTGTCGTCGCACCAGTAGTTGCCACCCAAAGGGCGGGGAACTTCGTTGCACCCCAGTGTGATTACATCTCCTTGTGAAGAAATGATTGCGGCGCCTACCTGTCGGCTTAGATCAAGCGTCCTAAGTGAAGCTGTCTTTGCCAATTGACTGCCAAATTCATCCTTTGTGGGGCTTATAAGATTTGATCCAAAAAAAGCTTCTATAAATCGAGAAATTTGAACGGAAATTTCGTTAGAATTTCCAGCTACAAATACATCTCCGGAATGATGTATATTAATTATGCCTTGCCCATAGTCCACTCCGGATTCATCCCGATCCCTATTTATTAATTTTCGCGCTTCATCTTCTCTTTGTTGCTGTGAAAGCTCAGGCCTTTCACGGCCAATAATACTCAAAACCGCCTGCCGTTGCTCGGCTTCCGATACCGCTATTGAAATCTGAATAAATTTCTTTCCGTAGACCTTTGCTAGTGTTGACACTTCCTGTCGTCGCTTCAGTTGTCTAATCACGTATGCGGTCTTTGGTGATTGAAAATCCTGTGCCTGTCTATGTGTAAGTGACCGGGTTAAGTTTAACGCAACTCGTTTGCTTGCGATAATGGCAATTGCGACCCGTGCTAGGAAATCTTCCTTGCCTGAATTGCGCACTATTTCGTTCATAAAGTTTATTTTCTGTTCGTACGTCTTTATTCGCTTCTCCTTAATTGCCGGTATTATGGTTTTTATATCATTCGTGAGATGAATTAGAATCGGACTGTATCCAACTTTTTTCAACTCACTCATCAGCGCTTCTTGCGTGGCATCAATGTTGCTTCCGAGCGGCCCAACTAGGCCAAAGACCAGTTCTGGCTCCAGTACACTTGTTTGACGGACATCTTCTGCTACCTCTTCCTGCTTGTTGCGCTCAAACATTTCTAGCCTCATCAATGACATAACCGGTGCTCACCCCTGAAAGACGAAACGTGCTTGCTTCAGTCAAGAGAAAAGCGATACTGAACGAGGAAATTCATCAGCACTGTAGCGGAGTCCTTCATGTCCGATCCTCAAGGTCTTGCCACCACCCTCGCCCCCGCCGATGATCTAGAGAAGACCGTTCAAGAGATAGTGCAGCGCTCGAATCGGAAGGCTTCACTTCAGCCTGCAGAGGTGCAGCGCGCTATGTCGAGCTATCTTGAGCCCGAGGATAGCAGTGGAAAGCCATGGGAAACTTGGTTGTAAGTATTCCGAATGACCGTATAACCCCCGCATTGCGGGGGTTTTTTCTAGGTGATTTCCTGCCCTGAGAGTCGCTTCTCTCTTGGATTTGTTGCCACGGCACCCCATCCTCCCCTGATGTGCAATCTCTACAAACCGCGCACCACCGCCGCTGAGATCGCACGCCTGTTCTCGGCGAGGGACCGAACCGGCAACCAGCCGTGGCCCGAGGATGCCTATCCGGACCGGCTCGCCCCGATCATCCGCAACGGCGACGAGGGTCCCGAGATCGTGCAGGCACGCTGGGGCATGCCGACGCCGCCGCGATACCTGCCCGCATCGGGCCGCGACAGTGGCGTGACCAATATCCGCAATGTCGCCAGCCCGCACTGGCGCAGATGGCTGGGCCCCGCGCATCGATGCCTCGTGCCGATCGAGGCGTTCAGCGAACCGGGGCGCGATCGCAAGCCGGTCTGGTTCGAGGCGACCGATGACGCGCCGATGATGTTCGCCGGGATCGAGGTCCGCGACTGGACCAGCATCCGCAAGGTCAAGGATGGCGAGACCACCGACGACCTGTTCGGATTCCTGACCTGCCCGCCGAATGCCGAGGTCGGCGCGATCCACCCCAAGGCAATGCCGGTGATCCTGCGGACGCCCGACGAATGGTCCGCGTGGATGTCGGCGCCATGGGATATCGCCCAGGCATTGCAGCGGCCCCTGCCGGATGGATCACTAAAAATCGTCTAGCCGAATCGCCGGATGTTCCGCATATGTTCTCATATGTCTGGTATCACGATTCGGGATTTGATCGAGGAAGGAGCGACGCTGCAGGTGCGCTGCACAGGCTGCGGGAGGGCGTTCCTGTATCAGGGCGACTACATGCTGCGCCGGTGCGAGGTGCTGCATCGACGGATGCGCGAACTGCAAGGGCGCCTGCGCTGTCGGGTCTGTCGAGCGCGCGCTGAGTTGATCGTCAGTTTCCCGTGCAATCTGATCGAGCGCGACCGCAAAACGGCCGGGCCGGTCGGCGCACTGGTGCAGCCGGGGCCTCCGCTATGGCGGTAGGTCGGCAGCCCCTGATCAAGCCAGATCACCGCGCGATGCTCGAATGTCGATGCGGACATAGAGCGGTCGTCATTTTGCCCTGTGGTGTCCTGCTGCCCGAAGTGAAGCGCCGGGCGCGATGCTCAGCCTGCGGAAAATTCGGCGTGATCGCGATCACCGTATTGTCGCCAGCACAGGATGAATGCCTCGGCGGCTATCTGGTCTGGCCTGACGGAACGCGCCAGCGATACGAGGCGGGCGAGAGGAAGAAGGTGAAAGAGGAGTGGCCGGATCGGTGAGGGCAGGGCAGGGGGCACGGCAAGACGTTTCCAGATTCTCTTTTTGTTCGCCTTATGTCCATAGGTGGTTTTCACCCATCAGCCGTGAGTTGAAACAGTTTTCTTATAATTGAGGAACATTTCCTTGGTCAGCGTCGTGCCCTTGCGCAGGCTGAGCAGTTCAAGGATCTGATATTCCTTGCCCGTCAGGTTCACCGGCTTGCCCTTCACCTCGACCGAGCGGGTGTCGAGATTGACGAGCATCTCGCCGGTGCGGATGATCGACTGGCTGTGCCCCTTGGAGCGGCGGATGATCGCCTGGATCCGGGCCTGCAACTCGTCGCGGTTGAATGGCTTGGTCATATAATCATCGGCGCCGAACCCGAAGCCGCGCAGTTTGCTTTCCGTATCGTCCGAGCCGGTCAGGATCAGGATCGGCGTATCGATCCGCGCCAGACGCAGATGGCGCAGCACCTCCATCCCGTGCATGTCGGGCAGGTCGAGATCCAGAAGGATCAGATCGTAATCATAAAGCTTCGCAAGGTCGATCCCTTCCTCGCCCATGTCGGTGCGGAAGACATTATAGCTTGCGGCACTCAGCATGAGTTCGATCGCGCGGGCGGTATTGGGATCGTCTTCAACCAAAAGGATACGCATAACTCGGACAAACTCCCCGATTCGATATGGGCCTGAACACAAATTGACGCCCAATGGTTAATATGTCGTTACTTTTCCATCGCGCCCCCCATATTGCAACAAAACAACGTCATTTTTCACGATATCGCTGCAAGGAAGTCACCTTCAGCGCGGCGCGGCCATGTCGGGTGATGGCGTCGCACCAGCTGTCGAATTCTTCGTCGCTGATGGCATAGCGGCGCAAGGCCTCTTCCCGAGAGATCAACCCATAGGCGACTGCCTTCACCACAATCTCCTTGCGGCTGGCGACCCAGCGGGTATCGACCGGGGGCAGGTCGGCGATCGTCAGGATCGAGCCGTCCGGCAGGTTTACGATGCGGGGGCCTTCGGTTTTCTTCACGAACATTCCACCTGTCCTTCGAACATGTCAAAGAACGATGCAGCAAAGCTTTTAATCCGCAGTTAGCCGCAATACGGTTTTTCCCGCCCTGCGCCTTGAGAATGCGGCGCATTTGCCTATATTTCGACACAAATTGCCCATGTCGCCTTTCGGGGCCCGGAGCCCATCCATGACCGTGACTGCCTCTGCCAGCGCCCCGGCGCCTGCCATGTCATTGAACAGCCTTGGTTTCGCCAAGCCCCCCGCCGATACCCGCGTTGTCGTGGCGATGTCGGGCGGTGTGGACAGCTCTGTCGTCGCGGCTCGGCTGAAGGCCGAAGGCTATGACGTGATCGGCGTGACCCTGCAACTTTACGATCACGGCGCGGCACTGGCGAAAAAGGGCGCATGCTGTGCCGGGCAGGACATTCACGACGCCCGCCGCGTGGCCGAGCGCATGGGGTTCCCGCATTATGTCCTCGACTATGAGAACAGGTTCCGCGAATCGGTGATCGACGAATTTGCCGATGCCTATCTGTCGGGCGCGACGCCGGTGCCCTGCATCCGCTGCAACGAGCGGGTGAAGTTCCGCGACCTGCTGGCCACCGCCCGCGATCTGGATGCCGATTGCATGGCGACCGGCCACTATATCCAGCGCAAGGACGGCCCCCATCGGGCAGAGCTGCACATGGCTGCCGATCCGAACCGCGACCAAAGCTATTTCCTGTTCTCGACCACGCAAGAGCAGCTGGATTTCCTGCGTTTCCCGCTTGGCCATCTGGCCAGCAAGGCCGAGACGCGGGCGCTGGCGGCCGAATACGGGCTGCCGGTGGCCGACAAGCCCGACAGTCAGGATATCTGCTTTGTTCCCAATGGCGATTATGCCTCGGTGATCGAGAAATTGCGCCCCGGCGCGGCCGATCCGGGCGATATCGTGGATATGGAGGGCAATGTCCTGGGCCGGCATCGCGGTGTGATCCACTATACCATCGGGCAACGCCGTGGTCTGGGGATCGGGGGGCTGGGCGATCCGCTCTATGTCGTGCGGCTGGACCCGGATCTGCGCCATGTCGTCGTCGGTCCGAAAACGGCGCTGGCCACGACCATCGTGCCGGTGTCTGAAGTGAACTGGCTGGGCGATCAACCGTTCGAGGGCGAGATCCCCTGTCTGGTCCGCATCCGCTCGACCCGGCCGCCCCGGCCCGCAATCCTGCGCCCCATCGACGCCACCCGCGCCGAGGTCGAATTGCTGGATGCGGAAGAGGGTGTCAGCCCCGGTCAGGCCTGCGTCTTCTATCAGCAGGGCAGCAGCCGCGTTCTGGGTGGCGGCTGGATCACGCTGCGTCGGCGGCGACCTGCCTGATCCGCTGGATCATCGCCCGCAACCCGTTCGAGCGTTGCGAGGACAGGTTATCCTCCAGCCCCAGCCGCGCCATCTCTGCCTGCGCGTCGATATCGCCGACCTGATGCACCGGGACGCCTGAATAAAGCGCGTGCAACACGGCGATCAACCCGCGCACGATCATGGCGTCGCTGTCGCCCTGGAAATCGAAGCGGCCATCCTCGATCACCGGCATGATCCAGACCTGGCTGGCGCAGCCCTCGACCTTGGTGGCGGGCACCTGAAGGGCAGGGTCCATCGCGGGCATCGCGCGGCCCAGCTCGATCACGTGGCGATAGCGTTCTTCCCAGTCGTCAAGGAAGTCGAAAGTCTCGGCGATTTCTTCGAATGCGGGCGTGGCCATGGCGTGTTCCTTTTGGAAACGGGTTAGCGCGGCTGGCCGGCAAGGTCAAAGAGGCTTTATCCGGGCGCCGCTTTGACCTAACAATCGGGCGAAACCAAGGGATGGTGACATGAGACGATTGACCGTGCCGCTGCTGATGTCGGCATTGCTGCTTGCCGGTTGCGGCGGGCGTTTCAGCGACAGCGGCTGGAACCCTTTGCGCTGGATGGACCGTGGCCAACGCGCGCCGCAGACGCTGGCGCCCGACGGAGGCTATGGTCTGGCGGGCGACGAACGCCCCTCGGTCCCGCAATTGCTGGGCGTCCGCTGGGAGCCGCTGAACGAGGGCCGCCTGCTGGTGGTGACCGGCATCGGGCCGACCAAGGGTTATTTCGACGCCGAACTGATCACGGCGGTGGCGCAGCCCGAGGGTCGCATCTCGCCCGATCCCGACGGCGTCCTGCGCCTGCGCTTTGTCGCTCTGCCGCCGCCCCCCGACGCCCCGGCGGCACGGCTGCCGGCCAATCCGGCGGTGGACACGATCACGGTGGCGCTGCCGCTGTCCCACACCCAACTGGCCGCTGTCCAGCGGGTCGAGATCAGCAGTGCTTCGAATATGCTGGGCATCGCACGCTGAGAATGGTTGCACCGCCGCCGCAGTCAGGCTAATCCGCAGCGGTCGGAGGAGTGGCAGAGTGGTTTAATGCACCGGTCTTGAAAACCGACGTGGGGGCAACTCCACCGTGGGTTCGAATCCCACCTCCTCCGCCACCTATCATTGATATTAAACGATTATTTGCGGTATTTTGTTTCACACCCGCCAACATTCCCGCCATCCTGAAAGCGCTTGGATGCGACCCGATGCGACAAGCCGCCTTGCCCGAAACAGGGGGCATTGCGAAGTCCGGGGCACTCATTTTCGCGACCGGCGCTTTCGCTCACGTCATGGGAAATTTCCACAGCCCACTCCCTGAGCACGGACACCCGTCCGCGGCCTACGCCGGCTTGCTATTACCCACAAATATCTGAATCGATTTGATGTTTGAGAGAGAAAAATCTTGATTCGAAAGAATCACTTATGATTCGTCTTCGAGCACCCGAATTCCTTGATGAGGTGCGCGATGTCTGCCGGATCCGAGAATTTTCCACCTGACGGCAGCCATTGGTCGGAGCGCGAGGTGAATGTGGGCGCCTTCAAGGATGCCCGCCTCGGCAACCGGTTCGTGGAACTTCTCAGGTGTCTGAGCGACCGGATGGGCGGGACGATCCCGCTCGCCTGCCAGGACTGGGCCAGCACGAAGGCAGCCTATCGGTTCTTCTCCAATCCACGGGTCGAGGAGGGCGATATCCTGAGCGGTCATTTCGATGCCACGAGAACCCGGTACTCGGCGACCGGCGGCACGGTCCTGCTCCTGCAGGATACCACCGAGTTCACCTACCAGCGCCGTAACCCGCATGACGTGGGTTTCACCAAGAGCGTCAATAGCGGTCGCGACAGTAAAGGGCGTCTGCGCCATCACGCAGTGTGCGGCATACTGATGCATTCCAGCCTGGCCGTCACCACGGAAGGACTGCCCCTCGGGCTGGCCGCCGTCAAATTCTGGAACCGGGACAAATTCAAGGGCACGGCTCAACTCAAACGCAAGATCAACCCTACCAGAGTTCCCATCGAGACGAAGGAAAGCATCCGATGGCTCGACAACCTGCGCCAGTCACTCGCCCTGCTCGGACAGCCCGAGCGCTGTGTGCATGTCGGCGACAGGGAAAGCGACATCTACGAACTTTATTGCCTGGCCCGGGAGCTTGGAACCCATTTCGTCGTGCGCACCGTGGTCGACCGGCTTGCCGGAAACGGGGGACATACGGTGAAAAGTGAGATGGCCGCGGCCGAAAGCGCCGGCACGCATGTGATCGAACTGCGCGGCGATGACGATGCGATTGAGCGGATCACCCTCGACATCCGTTACAAGCGGATCCATGTCCGCCCGCCGATCGGCAAGCAGAAGCGCTACCCCGTTGCGGTCGAACACCTCGACCAGCTTGGCGAAATCCGCCAGCGAGCGGCTGAGGCGGTCGATCTTGTAGACCACCACCACGTCGACCAGCCCGTCCTCGATATCCTCCAGCAGCCGCTTCAGCCCGGGGCGTTCCAGCGTTCCGCCCGAGATGCCCCCGTCGTCATACTGATCGCGGACCAGCGCCCAGCCCTCGGACTTCTGGCTGGCGATGTAGGATTCGCAGGCCTCGCGTTGCGCATGCAGGCTGTTGAACTCCTGCTCCAGACCTTCCTCCGAGGACTTGCGGGTGTAGACCGCGCAGCGCAGCTTGCGGACCACCTTCAGGTTCTCCGGCGGCTTCGTCATTTCCGCCCCCTGTGGTTCTTGAGCCCGAAGAACACCCAGCCGTTCCAGCGCGTGCCGGTGATGGCGCGGGCGATGGCCGAGAGCGACTTGTAGGGCCGCCCCTGCCACTCGAAGCCGTCGGCGGTGACGGTGACGATGTGTTCCACGCCCTGCCACTCGCGCAGCAGCCGCGTGCCGGTGATGGGACGGTCGCGATTCGGTGGGGGTGGCGCTGCAGAACCTTGCGCTGCTCGGGCTGGGCGCGACGGCGGATGCGTCGAACCCGTTCTCGGCCAAACTGAATGCCGCGCTCTGGACGGCGAAGACCGTGGCTGAGGGCGGCACGGGCGATCTGTTCTACACCATGAACAAGGAGGCCGCCGGTGACGATCTGGGCCTGACGCTGCAGACCGGCTTCGTCACCAAGGCGCTGATGGGGCTGTTCGGCTCGGACCGCTTCCGCCTCGCGGTCTCGGCCGACGGCAGCACCTTCTTCGACGGGCTGAGCGTCGACAACGCCACCGGCATCGTCGATCAGCCCCGGCTGCCCCGCTTCAAGGCGTACACCAACTACGACAACTATGTCGGCGTCGGGGCCTGGACGAAGATCGGCCTGAACAACACCGACTACAACGATCAGGGGGCCTTCGACGCCGCGAACAACTGGTTCGTGGCCCCGGTCGACGGCACCTACCTCTTCGGCGCGACGCTGCTTTACAAGGTCAACGCCAGCGCCACGGCCCGCATGCGCGGGCGGCTGGTCCTGAACGGCACCACCGAAATCCGCGGCTCCCTCGGCGAAATCTCCGCCACCCACGTCTCGCTCGCCACCGCGATCTGGCTGCAGACCATGGTGCCGCTCACCGCGGGCGACACCGTCGAGCTGCAGGGGTACTTCCGGGTCGCGGACGGCTATTTCGCCGCCGACCACACGGCCTTCTGGGGCTGCAAGATCGGCTGAGCGGCGAAAGGAGGATCCCGATGACACCACCCCGATCCGAGGGCTTCGTGCGCATGCCCGACGCCGAGTTCGAGGCAATCCTGACGCGGGCGGCCGAGGAAGGCGCGAAGCGCGCGCTCGCCGATGTCGGTCTCGACGGCGACGAGGCAGCCCTCGACATCCGCGATCTGCGCTCCCTGGTGGATTGCATCCGTCTGGTGCGGCGCACCGCGATGCAGACCGCCGTCCGCATGATCACAACCGGCGTCATGCTGGCGCTGCTCGCGGGCATCGCCATCAAGTTCAAGATCTTCGGCGGCAGCCCGTAGCCGCTCAACACAACCATCAGCCCACCAGCACCCGCCCACGAGGCGGGTTTTTCGTTTTGGAGGACCCCATGACTACGACCTTCCACGGCCATTGGCGCAACGTGCCTGAGGGCACCTGGCGCTGGTCCAACTTCTCGCCCGCCGAGATCGCCTGCCGGGGCACCGGCAAGCTGGTCATCAACGCACCCGCGCTCGACAAGCTGCAGGCGCTCCGCGACCGCCTCGGCAAGCCGCTGATCGTCCGCTCGGCCTACCGCAGCCCCGAGCACAACCGCGCCGTCGGCGGCGCCACCCGCTCCAAGCACCTCGACGGCGCGGCCTTCGACATCGCCATGGCGAACCACGACCCGGTGGCTTTCGAGGCGGCGGCGCGGGAGGTCGGGTTCCTCGGCTTCGGCTTCTATCCGCGTTCGGGTTTCATGCACATCGACCTCGGGCCCGCACGGCAGTGGGGCGAGCGGTTCCCGGTCCGGGAGACGGCTTTCGCATCGGAGACTCCGCCTGCACGCGAAGTGCTGGCCGAGAGCCGCACCATGAAGGGTGGCGGCGCGGCTGGCGTGGCGACGCTGGGTGCCGCGGGCGTCGAGGTGGCGCAGAGCGTTCTCGCCGAGACCCAGACCGCCATCCTTCCACTGGTCCCGTATCTCGATACCCTGCGCTGGGTGTTCATCGCCGTGGCGCTCGGCGGCATCGCGGTCACGATCTACGCCCGCCTCGATGACTGGCGCCGGGGGCGGCGGTGATCTGCGGGCTCTTCGCCACGCTCGCTGGATCGGCATGGACGCGCACGGCGATCCGCTACGGCATCACCGCCATCGCAATCCTTCTGTTCCTGCTGGCCCTGCGCCGCTCCGGCGAGCGTGCCGTGCGTCTGGCCGAACGGCTCGAGACCATGGAGAAAGCCCATGAGGCAGACCGACGGATGCTCGAGGCGGCGGCGCGTCGCCCTCGCGATCGTTACGAGCTTGCTGAGCGGCTGCGCGACGGACACTTCTGACGGTAGCGGTTCAGGGGCGTGTCCGCCGGTCGTCGAGTACACCAGTGAGTTTCAGGCGCGCGCGGCCGAGGAACTGGCCCTGCTGCCGGAGGGTTCGGCGGTCGCTGAGATGCTCGCCGACTATTCGGTGATGCGGGAGCAATTGCGAGCTGGCTGCCAAGAGTGAGCCGTTTCGAGTAAATTCAGTCGGGAATTCTTCAGGCGTCGTCTCCGGCATCGGCTTCCAGCGCGGCACCCACACGAACTGGCAACTCGTGCTGAACGACGCCTCCGGCGCGCCCAAGCTCATCGATCTGGGCGCAAGTTTTCGTAAGCGCGACGCCGATCCCCTCCTGCCATTTTTGAGTTGATGCCTTCATTCTCCACGCACATGTGCGGCGGAGGTTTTGGATTTGGAGAGAGACGGCAAAATGGGCGTCCAATTGGACGGCTCTATAGGCGTCGGGGTCTCGCGGCTTGAGGTGATCGGGGGGCCAAGCGGTCGTCGGCGGCGGACGAAGGCAGAGCGGGCGCGGATCGCGGCGGAGAGCATGATGCCCGGGGTGACGGTCGCAGATACTGCGCGCAAGCACGGCACGACCCGCTGGCAGATTTACGATTGGCGCAAGCAGATACGCAAAGGTAATTTGGTGGTGCCCGAAAGCGTGGCGGCCTTGCCGTTCTTCGCGGAACTGGTGGTTGATGACCGCGCGACTGAGGCTTCGGCGGCCGTCCCCGGGTCTGATCTCGAAATCGTGGTGGGCGACATCGTCATCCGCGCGGGTCCTGGTGTCGACGAGGGCCAACTGACCCGGGCAATCCGCGCGGCACGGGCAGCGGCGTCGTGATGTTCGGCCAGGGCGGCCCGGTGAAGGTCTTCGTGGCGACCCGGCCTGTCGACTTTCGCAAGGGGATCGACGGTCTGGCACTGGCGGTGCAGGAGATGTTCGGGATGGACCCGTTCTGCGGAGCCGCCTTTGTGTTCCGAGCGAAGCGGGCGGATCGGATCAAGCTCTTGATCTGGGATCAGACCGGGATGGTGCTGGTTCACAAGCGGCTCGAGGGCGGCAAGTTCGTCTGGCCACAGGTGCGCGACGGGGTCATGCGCATGTCCGGAGCGCAGTTTGCAGCGCTGTTTGAGGGCGTGGATTGGCGGCTGGTCCGACCCGAACGGGCGCGGCGCCCGCTGGCGGCGGGGTGACTGGCAGGCTGCGTCGAAACGCCTGTTTTTGCTGGCCTGCAAGGGCATCCTGTGATTCACTTCCCGCCATGGAAACAGCTGATCTTGCGCGCGAAAACGCCCTGCTGAAGGCCCGCCTCGCCGAGGTGGAGGCGACGCTGGCCGAGACGCAAGAGGCCAATCGGCGGCTGCAGGATATCCTGCACGCGGCGCAGCGCGAGAAATTCGGCAAGCGCTCCGAAAAGCTCTCGCCCGACCAGTTCAACCTGCCCCTGGAAGATGCCGAATTTGCTCAAGGTGTGCTCGAGGCAGCACAAGAAAAGGCCGAAGCGGCGATGCAGCGGGCGCGCGGGGAAACACCCCGCAAGCCCAAGCGCAACCGCGGGCATCTGCCGTCCCATCTGCCTCGGGTTGAGCGCGTGATCGAGCCTGCCAGCACGCTCTGTCCCTGCGGTTGCGGCGAGATGTCCAGGATCGGGGAAGACGTGTCCGAACGTCTCGACGTGATCCCCGCCCAGTTCCGGGTGCTGGTCACGCGGCGCCCGAAATACGCCTGCCGCCGTTGCTCGCAAGCTGTCGCGCAGGCCCATGCCCCCGAGCATGTCGTGCCCGGCGGGCTGCCCACGGAACTCTTCATCGCCTGGATTATCGTCTCGAAGTTCGGTGACCACCTGCCGTTTTATCGGCAGGCCGAGATCTTCAAGCGGCAAGGGATCGATCTGGACCGCGGCACACTCGGCAACTGGGTCGGGCGCGCCTGTTTCCACCTGATGCCCGTCATCAACCAGATGCGTGCCCATCTGCGTGGCGCAGACCGCATCTTCGTGGATGAAACCCGCGCGCCGGTGCTGGAACCGGGCCTGAAACGCACCAAGAGCGGATTCTTCTGGGCCGTCGTATCCGATGATCGCGGCCATGGCGGGGCTGGCCCACCCATCGTGCTCTTCCACTATGCCCCTGGCCGGGGTAAGGCGCATCCGCTGAACTTCCTCGCCGGATACCACGGCCGCTTCCTGCAATGCGACGCCTACCAGTCCTACAACGCGATGACCGAGATCGCGCGCGACAATGGCCCGTGGCAACTGGTCTATTGCTGGACCCATGTCCGCCGCCGCTTCGTAAAGCGCTTCGAGAGCGATGGTTCACCCATTGCCGAGGAAATGCTGCGCCAGATCGCGCTGCTTTATCAGATCGAGAAGTCCGTGCGGAGCAAGGAGGCCGCTATGCGCCTTGCTGCCCGGCGTGAGCATTCGGCCCCGATCATCGCGGCGCTGAAACCCTGGCTGGAAGCCCAACTCTCGCGCATACCGCAGAAATCCCAGCTTGCCGAAGACATCCGCTACTCCCTCGCGCACTGGCCCGGACTGATCCGCTTCCTCGAGCACGGCATGCTGGAACTCGACACCAACCCGGTCGAGAACCAGATCAGGCCGATTGCCCTGACAAGAAAAAATGCACTCTTCGCCGGGAATGAAGTCGGCGCCGAAAACTGGGCTATGCTCGCCTCGCTGGTCGCTACCTGCAAGATGTCCGACGTGAACCCGGTCGACTATCTCGCCGCCACACTGCGCGCCATCCTCGACGGTCACCCACAAAGCGGTATCGAAGACCTCATGCCATGGCGCTTCAACCAGCCGTCAAGCCTCGCAGCATAGGGCCGCAACGTCGCGCTTACAAGTTTTCCGGTCGCGAGCACGACGAACGTCCTTACCCTCACGCTGCTCGCCGCCCCGAACAGCAGCGAGATCGGCGTGCGGGTCGTCGAGGAGGTCAGCGGGGCGGTGGTCGAGTTCATGCTCGACACCGATATCCCCGCCGCGACGCAACTCCTGAGCCCGCGCAACTTCATGAACAACGGCGCGACAGCGGCGGCGGTCGCATATGACTGTTCGGGGGTGTATGTGGAGACGGATTACTGACGCATTCGTTGACCGTGTTGGCCGCTTCGACAATTTTCTAACGCAGCCGCCCGTTGACCAAAACGGCATATCCCCAGCCGCGGCGGACGGCGATTTCGCCAGCAGCCTCACGATTTCGATCATCAACCGGGTAGCGTACCACTGCGCTGACCTTGAGGTCTGATCCGCCGGTGCCCACTCCAAACTTCTTGGCAACGCATCCGATTTGGCGCCGCTGTCCTGTCCTATCTGTATGGAACAGAGTCCACCCGTTACTACCCAATGTGATGCGATCACCAATATTCACGCAGGTCTCGATGTAGGACTGGCAATCATTCGGGTTTGGGTTGAAATTGCTGCGACGAACAGCCCAACCAAGGTCAATCTGGTCATGAGCGCCTGTAAGGACCTTCTCCCCTCCGGTCTCACCGGGGTGACGGCAGGGATCAGCACGGCCCCAAGCAAACTCCCGCTGCCCCATAAAATAGACCAACCGGGATTTTGCTCGGGTGAGGGCCACATAGAGCAGCCGCGCCTCTTCTGCGGCGTCATCTTCTAAGGCTTCCTTCGAATTTGCGGCATCTCCGAAAGATGTTCGAGAGGGGACGACGACGACATTGTCATATTCCAGCCCCTTCACCTTGTGAATTGTCGACACCACAATCTCTTGCCCGTCTTTCCTGCTGCCCATGAGGCGCAAGAGTTCATCGCGTTGCAGATTTCTGATGAAGCGCAGCAGGGTTGAAAGGTGCGGAAAGACACTTTCTTCGCGACAGAGCTCCCACAGATTCGTCAAATCAACCCAGGTTCCGCCCGACGATGTAGTCTCAGGGATTGCAATTGAAGCCGTAAACGTCGCAAGGAGCTCTTGTGCGAGGGAGTCATTCAACGCGCGATCACCTTTCGCAACTTCGACTTCGAGAAAATCGCACCACAACGCGACATGCCTTAGGTCAGAAATACGCATGTTTTCGCTGCTCTGAACTGAAATGCTCCCGAAATGGGAGGTCAGGTGTCGGTGGATCTCGGCAACTTCGTCGTTGGTGCGGCAAAGTACAGCCAGGGAACCCGGATTTTCACGATGAAGGCGCAGGCAAGTTTTGACGATTTCGTCAATCACCTGATCTCTGCTCCAGTCCCGGGCCACAATACGTTCGCAACGGCTAGCGCCCGCTGTCGAGGATTGCCGTAGCAAGGTCGATTTCAGGCGGCGCGACCTGCTGCTTCTGGCAAAGAAGCCAGAGATCATCTTCTGGCTCATTTCCACGATTTCCGCGCCGGAACGGAAATTCACGCAGAGTTCAAGGCAGCGAAGATGCTCGTCGCCAAACTCCGCCTTGAAGCGGTCAAAATAGGTCTCCGCAAATCCACCGCGGCGCAGGGGGCCGGCCTTCCTTTGCCAGCGCAAGATGTCCTGATCGTCATCGCCGATTACCATGACACCAGCTCTCTCGCCGCTGCCGCGATGCAGGTTGCTTATGATACCATAGACGTCGTCGGTGACGTCTTGAAACTCGTCCACCAAGATGCAACGGCAACCGCCCGCCACCTGTTCGCGAAATGCCGGGTCTGAGGTAAGTCTTGCCGCAAAATTCCCGAGCAGGTTCTCCATGTCCTGACCCGCGCTGCCGTCGATGCCAGCAAGGCTCAACCTCGCAAGCCCGTGGAAGGTGTGTATACGAACCTGAGAGGCATAGGCCGAATAGCCAAGCGTTCTGAACAGATCCCGTATCCGCTTTCTGATTTCAAAGACAACGGCCCGGTTGAAAGCCAAGACAACAATTTCTGCAGGCTTGATGTGCTGCTCTCGGATCAGATGGGCAATCCGGCCAACGAGCACGGAGGTCTTCCCTGCACCCGGGCCCGCATTGACCAAGAGATGTTGATCGAAACGGTGGGACATTGCCTGCCACTGTGCGGGCTCTTCGGAATTTTGATAGCGTCCGAAAAATTCGACTGCCTTCGTCGCACGCAACTGATCGCGTTTGGACGCGATGAAACCAATAGCCTCGTCTCCTTGATCTTCGATCTCACCAAGCTGGCCTTCCAGAAATGCCTTCAGGTCCGCGCCACTCGCCTGAGCGAAATATCCGCCTAAGAAGGGCTCCCGTGCTGGTTTGGGCAGGTTCGCGAAAACTTCCATCGCGAATGTGCGGGTTTCGGCCAATTCGTTGACGTCATTCAGTTCTTCGACAAGCTCGGGATGCCGATCAAGACCGGGGGACTCGTTGGACAAAGAGAGAATATAGGACAGAGGCACGAGTTCAGGCTGAACGCTGACGAGGTTCAGAGATGAGGAGAGGCGAAGTAGTGTCTCCAGGTCATTGATTCTGAATTTCTTTCTCGGATGCGCGGTTTCCAGACCCCGGATCAGGTCGTGAACCTCGACTTCTTTGAGCCCCCCTTCGAATGCTCTGGAAAAAAGGGTCAGAAGCGAGGGGATCAAGGCAAGAAGTTCATTGCACCTACCGGCGGCATTTCTTTGGTGTGCACTCGACATTTGAGCCTGCCAGAGCACGCCCTCATCTGGCGCTCGCACGATCTGTTTGATTCTGATGCCGCAGGCACGAGCGAGGGTACGGAACCCGTAAACAAAAGCCCGCTCATAGCGGCGGCGCAGAGCTTGCCGTTCGGCTTGCTCCTTCGGGGACGAGGGGTTCTCATCCTGGTTCCAGAAATCGAACGCAGACTGATCCAGATATTCTAAGGGAGTGAACTCTGCGCGATCCCGCGATTTCAAATGCTGGATCAAGCTGCGAACGGCGCTGCCGACTGTCTCGACCAGAACGGCGTTCCGTTCTTTCGGTTCCGACAACAGCGGCCGCTTGGCGAACTCGAGTGTCCAGCGCAGTTGCAGCCCCTGCCGTTGTTGAAGATCCACGAGACAGGCCATTGTCTCGTCTCTGCTAGAGATCCTGCACCGACGGCGTATCTGCGAGATGTTGATCAGTGCGGTGTCAGAGGCGGTACCCAACCGGCGCCGGGTTGGCGTGGGATCCGGCTGATCGGTCCGCACGCCAACAAGCTCGGATAGCCAGTTGAGAATGCCTCCCAAGAGGCCGCTGCGCTGTGGATGCCTTTGATCAGAATTGTTGAGGGACCCGTCAGAGTCCTCGCCGACTGCAATGGCGTGTATGGCTTTGGCCACACGCCCAGTCGGAGAGGCTTCAGCGGCAATGGCTGCGAGTCGGCTGGGGAAGAGTCTGACCGACAGTAGATCAGGGATCATACCAAGCTGAGTTAGGTGGCCAGCCTTTTCCAGCCAGTACAAGGCCATGCGCAGCTTGGTCGCGTTCGCTCTCATCTGTGCCGCGCTCTTGTAGGGCTCGAACCCATGGCTGGGAACGAAAGCAATCTTGTGACCCTCGATAATTTCGGCGGCCTCGTTTATCTTGCCTTCTATCTCGTCAATTTGTGGCGAGCGCAGCTCGTTCACGGCGCGAAGGCCGCGCATGTTCTCGAAGTCAGCAGAAGAGGCCAGCAGTTTGGCCTCCAACTGATCTAAGCCCGCCCGCCGCTTTTCAACGACGCCCCGCCCGATACGACCGACTTCCTGAAGATAGTCCTCGAGGTACGCAGGCGGAGAAAGATGGACGACCCAATGGATGTCAGGAATATCCATTCCCATGCCAAAGGCTTTGGTTGCGACCAAGATATCTAGGTCCCCGTCGCGGAACCGAGTGTAAATGTCGTCTCTCGTCGCTGAATCGAGACCGGCGTGATAGCTCTCGACCTCGCATCCGGCAGTCTCCGTCAAGCGCTTAGCAAGATCGTCTGCGTGCGCGCGACGCGTCACGAAGATGATGACCGCGCTTCTTTGTCCGGTTGCACGCCTATTTTCACGGGCCTGCTGTATTGCCTGCTGGATGTGGGGAAGACGTTCGGCCAGAGCTGTTTCAAAATCCTGACTGTCTAGGATATTTCCCCTAACCAGAAGAGGATCCACATCGATATGCGCACGTAGCGGGTTCGAAGATGCGTCCGCATCGGGGCATACAGCCAACGGAAGCCGCAGATGTTCGGGCGCACCTCCTGCAAGCAAATTGCGAATGCTGCGCCGGTCCGAGGCAGTAAGAGTTGCGGATAGGAGCAGGAAAGGCGTGACTTCGTTGAAGTCAGTGCCTCGAAGACTGCGCATGAGCAAAGTGAATGCGTGGAAATAATCCGGGCGGAACTCGTATCCCCATTGGTTCACGCAATGAGCTTCATCGAAGACAACATATTCAAGTCCTTCATCAGCTTCCATCCGCCGGCGAAGGACATCGAGGAACGCCGCATTGCGCAAACGCTCAGGGGCCACATAGAGCAATACGATCCGATGATCGAGCACACCTTGAAGCACCTCAGCCAGTTCGAAGCGGGGCCGGTCACTGTTCACGTAGTCGACCGATTCCGCAAAGCCCTGTTCGTGAAGTCTTGCGACCTGATCCTGCATAAGCGCCTTGAGTGGCGATATCACGAGCGTCAACCGTCTGTTGCGCAGTCCGCGGCAGAGCGACGGAACTTGGAAAAGCACAGATTTGCCTTCCCCCGTCGGCAAGGCGACCATGACATCGCTGCCGCGTGTGCGTATTGCCTCCATTGCCTGCTTCTGGGTAGGTTTGAAGCCGCTGACCGCGTTGCCGCCTGACTTGCCCGGAGGCTGCCAATTGGTGACAAGAAATTGTTCCATGGTTGCAAAGTCGGTAGGCGCGTCCTCGCGTTGGACCTGCAGCGTTTCGAATGCCAACTGCAGCCGCTTGCGGTCCTCCTTCGGCAAAGACCCATCCGGCAAGGGATGCTTGTCCACGAAGGCAAGCAATTCGAAGTTTGACACTTCGGCACGGGCGTCCAGCAGGATGGGAGCGTGTAGTGACTCGTTCAGGCCGGTTTCCTTCAGCCAGAACTCCAGGAAACGCCCGACAAGTGCCGGCGCGGTCTCAAGTATACTTGCCTCTGGAACGGCGATTTTTTCGGCGCCGGGGGCCGCGCGTGTTTCCTCGGAATTCTCCACGTTGTCGCTTGTTTCGGCGTCAGCCAGAGCGAACCATTCTTCGAGTGGCAAGGCTTCGACGACCGGGAGAAGTTTTACGTCGAGGGTCGCTGCAAGACGCTGCCAGTCCCGCCATTGGTCAATTGTGTCGACAATGGCAAAGTTGCGGCCGGCCGCCCGCCGCAGATGCTCACGCCGACTACGATGGGGCGGGCACATCTCGCCAAGCCCGATTTCAGCACATGCCGCGCTCAGGATCTGCATCAAGGCCGAACTTGTGGAACTGGCGACGAGAAGAATAGGAATGGCGTCGTCGCGACGGATTGCGCAGAATGCCTCGATAACCCCCGTCCAGTAGGAGGCCTGGTCAGCGGAGCCGGGAAATAACCCCGGATACTGCCGCACAGCGAGAAACGGCCGCTTCGTCAAGCCCGATGCCGGAGGTTTGACCACTTGGGTTGCGGTTGGCACCCGGATGGTCCGGAAACTTCGCCAACTGCCGCTGACATCGAGACGCTGAGCCGCACTGTCCCGTTTGAGCCACAAACCAGCGCCGGGTTCCGTAATCTTGATCAGCGGCGCATATCGAGAGCCGCCTTCCATGTCTGTCTGCCCCGGTTTAACCGTTTGGCGATCCACGATAACGAAGCGACCTTCGGGCAGCATCGCATGGATGCTCGACCCATCGACCTCTGACCACCACGAGGAAGCTCGCGGAATCGGCGCCACGCATATTCTTCCAACTATGGCAGGGACAAAGCTCGCGCCGTCGATCGCCTCAGAAAGACCTTCCAACCCCTCAATCAGCCACAGGGGCAACATTGACCGCCTTAGTGCAATTTTCTCCGCTTCTGCCCGCTGGCAGATCGCCAAGAGCACCTGGGCAATGGGGGACTGCGCAAAGGCTTCCTTCAGGTCGCGATCTAGGAGCTCGACATCAATTTGCCATCGCTCTCTCGCAAGCCTTTCGTCGGGATTGGCCGACACCACGGAAACACCTGGCACCCAGTCAACGGCCGTTAGTTCGTGGTCTGGCAACAGCACGAGTTGGACAGGATCTTGCTCAGTGGCAATCAGATATTCGGGGCGTGACCTGGCCAAGGGTGCAGCAGATACAAGGGGTGGGCAAATCGCGCAGAACAACTCTGCCGTGTCGTTGAACTGTCCCGCAAGAATTTTAGCCGTGAGTTCGGCCGGCAGCATGCGCATCTGCTGGACAAATAGCGCAAGTGTGGCCTCTGCATCGTCCTCGGCATGATGTGCACCCCCAAGCGCATGTGACGGCGCCGAAGGATCCAGCAAAAACTTCACGAGCATCGTGTCCCAGATCAGCGGCGCAGAGTCTGGAGGCAAACGGGCGGCAAGGATCGGCCAGTCCCACGCAAGGATGTTATGACCCACCACCAGCGTGGCGTGTTGCAGCCGTTGAGTCAGGTCTGCCAGCGCCGCGTCGAAATCCGTCCCGACTGCCGCATCGTGCAGTCGCTGTGTCGGACCCGACCCAGAACAGCCAACTTCCCATATGTTTTCCCCATCGGTTTCAAGGTCGATGGCAAGAACACAGTGGTGGACAAGTCTATCCAAGACTTCGGGCCGATCACCAATCGCGGCGACGAGAGGCGAGATATCCTGCTTCCAGCCGGTTCGAACCTTGTGCTCTGCCGCATTCGAAAGCCGCCCAAACAGTCTCGGCGCAACAGCCGGATCCTGCACCGCAAGCTCGTCACAGCAGGCTTGGTCCAAGATAGCATTTTCCGCTAGGATCATCATCCAGTCACGGAGCGCGCTAGAAAGTCGAAGATTGCGCCTCAGAATTCGCTGCGCGGCTATGGCTTCATAGGCGTTCTTGCCTTCAAACCATTCAAGGTGACTGTGATCTAACTGATCGTTGACATGACGCAGAACAAACCACTCCAGAATGGCAGCCTTGTCGTCGTCATTTAGTCTTCGCGTCGGTTTTACGTCCGAAGTATGCGTTTCGGAAACCCTTGGCGGAGACGCCCATGAGGAGGAAAGCCATTTTTTCTGCGGCTCACCCAGTGCGCCTAATTGAGCCGGAGAGAAATATTCCAGCAGATCCGAAACCGAACACCGCGAACTCGCCGGATCAATCATTTCTCGAAAATCAAAGCGGCAGGACTTCAGCATTTCTTCCAGCTGTGCCTGCTTCAGATTCTCGGTGTCCAGGTCTGAAATCAGTCTCAACCAGGTAGCGCCAAGCAATGGGTCGCGCAAATCAGAGGGAGCCTGCCCATCCCATTGTTTTACATACCATTTCGCTTCCACTAACTGATGAATCTGCTTGAGGGAGCGCGCTTTGAGAACGTCAAGTCTGTAGGCATCAAGATCTGCTTGGCAAGCGGGTACTTGTAGCCCGCCCCACTCCAAATCTTCCGCCCGCACCCATTGCACGATGCATTGTCGGCTAGGCTCCTTTGCCCGAGATCCAATCTGGCACAGCAGCAGATCGCCAACGTTAATTGCCTCGAAATCCCGTTGGCCCGCCAAGTTCGACGTTACATGGAAGAAGAACTCATCATCGCCGAACTCGCATCTCGCAAACCCAAACCCTCGGTCTTCAACCAAACGTTCGATTTTCGCCACGAAAGGCAGGCGAACAAGACTCGATCGAAATTGTTGCGTGTCGGTCCGTGCTGCACGAGAAGAAGACAGACTGGATTTCTGGAGATTCAATTGGTTACCGGACGCTCAGTGTATGCAGAAGCATTTGAAGCATGCGTATGGTGGAGAAGCAAGGCGACACATCAGTAGCTTGCATGGAGGTGGGGTGGATTCCGCTCTTACCCCAGCGTCGTGGATGGGCCAAGGAGGGTCTGCGAGTATCCACAAAGGAGGACGGTCATGTCGTAAATACCACGGTCGGGCTCGACCTTGCGAAGAATGTGTTTCAAGCTTTTGGCTTGACACCTCCGGGCGCGCCATGTGGCCACGCTGAGACCAGATTCCAGACCGCGGATCATGCCGCATCGCGGGTGTAGGAGGTGATGATGCCGCCGAGCTGGCGCCGGCGGCGGATCGGGCCGTCGCGGGCGGGGCTGAAATCGACCTGAAGCACATTGTTCCCGATCTCCCGCCCCCGATGCGGACGCTCGACATTGTAATGGCACACCCATGTGCGCAGGATGTAATCGAGCTGGGACCGGCTGAAGCAGACGAAGAAATCCAGGCATTCGCGCTTGATGGTGCCGATGAAGGATTCCGCGAAGGCATTGGCGTTCGGCGCCCGGTGCGGGATCTGGATGACCCGGGCAGCTTCCGACGCCCAGACGGCATCGAAGCTGGCGCTGAACTTGGTGTCGGCGTCGCGGATCAGGAAACCCGGCGTGATCTCCTGGTCCGCGCACCACATCAGCGTATTGCGGGCCTGCTGGGTCACCCATGCCGAGTCGGGGGCGTAGGTCGGGGCGCTGCAGAACACGCGGCGGCTGCCGAGATGGATGAAGATCAGCACATAGGCCGTCAGCGGCCCGCGGGCGGTAAGCACAGTCTTGGTGAAGAAGTCGCAGGCCACCATGCTTTCCATATGTGCCCTGACGAAGGTGGTCCACGGCAGGGCCGGCTTCTTCTTCCGCTTCTCGGGGCTGGGGTGGATGCCCGCCTCATCGAGGATGCGCTTGACCGAGTTGGCGCCGGCATAGAGCCCGAGCTTTTTCAGCTCCCCGGCGATCCGCTTGTAGCCCCAGAGGAGATTTTCCGAGCCGATGCGAATGACGACGTCGCGCAGCTCCTGCGTCAGGCGCGGCCTGCCCACGGCCTTGAAGGCGCGCCCATCACGCATCTGGGCAAGCCAGCGCTTGTAGGTCGCGGGCCTGGCCACCTCCATGAGCCCGTCGATATCGTGTCCGCACTCCGCCCCGATGCGCAGCAGCTCGGATTTCTCGGCGGGCGACAGGATGATCCTTTGCGCCGGGATGCGGGCCCGGAGAATATGGATCTGGGCCTTGAGCAGCCGCATCTGCGCGTTGTGCCGCGGCATGAAGAACCGGGCCAGGAAGACCAGAAGGAGGGAAAACGTCGAATTCATCTTGCCGGGCTCCACCACGGCGCTTAAAAAATTGCCGTCATGTCAATGCGATGAGACGTGGCTACATTTTGGCACCCCTCTCAGGAAGGCCAAAAACGCGTGGGACGGGTGATGGCCGTCGTGAATCCACGGCGCGCCGCAGCGGACAGGCCCGTTGATCTCCGCATGAGAGCATAGGGACCACAGTCGTCCGTTTCGCTGCCGGTCGCGACTGAACCAGATGACCATTTGAACCACCATAAGTGTCATATAATACAATGATTTAGGTGGTGGAGAAGGTTCGACGCCAGGCCCATCCCCTCCGGCCTTTCTGTCAGGCAACTGGGGCGGTTGGTCGGATTTTCTGGAGCGTGTCGAGCGGCCCTCCGCGCATCTTTTCTTCCTACCTATGCTTGTCGTTCGGGCCCGCAGCCCACGTATCCGTTCAGGTCGCTAGAAAAGACGGGGGCTCGTCAAACTCGACCGCGGTCCTGCAAGACCAAGCTCCGCACGACGCCACCCCCGCCGCTGCCCCGCAGTTTGCGGTGCTGGGCAGCGGCTCCCTTTTGCCTTGGGAGCCGGGAATCCCATAAGACAAGCTCCGCCGGTGTTCCCGCGCCGCTGGTCGTGGCCACCGTCTCGCCCTGCGCCACCAGCCGCGCGGTGGCGGTGAGCAGGCCCGAACGCTGCATCTGCCAGCTGAGCTGGTCCAGCACTACGCCGGAATACATGGCGTAGCGCGGCACCTCGGGCATGGCGGTCTCGATCGCCATGCTGGGCAGCGTCCAGCTGCCGGACTGGAACGTATGCGTATATGGACCGGGCGAACTGCCGGTAGTGGTGGGCGCGCCGAAGGCCGCCTTCAGCCAGAAGCCGACGGCCTCGGCGTCGATTGGCACCACCACATCGCCATCGGCGGTCACCGCGTCCTTGATGGGCGCCAGCGGATCGCGGCCGTAACCCAGAAGTTCCGAGTTCAACAGCGGCTGTTCCGCCCCGAGCGTGGCGCTGGCAAAGGGCATCCTTGTGTAGCCGCTGCCGGGCGGCGTGCCATAGGTCGTCTCGAACGCGAGCGCCATCCGCGCCCGCGCCCCTTGGGCGCGTGCCATGTCGATCTCCTTGTCGAAGGGGTTCAGCCGAGTGGGTCAGCCGCGGAATAGTGCAGCACCACCGGAATGACGGCCGCCTTCAGGCTGGCCGCGCCGTCCACCGGCAGGTCGACCGGTTGCGGGGCTTCCGCCTCGACCCAGTCGCAGAGACCGCCGAGCGTGCGGTCGGCAGCGAGTACCGCGCCGATGCTGGCGCAGAGCGTGTCGAAGGCCGTGTCCCGTGATGCACCCTGCACGACCGCCTCGATTTCGGCGCGGTGCTGGTAGTGATAGCGCAAGGGCGAGAGCGTCACCTCGGGCTCGCCGGGTTCGCCGTCGCGCAGGATCAGCAACCCGGCTGCCGGCACACGCTCGGGCAGCACCTCGCCGCGCAGGGCGGTGGCCGGCAGCGCCGAGAGCCGCGCGTGCAACGCGGAGAGGATGGTTTCGCGGGTGGAGGGCATGGCGATCCCGGTTGTCCGGGACCAGCCCGGCTTCAGTGATCCCTGTCGGGTTTCGGTTCGGTGAGGGCAGCAAGCCGTCTCGGCAGGTCCGAGCGTCCGTGCAGGAAGTCGATGATGGTCACCTGCTCGGCATCCTCGACGAAGATGACGAAATGCTGGCCCGCGCGCGCAAAGCGCAGATCCTCGGGCAGGTCCGGATCGATGATCCGCCGGCAGTCTTGCCACATGGCGGTGCCCGCCGCGATGTTGTGACACGCGGCGATCAGGTCTTCTTCATAGGCTTCGGCCTGACGTGGGCCGAAGGCATCGTAGGTCCAACGCGCGATGTCAACGAGCGATGCTTCAGCCTGTCGCGTCAGGCGCCATGGCTTCGGCATCAGGATCGGGAACGCGCCGAGGCAAAGGCGCGCCGGATTGCATCCTCGCCGCTGCCCTCGGCCAGATCGCCGCGTCGAGCCTGTTCCAGCCCGGTCGTCAACCGGGCTCGCAGATCGCCGAGTTCAGCCTCCTCGCGTTCGAGAAGTCGCAGCCCCGCCCGCAATGCCTCCGAAGCATTCTGGTAACGCCCCGACGCCACCAGTCGGTCGACCAGAGCGGACTGGGTTTCGGTGAGAACGACGTTTCGGGTGGCCATGCGAACCTCCATGCGGATCATTGGCAATATATGCCAATTCGCCCTGCATGTCGACATCCGCGGTCAGAGCCGGGTTTCAACCCAGTTCGCCACGATCAGCCCCGGCACCGCATCGCGCATCCGCTCGGCGTCCCGCGCGAGATCAAGGCGCTTCGGCAGCCTGACCTGCGGGACCAGCAGGAAGATCGGCACGGTGGTCAGCCCCCGGCCGGTCTTCGATCGGGACGCCACCGCGCGGCCCTTCGTGTTCAGCCGGCCCTCGGCTACCAGCAGGCTTGGGCCGGTCCGGCGATAGACGAAGCGCAGGCGCAGGCTGGTGCGACGTTCCCATTCCAGCGGCGTGATCCGGCCGCCACGCGTGGATTTACCCGCCGCCGGTGTGGGAATCGTCAACCAGAACCCGCTTTTCGAGCGGATCAGCGGGCCAGTGTCGTGGGCGCCGACGATCACCGGCGCCTTCGACCAGACCAGTGCCGCCGCGTTGAGGCTGGTCCTGCCTTTCGGGAACTGCTCCGACCGGATGGTGCGGGCAAGCCGCGCCCCGAGGCCCGCACCGGTGAGCGTACTGTGAGCCCGGCCGATCCGAACAGGGTGATCGCGACGGCGAGATCCTGGCTCGGCACGCCCTACCACGATCAGGCCAGCCTGCGCGGCGTCGGCTGCGATTGCCTTGGTCTCGCCCGTGGTGTCTGGCGCGAGGCCGTCGGCCCCGAGCCGTTTCCGATCCCACCCTACAGCCGCGACTGGGGTGAGACCGGCCCGCGCGAGGTGCTGGCCGAGGGCGCGCGGCGGATGATGATCGAAGTGGAACCTGCGGCGGCCGAACCCGGCGCACTGGTCCTCTTCCGGATGAAGCCCCGCGCCATCGCCAAGCATGTCGGGATCCTCACCGGGCCCGGCACCTTTCTCCACGCCTACGAGCGGCTCGGCGTGATCGAGGAGCCACTCACCTCTGTCTGGCGGCGGCGCATCGCCTTTGCCTTCCAGTTTCCCCAACGCTGAGCATCCACCATGGCCACCCTCGTTCTCGGCGTCGCCGGCGCAGCCATCGGCGGCAGCATCGGCGGCGCGATCCTTGGCGTCAGCGCCGCCACCATCGGTGGCTTCATCGGCTCGACCGTGGGCTCGGTCGTCGACAGCTGGATCATCTCGTCGCTGGCGCCCACCCAGCGCATCGAGGGCGCGCGGCTCGACACGCTGCGCATCACCTCCTCCACCGAAGGGGCGGTGATCCCGCGGCTCTATGGCCGGATGCGGATCGGCGGCAACATCGTCTGGGCGACGGATTTCCGCGAGGAGACGAAGACCACCACGCAGGGCGGCGGCAAGGGCGGCGGAGGCGGCAAGGTCAAGACGACCGAGTATCTCTACTACGCCAGCTTCGCTGTTGCCTTGTGCGAGGGTCCGATCACCGGCATCGGCCGCATCTGGGCCGACGGCAAGCCGATGGACTTCTCCGGCGTCACCTGGCGCTGGTATCCGGGCGACGAGGCGCAGACGGCCGATCCCTTCATTTCGGCCAGAATGGGCGCGGCCAGCACGCCCGCCTATCGCGGCACCGCCTATGTCGTCTTCGAGGAGCTGCCGCTCTCCAGCTTTGGCAACCGCCTGCCGCAGCTCTCCTTCGAGGTCTTCCGCCCGCTCGCCGATCCCGACACCGCCGAAGGGCTGACCCGCGCCGTCACCATGATCCCGGCCTCGGGCGAGTTCACCTACGCGACGCAAGCCATCCGCAAGACTGATGGCGGCGCGACGCAGGCGGAGAATCTGAACGCGCTGCCCGACGCCACCGACATGGTGGTGGCGCTGGACCGGCTGCAGGCGATGGGCCCGGCGGTCGAGAGCGTCAGCCTCGTCGTCGCCTGGTTCGGCGACGATCTGCGCGCGGGTGGCGGGCATGGGTCGAGGACGAGAGTCTGCTGCTGGTCTACGACGGCTCGAGCTGGAACAGCACTACGCCTGCGACGCTACAGAACATGGCGCTGCTTGGCGTTGGCACCACCGCCGACCCGGCCAACCCGTTCTCCGCCAAGCTCAATGCGGCGCTCTGGACCGCGAAGACCATCGCCGAGGGCGGGACCGGCGATCTGTTCTATACAATGAACAAGGAAACCGCGGGCCGCGACCTCGGGCTCACCCTCCAGACCGCCTATGTCACCAAGGCGCTGATGGGCCTCTTCGGTTCGGACAGGTTCCGGTTGGCGGTCTCCGCCGACGGCAGCACCTTCTTCGACGGGCTGATCGTCGACAACGCCACCGGCATCGTCGATCAGCCCCGGCTGCCGCGCTTCAAGGGCTTCACCAACTACGACAACTACGTCGGCATCGACAGCTGGACGAAGATCGGCATCAACAACACCGACTATAACGATCAGGGCGCGTTCGACGCTGGCAACAACCGCTTCGTCGCGTCGGTCGCCGGCACATACCTCTTCGGCGCGACGCTGCTCTACAAGATCAACGCCAGCGCCACGGCCCGCATGCGCGGACGGCTCGTCCTGAACGGCACGACGGAAATCCGCGGCTCCCTCGGCGAAATTTCCGCCACCCACGTCTCGCTCGCCACCGCCATCTGGCTGCAGACCATGGTGCCGCTGACGGCAGGCGATACCGTCGAGCTGCAGGGGTATTTCCGGGTCGCGGACGGCTACTTCGCCGCCGATCACACGTCCTTCTGGGGCTGCAAGGTCGGCAGTTCCTGGCCTATGCAGATCATCCCGATACCGGCGCACCCTATGTCTGGCCCGAGGAAGGGCTGGCCGACCTCGACATCACCACTCTGCCGGAAAACACGGCAGAATCGGCGGCAGCCTTTCTCGACGAGGCCTATGCGGCATTGCCCGAGACCCTGCGCCAGCGCGGTCTTTCGCCCGCATCGCCCGTTGCGGAGCATCTGCGCAGCCACAGCCAGATCGGCACCTTGCTTGCGATCCGGGCGGCGCTGGACTGGTTGCCGAATGATGAGCTCGACTATGACAGCTGGATGCGTATCGGCATGGCGCTCAAAGGGGCGCTTGGCGAGGCAGGCGCCGGGGTCTTCACAGACTGGTCGGCGCAGGTCGCAAAGGACGTAGCCGCGACCACGGCCAAGGCATGGGCCAGCTTCAAGCCGGACCGGATCGGCGCCGGCACCATCTATCACCTCGCCATGGAGCGCGGCTGGCAGCCTGACGCGGCCTTGCACCTCGACGGCAGCCTCGACCTGAGTGGCTCGCATCCTGCGGCCGATCTGCTCGCCAGGCTGGACGGGACCGCCCCGGCCATTTCTTCGCCCGGCACGCCTGCCTTCAGCCTGATCATCCCCGACGGTTTGGTGGGTGATTTGACCGGGTACATGCTGACCACTGCCAGGCGACCGCAGCCCCTTCTTTCGCTCGGGGCAAGCCTCTGCGCCATTGGCGCACTGATGGGGCGGCACTACCGCACGACGACCAACCTGCGCTCGAATCTCTATGTCGTGGGCATCGCCGACAGCGGATCGGGAAAGAACCATGCCCGAGAAATCATCAACGAGGTGTTCTTCGAGGCCGGGCTCGCCCATCACCTTGGCGGCAACAAGATCGCCTCCGGTGCGGGGCTTCTGACCGCGTTGCATCGCCAGCCGGCGATTCTGTTCCAGATCGACGAGTTCGGCATGTTCCTGTCGGCCGCGGCGGACCGCAAACGCAGATGCCGCCTGGTATTGCTGGCACGCCTCGCGTCGCCAGGCAATGCTGGAAGCCTGCTGGGAAAAGGCGGGCGCCTTCGTCCATCAGCAGATCATCTGGGTGAAGGACCGCGGCGTCCTGACCCGGTCGCATTATCTCTGGAAGCACGAACCCTGCTTCATGGGCTGGCGCCGTCCCAACCGCCCGCCGAAAGTGGCGGAGGAAACGCTACCCTCGACATGGGCGCTGTCCGCGCTTCTGCTGGCTGAGCAGGAGGCCGCGTGATGACCGCCTTCCAATCCCTTTTTGCCGATCATGGAGATGCGTTGTAGCTGGACCAGTTCGTCGTGCGATAGCGGGCGGGTGATGGCTTGCTCATGCAGCGCGTCTAACGGCATGGATTCGCAAAGTGAATCACTTGCCGTCAGGCTTGTGCAACAACGCCCAGAAGCTGCCGCAGGACTTCCAGCGTCAGGTGACGCGGCTGGCCGATCGGCAGGATGGATGGGTGATAGCGGGGAAGATACTGCGGGTGGACTCACCAGCAGTATCTCCGTCTGAAGGTCTAGAAGCATCGAAAGATGGTGAGCTTCGATGGTCTGCTCGAACTCCCACGACGGATTCTCTGCCCGCAATTCCCGGAGGGTCCGTGACAGGATCAGGCGCGGCAGCCGCCCTTGGCCAGTGCCGATCCTCACCGAGGCCGCGACCGCGAGTTGATCGACGGGAATGCCAGGATCGGAAGCGGCCAGTTCGGGGTTCAGACGCATTGCCCTGCGCAGGCGGATGCCGCTGGCACTGTCCCAGTTAGGAAGGAACTCGCCAGCCATGGACCATTCGACCCCGTCAAGCGAAACCTCCCATGCCGAGGTTTCCACGGCGTGTCAGAAAGCGTGAAGAAAGGAAAGGCGACCCGTCGGTTCATGTCGCGGCCTCCGACAGGACAAGCTTTCGGCCATCAGGCCTGGATCGGCACAATCACTTAGCCCGATCCGGACCCGGCCAGTTTTTCCCTATTCCCCGAGCTGTCCGCGTTTGAAATGATTTCTTCCTGGGAAATAGAGACTGAGACAGGGTACGGCTCCGTCACCCGTGCGTTCCTTCTGTTGTTCTCAGCGGGTGATATCGAACTGCTCTGCGCCCACATGACGGCCGATGAGGACGATCTGAGAAAATAAACCATGAAACACAGCTCATCGTCCAAAAAACAATGACGCGTCATGGAAGCCCGTCAAGGGATCCATGTTTCCTGTTTGCACCCCGGACCCCCCGCAAGGTATCTGGAAGGAGTGCGAGGGGAGGCGGGATGTTGAATGCGGCGGATGAGACCTTGGCGCGGCGGTTGCCCGAAGGCGTGCTGCGGGAGGTTGCCGAGGGCTATCTAGAAGAGCCGCGCGGGCGTTGGCGGGGGATCGCTGGGTTGGTCGCAGCGCCGCGCGATGTGGAGGAATGCGCGGCGGTGATCCGGGCCTGCGCCGAGGCCCGCGTTGCGGTGGTGCCGCGTGGTGGCGGCACTGGGCTGGTTGGCGGGCAGGTAATGCCCGGAGGACCCGCGCCGCTGGTCCTGTCGCTGGAGCGGATGCTGGCGATCCGCGATGTGCTGCCCGAGGAGGATGTGATGATCGCCGAGGCCGGGGTCACATTGCAGGCGGCGCGGGATGCGGCGGCAGCGGCGGGGCGGCAGTTTCCGCTGTCTCTGGCCTCGCAGGGGACGGCGCAGATCGGCGGGGTGCTGTCCACCAATGCCGGCGGGGTGAATGTGCTGCGTTACGGCAATGCCCGCGCCTTGTGTCTGGGGATCGAGGCGGTTCTGCCGCAGGGGCAGGTGATGCGCGATCTGAAGCGGCTCAGGAAGGACAATACCGGCTATGACCTGCGCGATCTCTTGATCGGGGCCGAGGGGACGCTGGGGGTGATTACCGCCGCCTCGCTGGTGCTGGCGCCGATCCCGGCCGAGCGTGGCGTGGCGATGCTGGTCGTGGACAGCCCCGATGCCGCGCTGCATCTGCTGGCGCGGGCGAAGGCGCGGATGGCGGGTGGCGTAACCGCGTTCGAGCTGATCTCGGGGCAGGGGCTGCGCTTTCTGCGTCAGGCGATGCCCGATCTGCGCCAGCCCTTTGCCGATTGCCCCGACTGGCTGGTGCTGATCGAGATCGGCCTGCCCGAGGGGCTGTCGGCAGCGGCCGCGCTGGAGGGGCTGTTTGTGGCCGGATCAGAGGCGGGGCTGGTCTCGGACGGTGTGGTCGCGCAATCGGCGCGCGAGGTGGATGATCTGTGGTCCCTGCGTGAACATATCCCGCTGGCCAACCGGCAGATCGGTGCGATTGCCAGCCACGACATCAGCCTGCCCCTGTCAGAGGTCGCGGGCTTCATCCGCGATGCCGGGGCGTGGCTGGCGGCGCAAGGCGATATGCGGATCAATTGCTTCGGGCATCTGGGCGACGGCAACCTGCATTTCAACCTGTTCCCGGCCGAGGGGCGCAGCCGCGCCGACTATGACGATCAGCGCGCCGGGCTGTCGCATCACATCCACCGGATGGTGGTGGCGCGCGGCGGCTCTTTTTCCGCCGAACACGGGGTTGGGCGGCTGAAGGCGCGCGATCTGGCCGAATGGGGCGATCCGGTGCGGCTGGCGGCGATGCGCGCGATCAAGCAGGCGCTGGACCCGGCCGGGATCATGAATCCCGGCGCGGTTCTGGCCTGAACGGGATCAGTGCCCGTCGAATTCGCACAGGGTATGAACCTCCATGCCCAGCCCTTCCAGCACCTTGCGCCCGCCCAGTTCGGGCAGGTCGATGACGAAGGCGCAGCCCATCACCTCGGCGCGCAGGCGCTGGCACAGGGTGATGGCCGCTGCCGCCGTGCCGCCCGTGGCCAGCAGGTCGTCGACGATCAGCACCCGCTCGCCCGGGGTTAGGGCGTCGTCATGGATCTCCATCACCGCCTCGCCATATTCCAGCTGATAGGCCTCGGAGATCACTGCGCCGGGCAGCTTGCCCTTCTTGCGGATCGGCACGAAGCCGGTGGACAGCTGATGCGCCACCGCACCGCCCAGAATGAAGCCGCGCGCCTCCAGCCCGATGACCTTGTCGATCCGTTCGCCCTTATAGGGGGCCAGCAATTGCCCGATGGCCATGCGGAAACCCTCGGCATCGGCAAAGAGGGTGGTGACATCGCGGAACACGATCCCCTCATGCGGAAAATCGACGATGCTGCGGATCAGGTCCTTGACGGTCTTGCTCATTCGGGGCGTTCCATTTCGAACAGGTCGGTGACGGTGGTGAAATCGCGATAGCCCAGACGCGCCAGCCAGCCTCCGGCCTCGCGCGGGTCGAACCGGCCGTCGCGGATGCAGTCGTCGCGCAGATGCACGCCGGTGACGACGCCGAAGACGGCGAAATTCGCCTTGCCCGCCAGCGGCAGAACCTGCGTCATCCGGCATTCCAGCGAGGCCGCGGCATTGACCACGCGGGCGCAGTCGATGGTCTCGCATTGCGTGGCCTCCAGCCCGACGAGGCCATATTCGCTGGTCCCGGCAGGCAGCGGGGCCGAGGTCTCGTTCAGCGGCACCGCCATGTCGCCCGACGCGATGTTGACGCAAAAAACCCCCGATTCGATGATCTGCGCCACGCTGTCCTTGGTGCCGCGCCGGTCCGGCTTGGCCCCGGTCGAGGCGAACATCACCTGCGGCGGCACATAGGCCACGGCGTTGAAAAAGGAATAGGGCGCCAGATTGTCCCCCAGCGTGCCACGGGTCGAGATCCAGCCGATCGGGCGCGGCGCGACGATGGCGTTGAAGGGATTGTGCGGCAGGCCGTGGCCGGACTCGGGACGATAGAACATGGGGCGCTGCCTTTCCGGTGTGACTTTGCGCCAACCTGCCATCGCTTTTCACGCTGCGCAATGTTCCGCAGCCCGGATGATCGTGCTAAGGGCGCGATCCAGAACTGGGAGGCGCGATGTTCGAGATCTGCCCCGAGGCGCCCGAGGATGAATCCGAGGTCGAGGCGCTTTACGATCTGTGCTTTGCGCCGGGGCGCACAGCGCTGTCGTCCTATCGGCTGCGCGATGGCGTGGCGCGGGTCGCGGATCTGTGTCTCGTGCTGCGCGATCAGGGCGGTATCCTGCTGGCCGCGATCCGTTTCTGGCCGGTGCGCATCGGTGACGAAAGGGCGTTGCTGCTGGGACCGATCGCCGTTCATCCGACGGCGCAGGGCGAGGGCCTGGGCGCGATCCTGATGCGCGACAGTCTGGAACGCGCCCGCCATCTGCGCTGGAGCCGCGTTCTGCTGGTCGGCGATCTGCCCTATTATCAGCGATTTGGCTTCCACAAGCTCGAATCGGTGATCATGCCGCCCCCGACCAATCCCGACCGTGTTCTGGGTCTGGAACTTCGGCCCGGTGCATGGGTTGATCTGACAGGACCGGTCCTGCGCGAAGATGCCCAAACGGCAGCCGGTCTGGCAGAAACCGCAACGCATTCCCATATGGAACCGGAATGCACTCAGGTCGCACAGTCAGGAAAGCATGCCGATGAATCCCAGTCAGCAGATGGTTCTTCCGCCGATCAATGATCCGTCGATCCACGAACAGGTGGACCGGCTGGCCCGTCGCTATCTGGACGCATCGGGGCTGGGGATGGAACTGATGCACGCCATCGGCGGCAGCGCCGAGGGGTTGCTGGATCGCCTGCCGGGTTTCGTGAAGGCACGGCTGGACCGGATCACGCGGGCGGCGCTGAACCGGGCCTTCACCACCGCCTCCGGCTCTCGCCGGGTGATCCGCGACCGGGGCGAATGGTTCAACCGGATGACCGCCACGGTCAGCGGCGCGGCGGGCGGCATCGGCGGCTTTGCGGGCGCGCTGATCGAACTGCCGCTCACCATCACCCTGCTGTTGCGCGCGATGCTGGATATCGCCGCCGAACACGGGCTTGACCCCGACAGCGACGAGGTGCGGATGGAATGTCTGCGCATCTTCGCCGCCGCCGGACCGATGACCGATGATGACGGCGCCGAGGTGGCCCTGCTGGCCGCGCGGCTGTCGATCACCGGCCAGACCGTGCAGGGCCTCATCTCGCGCGTGGCGCCGAAACTCTCGGTCTCGATGGGCCAGAAACTGGCGGCACAGGCCGCCCCGATCTTCGGGGCCGTGGTCGGCGCCTCGATCAATTATACCTATACCCGCTATTATCAGGAACTGGCCCGCGTCCATTTCGGCCTGATGCGCCTCTCGCGCGAAACCGGCCTGCCGCACGAGGCATTGGTCGAGGCCCTCCGCCTCGCCTCCGAACGCCAGAAACCCTGATCCCATCTCTGGTGCATAAATATCCATTTTGGGGTCGCCGCTTGGTGCGCCGCGGGTTCAAGAACCAGCCGGCGCCGGGGGCGAAGCGTCCCCGGCCATCGCGGGACGCAATCAGTCGCCCTGTGCCTCCAGTGCCAATACCGCCGTCGGAACCTCCAGATCATCCGTCGCCAGGCCGCGAGAAGGCCGCGCCAGCCGTGCCTTGGTCACCCAGAACAGCCGCTCCTGCGCGCGGGTGATGGCGACATAGGCCAGACGCTTCCACAACGGTATGCCCGCTTCGGTCCGGTTCGACCAGGCGGCGGCTGAAATATCGGGGGCAAAGACCTGCACATCGGGCCATTGCGACCCCTGCGCCTTGTGGATGGTCACCGCCGCGCCATGCAGGAAGGCCGCGCCCATCCCGGCGGCGTAGGGGATAAACGGTTCCTCGGCATCCGGCATCTCGATCTTGACGATGCTGGCGGCGGACAGGCGCGGCTCTTCGGCGCCGATCACATGCAGGCGCGAAAAGCCGGGCTTGCGACCGGGGCCCAGATAGACGACCTGAGCGCCCTTGATCAGCCCGCGCGCCTCAAGGTCGATGCGCTTCTTGCGGTGCTTCAGTGGCAGTTCCAGCCCGTCGCAGATCAGCGGCTCTCCGGGCAGCAGCGCATCGCCGGGCGCGCCATGCGCGGCGCGGAAGGCGTGGATCAGCCGGATCCGCGTCACATTGCGCCAGACAAGCACCGGGCTGCGGGCCAGAAGGTCGCTTTCGACCCGCTCGGCCCAGATGACGCGGGGGTCGCGGCGGGCGGCTTCGCGCACCATCCGCTCGAACCCGTCGAAGGTCAGGCTGTCATCGGCCAGCGCATGGGCCAGATCGAGGATCGGGCTGTCATCGGCCTGCCGGTGGATGCGGCTCAGCATCAGCCGCTGCGCCGGCGCCAGCCGGTCAAAGACCATCTCGCCCGATTGCCCGACCGGGGCCAGCTGCGCCGGATCGCCGAACAGGACCAGCACTGGAAAGATCTCGCGCAGGTCGTCGAACTGCTTTTCGTCCAGCATCGAGGCCTCATCGACCAGCCCGATATCCAGCCCGTCCTCGCGCCGTTTCCAGCCCTTGATGAAATCCGACCCGCGCAGGCCCGCCGCGGCCAGAGCGCCGGGGATCGAGGCATGCTGATCGTAAAACGCCTTGGCCCGGTCCAGCGCCTCGTCGGTCAGCCCGGCGGCAATCAGCGATTCGCTGCCCGGGCGCGTGCCTTCGCCCGCCAGCCATTCGGCGATACGCTCGTATTCGGGGTCATAGACCGGGCTGTAGATGATGCGGTGGATCGTCGTCGCCGGCACGCCGCGCATACGCAGCACGAAGGCGGCCTTGTTCGTCGGCGCCAGAATCGCGACGGTGCGGCGGTCGCGGCGCCTGCGGCCCTCGTAATCGGCGCTGATCACATCCACCCCGGCCTCGCGCAGGGCACGGGTGATCTCGGACAGCATCAGCGTCTTGCCCGAGCCCGCCTTGCCGATCACCGCCATGACCCGGCCCTTGCCGGGCTGCGGCGGATGGATCTCCTCGGCGATCAGATCGACGCCCGCCGCGCCGAAACATTCGGCCAGCGCATCCCAGGCTTCGGCCTGATCGGGGGAAAGGGTCGGCGTGGTCATGCCGCGCACCATATTCGCCACCCGCGCCCGAGGGAAGGCACCGCGAATACGGATCGCCTTTGTATCCTTTTGCCTGTAATTTGGTCACGACCCCGTGAAAGGAGCCCGCGATGAGCAAGCCAGTTGATGCGGCACCGCCCGCCGCCGCCACGCCGCAGGGATGGACCCGATATGATACGGTCTGGATGCTGGGCCTGTTCGGCACCGCCGTCGGCGCGGGCATCCTGTTTCTGCCGATCAATGCCGGGATCGGGGGCTTCTGGCCGCTGGTCGTGATGGCGCTGCTGATCGGGCCGATGACCTGGCTGTCGCATCGCGGCCTGTCGCGCTTCGTCTGTTCGGGCAGCCGCGCGGATGCCGATATCACCGATGTCGTCAGCGAGCATTTCGGCCCGGCGGCGGGGCGGTTCATCACCATCCTCTATTTCCTGGCCATCTATCCGATCGTGCTGATCTATGGCGTCGGTATCACCAACACGGTCGGCAGCTTCATCGAGAATCAGCTGGGCATGGCCCCGCCCGCGCGCTGGCTTCTGTCGGGGGTGCTGGTGGCGGGAATGATGCTGGTCATGCTGGCCGGGCAGTGGATCATGCTGCTGGTGACGCAATGGCTGGTCTATCCGCTGGTCGCGATCCTGATCTTCCTGTCGCTCTATCTGATCCCGCAATGGAACCTTGCCGCCGTGCGCGAGGTGACGCCGCTGGGGCTGTCGCTGACCACGATCTGGCTGACCCTGCCGGTGCTGGTGTTTTCCTTCAACCATTCGCCCGCCATATCGCAATTCGCCGTGGCAATGCGGCGGCATTACGGCGCGGATCAGGGGCCGGCCAAGGCCGATCTGGTGTTGCGCAATACCGCCGCCATGCTGGTCGGCTTCGTGATGCTGTTCGTCTTTTCCTGCGTTCTGGCCCTGACGCCCGCGCAACTGGCCGAGGCCAAGCAGCAGAACCTGCCGGTCCTGTCCTATCTGGCGAATGTGAATGCCAGCCCCTTCGTCAGCTATTTCGGCCCCGCGGTGGCCTTCTTCGCCATCGTCTCGTCCTTTTTCGGGCATTATCTGGGCGCGGCCGAGGGGATGCATGGCATCCTGCGCGGCACCTTCGCGCCGGATGCGGACAAGGTGCCGGACAGGGTGCTGAAACAGGGGATCGCGGCCTTCATCTTCGTCACCACATGGGCGGCGGCGATCCTGAACCCGTCGATCCTCGGGCTGATCGAGATGCTGGCGGGGCCGGTCATCGCCGCGATCCTGTATCTGATGCCGATGTATGCGGTCTATAAGGTACCCGCGCTGCGGCGATATCGCCGCCAGTTGTCCAATATCTTCGTGATCGTCGCGGGCGTGGTGACGATCAGCGCGATCTTCTACGGCCTTTTCTAAGCCCCATATGAAAAAAGGCCGCCGGTGAGGGCGGCCTTTTGCGTTCCTGTCGTCCTGCGTCAGATCACGCCGAAAGCCAGCATCGGTTCGGCCACGCGCACGAAGCCCGCGATATTCGCACCCGCGACATAATCGCCCGGCGCGCCGAACTCTTCCGCGGTGGTATAGCAGCTGTCGTGGATGTCCTGCATGATGTCGGCCAGCCGTGCCTCGGTTTTCTCGAAACTCCAGCGATCGCGTGAGGCGTTCTGCTGCATCTCCAGCGCCGAGGTGGCGACGCCACCGGCATTCGCGGCCTTGCCCGGCCCGAACTTGACACCGGCCTGCTGGAAGGCGCGGATCGCCTCGGGGGTGCAGGGCATATTGGCGCCTTCGCCCACCGCGACGACGCCGTTCTTGATCAGCTTCTTGGCATCCTTGCCGGTCAGCTCGTTCTGCGTGGCCGAGGGCATGGCCACGTCGCAGGCCACATCCCAGATCGAACCATCCGCCGCCTTCACGAACCAGGCGCCGTTGCCTTCGCCCTTCAGCCGCACATAATCCGAGATCCGGCCGCGACGGACTTCCTTGATCTGCTTGACCAGATCCAGGTCGATGCCGCCCTCATCGACGATATAGCCCGAGCTGTCCGAGCAGGCGATGACCTTGCCGCCGAATTCCTGCACCTTCTCGATGGTATAGACCGCGACATTGCCCGAGCCCGACACGACCACGGTCTTGCCCTCGAAATCGCTGCCATCGGTGCGCAGCATGGCGCGGGTGAAATAGGTGTTGCCGTATCCCGTCGCCTCTCTGCGCGCCAGAGAGCCGCCATAGAACAGCCCCTTGCCGGTCAGCACGCCCGCCTCGTAACGGTTGGTCAGGCGCTTGTACTGCCCGAACAGATAGCCGATCTCGCGCGCGCCGACGCCGATGTCACCGGCAGGCACGTCGGTATATTCGCCCAGATGGCGGTAAAGCTCGGTCATGAAGCTTTGGCAAAAACGCATGATCTCGGCATCCGAGCGGCCCTTGGGGTCAAAGTCCGACCCGCCCTTGCCGCCGCCGATGGGCAGGCCGGTCAGGGCGTTCTTGAAGGTCTGCTCGAAGCCCAGGAACTTGATGATGCCGACATTGACCGAAGGGTGGAACCGCAGCCCGCCCTTGTATGGCCCCATGGCCGAGTTGAACTGAACCCGGAAGCCGCGATTGATATGGACCTGATTCTGATCGTCGGTCCACGGGATGCGGAAGATGATCTGACGCTCGGGTTCGCAGATCCGTTCGATCAGTGCATTGTCCAGATATTGCGGGTGTTTGGCGACCACGCGGCCAAGGCTTTCCAGCACTTCGCGGACAGCCTGATGGAATTCAGCCTCGCCCGCGTTGCGGCGGATGACTTCGTCATAGATAGGGGCCAGTTTGTCATCGATCTGCGGCACTAATCGTCTCCTTACGGCTGAGTCGGTTCGCGAATAGCCCCAATTTCAGGCAGATTGAATGGCACCATGCAAAAAATCAGCGCAAATCTGTAGAACGTATGGGCATAAAACGAAGGCCCGCCGTGATGGCGGGCCTTTGCCGGAATGGAGTGCAGGCCGCGAACTGCTATCAAATCATGCTCTGACTGACGCTTCAGCGGCGAGCCACGCGCCAGATCAACTGCGGGCATGCTCTGTCTTGCATGGCTTCATGCAGAGCAGACATAGACGGCGCCTCCGACCACGACGACCGAGACTGCGGCTGCTGCCATCGCGACAGGCCCGGTCAGCACTCCCAGCGCCGTCGTGCCGATCGTGCCCAGAGTGCCCGCAATATAGCCACTTGATCCGGTCAGGATAGCGGCGCCTGAACTGTGGGCAACGACCGTGACACCGGCCGTCGATGTGGCGCCGACAGTACCGGCAACGGTACCGCCGGTAAATCCAGCGATCGCCATCGCTGCATTTTTTGAATCGTTAACCCGCTCGCAGGCGCTTCTGGACGGTGAATTGCAGATCCCATAGGCATTTGCCTCACCCAATTGAAGGCCGGTATAGGTCTTTGCGTTTCTGTCGTAATCAAGGCAAAATAGCCCACGCTGCGCAGCAGTCATATCGGGCGTCAGGCTTGCGTGCATGATATAGCTGGGGCAATCGCCATCCCCACGCGGGCCACGCAATGTCTCGCGTAGTGAGGTGTGGTCGATGTCGTAGTCGGGGTCATACGTATAGGTGATGTGCTTCGTTTGGCCTTGGTTGCTGAAGCTGCAAGTGTTGATCTGAGTTTCGTTGCGTGTCAGATCAATCCCCATAGTTTCGGCGGTAAAACTGTTTGCGCGTTCATAGGCACCTGGGAAATCCCGCTGATCAGCCCCACTTGAGTGGTCCATTTTGAAAGTTGGTGCATCGCCGGTCTTTGGTCCATCGGAAGGATGGTTTCCGGGGCTGGCGGGCGATAGCCCAATGCGCTGTGTGGTCGTTTCGTGTTGTAGTGCTTCCTCCATTGCTCGATCAGGATCTGCGCCTCTCGGAGGCTGTAGAAGACTTCTCCATTCAGCATTTCATCGCGAAAGCGGGCATTGAAGCTCTCGCAATAACCATTCTCCCAGGGCGATCCGGGCTCGATGCAAGCCGTTTTTGCACCGACGGCGCTGATCCAGTCCCGAACGGCTTGGGCGATGAACTCCGGGCCATTGTCGGAGCGGATGAAGGCTGGCACGCCTCGAACGATGAACAGGTCGGTCAGTGCATCGATCACATCTGTCGAATTCAGCTTACGCCGCACCCTGATCGTCAGGCATTCGCGGCTGAACTCATCAAGGATGTTCAGCGTTCGAAACACCTTGCCGTCATCGGTGCGGCAATGAACAAAATCATACGACCAGACATGATCCCGGTGTTCCGGCCGCAACCGGATACAGGATCCGTCATTCAGCCACAACCGGCCCTTCTTTGGTTGCCTCGATGGCACTTTCAGCCCCTCCCGCCGCCACAAGCGCTCGACCCGCTTGTCGTTCACCTGCCATCCGGCATCCCGCAACAGAGCCGCAATCCGGCGATAGCCATAGCGGCCATATTGTCGGGCCAGCTCGATCATGTCGGCGACCAGGCGATCTTCATCCGCTCGCCCTTGCGGCAACTTGCGCTGCGTAGAGCGATGCTGGCGCAGCACCTGGCAGGCTCGACGCTCGGAAACGCCCAACTCACCCCGGACATGGTCAATGCAGGCCCGGCGGCGAGCGGGGCTCAGAAGTTTCCCCGAGCCGCCTCCGTGAGGATCAGCTTGTCCAGCGTCAGATCCGAAACAGCACGCCTGAGCCGTTCATTCTCCTGCTGAAGCCGCTTCAGTTCCTTCAACTGATCTACGCCCATCCCACCATATTGCTTGCGCCAGCGGTAATAGGTCTGTTCGACAACGCCGATCCGCCTGATCGCATCAAGACGGGCCAGACCTTGCCCCATCAGAACCTCAATCTGCCGCCACTTCGAGACAATCTCTTCCGGCTTCGGTCGCTTGTTGGCCATTCTCGATCCTCCGTTTCCTAATCATAACGGCGGACCACTTCACTGGGGGGGGATCACCGCAGCGACACATCGAATTCGATCATCGGATTGAGCGTGAAGCTTTTGCTGATGTCAGAGACTGCTTCCACGACGGCCGGATCTACGTCATAGATCGCAACTGTAACCTTCCGGGCGCCCAGCAATGCGGTGATGGCCTCTCGGTCAAGTTCGGGGCCGCGGCTGCACCGGTCCTCGGTCAACTGGCACCAGTAACCATCAAAAGGCTGGCCGTCGATTTCGGTGATTGCGGCAGAATAAGTGTCATAATGCGACGACAGGGAATAAGGAGAGATATCGGCTATTGCGATCGGAATGACGTCCACATTCGCATCGGCCTTTTCCCAGTAATGCGCATAAGGAACGATTGCCAGATCGAGTTCCAGACCTTCTGCCAGTGCAGTCAGTGTTGTCGCTGCCTCGCAGATATCTTGATCGTCCTTATCGCGAATCACTTGACATTCCAGTCGCCAAACTCATGCAGCAGATAATATTCATCTGCGCCGACTACATTACGCGATAAGGGAAACTCCGGTGCAGCCCAGACACTGGTTGCTGAAGTTGTTAATGCAAGCAGGCATTTTACAAAAACAAGAGACCGATTCACAAAACTACTCCGACAAAATGACAAAAACCGGTGAACACACTTGTCCACCGGTAGTCAAGCTGGTCTTTCAGCTATGAATAATCAGCCCCTTGCGGCTTCCAGCGCGTCTTCGAATGTGCGCAAGCCGGTGGTGGGCGCCTGCACCAGAACCGACATATTGCCGGGTTTGTGCTGGTTCTTGTACATCTTCATATGCGCCTGCGGGATCTCGGCCCAGGGAAAGACCTCGGACATGCAGGGGTCCAGACGGCGTTCCAGCATCAGCTGATTGGCGGCGCTGGCCTGTTTCAGATGCGCGAAATGCGAGCCCTGCACGCGCTTCTGGTGCATCCACAGGTAACGCACGTCGAAGGTGCAGTTGAAGCCGGTGGTGCCGGCGCAGATGACGATCATGCCGCCTTTCTTGCAGACCAGCGTCGAGACCGGGAAAGTCGCTTCGCCCGGATGTTCAAAGACGATATCGACATTGTTGCCCTTGCCGGTGATGTCCCAGATCGCCTTGCCGAACTTGCGCGCCTCAGTGAACCAGTCCTTGTATTCGGGCGTGTTCACCTTGGGCAGTTGGCCCCAGCAGTTGAACTCCTTGCGGTTGATGACGCCCTTGGCACCCAGCCCCATGACGAAATCGCGCTTGTCCTCTTCGCTGATGACACCGATGGCATTGCCGCCCGCCGCATTGATCAGCTGGATCGCATATGACCCCAGCCCGCCCGAGGCGCCCCAGACCAGCACGTTCATGCCCGGTTTCAGCTCATGCGGCTCATGGCCGAACAGCATCCGATAGGCGGTGGCCAGCGTCAGCGTATAGCAGGCCGATTCCTCCCATGTCAGGTGGCGCGGGCGCGGCATCAGTTGCTGGGCCTGAACGCGGGTGAATTGCGCGAAGCTGCCATCGGGTGTCTCGTAGCCCCAGATCCGCTGGCTGGGCGAATGCATCGGGTCGCCGCCATTGCAGTGCTCGTCGTCGCCATCGTCCTGATTGCAATGGACCACGACCTGATCGCCGACCTTCCAGCGCTTGACCTTGCTGCCGACGGCCCAGACGATCCCCGCTGCATCCGATCCGGCGATGTGATATTCCGCGCCATGCCCGTCAAAGGGGCTGATCGGCTGGCCCAGCCCGGCCCAGATGCCGTTATAGTTGACGCCCGCCGCCATCACCAGAACCAGCACCTCGTTGCTGTCGATGGTGGGGGTATCGACGACCTCAAGCTGCATCGCCTGATCGGGTTCGCCATGACGTTCACGGCAAATGGCCCAGGCATGCATCTGCCGTGGCACATATCCCAGCGGAGGCATTTCGCCGATCTCATAGAGGTCCTTCTGGGGCGCTTCATATGGCGCGATCGGGGTCGGCGCGTCGAGGGCCATGAGCTTCTCCATCTTTGTGCCGCGGCGCAGAATCGCCGTGGTCATGCAGCGTGGGTAACTTTCATCGCGCAATATTGCAACCACTTTACCGCTATATGCGCAACAATGTGTCTCAAATAATGACACCATGCTGCATGTGCAGCAACCCGCCGAGCCTCTGGACAGCCTTCCGCCGCCTCAGGTTGTGCGGACTGCGGGCCCTCTTGGTACGCACATAAACATCGGCAGGGCCGGGAAGAGGCGATTCCGCAGCCCGGTGACGTCACCATTGCCGGAGTTTTCATTCATGTCACAGAGGCAACCGGCGGCGCGTCAGATGCGCGAACTGCCCGTCGAGACCCTTCGCGCCGCCGCGATCAACATCCTTGTCAGCTTTCACGTCATCAGCGGGGCCGAGGGCGGGCGGCTGGCTGCGTTTGAACTGGCGAGTAACTGAGACCTACACAGTCCCGCATATCCTGGGGTTCTGAGGTTGCGCCTAAAGATCAGCGAATCGGTAAACTCCGCAATCACGGTTTGGATCGCGGAGGATCAGCCTGATGCCGTGTTTCCAGAGCTGCCGCCTGAGGCCACCTGGGGCAAGCGAGTGCTGCCGCATCGGCGCTTCGACAGCAATAACCCCTGCCGGCATCTCATCGGTAACTTCTTTTGCAAGTTGAAGGGGCTCAAACGCATCGACACAACCGCCTGCAAAACTGACGACGGCTGCGAAGCCATGATCCGCATCGCAGCCGCCATCATCAATCCAAGATGAACCCCGACAGGTTCTAGTCCCTGTTGCCAAGGAATTGCAGCAGGAACATGAACAGGTTCAGGAAGTCCAGATACAGTTGCAGCGCGCCCATGATGGCGGCCTTGCCGAGGAAGTCGCGGTCCGAACCGGCCATCTGCAGATAGGTGTTCTTGATGTTCTGCGTGTCATAGGCGGTCAGGCCCGCAAAGATCAGCACGCCCAGAACCGAGATGGCGAACTGCATCGCCGGGCTGCCCAGAAAGATGTTCACGATCGAGGCGACGATCAGCCCGATCACACCCATGATCAGGAAGCTGCCCCAGCCCGAGATGTCCTTCTTGGTGGTATAGCCCCACAGCGACAGACCGGCGAAGGCGATCGCGGTGATCAGGAAGGTCTGGATGATCGACATGCTGGTATAGACCAGAAAGATCGAGCTGATCGAGATGCCCATCAGTGCGGCGAAACCGTAAAACACCAGCGTCGCGGTCTGGACCGACAGCCGGTTCAGCATGGCGCCGAAGGCGAAAACCACGATCAGCGGCGCGAACATCAGCACCCATTTCAGCGGCGAGGCATAGATTGCGACGCCAAGCTGGGTCAGTTGCCCATCGGCGCCGACGGCGGCGGTGCTGATGCCCCAGGCGGCAATGGCGGTCACAAGCATGCCGACCGACATCAGCCCATAGACCTTGTTCATATGGGCGCGCAGGCCCTCATCGACCACCGCGGTGCGGGTGCCGACGCCCTGCGTCGTACGGTAGGTATTGTAATCGGCCATCAATGTCTCCCCAAAGTACGGTTGGCGGGCTTGCCCGCGATATGCGTTCTATATTGGCAGAATGCGCCGTCTATTCAATGCCGTTGCCGCGGCAAATCGGCGCATTTTACGCAGATTTTATAATGTGACGATGATCTTGCCCACCGCGCGGCGCTGATGCAGCAGATCATAGCCATCGGCCAGCTTTTCCAGCGGCAGGGTATGGCCCGCCACCGGGTTCAGCCTGCCCTGGGTGAACAGCCCGAAAAGCTGTCCCATGCCGGAACGCAACGCATCGGGGTCCAGCCGCTGATAGGCGCCCCAGTAAAGCCCGTGGATGGCGATGTTCTTGACCAGTGCGTGGTTGAGCGGCAGCGCCGGCGGGCGCCCGCCGGCGAAGCCCACCAGAAGGAACCGTCCGCCGGGGCGCAGCGCGGCAAAGGCGGCCTCTCCGGGGGCATCGCCCACCGGGTCATAGACCACATCGACCCCACCCAGATCGCGCAAAGCGGCCTTGAGATCGGGGCATTCGGCGCTGTCGATGACGTGATCCGCGCCCGCCCGGCGCACGGATTCCAGCCGTTCCGCCCCGCGCGCGATGCCGATGACCCGCGCGCCCATCGCATGGCCGATCTCGACCGCCGTCAGCCCGACGCCACCCGCCGCGCCCAGGACCGCCAGAACCTCTTGCGGTTGCAGCCGGGCGCGGTCGGTCAGGGCCAGATGGCTGGTGCCATAGACGATCTGGAAACCCGCCGCCTGCTCGTGGCTCATGCCGTCGGGGATCGGGATGCAGGCGAGGGGCGGGACGGAAATCACCTCGGCCATGGTGCCCGGCCACAGCACGGCGACACGCTGGCCGGGGGTCAGGCCGCTGGTGGCGGGCGCCTCGATCACCTCGCCCGAACCTTCCAGTCCGGGAACGAAGGGAAAGGGCGATTTTTCCTGATACTGTCCTTTGGCCTTCAGCAGATCGGCGAAATTCAGCGCCGCCGCGCGCATGCGCACCAGCACATCATCGCCCGATCGGACGGGGGCGCTGGTCAGGGTCAGGCTTGGGCTCTGGCCCGGCTTTGCAACCATGGCGATTCGTGTCTGGTCGGTCATCGTGTCCCCGAAAAAACTAAGTTAGTGGTTCATAGCGTTGGCCCAGAGGGCAAATTTTGCACCCTACGCAAAACCAGACCTGTCTTTTTGGTCAGAAAGTGGTTTGTTAACCATGTTGACACTCGAAAATTGAGCCGGTCTGGGTTACTGCCGCCCTAGATTGAACAAGGTTACTGGTGCCCTTGAGTTAACGAGGTTGGGCTATGAAGCATAGTGTTGATGTTCATGTTGGGAAGCGGATCCGTCACCGTCGGTGGATGATCGGTATGACCCAGCAGCAATTGGCCGAGAAAGTCGGGATCAAATTTCAGCAGATCCAGAAATACGAAACCGGAATGAACCGCGTGTCGGCGTCGCGTCTGTGGGATATTGCCCGCGCCGTTGATGTGCCCGTCAGCTTTTTCTTCGAGGGACTGCATGAAGGCAGCACCACCGAAGAGGTCGAGGGCGATATTCTGGCGGATAAAGAGGCGCTGCAACTGGTGCGGGCATATTACGCCATGCCGGTCGCACAGCGTCGTCAGATCTTTGAACTGGCCCGCGTCCTGTCGGACGCAGCCTGAGCCGACCGACGTCCAAGGCTTCCCCCGGATGGCGAATTCCCGCCGCCGGGGTGTTTGCCGTGATTGCGCCAAGGCCCCGCTGCCGCCCCACAATCATGGCTCTGGAATCGGGCGGTCGGGATATTTTGTCGCACAAGATTGTAACGCTGCGGTGACTCGCTGAGTGGTGGGGCGATGATTGTCTGGCATGACCCGGCCGAAACCGCTAGACCAAGCGGCGAACGGACCTACGGCGAACGGGGGCAGGGATGCAGGACGCGGCGCAGATCATCGAGACAGCGCATCGGATGGCTGATGCGGCGCGATCTGCGATCATGCCGCTGTTCCGTTCGGACCGGCTGAACACCGAAAACAAGCGCCCGGCGGATTTCGACCCGGTGACCGAGGCCGACCGCGCCGCCGAACAGGCCATGCGCGCGGTTCTGGCCAAGCTGCGCCCCGACGATGCCATTCTGGGCGAGGAATATGGCGCGCAGCCGGGCCGGTCGGGCCTGACATGGGTGCTGGACCCGATCGACGGCACGCGCGCCTTTCTGTGCGGCGCAGCCAGTTGGGGCGTGCTGATCGGGCTGAGCGACGGCGAGAAGATCCTTTATGGTCTGATCGACCAGCCCTATACCGGCGAACGGTTCGAGGGCGGGCTGGGGCAGGCGCGGCTGACAGGCCCGGCCGGCATCCGCGATCTGCGGGCCCGGCGCGGTGTCGATCTGTCCTCGGCGCTGCTGCTGTCCACCTATCCCGAGATCGGCACGGCGGCCGAGACGGCGGCCTTCGGGCGGGTGACAAAACAGGTTAAAATGACGCGCTATGGCCTTGATTGTTATGCCTATGCCTTGCTTGCACTGGGGCAGGTCGATCTGGTGATCGAGGCCGGGTTGCAGTCTTATGACATCGCCGCCCCCATCGGCGTGATCGAGGCCGCGGGCGGGATCGTCACCGACTGGCAGGGCGGTCCGGCCATCGACGGCGGGCAGGTGATCGCGGCGGGCAGTCGGGAACTTCATGCGGCGGCTTTGGCGTTGTTGAACGGCTGACCCGCGGGAAGACCAGCCCAGAAGACCAACCGGCCCGACCAGCCAGCCATGACCACGACAAGGAGGCGGCAATGACCGAGCAAGACGGCAGGGATGCCACCGATCAGGCCGCAGGGACGCAGGTGGACAAGCAGCCCGAGCGGCCGCCCGAACGGGACGAGGACGGCTTTCTGCCCCGGCGCGAATTGCTGTCGCAGATCGACGACGCCATCGAGGCCGAGGACGGGCCGACGCTGAACGCCCTGCTGGAGCCGATGCACGGCGCCGACATCGCCGACATCATCGAAAAGCTGAGCCCGGCGGAACGGCGCGGGTTCCTGCGGCTCTATTCCGGCGAGATCGACGGCGAAATCCTGTCCGAGATCGATGAATCGATCCGCGAGGAGGTGCTGGAGCAACTGCCGCGAGAGGTCGTGGCCGAAGCGGTCCGCGAAATGGACAGCGACGACGTCGTTGACCTGATCGAGGATCTGGACCAGCCCGAACGCGAGGAGATCCTGTCCGCGCTGGATGACAGCGACCGGGTGGCGGTGGAACAGGCGCTGGCCTATCCCGAATATTCCGCCGGCCGTCTGATGCAGTCCGAGGTCGTCACCGCTCCCGAACACTGGACCGTGGGCGAAACCATCGACTTTCTGCGGGCCGAGGAATGGCTGCCCGATCAGTTCTATCACATCATTCTGGTCGATCCGCGACGCCATCCGATCAGCTATGTCACGCTTGGGCGGCTGCTGGCCTCGCCGCGCGACATCCCGTTGCGCGACATCACAGAGGACAGTTTCCGCACCATCAGCGCCTTCGCCGATGAAGGCGATGTGGCCTATGCCTTCAACCAGTATCACCTGATCTCGGCGCCGGTGGTCGATGCCGATGACCGGCTGGTCGGCGTGATCACCATGGACGATGCCATGTCGGTGCTGGACGAGGAACATGAAGAGGACTTCCTGCGCATGGCGCGGGTCTCGGATGACAGCCACGTCTCGGACGGGCCGTTCCAGACCGCCCGCCAGCGGCTGCCGTGGCTGATGATCAATCTGGTGACGGCCTCGATTTCGGCGCTGGTGATCGCGCAATTCGAGGCGACGCTGGCCAGTCTGGTGATTCTGGCGGCGCTGATGCCGATTGTCGCCTCGACCGGGGGGATCGCGGGCACGCAGTCGCTGGCGGTCGCCGTGCGTGGTCTGGCGACGCGCGAGCTGACCTTCAGCAATGCCCGCCGCGTGATCTGGAGAGAGCTTTTCGCCGGGCTGCTGAACGGGCTGGGGCTGGCGGTGATCCTGACCCTTGCCGGTTTCTTCATTCTGGGCAGCCTGAAGATCGGGCTGGTGCTGGGCATGGCGATGATCGCCAACCAGATCGTTGCGGCCATGGGCGGGGTTCTGGTGCCGCTGGGGCTGACAAGGCTGGGGCTGGATCCGGCGCTGGCCTCGGGCACCTTCGTCACGACCATGACCGATGTGATGGGCTTTTTCGCCTTTCTGGGGCTGGCCTCGGTGGTGCTGCTGTGAGCCGGGCCGAACACAAGGCGCGACTGCGCGAGCAGGCGTTGGCGGCGCGGGGGCAGGGCGGCGATCAGGCGGCGCTGGATGCGCATCTGCGCGCGGCGCTGGCCCCTTATGCCGGGCAGGCCCTGGCGGGTTACTGGCCGATGCGGGACGAGGCCGACCCCCGGCCTGCGATGAGCGGCCATGACGGCCCCATCGGTCTGCCTGTCGTGACGGCCAAGGCCGTGCCGCTGATCTTTCGCCGCTGGCTGGGCGATGCGCTGGAACCCGGTCCGTTCGGCACGCAGCACCCGCCGGCCAGCGCCGCTCTCGTGGTGCCGCAGGTGCTGATCGTGCCGCTGGCGGGGTTCGACCGCGACGGCAACAGGATCGGCTATGGCGGTGGCTATTACGACCGGACGCTGGAACTGCTGCGCGCCGCAGGGCCGGTTGCGGCCATCGGCCTTGCCTTCGCGGTGCAAGAGCTGCCCGCGATCCCGGCCGAGCCCTTTGACCAGCCGCTGGACATGATCGTGACAGACCGCGAAACCATCACCATCGCGGGGGGGCCGCGCTGACGGGCAAGGGTCGCATGGCCGATGGATCGCGCAGATGCGTTCAGTGTGCGATTGCATATCCGCCATTCATGCGAGACGATGCAAAACGACGTGACCGAGGCGACGGAAGGGGCATGGACGGCGCCGGAGGCTGATCTGAAACAGGTCTTCCGGCTGGCGCCCAAACAAGGACATATGAGCATTTATCCGGACAAAGACAGCGATCCCTCGGGGAATGTTCCGCCCTCGACGCAGACCCCGGCCGCGCAAGCGCAGCGGAGCCAGCGTTATATCCGGCCGCTGGTGACCGATATCTCGGCGGCCAGATGGTTGCTGTTCGGGGTGCTGGCGGCCTCGATCTATTTTTTCCACAGCTTTCTGATCCCGATTCTGGCCGCGACCATCATCTGCGTCGCGACATGGCCTCTGCGCAGGCGGCTGACCGTGGATCACGGGCTGGGCAAGACCGGTTCGGCGGCGGTTCTGGTCGTGGCCATCATCTGCCTGCTGATCGTGCCGCTGTCCTTCGCCATGGCCTATGCCGTGGCCGAGTTGCGCGGCTGGGTCTTCTGGGCGATAGAGGCCAACAATCAGGGCGCGGTTCCCCCCGAATGGATGGTCCAGATGCCGCGTGTCGGCGACTGGCTGCATGAACAATGGCTGATTACCATTGGCAGGCCCGGCGCGATCAGCGACCTGATCCATGCCATCAGCGGCTCCAGCATCGCGTCGCTTTATCGTGGCGTGCTGACGGCCGGGGCGATGACCTTCCATATCGCGCTGAACATCCTGTTCACGCTGATCGCGCTGTTCATCTTTTACCGCGACGGCGACAAGATCGTGGCGCAGATGGACCGGGCAGGGGCGCGCATCCTGCCGGGCCGCTGGACGCGGCTGTCGCGGGTGGTGCCCGCCACCATCAGCGCCACCGTCACCGGCATGACCCTGATCGCCATCGGCGAGGGGGTGATTCTGGGCACCGCCTATTGGATCGCGGGCGTGCCTTCGCCCATCGTCTTTGGCGTCATCACCGGCTTCATGGCGCTGATTCCGGGGGGCGCGCCGCTGTCCTTCACGCTGATCTCGGCCTATCTGATCTTCAGCGGCGCGGTGTTCAACGGGATCGGGCTGTTCGTCTGGGGCGCGGTCGAGCTGTTCATCGTGGACAAGACCATCCGTCCAATGCTGGTCGGCGGGCCGGTCAAGCTGCCGTTCCTGCCGACATTTTTCGGGCTGATCGGCGGGGTCAAGACGATGGGCATCGTCGGGCTGTTCGTCGGGCCGGTGCTGATGGCGCTGCTGGTCTCGATCTGGCGCGAATGGCAGCGCGAGATCAGCGAGAACGGGACACCGCCGCCGACGACCGTCGAACGCTATCCCCCGGCCGGGCAGACATTCGACAGAAAGTGATACAGCGCCTCGGTGTCCAGCGGTTTGGGCATCGCATGCAGCCCCATCCGCGCGCAGCGTTCGCGCAACCCCGGCGCCCGGTCGGCCGAGATGATCCGCGTCGGACGCCAGCCAAAGCGCCGGCGCAGCATCGCCACCAGATCCAGCCCGTCGGCATTGTCGTCCAGCTGATAGTCGATCAGCATCGCGTCGGGCACGAAATCCATCTCGTCGATCAGGGCGATGGCGTCGTCGGGGCCGTGGGCGTCCAGCACGGTGATGCCCCAGCCTTCCAGCAGCGCCACCATCGCCCGGCGCAATTCGGCATCGTTATCGACCAGCAACACCAGCAAACCCCGCCCCGCCATCGAGGGCAGGTGGCGCGGATCGCCCCCGGCGCTGTCCAGCGCAAGCGGATGGGCCGGTTCCTGTGCAAGCGGCAGGGTGATGCGGAACAGGCTGCCCTGGCCGGGATGGGACAGCAGTTCCAGCCGATGGCCCAGCCGGGCGCAGGCGCGTTCGACGATGGCAAGTCCCAGCCCCATCCCCTCGGAGGCCGAGGCGCGGCGGTGCAGGCGGCGGAACTCCTCGAAGATGACGCTGCGGTCTTCCTCGCGGATGCCGGGGCCGCTGTCCCAGACCTCGATCCGGATCTGCTCGTCGCGCCGTCTTGCGCCGACCAGAACGCCGCCCCGCTCGGTATAGCGGATGGCGTTCGAGATCAGGTTTTGCAGGATGCGTTGCAGGTAAAGCCCGTCGCTGACGACATGCGCCGTGGTCGGACGCACGCGAAAACGCAGCCCCTTGGCGGCGGCACCCGGCGCGAAGGACGACGCCAGCGACGACAGGATGTCGTTCAGCGCCAGCTCTGACGGTTCGGTCAGTTCCTCTTCGGTTTCCAGCCGAGAGATATCGGCCAGAGCCTCGATGATACGTTCGACATTGTTCAGTGCCTCGCCGGCCTTCTGGACATTGGTATTGGTGCCCGCCGCATCCGCCGCCGACAGATACAGCCGGGCCGCCGACAACGGTTGCAGCAGATCATGGCTGGCCGCCGCGACAAAGCGCGACTTCGACGCGTTCGAACGTTCGGCCCGCGCCAGCGCATCGCGCAATTCATCGGTACGGGCGGCCACGCGGGCCTCAAGTTCCTCATTGGCGCGGGCCAGACGGCGCAGGGCATCGCGTTCGGCGGTCACATCGGTCAGCGACAGAACGAAGCCGTCATCGGGCAGACGCTGCGCGAAGGCGTCCAGCGTCAGCCCGGTGTCGCGCTGCAACAGCTCGAACGACAGCGATCGTTGCGCAGCGCGGTCACCCAGCCATCCGGCGATGCGGGCCTCGGCATCGGCATCGGCGGGGCGGAACAGTTGTTGCAACTGCTCGGTCACGCGCGAGAAGCGGGTGCCAAGGGCGAAGGTCTGCGGCGGCAGGCCGGTCAGGATGCGAAAGCGCCGGTTCCAGCCCGCCAGCAGCCCCTGCGCGTCAAAGATCGCCACGCCCTGCGCCAGATGGTCCAGCGTGGCGCGCACGATCCGGCCCTGATTGTCCAGCAGGCGTTCGCGCTGTTCGCGCTCGGCCCGCATCAGTTCGGTCACGTCGGTCTGCACGATGGCGGTGCCGGAATTGGCCGTGCGATGTTCGGAAATCTGCAACCAGCGGTCATCGCTCAGCGACAGGTTGAAGATCAGGTGGTCGCGCCGGTGCCGCTGCATCCGCATCGCCGCCCATGTCTCGGGCGTCATCCCGGCAGGCAGTTCCAGCATGGGAGAGCGGCTGACGATGCGGATATATTCGGCAAAGCTGAGTCCGGGGCGCAGCCGTTCGCGCACATCCGGCATCTGCCAGCAGAACCGCCCGTTGAACAGCAGCAGCACATCATCGACCCCGAACAGCGCGAAACCTTCCTGCACCGCCTCGATGGCGCTGGACAGGTCGCGGCGGGCGGATTCGATTTCCTGATTGGCAGCCGACAGGCGGGCGTTCGATTCGTTCAGCAGCCGCAGCGCGTGTTCCAGTTCCTCGGTCCGGCGGCGGACCTGGTCCTCCAGCACCACCGCGCGTTCGAATTGCGAATAGGCGGCGCCGTCGCGGTCGGTCTGGGTCTCGACCCGGCGCATCAGCACGGTGCTGATCTTGTGCAGCCGGGCAAGCTGGACCTCGACGGGTTCGTTGGGATCGACGAGGTTGTCCATCATTCGTCCTCGGGGGCATAGATCGCCACGCCGGTCATGGTCAGGTTGACATGCATGGCGCCGAACTGTTCGCCATAGGTCGAAAAGCCGGTGACGTTGTGGCGCGCCAGCACCTGCGACACCTCGCGCACCTGCTGTTTCTGCTGCGCCTCGATCCGGCGCAGGATGCAATCGCAGGCCAGCACGCTGTCCAGCCGCCCGGCCTTGGCCAGCCCCGCAAGATTGTCGGCCAGCGAGCGGGCAATGTCGCGCGGCCGGGCCAGTGTCAGTACCACGCCCTCGTCTATGGCGGAAAAGAACACCAGATCGGTTCCGTTCTCGACCCGCTGGATCGAGCGCACGTGATAGCGCCCGCCCGCCCGCACCACCAGCGGGTGGGCGGCGAAGGTGAAGGGGTCAAGCTGGCCCGGCGGCTTGCCCAGCAGCCGGGCATATTCGATGGCGGCGGGGGCGGCGTTGATTTCCTGCACCTGACGGCGGACGGGATCGGCCCCGGTCACCACCATGCGGCCCTCGCCCACATCCAGATGATCGAAGCTGAACACCTTGACCGGGCAGCGGGTGCGAAAGAAGGTCAGGAACCCCGCGTCGGTATGGACCTCGGCCCCCTGCGCGACATAGCTTTGCCCGAAGCGCCGCCCGTCACCGGCGGTCCCGCCGAACAGCGGCACCGGACCCAGCCCGTGCCCCACGACGTTCATCAGCGCATCTTCGCGGAACTGGCTGCCATCGACCATCAGATGCGCGAATTCATGGGTCAGGCCGGGGTGACGCGCCGCCAGCGCCTGACGCGCACGGACCATGCGGTCGATCAGGTCCGTGGGCTCCAGCCGCGACAGGTCGGGAATGGCGATGGTCCGGGCGGCGAAATCGCGGGCAGGAAAACCGGTGGCGACGATCCGATCCTCGACATAGCCGCCGGCGATCTCTCCGGCGGTGGTGCAGCCCAGCAGCGGCGTGTCGCCAAAGGCCCGCCTTGCGGCCGCCATCGCGGCGGCGAAATCGGTGGTGGGCGAGACGAACAGCAGCACCTGCGCCATGCCCGGCCCGATCGAGGCGGCAAGCTGCGCCATCGCGCCGGGATCGCTGGCGGCGACATCGGCGCTGTGCAGAAATCGGGGCGCGGGTCCAGCCGGGCCGGGGTCGCGCGGGTCGCCGTCCATGGGTTATCTGTCGCCTGTCCGCTGCTTCACAGAGGGCGAGGATGTCACCGGGTCGCGAGGCTGTCAAACTTTGCCGCCTGCGCCGCCAGCACCGCCTGCGTCCGGGTCTGCACGCCCAGCTTGCGCATGATGACGGTGACATGCGCCTTGACCGTCGATTCGGCGATGGACAGTTCATAGGCGATCTGCTTGTTCAGTTTGCCTTCCGACACCAGCGTCAGGATCCGCGCCTGCTGCGGGGTCAGGCTTTCCAGCCGTTCCCGCGTGGGCGCCAGTTGCCGCGTGCTGGCGGGTTCATTCAGCACGAAGCCCTCGGGCAGATAGACCTCGCCCCGCGCGATCCGTTCCAGCGCGTCCTGAAACACCTGCCGCTGGCTGTGCTTGGGCACATAGCCCGAGGCGCCGAATTCCAGCGCCGCGCTGACAATGCCGGGATTGGTCAGCGACGAGACGATCAGCAGCGCGGCATCCGGCGCGGCCTTGCGCACCTTCAGCATCCCGTCCAGCCCGTCGGCATCGGGCAGGTTCAGGTCCAGCAGCACCGCATCGGGCTGCGGCCCTTCGGCCAGCCGGGACAGACATTCGCCGATGGAACTGGTGGTGCGCACGCTGGTGATGCCGCCGACGATCTGCAAGGTGATCGACAGCGCGTCGCAGAACAGCGGGTGATCCTCGACGATCAGGACCGAGGCGATGCGGCGTTGCGGCGTGGTGTCCGGGGTCATGGCGATGCCCTTGAGGTTTCGGTCAGCATAGGCCATCGGCCCCGGTCGCGTCCACTTATCCGCACAGGCTGGCCCCCATCGGCAGGGGGCGGGCCGGTTCGGTCGCGCGGCCATGATCGGCCCAGTCCTCGATCCCGCCCGGATACCAGGCCAGATCGGTGAACCCCAGCGCGGCGATCTGCTGGACGGCGTTCCAGCTCATCCAGCAATCGCTGCGGCAGAAGACGACCATCGGCTGCGCAGTATCGCAGCCCGCCAGCGCCCCGGCCAGATAGTCGCGGATTTCAAGGTCGATATCGCCGCGCCCGATCTCGGGCAGCCAATACGCGCCGGGCAGGGTGTCGTGGCGTTCCGGTATGATCCAGCCGCCGTCATCGCGGATCCGGTGGCCCGGTGCGGGCAGGGTGTCGATCAGCAGCGCGCCGCCCCTGGCCAAAGCCGCGACCTGATCGGCACCGACGACCCGGCCACCGGGCACCGTGTCGGGCAGCGGCGCGCGATAGGCCGCGATGCGCAGCCCGCTGACCTGATCGAACAGCGACCCGGCCACGGGTTCGGCCAGTCCGGCCAAAGGCATCAGCGCGACAAGCGCGGCCCGCGATATGAGGCGAAATTCCGTCATCGCCTCAGCTTCACATGCGGGCCGGGCCATCACCAATTCGACCTTCGGCCTATGACCGGGGGTCATGGGGCGACCATCGGAGAATTGCCCGGACTGCCCCGGCCTCGCAGTCTTGTGAAGAACCGCGAGGAGGAGATTTCATGCTGCGCAAGACGACGATCATCGCCGGATTTGCCGTGGTGCTGGGGGGCGCTGCCGCCCTTGGCCATGGCGATACCGCGCCCCAGTCGGTCAATACCGCCGGGCTGCCCGATCTGCCCGAGGAAATGGCCGGTGAAAACCCGTGGCGCGAGGCCGATCCCGATCTGCTGTTCAAGGCGATCGAGGTCGGCGCCAAGGGCTATAACAGCAACTGCGCGCGCTGCCACGGGCTCGAGGCGATCTCGGGCGGGCTGGCGCCGGATCTGCGTTACCTCGAAGCCAATGATTTCGGCGACGAATGGTATCTGGACCGGGTCCTGCATGGCTATGAACAGAACGGCGCCGTCAAGATGCCGCCCTTCGAGGGGATTTTGACGCAAGAGGCCGTCTGGGCGATCCGCACCTATATCGAGACCCGCCCCGATGAGGTCGAGATGGCCGATCAGAAGGCCGCCCTGACCGATCTGCGCGACAAGCTGGACGCGGTGAAGGACGATCCCACCGCCGCCGCCGCCCTGGCGGCCGATCTGGAAGCGGCCGGGCAGGGGTTCGAGGCCCTGTCGGGCGCGCCGCGCGCCGTGACCCCCTTCGATCTGGCCGCATGGCAGTTGTCCACCGAGCCGCCGCATATCAAGGCGGCGCTTGAAACCCTGACCGCCGCCGTGCGGAACTGACGGGGGGGCGCGGGCGATGTCGGGGCTGTTGTGCCATCTTCTGCCGGGGGGGCAGGCCGGACTGGCCGCCTATGGCGGGGGTGTGGCGGCATCCAGCCCCGGCACCGCCGATCCCTTCGGCAGCGGCATGTGGGACGATCATCGCGACCTCTGTCTGGACCAGGCCGCCGCATGGCGTGTCGATCCCGCGATGCTGGTTCTGGCCCCCCGCGCCGCCGAGGATGCGCGCCATGTGCCGATCATGGTTGACGCGACGGGCCTTGGCGCGCCGGTGCAGCGGATCGTGGTGACCATCGATTACAGCCCCTTTCCGCTGGCGATGACCTTTCATCCGGGCCGGGCGCTGCCGCTGCTGGGTTTTGGCGTGAAATACGAGATCGCCGGGCCGATCCGCGCCTCGGCGCTGGTCGGGGGTGAATGGTTGATGGGCGGGGCCTTCATCGACGCGATGGGCGGCGGCTGTTCCGCCCCCGCCGCGACCCATGCCCGCCCCGACTGGCAGGATGGTTTCGGAGAGATGCGCGGCAGGCTGTGGCCCGCGACCGGACGGCTGCGCGTCAGCCTGCGTCATCCGATGGATACCGGGCTGGCCGATGGCATCCCGGCCCATCACCTGACCGAGCTGGCGCTGACCGACCCGCAGGGCAAGGACATTGCCCGGCTGGAGATCCACGAGCCGCTTGAGGAAAACCCGGCGCTGACCTTCCTGCTGCCGCCCGATCTGGCCGCCGGGCCGGTCACCATCACCGCGCGGGACAACAGCGGCTATCGCTTTGCCGGCGAGGTGGCGGCATGAGGCTGACCCGCCGCCAGACCCTGCTGGGTGCCGCCGCGCTGGCCTTGCCGGTTCCGGCACTGGCCGCCGCGCCGGAATACCGGCTGGCCCCGCGGCAGATCGCTGATGGCGTCTGGCTGATCGAGGGGGCGCAGCAAAGCTTTGGTCGCGGCAATGGCGGGGCGATCTGCAATATCACCATGCTTGAGACGCCACAGGGCGCGGTGGTGGTCGATACCGGCGGCACCTCGCGCCACGGCGCGGCGCTGAGGGCCTTTGCCGATCAGCGGCTGGGCGGGGTCGCGGCCTCGGTCAACACTCATCACCACCCCGACCACTGGTTCGGCAATCAGGCCTTTGCCGACCGCTCGATCCATGCGCTGCCCGCCTGCCAGCGGGCGCAGGCGACCGGCGCGCAGGCGCTGGCCGAGGGGCTGTATCGCATCCTTGGATCGTGGATGAACGGCACTGCGCCGGTCCCCGCCGATACGGCGGCGGGCGAGGGCGGGATCGAATTCGGCACCCGCCGGCTGACCATCATGGCGATGGCCGGGCATACGCAGGGCGATCTGGTGCTGATCGACCAGCAGACCGGCACGCTGATCGCGGGCGATCTGCTGTTTCTGGACCGCGCACCCAGCTTTCCCGATGCGCGGATCGCGGAATGGCGCGCCTCGCTGGCCACGCTTGCGGGGTTGGAGGTCAGCGGCACGGTCCCCGGCCACGGCGCCTTTCGCCGCGACAATGCCGCGCTGGTGCAGACCCGCGCCTATCTGGACGCATTCGAGACGCGGATGGACGCCGCCGCCGGTCAGGGCCTTGCCCCCGCCGAGGCGCTGGCCGCCGGGCCGATGCCCGATTTCGCCGGGCTTGGCGCCAACCCCGAGGAATATCACCGCGCCGTCATCCAGCGATGGCGCGATGCCGAGATCAGCGCCCTTCCCGTCATCGGGGGCAGCGCCTGACCAAGACGACAAGAATTGCGACAGAGGAGGAGACCATGGCTCGCAAGCATTTCACGATCCCGTCCGTCAGCGCGTTGGCGCTGCTGGTGGCGGGCAGCCTGACACCGGGCATCGCAAAGGATGTGACATGGGAGGACATCCTGAACGATCACGAGACCACCGAAGACGTGCTGATGTATGGCATGGGCAACGACGCCCAACGCTTCTCCACGCTGGAGCAGATCAACACCGAGACGGTCCGGCACCTGCGCCCGGCATGGGCGTTCTCTTTCGGCGATGAAAAGCAGCGCGGACAGGAAACGCAGGCCATCGTCCATGACGGCACCATCTATATCACCGGCTCTTACAGCCGGATGTGGGCGCTGGACGCCAAGACCGGCGAACGCAAGTGGAAGTTCGAGGCCCGCCTGCCCGACGATATCCGCCCCTGCTGCGACGTCATCAACCGGGGCGCGGCGATTTATGGCGACAAGGTGTTCTTCGGCGCGCTGGATGCCAGCATCTATGCGCTGAACAAGGATACCGGCAAGGTCGAGTGGCGCGAGAAATTCGGCGATCACAAGGTCGGCTATACGATGACCGGCGCGCCGACGATCATCAAGGACGCCGAAACCGACCGGGTGATGCTGATCCACGGCAGTTCCGGGGATGAGTTCGGCATCGTCGGCAAGCTTTACGCCCGCGATCCCGACACCGGCGAGGAAATCTGGATGCGCCCCTTCGTCGAGGGCCATACCGGCACCCTCAATGGCGAGGACAGCACGACCACCGGCGACGCTTCGGCCCCAAGCTGGCCCGTCAACGACGATGGCAGCAAGGTCGAGGCCTGGAATCACGGCGGCGGCGCGCCCTGGCAATCGGCCAGCTTCGATGTGGCAAGCAACACCATCATCGTCGGCACCGGCAACCCTGCGCCGTGGAACACCTGGGCCCGTTCGCAGGGCGAGAACTACTGGGATTACGACTCGCTCTATACCTCGGGTCAGGCCTATGTGAACCCAAGCGATGGCGAGGTCGTCGGCTTTTATCAGCATACGCCGAACGACGCATGGGACTTCTCGGGCAATAACGAGATCATCCTGTTCGACTATACCGACAAGGACGGCAACACCCATCGCGCGGGCGCCCATGCCGACCGCAACGGTTTCTTCTATGTCACCGATGTGAATGCACTGTCGGAACGCGGCACGGATATCAACAAGCCGACCGCGCTGCTGAACGCCTTCCCCTTCGTGGACGAGATCAGCTGGGCCAGCCATATCGACCTTGAAACCGGCCGCCCGGTGGAAAACGAAGGCCAGCGCCCGCCGCTGCCCGAAGAGGGGGAATCGCGTGGTGCGACCATTCAGGTGACTCCGCCCTTCCTTGGCGGCAAGAACTGGAACCCGATGGCCTATTCGCAGGATACCGGCCTGTTCTATGTCCCGGCCAACAACTGGACCGAGGATTACTGGACTGAAGAGGTCACCTATCAGGCCGGGGCCGCCTATCTGGGGCAGGGCTTCCGCATCAAGCGGCTGTTCGACGACCATATCGGCACGTTGCGCGCCTTCGATCCGGCCACCGGCGAAAAGGTCTGGGAGCATCGCGAGGAGTTCCCGCTTTGGGCCGGGACGCTGGCGACGGCGGGCAATCTGGTCTTTACCGGCACCTCGGACGGTTTCGTCAAGGCGTTCAACGCCGAGACCGGCGAAGAGCTGTGGAAGTTCCAGACCGGCTCGGGGATCGTGTCCTCGCCGATCACCTGGGAAATGGACGGCAAGCAGTATCTGGGCATCGCCTCGGGCTATGGCGGCGCGGTGCCGCTGTGGGGCGGGGACATGGCGCAGCTGACCACGCAGGTCAGTCAGGGCGGTTCCTTCTGGGTGTTCGAGGTTCCCAGCGAGCTTCTGGCCTCGGCCGAATGATCGTCAGGGCGGGGGACAACCCCCGCCCGTTTTATCAGAAAGGAACCCGGAATGTTGCGCCATTCGATCGTGCTGGCCGCCTGTCTGGCCGCGCCGACCGCCTTCGCCGCCATGGCCGACGACCCGATGCAGATCGTGCCCGATACCAGCTATCGCATCATCACCGATACCGATGACCGGCCCGAGGGTCCGCAGACCATCAACGGCTGCGAGCTGAAGCCCGGCGCCTCTTGCCCCGGCGTGGACCTGAGCCATCAGGACCTGTCGGGCATGGCGCTGGACGGGATGGACCTGAGCGGGGCGAAACTGGTCCGCGCCAACCTGCACGGCGCCATGCTGAAAGGCGCGGTGTTGAGCGGCGCCGATCTGCGCGGGGCGGATCTGTCGCAGGCCTATATGCAGGGGGCGGTGATCCGCGATGCCGATCTGACCGGGGCCGACATGGATTATTCGCGCATGGCCGGGATCGACCTCAGCGGATCGAACCTGACCGCCGTGTCGATGGAGGCCGTCTGGGCCAGCAAGGGCCGCTTTGTCGGCGTCACGCTGATCGCCGCCAATCTGGCCGAGACCAAATTCTATCACGCCGACATGGCCGATGCGACGCTGAGTGACAACAACAACCGCTTTACCATCTGGGAAGGCGTCCACATGGAGAATTGCACAGGGTGCCCGGTCGATTGGTGACACGATCGGCAACCCTTGCTCTGGCGGTTGCGGCGGCGCTTCCTCCCTTTGCTGCCCAGCCGTTCCAGCCCGCCTTTGCCGCCTGCCGCGCCGTGCAGGCGGCAAAGGCGCGTCTGGCCTGCTATGACGCACTGCCGCTGCCCGAGGCCGAGGCGACCACCTTTCGCGGCGCGGGCAGCGGCATGGCCGGACCGTTTCAGGTGACCGGCCCGCAGATGATGCGCTTTCACAGCGACGATGCGATCTTTGTGGCCTATCTGCTGGATGGCGAGGGGCAGGTGGTCCAGAACCTGCATCACGGCGGCGCGGGCGAGGGCGCCTTTCTGATCGAGACGCCCGGCACCTATCGCGTGCAGGTCAATGCCAGCGGCGGCTGGCGGGTGATGCTGTCACCGCCCTGAACGGATGCCTGCTTGCCGCCCATGCGGTGGGGGTGCAACAATCCGCACGGGAACGCCCCCGGATCACTGGCACAGGCTGAAGAAACACATGGCAGATGTCGCGCCGCACGACCGCCACAGCCCGTTGCAGGCCACGCGCCTGATGCGTCAGTTTCTGGCGCTGGCCGGGGTGGTGCTGGTGGCCGGGATGCTGGGCATGGGTATGTGGATCGGCGCGCAGATCGAGCGGGTCGTGACCGCGAATGCCGGGGCGACGACGGCGCTTTATGTCGATTCGATGATATCTCCGGTGACGCAGGAAATGTCTGCGACGACCGATCTGGGCGCGGAACAGATCGCGCGGCTGCGGCGTATTCTGGAGCGGGGGGCGCTCAGCCGCGAGATCTCGGCCTTCAAGCTGTGGGACGGGCAGGGGCGCATCGTCTTCAGCACCCGGCCCGGCCAGATCGGGCAGGTGGTCACCGACAACCCCCGTCTGGCCGTGGCCCTGACCGGAGAGGTTCACGCCGCCCTGCGCAATGTCGCGCTGAACGGTGACGCGGGCAACCAGACGCTGATGGAGGTCTACAGCCCGATCCGCTCGGTCAGCACGGGCGAGGTGATCGCGGTGGCCGAATTCTATACCTCGACCACGGCGCTGCGCACCGATCTGCTGAACAGCCGGATCAAGAGCTGGTTCGTAGTGGGCATGGTGACGCTGGCGATGTTTCTGGCCTTCTATACCATCGTGGCGCGCGGCGACCGGACCATCCGGCAGCAGCGGCGGGCGCTGGATCAGAAGATAGCGGAACTGTCGGCCTCGCTGCGTGACAATGAAAGCCTGACCCGCCGCGTCGGCCAGGCAAATCGCCGCATCGCCGAGATCAACGAACGCAGCCTGCGCCGGGTCTCGGCCGATATCCATGACGGGCCGGCGCAGCTGCTGGCCTTCGCGGCGCTGCGGCTGGACGGGGCCCACGGGTATGAACAGGTCAGCGAGGCGGTCAACGAGGCCCTGCAAGACCTGCGCTTCATCTGCCGCGGGCTGGTTCTGCCAGAGCTGCAGGCATGGACCGTCGCGGATATCGCCCGGCGGCTGCTGGCCACGCATGAGGCGCGGATGGGCGGCCATGTCGTGCTGAAGATCGACGCCGATCTGCCCGACATGCCGCTGGCTGCGAAAAACTGCATCTATCGCTTTTTGCAAGAGACCCTGAACAACAGCGCCAGACATGCCGCAGGCGCGGGTCAAAGCGTGGTGATCCGCAAGCGCGGCGAGGGGATCGAGGTGGAGGTCAGCGATACCGGCCCCGGTTTCGACCCCGATCGGACCAATGGCGGGCTGGGCCTTGCGGGCCTGCGCGAACGCATCGCGGGGTTGCGGGGCAGGTTTGATTTGCACACGCGCAAGGGGCAGGGCACATCCTTGACCATGTGGTTGCCCTTGACGGGTGGAGGATATCACGAATGACGCGGATTCTGGTGATCGACGACCATCCGATCTTTCGCCGCGGCCTCGCCCTGTCACTGGCCGAGGCCGAGGACCTGAGCGTCTGCGGCGAAGGCGCCAGCGGCGCCGATGCGATTGCCCTTGCGCGCGAATTGTCGCCCGATCTGCTGCTGCTGGACCTGTCGATGCCGGATGGCGGGCTGGCGGTGCTGCCGGAACTGCACCGCCAGCATCCCGACCTGATCGTCGCCGTGCTGACCGCATCCGAGGACAGCGAGGACGTGATGGCCGCGCTGGATGCGGGGGCACATGGCTATATCGTCAAGGGGATCGGCAGCCGCGCGCTGATCGAAGCCGTTCGCGGCCTTGCACGGGGAGAGGGCTATGTCACCCCGGCGCTGGCTGCGCGGCTGCTGACCGAAAGGCGCAAGGAGGCCGTGGCGCATCACGACAGCGCGGGCGACATGGCTGACCGTGCCCGGCTGATCGGACAATTGACCCCGCGCGAGGAAGAGGTGCTGGAACTGGTTGCGGCAGGTCACTCGAACAAGGAAATCGCCCGCCGCGCCGGGATGCAGGAAAAGACCGTCAAGCATCACATGACCCGTATCCTGCACAAGCTGAACGCCCGCAACCGGACCGAGGCGGCGCTGATCCTGCGCGGCGACCGGGCGGGGGCGTGAAGTCGCCGCCATCGGACCAAGGTCTTATCATTCCCGGCATTGGTCTTAGGCCGATTTCGCTGACCAATTCAGTCAACTAACGTTTTCCCAGACCTGATGACGCAGGCCGGTATCTGCCGATCCGCGTTGGCCGGGTGCATGATCGGTCCACTTGACCCGGGTTTCCGCCCCTCGCGCGGGGATCCGACAGCCATGCCATGCCGCCCCGGTGGCAGGCGCAGCCGCAAGGATGCCGGTTTCCGATGCCTGAGGTCCGGGCCTGACTGTCCGCTCTGCAGGCGTATCGCAATTCTGCCCGGACCGATATCCGGGCCATCTGATGGGATGCACATCGTGAAAACCACCATTCTGTCCAGCCTTGCGCTGACCTTTGCCATGACCTCGGTCGCCGGGGCCGATACGCTGACGATCTATTCCGGCCGGGGCGAGGCGCTGATCGCCCCGCTGATCCAGCAGTTTCAGGCCGAAACCGGCATCGAGGCCGAGGTCCGTTATGGCGGCACCGCCGAAATGGCGACCCTGCTGATGGAAGAGGGCGACGCCACCCCCGCCGACGTGTTCTGGGCGCAGGATGCGGGCGCGCTTGGCGCCTTGTCCGACAGCTTCGCCGAACTGCCCGCCGAGACCAATGAGACCGTGCTGGAGGTGTTCCGCAACCCGGCCAACAAATGGGTGGCGACCTCGGGCCGGACGCGGGTTCTGGTCCATTCGACCGAGCGCGTGGCCGAGGATGATCTGCCCGCTTCGATCACCGACCTGACCGACGAGAAATACAGCGGCCGCGTCGCATGGGCGCCCACCAACGGGTCGTTCCAGGCCTTCGTCACCGCCTTCCGGCTGTCCGAAGGCGACGAGGCCGCGAAAGCCTGGCTTGACGGCATGGTGGCCAATGACGCCAAGGTCTATTCCAACAACGGCACCCAGATCGAGGGCATCGCCAATGGCGAGGTCGATTTCGGGCTGGTGAACAACTATTACCTTGGCCGCTATATCGCGCAGGACGAGGAATACCCCGTCGCCCAGACCCATTTCGACGCAGGCGACATCGGCAACCTTGTTCTGGTGGCCGGCGCCGGCATCGTCGAGGCCAGCGACAATCAGGAAAACGCGCAGAAATTCATCGACTTCCTGCTGTCGCCCGCAGCCCAGCAATTCATCACCCTTCAGGGCAATGAATATCCGGTACGCAGCGGCATCATTCCCCACGCGACGCTTGAATCGCTGGAAACCGTGGGCGAGATCAGCCCCGAGGTCGATATCAACGATCTGGGCGATCTGGACGGCACGCTGTCGCTGCTGCGCGATGCGGGCCTGCTCTGAGCGCGACCCCGCATATCCGGGGGGCGGCGTCGCATCGCCGCCCTTCGCCGGTGCTGGTGATTCCGGCGCTGCTGGTGGGGCTTGGCACCTGCCTGCCGGTCTTCTATCTGATCCTGCGCGCGCTGGATGCCGAACCGACCCAACTGGCCGAGATCGTCTTTCGCAGCCGTAACCTGCTGCTTCTGGGCAATACGCTGAAGCTGGTCGCCGTGGTGCTGACCATCGCCACCGTGATCGCGCTGCCGCTGGCATGGCTGCTGACGCGCAGCGATCTGCGTCACAAACGGGCGCTGTCCTTTCTGATGGTCGTGCCGCTGGCGGTGCCGGGCTATGTCATGGCCTATGCGCTGATCGGGCTGTCGGGCTATTACGGGTTCCTGCGGCACTGGTTCGGCTTTTCCACGCCGCCGCTGCGCGGGTTGTGGGGGGCGGGGCTGGCGCTGGCGCTCTATACCTTTCCCTATATCTTCCTGAACTTGCGCGCGGCCTTTCTGGGCATGGACCCCGCGCAAGAGGAAACCGCCCGCAGTCTTGGCAAATCGCGCTGGTCGGTGTTTCGCCATGTCACGCTGCCGCAGCTGTGGCCGGCGCTGGTCGCCAGTTGGCTGATCGTCGGGCTGTATGTGATCGGCGATTTCGGGGCCATCGCGCTGATGCGGTATGAGGTGTTCAGCTATGCCATCTATACCCAATACAGCGGGGCGTTCGACCGAACCTATGCCGCATGGCTGTCGCTGATGCTGCTGGCGCTGACGGTGGCGGCGCTGATGGGCCAGCGGGCGGTGACGCGAAACCGCCGCCATGCCCGCACCGGAACCGGCAGCGCCCGCGCGGCGCGGCCCGTCGTTCTGGGGCGCTGGCGCTGGCTGGCGCGGGCGGGGATTGCGCTGGTCGCGCTGGTCTCGATCGGATTGCCGCTGATGGTGCTGGCGCATTGGATGCGCTTTGGTGCGGGCGGGGTCGATCTGTCGGGTGTGGCGCGGGCGGCCATATCCACCGCGCTGATCGCCGCCCCGGTCGCCGTGATCGCGGCGGCGCTGGCCCTGCCGGTGGTGCTGCTGACCGTGCGCCATCACGGGCCCTTTCCGGCGGCGATCGACCGGCTGGCGCATCTGGGCTATGCCACGCCGTCGCTGGCCTTTGCGCTGGCGATGGTGTTCTTTTCCCTGCAAGCCGCGCCGTTTCTGTATCAAAGCCATGCGCTGCTGATCTTTGCCTATGTCACCAGCTTTCTGGCGCTGGCGCTGGGGCCGATCCGGCTGGCGCTGTTGCAGATCGGCACCCGCACCGAGGATGCCGCCCGCACCCTTGGAACGCCGCCCGCGCGTGCCTTCGCCCGTGTCGTTCTGCCCCGGCTGCGTCGGCCGATGGTCGCGGGGGGCATCCTTGTCTTCATCATGGTGGTCAAGGAACTGCCCCTTGCCCTGATCCTTGCGCCGACCGGTTTCCGCAGCCTGTCGATGAATGTCTTCAGCCGCACGGTCGAGGGGATGATGGCCGAGGCCGCCCCCCACGCGCTGGCGATCATCCTGTTTTCCAGTCTCGTCATCGGGCTGATCCTGAAATATGAGGGCGGCCAGCACCGCCCCGAACGGATGGCCTGACATGTCTCAGCCCCTGCTTTCCACCTCTGGCCTGCGCAAAGGTTTCACCGGCACCGGTGAACCGGCGGTCCGCGATGTGTCCTTGCAGGTGGCAGCGGGCGAGATCCTTGCGCTGATCGGCCCCTCGGGCTGCGGCAAATCCACCACCCTGCGGATGATCGCGGGGCTGGAGGCGCCCGACAGCGGCCGTGTCTTTCTGTCAGGGCGCGACATCACCGCGCTGGCCACCGAAAAGCGCGATATCGGTATGGTGTTTCAGGATTACGCGCTGTTTCCGCATATGAGCGTGGCGCAGAACATCCTGTTCGGCGCGCGCGATTCCGGCCCGCAGGTGCTGGAACGGCTGTTGGACATGGTCGGCCTCAGCGGTTTGGCCCACCGTTACCCGGACGAGCTGTCCGGCGGTCAGCAGCAGCGTGTCGCCCTTGCGCGCAGTTTTGCCGCCCGGCCGCGGGTGATCCTGCTGGACGAGCCGTTCTCGAACCTCGATCCCACCCTGCGCGCCGCCACGCGGCGAGAGATCCGGCGGATGCTGAAATCCTCGGGTCTGGGCGTGATCGTGGTGACCCATGATCAGGAAGAGGCGCTGAGTTTTGCCGACCGTGTGGCGGTGATGCACGAGGGCGCGATCCAGCAGGCAGGCACCGCGCAAGAGGTTTACGACCACCCGGTCAACGCCTTCGTGGCCGGGTTTCTGGGCCGCACCAACCTGATCGAGGGTATCGCTGACGGCACCACCTGCGCGACCCCTCTGGGCCGGGTGCGGCTGGACCGCTCGGCCACCGGGCTGGTCACGCTGTCGGTGCGCCCCGAAAGCCTGACCCTGCGTCCCTCCGACGCCCCCGATGCGGGGCGTGTATCGGCGGTCGAGTTCAAGGGCCATGACCTGACCTATTGGGTCGATTGGCGGGGAATGGAGGTGCAGGTCGATGCCCTGAACGACCTGCGCCTGCACGAGGGCGCGACCGTCACACTGGAAATCCGCGGCCCCGCAGTGGCGTTGCAGGATCACGTGCGGGGGTGACGTTTCCCAGCGACACGGCACGGCCGCCGCCGGCGCCGGGGATGTCGAAGGGAGCGCTGCGCAGAGTCTCCTCAGCAGAAACCGCGCTGCTGTCCCCATACCCTTGGTGTGACCGTTCGCATACGGCGCAGAGCGGTATTGCTTCGGCAGTGCAGTGGTGAGCGTGAACATGGCTGAGACTAAGCTGGCGTGACAGCTCTGCGGGACGCCGCCGCCATTCGCCAAGCCACCGTCAGCACGCGCTACTCCTTACTGAAATCGTTGCATTATTTCACGAGAATGCGGCTCATCAGGTCATAAGTGGCGCGAACGCGCTCTTCGTTGGGGTAGTTGCGGTTTGCCAAAACAACGACGCCCAGTTCCTCGCTCGGGACCATCACGACATAGCCGCCAAAGCCATTCGTGGAACCAGTCTTGTTCAGGATGACCTCGCCTTCGGTTGAGGCGTCTATTGCCTCCATAGGCTGAGGATTGAGAATGAAATCATAGCCGTTTCCCTCCACCATCCGCTCAAGGTCCGCAGGCCATGGATATGATTCCCAGATCATGGCTTGCGTAAAGAGCCGCGTCTGGAATTGACCGTCCTGTGTGCGGGCAATGGCCTCGCGCATTTCGGAGGAAACGTCGCCGTTCCCGAGTTCGATATCCAGCAGTGTCAGCATATCCCGAGCGGTCGATTTCACCCCATACGCCTCGTCGTCAAGCAGCCCCGGCGTCACCCGAATTGGTGCGTTCGTCTTGCGATCATACCCGTAGGCGTATTGATCCATCGCGTCCGATGGGACATTGATCCATGTGTTCGTCAGCCCGAGCGCGGGGAAAAGGATGGTCTCTGCTGCTTCCGCATAGCTCGTGTCCATCATGCTGGCAGTGATATGACCCAGCAGTCCGATGCTGACGTTGGAATAGCTTCGCGCGTCAGGCTCAGGCTGCTGCCAATTCTGAAGCCAATTCACCAGCTGATCGACATCCTCCGCCGCGTCCGGCACTTGCAGCGGCAACCCACCCGAGTGATGTGTTGCAAGGTCCATCAGGGTAAGATCACCCGCCTGGGAACCTTGGAGGGATGGCAGATAGGTAGCGACGGGCTCATCAAGAGAAAGCGTACCCCGCTTCTCTGCTAGAGCAGCCATTGTGACGTTGAAGATCTTGCTGATGGACCCGAGTTCGAAAACAGTGTCAGGCGTGACCGGGCGATTATCCCCCCTGGACGCAAGACCGGTTTGGTAAAGGCTGTGCTTTCCACCATGTGTTACGCCCACCACGAGACCGGGGATGTCATATTCCTCTATGACCCGCTCAAAAGCCGGGGCCGCTTTCTCGGCGAAATCTGTTTGACCTTCCTGCGCAACCACTGGTGTGAACCAGGTTGCGGAAAGCAGGATTGAAAAGATGGAAAGATGTTTCATTCTATGTCCGATTTTCTGCTCCGCCTTGTGTATGCAAAGGTCCCGCAGCCGCAAGGACAACGGCCTTCAAGTAGCAAAAAACGGCGTTCCGGCACGAATGACGGCTTTGGGCTTAGGTTGTGTGGAAACGCCGGTGCGTGCCGGCATCCACAGGCATCGAACGCGAGAACCTGGTTTGCGTTGAGCCAAGTGCAGATAGGGCGCATGGGAGCGGCGCTTTTTGGACCTGTCGCGGTTTTGTGCCGGTCAGGTGCTCTTGTTATGCGGCCCGTTGTTCGAAGATCACAGGTGATTTCCAGCCCAGTGCCGGGTGTCTGCGCCGTGGGTTGTGGAAGCCGCTGATATACTCGAACAGGGCGATCATGACGTCGCGCCGAGAGTGCCAACCCCAGCGCCAGACGAGTAACGCGTGAAAGTTGGTAATGCCCTGAAGGGCGGCATATCAAGGCGGTGTTCAGACGCCGTCCACTCTCAGTCGAGAATGGGATATGCCACATGTCAGGCCCTATCATCACCCATCTGCCCGGCCAGCAGCTTCCTGAACTTGGCGATCTCGTCCTCAAGTGCCTTCAGCGGCTTTGCCTCCTGCACCGCTGCGTGCCGCACTTCGGGATATTTCGACACCAGAGATGCAGGGCGTGGCTGCTTGCAGAGGTGCGCGTGGCTTTCTATAGAGGGCGGCATGGAATTTCCGGTGTGCGGCATACGAATTAGCAGCCCGGTGGCGTGAGGTTTCGCGCCGCCGGGCCTGCCATGACCGAATGACCCCTTGCCCGATGAAGGAATGCCGCCATGAGCGCGAATGACAGTCGCCCTGACGTCACCGATTACCGCGAGACCGTTTTCCTGCCGCAGACCGATTTCCCGATGCGGGCCGGTCTGCCACTGCGCGAGCCGGAATGGCTGGCCCGGTGGGCACGGATCGGCATCTATGACCGGCTGCGAGAGCGGTCCGGGGGCAGGGCGCCGTTCATTTTGCATGATGGCCCGCCCTATGCGAACGGCAACCTGCATATCGGGCATGCGCTGAACAAGGTGCTGAAGGATTTCATCACCCGCTCGCAGCAGATGATGGGGCGGGATGCGCGCTATGTTCCCGGCTGGGACTGCCACGGGCTGCCGATCGAATGGAAGATCGAGGAGCAGTATCGCCAGAAGGGGCAGGACAAGGACGCCGTCGATGTGGTCGAGTTCCGGCAGGAATGCCGCCGCTTTGCCGAGCATTGGGTGGATGTGCAGCGCGACGAGTTCAAGCGGCTGGGCGTCACCGGCAAGTGGGACGATCCCTATCTGACCATGGATTTCCACGCCGAGGCGGTGATCGCGGCCGAGTTCATGAAGCTTGTGATGAATGGCAGCCTCTATCAGGGGTCGAAGCCGGTGATGTGGTCGCCGGTCGAAAAGACCGCGCTGGCCGAAGCCGAGGTCGAATACAAGGACCATACCAGCCACACGATCTGGGTGCGGTTCAGGCCGGTGGGCGATGCCTTGGGCGGCGCTTCGGTGGTGATCTGGACGACGACGCCCTGGACGATTCCGCAGAACCGCGCGGTGGCCTTCAATCCCGGCATCGCCTATGGGCTGTATGAGGTGGAAGCGGCGGCCGAAAACGCCACGGCGACTCCCGGTGAAAGGCTGGTTCTGGCCGATGCGCTGGCCGAGAGCGTGATGGTGGCGGCGAAGGTCGAGGGTTATCGCCGTGTGGCCGATGTGCCTGCGGCGGATCTTGAGGGACTGCTGCTGGCCCATCCGTTCCGTGGCGTCGAAGGCGCAGATGGCGAATGGGATTACGACGTGCCGATGCTGCCCGGCGATCACGTCACCGATGAGGCGGGGACGGGGTTCGTTCATACCGCGCCCAGTCATGGCGACGACGACTATCAGCTTGGTCTGAAGCACGGGTTGCCGATGACCTATAATGTCGAGCCGGACGGATCCTATCGCGCGAATCTGCCGATCTTCGGGGGCGAGGCGATCATTCAGCCCGATGGGAAGGACGGGCCGGGCAATGTCAGCGTCATCAAGCAACTGGCTTATGCCGGCGCGCTGCTGGCGAAGGGCAAGGTCAAACACAGCTATCCGCATAGCTGGCGGTCGAAGGCGCCGCTGATCTATCGCAATACGCCGCAATGGTTCGCGGCCATCGACAAGCCGCTGGCTGACGGCATGGGCGAATATGGCGACACCATCCGCGCCCGCGCGCTGGCCAGTATCGACAGGCTGGTGCGCTGGACCCCGCAATCGGGGCGCAACCGCATCCACTCGATGGTCGAGAACCGGCCCGACTGGGTGCTGTCGCGCCAGCGGGCATGGGGGGTGCCGCTGACCTGTTTCGTGCGTCGCGGCGTCAAGCCCGATGCCGCGGATTACCTGCTGCGCGATCAGCGGGTGAATGACCGGATCATCGCCGCCTTTGAACGGGACGGTGCCGATAGCTGGTATCGCGACGGCTTCAAGGCACAGATGCTTGACGGCGTGGCGAACCCCGAGGATTACGAACAGGTCATGGATGTGCTGGACGTGTGGTTCGACAGCGGTTCGACCCATGCTTTCGTGCTGCGCGACCGCGCCGATGGCTCGCCCGATGGCATTGCCGATCTGTATCTGGAAGGCACCGACCAGCATCGCGGCTGGTTCCAGTCCTCGTTGTTGCAGGCCAGCGCGACGAAGGGGCGCGCGCCCTATAAGGGTGTGCTGACGCATGGGTTCACGCTGGATGAGAAGGGCATGAAGATGTCCAAATCTCTGGGCAATACCATCGTCCCCGCCAAGGTCGTCGAACAATATGGCGCCGATATCCTGCGGCTTTGGGTGGCGCAGGTCGATTACAGCGCCGACAGCCGCATCGGGCCGGAAATCCTGAAAGGGGTGGCCGACAGCTATCGCCGGCTGCGCAATACGTTGCGCTTCATGCTGGGCAGCCTGGCCGGTTTCGACGAGGCCGAGAAGCTCGCGCCCGATCAGATGCCCGAGCTGGAGCAATGGGTGCTGCATCGTCTGGCGCAGCTGGATCATGCGGTGCGCAAGGGTTACGACGCCTATGATTTCCAGGGGCTGTTCCAGACGCTGTTCCAGTTCTGCACCGTCGATCTGTCGGCCTTCTATTTCGACATCCGCAAGGATGCGCTTTATTGCGACGCGTCGGACAGTCTGCGCCGCCGGGCCGCCCGGACGGTGCTGGACATCCTGTTCCACCGGCTGGTCACATGGCTGGCGCCGATCCTGCCCTTCACGACCGAGGATGTCTGGCTGTCGCGCTTCCCGTCTGAATCCGACAGCGTGCATCTGCATGACTTCCCGGCGACGCCCGCCGACTGGCTGAACGAGCCGCTGGCGGTGAAATGGGACCATATCCGCCGTGCCCGCCGCGTGGTTACCGCCGCGCTGGAGGTCAAGCGGACCGACAAGACCATCGGCGCCAGTCTCGAGGCCGCGCCGGTCGTCCATGTCGAGGAGCCCGAGATGCTGGCGGCGCTGAAATCGGTGGAGTTCGCCGATATCTGCATCACCTCGGACCTGTCGCTGACCGCCGATCCCACCCCGGCCGAGGCCTTCCGCCTGTCCGAACTGCCCGGTCTTGGCGTGGTGTTCGAATTGGCCGAGGGCGAGAAATGCCAGCGTTGCTGGAAGATCCTGCCCGATGTCGGATCGCATGCCCATCCCGGTGTCTGCGGGCGCTGCGATCAGGTTCTGTCCTGATCCGCCAATCGAGAAGGCCCGGATGCAGATCCGGGCCTTTTCCTCAGCGCGTCGGTCAAGGCCGGGCGTGGGTCAGATCAGCCACCAGCCCTTGTTCTTCAGCGTGTTGCGGATTGCCTGTTCCTTGGTCGGCAGTGCGCTGCGATCGAACAACGGGCGGACCTTGTCGCGGCCCTTGCGCTGATAGATCAGCTTTTTCGCAGCCTCCCATTCGCGCAGACGCTTCTTGAGCTTGTTGGGCGCCACGGCCTCTTCCAGCTTGTCCACGGTGCTGTCGCCTTCGCGCGCATAAAGCAGTGGCAGGTTGCGGTAATGGCAGGTGATGTCACCATCCAGCCCGTCCAGTTCCGGTCCGGGCCGGCCGCCGCCGAAGGAATGGATCACCAGCGGCAGCACCGCCTGATCCAGCCAGGGATCGAGACTTTGGCAAGCCAGCGCATCGCCCGGATCGCGCCTGACCTCTTCCGCCCATTCGCCAAAACGCCGCCCGAATTCGACCGGATCGGCACCAAAGAACCAGCCCGCGTTGAAATAGAGATAGCGCGTCCAATGCTCGTCCGGCTGGCTCAGGTCCAGTGACGATTCGAAATCGAGGCCAAAGCGGTCGTAAAGCGATTTCCAGATCCCTCCAAAGCCCGGACCATAGATCGGCGGCTGCGGCCACGTCCCCTCGCGCCGCATCGAGGCCGAGGGCCGGGCAAAGTCGAATGCAACCTTGTCCAGCGGGCCGATAATCAGCGTATCGGTGTCGAAAAAGACGAACGGCTCACCGGCAGGCAGGGCGGCCAGCGCCTCGATCTTGTTGCCATAAGGATAGCTGGCGCCGAAACGGGTGGCGGTGAAGGGCAGGATGGTGGCGCCCATCGCCTCCAGCAAGGCGCGGTTCTCGTCGCTGATGCGGGTCTCGTGCCCGGCCCAGGCGGCTTCGGGCTGCGGCTCGGCCACGAACAGGCGACCCTTCCAGTCGGGCGCATTGGCCCGCAGGCTGGCCGCAAAAACCAACGCCTCGGCCTCCAGTCGCCCCTTCTGCGCCACGATCAGCAGATTCGCGGGCGGCCAGCTGACAGGCTGAGGTTTGACGGCTTCGGGTTTCGCGGCGGTCTTGCGACTGCGGGGTTTGGCCGGGGCCTTCGGCTTGGCGGCTTTTGCAGCGGCGGATTTCGTGGATTTATTCCCAGTTGCCATGGTCTACCTGTACCTTGCACAGCCTCCGCGCTGCTGCCGCAGGGGCAAATGCGCTGCATTGCAGAAAACATATCCGAGCTTTTGTCTGCGTAAAAGGGTTGGCCGGCAAACGAAATGGTGTTTCCACTGACCCCGACCGGCGGACGACCGCGGATAATGGCCATCAGTCGCGCAATCTCTTGCGCAAACGCCATTGCAGAGCGCGCCCAGTCACGCTAATGAGCGCGCAAGGCACCCGTAGCTCAGCTGGATAGAGCGCTGCCCTCCGAAGGCAACGCTAAGTCAAGAGTTCTTGTTGTGGGTGTTCAAAAAATCGAGGAAAGCCAAGTAGTTGGCGGAAATCGACGGAAGCATGAAAACCGCTCTCTGGGTCGCGGAAGCACCACGGAAGCAAACTTGAAGGAGGTTGTAGAGCGCGAACGGCGGAATTTGGCAGGCTTCGGACCTGCACCAAGAGCGCCGATTCGAGAATCTGGTTTCGGGATTGACCCTGCTCAATCGCGGATACTATCTGAACATTGATGCACCCGTAGCTCAGCTGGATAGAGTGACGGCCTCCGAAGCCGTAGGTCACAGGTTCGAATCCTGTCGGGTGCGCCATTTCAGAACAGAACTATGAACGCCGAACGCCGCCGTTTCTACGCTTGAAGCGGCGACCAGCGTTCGCAGCAGTTCCGACTTCGATCCCATGATGCGAACCTCGTCGTCGGCAACCTCGACACGCTGCGCCAGCGCGCGTAGATGGTCGCGGCGGTAGCCGCCATCGTTGAGCCTGATCCGTTCACGGGCTTTGCGGGCAAACCCCTTGAGCATATCGGGGGTGACGCCCTGATTGCCTGAACTATCGAGCGCGAGCTGCGTGCGCTCCGCGTCGGCGGCGGCTTGATCCCGCAATGCCTTGAGGCTCACCATGCGTTCCTTTGCCATGGCGTCGTCCTTGTCCACCATGCCGGCTTCGATGGCGTCAAAGAGACGGCCGAGCCGCTGGTCGGCTTCCGTGATTCGCCTTTGAAGCTCGGCAAGATGCTCGCGGCGGCGCTCGGTGCGTTCCTGTCGGCGGTCGATGACGCTGGCAAGGACGGTTTCCAACCGCTTGGGCAGGAGCAGGCGGTCCCCGATATAATCGGCGACCGTATGGTCCAGCTTGTCCATGGGGATCGTGCGACCCTTGCAGCCGGTCTTGCCCTGCCGGGCCTTGGTCGAGCAGGTATAGTAGCGGTATGTCGCGCCCGTGCTGCCTTGGCCGGTGCGAAGCGTCATCGCTCCCCCGCACTTGGCGCAGAAGCAAATGCCGGTCAGGAGCGTCGGGCCGCTGGAGACACGTGCAGGCGTCACCATGGGATTGCGGGACTTGAGGCGGGCTTGCACCGCGTCGAACGTCTCGCGCTCGATTAGGGGCGGCACCGCCATGATGGCGACCTCGCTCTCCGGCTTCTTCTCCCGATCCTTGTGCGAGCGGGTGTTGAACCTGTGCTCGCCGATATAGGTGGTGCGGGTCAGGATGGCGTGGATTTGCGCCAATCCCCAACGCCCTCCGTCGCGGGTGAAGAAGCGGCGCTCGTTGAGATAGGTGGCGATGGCCTTGACGCCCATCGCGCCGGACGTGCCGTCTCCTTCGAGGAACAGGCGATAGATCAGCCGCACGGTGTCGGCGTGCAGCGGGTCGATCTCCAGCTTCTTCTTGATCTTCGATCCGCGCTGCTCGGCCGCGACGATGCGATAGCCGATGGGCGGCCGTGCGCCGTTCCAGAAACCCTGCCGGGCATTCTCGTTCATGGCGCGCAGGACGTGCTTGGCGTTCTCCTTGGACTGGTATTCGTCGAACAGCGCCATGATCTGCCGCATCATCTGGTGCATGGGATCGTCGCCCATTTCCTGCGTGATGGACACGAGCTTGACGCCGTTCTTCGCCAGCTTGCGAACGTAGAACTCCATCTCGAAGTGATCGCGGAAGAAGCGCGAGAAGCTATGCACCACGACAATGTCGAAGGGCGCGGGCTTCGACGTGCCCGCCTCGATCATGCGCTGGAATTCGGGGCGCTTGTCGTTGGTGGCGGTTGCGCCCGGTTCCACATAAGTCTCAACGAGCTGATAGCCGCGCTGCTCGCAATAGGCTTCGCCCTGCCGCTTCTGGTCGGGAATGGAAATATCATGCTCCGCCTGCCGGGCAGTCGAAACGCGCAGGTAGAGCGCGGCGCGGGCGGTAGTGGTTGGGCTGTGAATGTTCATGGTCGGCCTCCCATAGCTTTCTTCATCTTGGGGTGGTCGATCAGGGGCAACGCCAGCTCCACGCGGTCATGCACCACCTTGGGCGCGAGCTTACGCCCATGCCCCGGTTCGAGTCGCACAAGACCGTAGTTCTCCATGGTTTTCAGGGTGCGTGACAGATTGGAGCCGGCCCGGCCGGTGATTTCCGCCAGTTCCTCCAGCGATGCCGGGGCTTTCTCGGCGATGATGCGCAGCAGTTCGCGGTTGCCGGCCGACAGCACCTTGGCAAAGGATTCGGTCGAGGTGAACCACACCTTCGGATCGCTGGGCGCAGGTTTTTCCTCGCCGCGCGCGATCCGCATGGTGCGGGCCTTCATTTCTTCATAGTCGGCAATCCCGACTTTCAATGTGGTCATAGGGCACCTCGTTCCTTCAATACCGCGTCCACGGCCTGCCAGAAGTCGGCCAGCAGCGTGGCCGCATCCTCGTAGGCGTAAGGCTTCACGGTCTGAAAGCGGTGCCGATGGTCCATCGGCGCGCCGCGCCTGCCTCGGCCGACCGGATGGGCATTGTCGAAGCCGACCAGCCGTTCGCCCGAAGGCTCGTGAAGCGTGAGCGAATAATCGAGGCCGTGCGGCTTTTCCGGCGAGGCCGGAACGCGGGTGACGACGAACTTCACCCAATGGCCGCCCTCGGGATCGACAAAGAGCATCTGTCCGTCGAGGTCCAGAAGCGTGTCGAGGCTTGGATCACGATCCACGCTCACGTCTTTTTCCTATCAGTTTGTGATAGGTATTGCAAGCTGTCATTCGGCTTTCTCGGGTTCAAGAGTTCGTCGAACACATCGCCGAACCAACGCTCGAACACGTCAATCTCGGCTTCGGTGACGGGAATGTCTTCGGGCCAGTCGTCGGTGACACGCATCCTCTGCCCATCCGGGCCGAGAAGTGGCATGTTGCCGGCTCGCGTCCGGCCGTCGGGCGTAGGATCGTCGGCGTAGTCGAAAAGATCGTCGGGAAGTGGTTCGGGGATCGACTGTCGCGGTCGCCCTCTCCGGGCGCGGCGGCGCTCTGCGCACATGGAATCCTCCTTGGTTCTGTTGGAATCCGAGGCGCTCAAGGCCCCGGAATTAGGCGAACCATGGAGGGCAGTCGGCGGCCTGTAGCGTGCCGCATTTGCGCCTATGCGCTGGCGGCACCCCTGCCGGGATGGGACTCAGTTGGCGGCTCGCCGTGCCTTGGCGAAGCCGCGATCCGTTGCGATGAACCGCTCCAGCATCGGCACGATGAGCCTGACGGGATCGGCGGCGGGCTGGCCGCTCTCGCGGGCCAGCACCTCGGCATAGGCGACCAGATCGCGGTGAAGTGGCGCAGGCAGCTCCACGGTGATCTTCACGGGCTTGTCGTCGGGCAGCGGGCCGAGTTTCAGCTTGGTCATGGTCAACCTCCTGCCGGTTCGAATACAAGGTCGCGGGTGACGATGATCCTGACCGGGAAGCCGGGCCGGATGGTCAGCGTCGGTGCGACCTGCAACTGGCGCTGGACGATCTGCTGCCCCGCCTGATTGACGGTATCCTGCGCCCCGTCGCGGATGGCCCGGATAAGCCGGTCCTCGTCGCTGGTCGCCAGTTCCGTGCCGACTGCGAGCAGCGTGGACAGCCCTGCGGCCTTCATCAGATCCCACCAGTGGTAATCCACGCCATCCTCAAGCCCGGCGTAACCGGAAGCGTCCGCACCCGGCAGACGCTCAAGGACGATGGAACGGCCGCCCGGCAGGATCAGGCGGTTCCACACCAAGAGCACCCTTCGCTGGCCGAAGGTCACGCCGTCATCGTATTGGCCGATGATGCGCGTTCCCTGCGGGATCAGCAGCAGCGACCCGGTCGGGCTGTCATAGACGTTCTCGGTCACTTGAGCCGTGATCTGGCCCGGCAGGTCCGAACGGATGCCGGTGATGAGCGCGGCCGGAATCACGGCCCCGGCCTGAAGGATGTAGGGCGATGCCGGCGGCGCGACACGATCCGGCGCGACAGTCTGCCGGTCCACGGGTCCATTGAGGAAAGCCGCGTGCCGGTCCTGCGTCGCGGGCTGTCCGCCGAGGCCAAGACCGGCAAGGCTGGGCATGGCCGTCCCTGCCGGCGATCCCGTGCGCGGGCCGGACTGGAAGAACACATTGCTTAAGCGCGCGGCTTCTTCCTCGGCGCGGCGGCGTTCCTCGGCGGGATCGACGGCGGGCGTCGCCATCGTAGGCGGTGCGACGGGCTGCCCTCGGTTCTGCGCGTCGAGGATCGGACGGCCCAAATCTCCGGGCAGCGCGGGGCCGAGCACCGGCCCGCTATAGTCGCTTGGCAGACCGGCGAGGCCGTCCGCCGTGGGCCGGTTCTCGGTCGAGTAGAGTTCGCCGCCGTCCGGCCCTCCGTCGCGGGTCTGGAGCGCATAGATGAGTGCGCCGCCGATGCCGAGCAACGCAACCGCGCCGACGCCCGCCAGCATCTTGCGGGACAGGCGGGTGACGCGCGGCGGCTCGGCGCGCAGCCGCATGGGGGCTGCGGTTTCGGTGATGGTGTTGTCGGTCATGACGGGGAGCCTCCGGTCGCGCTGGCGGGCTGCGCGTCGGCGGCCTGCGTCGGGTTGGTGCGGACGATCCTGACGACCTGCTGGCGGCTGCCAGAGCCAAGGCGCAGCTCGGCCGCGCCGAACAGGCGGTCCACGATCAGGACGTTCTGGTGGACTCGGCTGTTGACGATCTGCGGCTCGCCGTTCGCGCCAAGCACGAAGATGGGCGGCATCTCGCCCTGCACGATCCCGGCCGGGAAGACGACATAGACGCGGCGGCCATCGTCGAAGACGGAGACGGGCCGCCATGGCGGGCTATCGCCCTGCACCTGCAAGGCGTAGCGATAGTTCCGCGCCGCCTCGGCGGGGATGATCGGGGCTGTCGGAACGGTGCGGCGCTGGCCGGGCGTCGCGGGATAGGCCCAGGCGACGGCGGGCATGTAGAGCGATTCCCGGGCGCGCAGCTCGATCATGTAGGTGCGCCGGTCGGTGGTGACGACAAGGTTGGTGGCGATGTCGGGTCGCGTCGGCTTCACGAGGATATGGACGCGGCGGTTCGCGCCCGAACCGGATTCCGTGTCGCCGATGATCCAGCGGGCGGTGTCGCCCGCCGCGATTGGCCCCGCGCCGGTCAGGCTCTCGCCCGGCTCCAGCGCGATCGTCGTGATCTGCCCGACTGCGGCATAGACCTGATAGAGCGCGCCTTCCGACCACGGATATATCTGGATGGCGTTGTAGTAGCCTTCGCGGCGCGGCTCGACGCGGGCGGCTGCATTGGCGTTCTCGACGCGGCCGGTCGGCGTGCCGGCAGCCGTACCGCCCCGCGCCACGGTCCATGCCGGGGGCACATGCAGCGGCCGGGGCGTGTTGTCGACTGCTGCCGCCTGCACGGTCGGCAGCGGCGGAACGCTGGCGTCATAGCTGAATTGCGGCATCCGATTGGTGGCGCAGCCGGTCAAAGCGATTGCCACGACCGTCACAAAAATAGCATACGATAGCGGCTTTAGGATTAGTAGTGAGGAACTGACAGGATGGATACTGTCCCGACGATTGTTGCCCGGTATATCGACGCCTACAACACGATGAATGTTCAGGCGATGCTCGACTGCCTGTCGGGCGACGTTCGGTTTATCAACAGATCGAACGGAGAAGTGACGAACGAGACGCATGGGATTGAGGCATTTCGCGCGTTGGCGGAACAGGGTGTTGAATTGTTTGCGGAAAGAGAACAGACAATTCTCGACTGCATCGCCATTGAGGACCGTGCAGCGGTGCGCATCGGCTATCGCGCCAAGGTCAAGGCCGACCTGCCCAACGGCTGGAAGGCTGGGCAGAAGATCGAGATAGCGGGCACCTCGTTCTTCATGATCTCCAAGGGAAAGATCAGCGAGGTGATTGATGCAAGCTGACGTTTTCATTGGCTCATCTCCCGCGACCACGAAATTGCATTGACGTAGATTCCCAGCGGATTGGCGCGCAGGCGCTCGGCGTCGCGCGGCGGCTGGATGACGATAGTGAGGATGGCCGTCCATCGTTCCGTGGTGGAAAGCTGGCCGTTCTCGAAATGCCTTTCCGTCCACGCGACGCGGAAGCTGTTGGGCGAGGCCCGGATGACGCTGGACACCTCGACGGCGACCTGTTGGCGGCCGACCTTGGTGAAAGGGTCATTGGCGCGGGCGTAATCGTTCAATGCCGCCGCGCCGCGATCCGTGGTCCATTCATAGGCGCGAAGCCAGTTCTGGCGGACGATGATCGCGTCGGCCGGGATCGCGCGGACCTGTTCGATGAAGCGGCCGAGATGGAAAGCAATCTGCGGATCGGTCGGGCGATAGTCGGCATTGGCTGGCGCGACGGTCTGCGCCTGACCGAGATTGTCCACCTGCACGACCCAAGGCACCACGGTCCCACGCGCGGACTGCCAGACCAGCGCAGAGGCGAAGCCGGCCGAGAGGATCAGCGAGCCGAAGGCCATGAGCCGCCAGTTCCGCGCCTGCACGCGGGCCGAGCCGATACGCTCGTCCCACACTTGCGCGGCGCGCTGATAAGGCGTCTCGGGTTCCGGCGTCTTGCCGTAATGAGTTGCTGGTCGTTTGAAGATGCTCATGAGCGGTCACTTTCGGAAAGATTGATGGAGGAACCGGAGCCGTGGCTGTCGCCGGAGCGCACCGCATGGGCGGCCATGGTCGTGCCGTGGTTGAGGGCTTGCGAACGCTGCATGCGCTGCGCCCAGGCCGGAGGACCGGCGGATGGTGCCGGCGATGCGGGCGCAGCATCGCTCCCGCCGACCGTTCCCATGGTGGAGCTGCCGCCGCTTGCGCCGAATCCGGCCTTCGAACCTTCGGAGAAGCTGGATTTGACGGATTCGCTGGCCCGCGCGGCGGCGCGTTTGAGGGGTGAGATGGCGGCCGAACCTGCTGCGCGGCCGACGCCGCCGAGACCGGAGGCGACGCCTGCCGCGCCGGACTGGCCAAGCGATCCGACGCTATAGGCGGCGGTCGCCGCGCCCGCGGTGGCCGCGCCGCCGCGGACGGCCGCGGCCCCGCCGGACAGGGCAGCGGCACCACCTTTGGCGGCGAGCATGGCCCCGCCGCCAGCGGCGACGGCTGCACCTGCGACCGCAAGCCCGGTTCCCACGGCAGCACCCGCGCCGAGCTGCGGGCCGCCCGAAACGATGCCGTTTGCTATGCCGGGGCCGAAGATGCCGAGGCCGAGCAGCGACAGAGCTGCCAGCACAATCGCCATGGCGTCGTCGATGGTCGGGGTCGCCCCGCCGAAACCGGCCGTGAATTGCGAAAACAAGGTGCTGCCGATACCGATGATGACGGCGAGCACCAGAACCTTGATGCCGGAGGACACCACGTTGCCCAAGACCTTCTCGGCCATGAAGGCGGTCTTGCCGAACAGGCCGAAGGGGATGAGGACGAAGCCGGCAAGCGTGGTCAGCTTGAACTCGATGAGGGTCACGAAAAGCTGGATGGCGAGGATGAAGAAGGCCAACACCACGAGCGCCCATGCGAACAGCAGGCACGCGATCTGGATGAAGTTCTCGAAGAAGGCGATCCAGCCCATCAGGTCGGAAATGGAGTCGAGCAGCGGGCGGCCGGCGTCGAGGCCGGTCTGCGCTACGCGGCCCGGCCGCGTCAGACCGGTGACAGAAAAGCCGGTGCCCGACGCCATGAGACCGAGGCCGGCGAAGCTCTCGAAGACGATCCGGGCGAGGTTGTTCCAATTGCCGATGATGTAGGCGAAGACGCCCACGAAAAGGGTCTTCTTCACCAGCCGAGCGATGATGTCGTCATCTGCGCCCCATGCCCAAAAGAGCGCGGCAAGCGTCACGTCGATGACGATCAGGGTGGTAGCGATGAAGGCGACTTCGCCAGACAACAGCCCGAACCCGCTGTCGATGTAGCGCGTGAATACGCCGAGGAAATTGTCGATGACGCCCGTGTTTCCCATGGTCAGCGCGCCTCGCTGCGGTCACGGCCGAGGAAGCGGTCGCGGGATTCAGCCCATGCGGCGAGGCAGTCGGTGTCGCTCGCCGCCGCCTCGCCGAGTTGCTGGCAACGGCGCAGGGTTTCGCGCAGGGGATCGGCCGGGGGCTGGAGGGCCGATGCCGGCCGTGACGCGGAAGGCTCGTCCTTCCGCGTCATGTCGATTGCGGTCACTGTCAAGGCAATCGCAACGAACACCACGGCCCCGAGCCGGACCAGCATCTTGCCGTCCATGGCGAGCCTCCCGGTCAGTTGTTGCCGTTGTTGAACATCTGCGCGTTACCCGGCTGATAGCCGCTGCCGGGCGTCAGGAAACGCTCGCGCTGGATGCGGCCCTGTTCGGCGGCGGTCGCGCGCTCGGCTTCGGTCAGCGCGTCGGCGCGGCCGTTCGCCGAGATGACCGCGATCAGATCGGAAAGCTGCTGTGACTGGAGCGCGAGAAGCTGGTTGCCGGCCTGCGTGGCTTGCAGCGCGCCGGTCGCGCCTTGGCTCTGGCCGACAAGCGCGGCCATCTCGGCGCGGTTGCTGTCGATGTTGCCGACCGCACCCGCCTGCACGCGCATTGCGTCCTGCAAGCCGCCGACCGTGTTCTCCCACCGGCTGCGCGCATCGGCGACAAGCTGGGCGTCGGTCGTCGAAAGCGAGACGTTGCCGTATTGCTGTTGAAACGCTTGGTCGATCTGCCCGACCTCGAACGCGATGTTCTGCGCTTGGCTAAGAAGCTGCTGCGTCCGGCTCACGTTCTGCTGGAGCTGCTGGAGCGACGAATACGGCAGGCTCGCCAGATTGCGGGCCTGATTGATGAGCATCTGCGCCTCGTTCTGGAGGCTGGTGATCTGGTTGTTGATCTGCTCCAGCGTGCGCGCTGCCGTGAGCAGGTTTTGCGCGTAGTTGCTCGGGTCATAGACGATCCGGCCGAAACCGAATTGCGCATGGGCCGGGCTTGCCAGCATGGGCGACAGCGCGACGGGCACTGCGAGCGCCAGCGCGAGGGCCGAAGCCCCGACAAACTTGGGATAGGTCATGGAAGAATCTCCTGTGTGGGGTGGGTATCGAGCCGGGCCGGCGCGGCGGATTCCGGCCGGTCGGCAAGATTGGTGAGGTTGGGGATCAGCTCGGCCGCCCACTCGACGCCGCGCGCGCGTAGCCATGCGGCGAGGAAGCCGTCGCGGCCGTGTTCGGCGACGATCTGTGCAATGAGCGTCTGGTCGGATTTGGCGGATGCGGCGCAGAGCGCGAGGCCGATTTCGGACAGGCCAAGCTCGAACAGGCGATTGCCGCGCCTCGACTGGCAGTAGTAGTCGCGCTTGGGCGTGGCCCGTGCGAGGATTTCGATCTGCCGGTCATTCAACCCGAAACGCCGGTAAATCTCGGTAATCTGCGGCTCGATGGCGCGCTCGTTCGGCAGCAGAAGCCGCGTCGGGCAGCTCTCGATGATCGCGGGCGCGATGTTGCTGCCGTCAATGTCGGACAGGCTTTGCGTGGCGAAGATGACGCTGGCGTTCTTTTTGCGGAGCGTTTTCAGCCATTCGCGGAGCTGGCCGGCGAAACCCTCGTCGTCCAGCGCAAGCCAGCCTTCATCTATGATGAGAAGCGTCGGCCGCCCGTCGAGCCGGTCGCCGATGCGGTGGAACAGGTAGGACAGCACGGCCGGGGCCGCTCCAGTCCCGACAAGGCCCTCGATCTCGAACGCCTGCACATCCGCCGAGCCGAGATGTTCGGCTTCGGCGTCGAGCAGCCGGCCATAGGCACCGCCGACGCAGAACGGCCGGAGCGCCTGTTTCAGATCGTTGGATTGCAGCAGCACCGCAAGGCCGGTGATGGTGCGTTCCTCGACCGGGGCCGAGGCCAGCGAAGTCAGCGCCGTCCAAAGATACTCTTTGACCTCGGGCGTGATGGCGATGCCTTCCCGCATGAGGATGGCGGCGATCCAGTCCGCCGCCCATGCGCGTTCATAGGTGTCGTGGATGCGGGCGAGCGGCTGGAGCGAGACGGACGCCTCGGCCCCTTCTGTCAGCCCGCCACCAAGGTCGTGCCAGTCGCCGCCCATGGCGAGCGCGGCGGCGCGGATGCTGCCGCCGAAGTCGAAGGCGAAGACCTGCGATCCGGCGTAGCGCCGGAACTGCAAGGCCATAAGGGCGAGCAGCACGCTCTTGCCCGCGCCCGTGGGGCCGACGACAAGGGTGTGCCCTACGTCGCCGACATGCAAAGACAACCGGAACGGGGTTGAGCCTTCGGTCTTTCCAAAGAGCAGAGGGGGCGCACCGAAATGCTCGTCCCGTTCCGGCCCCGCCCACACCGCCGACAGCGGGATCATGTGGGCGAGATTCAATGTGCTGATGGGCGGCTGGCGGACATTGGCGTAGGCGTGTCCGGGCAGGCTGCCGAGCCATGCGTCAACCGCGTTGACGCTCTCGGGCATGGCGGTGAAGTCGCGCCCCTGAACGATCTTCTCGACCAGGCGCAGCTTCTCGTCGGCTAGGCGCGGGTCGGCATCCCATACGGTGACGGTGGCCGTGACATAGGCCATGCCCGCCACGTCCGCGCCGAGTTCCTGCAAGGCCATGTCGGCGTCGAGCGCCTTGTTGGCCGCGTCGGTGTCCACCAGCGCGGACGCCTCGTTGGTCATCACCTCTTTCAAGATCGCGGCGATGCTCTTGCGCTTCGCAAACCATTGGCGGCGGATGCGGGTCAGCAGCCGCGTCGCGTCGGTCTTGTCGAGCAGGATCGCGCGCGTGCTCCACCTGTAGGGGAACGGCAGGCGGTTCATTTCGTCGAGCAGGCCCGGCGTCGTCGCGGTCGGGAATCCCACGATGGTCAGCACGCGCAGATGCTTGGTCCCAAGGCGCGGCTCCAGCCCGCCGGTCAAGGGCTGGTCGGCGAGCAGCGCATCGAGGTGCATGGGCACCTCGGGCACGCGCACGCGATGCCGGTTGGTCGAGATGGTGGAGTGGAGATAGGTCAGCGTCGCGCCATCATCCATCCAACGGCACTCGGGCATGAAGCCGTCGAGCAAAGCCAGCACGCGGTCGGTGCGGTCGATGAAGCCGCGCAGCAGCTCCCACGGGTCCACGCCGGTTTTCTCGCGGCCCTCGTAGAGCCATGTTTCGGCGCGGGCGGCTTCCTCGGCCGGGGGCAGCCAGAGGAAGGTCAGGAAATAGCCCGACACGAAATGCGTGCCTGCTTCCTCGAACCCGGCTTTGCGCTCGGCATCGACCAGCGCCGATGCCGCATCGGGAAAGGTGCTGTCGGGATAGGTCGCGGCCTCGCTGCGCTGCGCCTCAACAAAGATGCTCCAGCCGGAGCCGAGGCGGCGCACGGCGTTATTGATGCGGCCGGCGACGGCGACCAGCTCGGCCGCGACGGCGGAATCCAGATCGGGACCGCGAAACTTCGCGGTCCTCTGAAAACTGCCGTCCTTGTTCAAGACGACGCCGGAGCCGAGCAATGCGGCCCATGGCAAATAGTCGGCGAGCCGGGCGGCGGTGCGGCGATATTCGGAAAGGTTCATCATGGCCGCGCCCTCACACCGCCAGATGGCCGGGGACGCGCAGATGCCTACGCCCGACCTCGACGAATTGGGGATCGCGCTTCGCCGCCCATACGGCTGCGAAATGGCCGATTGCCCAAATGGCGATGCCGACCAGCCAGAGGCGCAAACCGAGGCCCACGGCTCCGGCCAGCGTTCCGTTCATGATGGCGATGGAGCGCGGTGCGCCGCCGAGCAAAATATGCTCGGTCAGCGCCCGGTGGACCGGGACCGTGAAGCCCGGCACCGCGTCGAGCAGTTCGAGGCCGCCCGCCATCAAACGAGCGCCCCGCCGCCGAACGAGAAGAAAGACAGGAAGAAGCTCGATGCGGCGAACGCGATGGACAGGCCGAAAACGATCTGGATCAGGCGACGGAAGCCGCCGCTGGTATCGCCGAACGCGAGGGTCAGGCCCGTCACGATGATGATGATGACGGCGATGATCTTGGCGACCGGCCCCTCGATGGACTGGAGGATTTGCTGCAAGGGCTGTTCCCATGGCATCGACGAACCGGACGCATGGGCGGCCGGGGCAAGCATGAGGCTGATGGCAAGGGCAGATGCGGCGGTCGTGGCGAAGCGATAGCCGCGCGTAAGGGTGCGGATCATGAAGATTCTCCTGTGCTGGTGGGGATTGCCGAAGGGATGGGATGCGTGATGCGGTAGTCGCCGTCCGGCCCCAGCCCCTCGACGCGGGCAAGCTCGGCCAGCCGGCGCGCGGAACCGCGCCCGGAAAGGACGGCAACAAGGTCGATAGTCTCGGCGATCAGCGCACGCGGGACCGTGACGACAGCCTCTTGGATGAGCTGTTCAAGGCGACGAAGCGCGCCGATGCCGGTGCCGGCGTGAATGGTGCCGATCCCGCCGGGATGGCCCGTGCCCCATGCTTTGAGCAGGTCGAGGGCTTCCGATCCGCGCACCTCCCCAATCGGGATGCGGTCGGGGCGCAGGCGCAGCGAGGACCGCACAAGGTCCGACAGGCTGGCGACGCCATCCTTGGTGCGCAGCGCCACCAGATTGGGCGCGGCACATTGCAGCTCGCGGGTGTCTTCGATGATGACGACACGATCCGCGCCCTTGGCGACCTCCGCCAAAAGGGCATTGGTGAGCGTGGTCTTGCCGGTGGAAGTGCCGCCCGCCACCAAGATATTGGCGCGGGCTGCGACGGCTTCGCGCAGCGTTTCCGCCTGATCGGCAGACATGATGCCGGCGGCCACATAGTCGTCGAGCGTGAACACCGCGACGGCAGGTTTACGGATGGCGAAGGCCGGCGCGGCGACCACGGGCGGCAAAAGGCCCTCGAACCGTTCCCCGCTCTCGGGCAGCTCTGCCGAGACGCGGGGGCTGCGGGCATGAACCTCTGCGCCGACATGATGCGCGACCAGCCGCACGATGCGTTCGCCATCGGCGGCGGACAGGCGTTCGCCCGTGTCGGAAAGCCCTTCGGACAGCCGGTCCACCCAAAGGCGACCGTCCGGGTTCAACATTACCTCGACCACGGCCGGGTCTTCGAGCAGCCGGGCAATGGCGGGGCCGAGCGCGGTGCGCAACATGCGCGCGCCGCGCTGGATCGCTTCCTGTCTGTGGTGGTTGGTGGTCATGTCGGCCCCGGCTTCTGGCGGGGCGCAACAGGCGGTCCCCGGATCGGGGTCGATTAAGAAAGCCCGGAATTGGGCCGGTTCAACAAGTATCTAAGCGGCGGCGGCAATCGGCGGCCATCGGCGGTAAATAGGACGGGTCCGAATACTTATTCTTGATCGCCGTTGCTCTCGGATTCGTCCGGCAACGGATCGTCGGGAAGTGAGTCGAGGTCGCGCGACAGCTCTTTGAGGAACCTGTCGCCGGTCGCCAGACGCCGGCCGAGATTCTGCTGCCTTTCCACCTCTCCTTTTTGCTACCGAAGTTGCGATCAGGCTTGTCGCACGTTATTGATGGTCATGCCCTATGTTAAAAATGACGACGTTCTCGTGAGGTATGAGACGTTTGGTGATGAAACGAACCTGCCTCTTGTCCTGATCTTTGGCATCAGCATGACCTGTGAGGACTGGTTAGAACTTGGCTACATCTCAGGATTGGCTAAGGAATTTCATGTCGTATGTGTCGAACCTCGCGGGCACGGGCTAAGCACATGCCCCACGAATTCGTCCTCTTACGCATTGCCCAAAATGGCTTCTGACATTGAAACGGTAATCAACACCCTAGATCTAGTAAATCCATTAGTCTGGGGATACTCGCTCGGCGCAAAAATAGCGCTCGCTGCCGCCGTTCAAAATCCAGAGGCTTATCGAGGATTGATTCTTGGGGGGTTCGAGCTTCACTCTGAAGTCGATTTGGCGACAGATATGGTTGCCGAAACATTTTCCAGTGGAGCACAAGCTTGGCTTGCTGTTTGGATGCAAATGTTCGATGTGCCGGACGGCATGGCCACCCGTCTTGCTCGCGTCAACACCAACGCACTTCATGCATTACGCACCGCTGAAGCTGAATGGCCGCCCTTGGGTGCGGCTTCTGAGTCGTTCACTGCGCCAGTTTTACTTTATGCAGGCGAAAAGTGCTTTTTTCGGAATGCAACAGCCGCCGCCGTCGCACATTTCCCATCAGCACGGTATCTCGAACGCCCTGGGCGAAATCACTTTGATCTGATGCCTGATAGCGCGTGGATAACCGGAGAGGTAGTTCAGCAATTCGGAAGCTCTAGATAACATTGATGCGTTGACGGAGAGAAGTAGGCGAACCTAGCGCCGCGCATAGCGACTATAGTCGGTGCAATAATCTTCATCAGCGCTCCTGCGTTGGATGATTGTTCAACCCCGGAAGACCTTCTTCAGGCCCAACATCTCTCGTAATCTCCTTCAAGAACCTGTCGCCCGTCGCCAGACGCCGGCCGAGATTCTGCATGAATCCTTCAAACCGTTCCGCACCTTTCGCGCGGGCAGCAGATTGCGCGGCTCCTGAAAGCGGCGGCGTGATGGTCATCCAGAAATGGATGAACTGCGCGACCGTCTCGCCGAGGACGGCGAGATCTAGGTCGAGCGTGTCGATCTGGCGGCCGAGTTTATCCAAGCGGCGAGACATGGCGGCTTCAAGCTGGTCGTCGGCATCGCCGGACAGGTAGGACATGACCGCCGCCTCCACGATGGCGGATTTCGAGACATTGCGGCGCAGCGCCGCCGAGCGGCGCAGCGCCATCGCCTCGATCTGCGGGATGAGCGCTGGGTCGAAATAGAGATTCAGGCGGGTGCGTGTGGTCATAGGCGTGTCCTCAAAGCTCGATTCCATCATCGGGGTTCATCGCCACCTGCCGCGCCACCATCCTCATGCGCTGGCGGATAGTGCGGGCCTTGGCCGCGTCAACATCCGGCTCGTCGTCCAGAATGTCGAACTCCTGTTCGGGGGATGGCGGCGGGGTGACGATTTCCTCATGCTCGGGCAATTCCGGCTCGCGGCGGATGCCGGCGTTGGCCGGATCGCCCTCGGTCGCATCTGCGGCGACCGTTGCGGAACGGCTTCCCGCCGCGACCACGCGGCCGGACCAGTCATCGGCGGATGGGCTGGGCGCCAGCGGAGCGGCGACCAGATCGGGCGGGGTCAGGATGCGTTCCTGAAACCGCGCATCCTCGAAATAGCGGGCCTTGGTTGCGCGGATCGGCGGCGTGCCCGCGACCATGACGATTTCGTCGGTTGGCGGAAGCTGCATGATCTCGCCCGGCGTGAGCAGCGGCCGAGCCGTCTCCTGCCGTGAAACCATCAAGTGACCTAACCACGGTGCAAGGCGATGGCCGGCGTAGTTGGTGGAATCGCGCAACTCGGTCGCGGTGCCAAGCGCGTCGCTCACCCGCTTGGCCGTCCGCTCGTCATTCGTGGCGAAGCTGACGCGGACGTGGCAGTTGTCGAGGATGGCGTTGTTCGGCCCATAGGCGCGCTCGATCTGGTTGAGGCTCTGCGCGATCAGGAAGCCTTTGATTCCATACCCCGCCATGAAGGCGAGCGCCGATTCAAAGAAGTCGAGCCGGCCGAGCGCCGGAAACTCGTCCAGCATCAACAGCAGGCGATGGCGCTTGCCGGAGGTGGTCAGTTCCTCGGTCAACCGCCTGCCGATCTGGTTGAGGATCAGGCGGATAAGCGGCTTGGTGCGGTTTATGTCGGACGGCGGCACGACCAGATAGAGCGTGACGGGCCGGCGGCTGCCGACCAGATCGGCAATGCGCCAGTCGCATCGTGCCGTCACCTGCGCCACCACGGGATCGCGGTAGAGGCCGAGAAATGACATGGCTGTGGAAAGGACGCCGCTGCGCTCGTTCTCGCTCTTGTTCAGCAGCTCGCGGGCCGACGACGCGATGACGGGATGAACGCCAGCCTCGCCGAGATGCGGCGTATCCATCATGGCGCGCAAGGTCGCCTCGACCGGGCGACGCGGATCGGACAGGAAGTTGGCAACGCCCGCCAAGGTCTTGTCCTTCTCCGCATAGAGGACATGCAGGATCGCGCCGACCAGCAGCGAATGACTGGTCTTTTCCCAATGGTTCCTTTTGTCCAAGCTGCCTTCGGGATCGACCAGAATATCCGCGATGTTCTGCACGTCGCGGACTTCCCATTCCCCTTGCCGGACCTCCAGCAGCGGGTTGTAGGCCGACGATCTGGCGTTGGTTGGATCGAACAGCAGCACGCGGCCATGCTTCGCGCGGAAGCCCGCTGTCAGCGTCCAGTTTTCGCCTTTTATGTCGTGGACGATGGCGGATGCGGACCATGTCAGCAGCGTCGGCACCACCAGCCCGACACCTTTGCCGCTGCGCGTCGGGGCGAAGCATAGGACATGCTCCGGGCCATCATGGCGCAGGTAGTCCCGGTTGTATCGGCCGAGCAGGACGCCATCGGGACCGAGCAGGCCGGCGGTGCGGATTTCCCTATCCTCTGCCCATCGCGCCGAACCATAGGTGGCGACGTTGCGCGCCTCCCGTGCCCGGATGATCGACATGAGGATGGCGGCGGCGATGGCGAGGAAACCGCCCGATACGGCGATGATGCCGCCCTCGACGAAGATCGCGGGCGCGTAGGCGTCGAACGAAAACCACCACCAAAAGAAGGCCGGCGGATAATAGACCGGCAGGCCAACCAGCTCGAACCACGGATTGCCAAGCTGGGGCTGGAAGCCGAGACGAAACGCTACCCATTGCGTCGCCGCCCACGTCATCACCAAGACGATGGTGAAGACTACGGCGATCTGACCCCAAAGGATTCGGCCTCCGCGCAATGCAGGCTCCAGTCGGCAAAAGAGACGGAGCCGATCAGAGAGTAGGCAAAATCGGGACAGGCAACAGGAAAGCGGATGCGAGAGGGCTGCCGGATACTATCGGCGGCAAATAGGACGGGTTGCATTCACCGCCATCCGGCCGGGTGATCGCCGCTGCTCAACTGGTCGGGCGAATCGCCGCAATGGATGCCTCGGATAGCCCTCGCGTCATGTCGCCGCTGTCACATATGTAACTTGCATAATGGAAGTAACGCCATTATGGATGTGCCATGCAACGAACAAGCTTTCTATCATCCGAATGTCCCGCAGCCCGAGCGCTGGAAAGCGTCGGTGACTGGTGGAGCATCCTGATCCTGCGGGACGCCTTCCAAGGGTTGAGCAAATTCGATGAATTCGAGAAGAATCTCGGTATTTCCACGAACATTTTGGCGAGGCGATTGAAACATCTCACAGCCGAAGGGTTGTTTGAAAGGCAACGATACAATGATCATCCGCCTCGATTTGAATACGTCCTTACCGACAAGGGGCGAGATTTCTATCCGGTAGCAATCGCCCTGTTCGCATGGGGAAACCGGAATCTTGCGCCCAATGAAATAGCCATGCGCCTTGGCGACAGGGAAACCGGTAGGGAACGAAACGCCATCATAGTCGATGCGGATACTGGAGAAAAAATCACTCCTGAAAACACGGTTCTTCTAGCAGGCCCAGCGGCGACGGAAGAAACGATGCGCGTCATAAACCGTGTGAAGCGGGTAAACTCAGAAAAAGCGGAATAATCAAATGCGTCGAATTGTTATAACCGGCATGGGTCTGGTGGGCCCTCTTGGTTCCGGGACCGAAACAAGCTGGAAAAGGCTCTTGGAAGGAAAATCAGGAATTAGGAGTTTGCCCGATGAAATCTCCAGCGACCTGCCGGTGAAAATCGGAGGACTCGTTCCCAGCCTGATTGAAGATTCCGAAGCCGGTTTCGATCCCGATGTGATCGTTGACACAAAGGATCAACGAAAAATGGATCGCTTCATTCTGTTCGCACTAGCGGCCGCGATGGAGGCTCTTGAAACGGCGGGATGGCATCCTACGTGCGACTACGAACGTGAGCGCACGGCGACAATTATTGCCTCTGGTATAGGCGGATTTCCTGCAATTGCTTCAGCAGTTCGTATAACGGATACACGGGGAGCACGGAGGCTATCACCCTTTACCGTGCCATCGTTTCTGGCCAATCTCGCGGCAGGACATGTTACCATCAGGCATGGATTTACAGGTCCTATTGGCACGCCTGTAACCGCCTGCGCTGCCAGCGTTCAAGCCATCGGCGACGCCGCGCGGCTGATACGCTCTAACGAGGCCGACATCGCTCTGTGCGGCGGGGCAGAAGCATGCATTGATAAGGTTAGTCTTGGGGCATTTGCTGCCGCGCGAGCACTATCCACCGGCTACAATACTACCCCGGAACTGGCGTCGAGGCCGTTCGACACCGGGCGCGATGGTTTCGTAATGTCTGAAGGGGCGGGTCTGATCGTCATAGAGGAATTAGAACATGCCCTCGCTCGGGGTGCCAAGCCCATAGCGGAATTGGTGGGATACGGCACAAGCGCCGATGCACATCATATGACTGCCGGTCCAGATGACGGCCGAGGCGCGGCCCGTGCGATGGGAATTGCACTCCACAGTGCTGGGTTGAAACCAATCGATATTCAACATTTGAACGCACATTCCACCTCCACCCCCGTAGGAGATCGAGGAGAAATTGCCGCGATACAATCCGTGTTCGGCAATCATGATGTGGTCGTAAGCGCCACGAAATCGGCTACGGGGCACCTACTTGGTGCCGCAGGCGGTATTGAGGCAATCTTCACGGTGCTCGCTTTGCGCGATCAAATTGCTCCCCCAACGAGAAATTTAGAAACCCCCGATCCTGTTGCCGCTGGTATCGACCTCGTTCGCCAATCTGCGCGGCCCATTCTCATGGAACATGCCATTTCCAACGGATTCGGCTTTGGCGGTGTTAATGCAAGTGTCGCTTTCCGGCGATGGCAGTAACAGTCCCGGACTGTGCTTCCGCAAACACTTCGGTTCGCTACGCAACGATGGTCAGATAACGCTTTTGAGAGGAAGGTCGAATAGAGCATTGATCCTATAGCGCCGGTCCTATCTGCCCGCGCAGACCTCGCTGCTGAGCTGGCGGTTGATGACCGGCCGCCACGGGACAAGGGTGCATTTATGGCTCTTTTCAACCACAGCGAACTGGCTGCTGGATAATTGTACGGTGCCGGTGGACTTGTCGCTCACGCCTTCGCTATCCGTGGTAGTATCGAACGGTAGTCCGTGCAGACCTTCCGGCCCATGTCGTTGGCGAGGCTGAGCAGGTTGCGAAGCGCCGCGCTGCGATTGGACGGCGACCAGACAGCCGAGAAGGCGACCGGCTCCGGCTCGTCGGTGAAGGGCAAAAAGACAATGCCGTTTGTCGGCAACAGCGCCGTGGCCGCGCCGACGATGGTGATGCCAAAGCCCTGTCCGACCAAAGACAAAAGGGTGCCACGCCCCACGTCGAAGCGCAGGATCGACGGCGCAGGCCAGCGCTCGGCATGGCGTAGCACGATATGGCTATGAACCTGCGGTCCAGTGCCGCCATGCCGGACAAGGAACGTCTCGCCTGCCAAATCGGGCCATGTGACGGCTGACCGCTTGGCGAGCGGATGCCGTTCCGGTAGCACCGCCAAGAGCGGTTCGGTCCATGTGCGACGGGAATGGCAGTCGGGTGGTTGGGGCGTGCCTGCGACGAACGCCACGTCCAACCTGCCGGCGCGAAGCTGCACCACCGCTTCACGGGCCGGGCCTTCGGCGATCTCGACTTCAACATCGGGGTAATCCTTGCGGTATTGGCCGATCAGCTTTGCGAGGAAGCTATGCGGAATCAGGGCATGGATACCGATACGAAGCCGGCCGCTTTCTCCGGCTGCCGCCATGCCGGCGGTTTTCACCGCATGGTCGAGTTGGTCAATACCTACGGCTATCCGCTCGACGAAATGGCGTCCGGCCTCGGTCAGCCGAACGCCGCGCGCATGACGCTCGAACAAGAGGATGCCGAGGTCTTCTTCCAGTGCCTTCACGCGGGCGCTGACGCTGGACTGTGCAACGCCGAGCGCGTTGGCGGCGTGACGGAAGTTGAGATATTCGGCGACAGCGAGAGTGTGAACTAAGGTCATCATTGGCACTCGCCCCGAAAGGAGATGATTGCTCAACAGATTTAATCCGTCATTTCTCCTAAGTCTACGCATGCCAAATCGCCATGACTAAATCACAATGAAGTTGCGAATGGTCTGCGTAGTATTGGCAGACATATTAAATAGAGGATCGCGCCGACAATCCAAACCCAACCGTTCCATGCCCCGGCGGTGGCAGAATAGAGTGCTGTGAAGCCAAGCGGTCCTGCGATAGAGCTTAGATTGGTGAGGCTCGTTAGCGTTCCTTGCAAAGCCCCTTGCTTGTTACTGCTGACATTGTTTGAGAGCATTGCCTGCAAGGCCGGCATGCCAACACCCCCGGCGGCAAGCAGCAACAGAATCGGGAACACCATCCATCCCTGCGTGGCAAAAGCCAGAAGAACGAAGCCAGTCGCATCCGCAGCCATGCCAAACAGCAGCGTGCGCCGCTCTCCAAGCCGGCTTGAAAGCGGGCCGGTAACAAACGCTTGGAAGATCGCATGTGTTGCCCCAAACGCCGCGAGCGACAAACCAACGGTCGCGGTGTTCCACTGAAAACGGTCCTCGCCATATATGACCCATAGGGCTGCAGGCACTTGGCCGATCAGTTGAATAATGAAGAAAACTGCGAAAAGCGCACCTAGCCCGCGCAATGCATCATCCAGCCGTAACAGAACGAATGGTTTGATGCGAACCGGCTTTCCGGTCCCGCCATGGCTGTGATGAGTCTCCTTGAGGAAAATGCAGGCAAGCAGGAACGCGAACCCGTTGAGAAGGGCGGCGGCGATAAACGGGGCATGAGCAGAGATACCACCGAGCATGCCACCAAGTGCTGGCCCGGCAATCATGCCCGCCCCATAACAGGCCCCCATGTAGCCGAACCAGCGTGCGCGAGAACCTTCCCCCGTCGAATCGGCAATGGTTGAGGCTGCTACAGCTCCGGTTGCGCCCGTGACGCCGGACACGAGTCGGCCGATATAGAGCACCCATAAGACCGGCGCTGATGCCATAATCGTGTAATCGACTGCGGCTCCTGCAAGAGAAGCCAGAAGTACCGGACGCCGACCGTAAGAATCCGAAAGCTGTCCAAGCATGGGCGCGAAGACGACCTGCATCAATGCATAGAGCGACAGCAAGGCACCATAGTGTCCAGCGACCTGCTCTGCTGGCACAAGCTCACGCAGAAGCGTCGGAAGGACGGGCATGATGAGGCCGAGACCCATGGCGTCAAGACCCACGATCAGCAGGGCAATGATGGCAGAGCTGCGCACCTGAAACTCCAGCGCCGCTCAATGGAGCGACTTTATCAACGATAAGGAGATGGACATAGAACTTATCGGTGATAAATTGTCAAGCACTGGCGAAGGAACGTGAATGACCAAACTGGACAAGGGCACCGTGATCGCGGCGGCGCTAGAGCTGTTGAACGAGGTTGGCATGGACAGCCTGACGACGCGGAAGCTCGCTGAACGCCTCAAGGTTCAGCAGCCTGCGCTTTACTGGCATTTCCAGAACAAGCGAGCGCTGCTTGATGCGCTCGCCGAGGCGATGCTGGCGGAACGCCATACCCGCTCGCTACCCGAAGAGAATGAGGACTGGCGGGTGTTCCTGAAAGAGAATGCCCTGAGCTTCAGAACGGCGTTGCTCTCTTATCGCGACGGCGCGCGTATCCATGCCGGCACTCGACCGACAGAACCGAATTTTGGCACCGCCGAGACGCAAATACGCTTTCTCTGCGCGGAGGGCTTTTGTCCGAAGCGCGCCGTTTGGGCGCTCCGGGCGGTCAGTCACTATGTGGTCGGTTCCGTTCTCGAGCAGCAGGCATCTGATGCCGATGAGAGAGTTCCGGACAGGCCAGATGTGTCCGAGCAAGCACCGTCGTCCTTCCTGCACGATCTGTTTCACGAGTTGGAAACAGACGGCATGGATGCTGCGTTCAACTTCGGACTCGACAGCCTCATCGCTGGTTTCGAGCGGCTGCGTTCATCTACAACAGATTAGAGGCTTATGCCCCTTTGCCGCCCCAACTGCCACGACACCGATCCGCTTTGCACGATGCCCATGACCTCACGGCCGAGCTGGCGGTCGATGACCGGCCGCCACGGGACAAGGGAAATGAGCGGTATCTTGCCAGACAGGATACCGCCATTCACGAGGTTTCGAAGATTATTGCGCCGCATCGGAGCGGGCTTGCTTCCAGTCGTCGGCTAGACGACTGGCGACTTCTCGGTGGCAGCATCACGGGATCGAAGGAGCGCCAGCCCCAACGACACCAGCACTGCCATTGCCGTGGCGTAACAAATCACGGGCCACGCTGTATCGCCGTTTAACAGCGTCACCGCCAATGTCCCGACGATACTGACTATCAGGCTTTGGATGCAGAAGTAGAACGCAACCGCTGATCCAGCGATGTCGTCGAACTGCGCAAGTGCGCCGTTGGCGGTAACGGACACCGTGAAGACAATGCCGACCGCGACAACCCACATCGGCAGGATGAAGCTGAAAAATGACGGCGATCCGAAAAGTTGGCCGATCCCCAACAGGATCGCGCCGGAAACGAGCAACGCCATCCCGCGCGCTACGCATCCCGCGATACCCCATTTGGCAACGAAGGACTTTGCGAAGCGGGTTGTCGTGACCATGACCAGCGCGACAGTCGCGAAGGCCAAGCTAAATCCGATCTCGGAATAGCCGGCTTGGCCTATGAGAACACGGGGGGCTGTCGAGAAGAAAACGAAGAATGTGCCCATGCCGGCACTAAATCCGACCGTGTAAACCCAAAAGGCCGGACTCGCGAAGATCGGCAAAACAGATCGTTGCGTTCTGGCCTGATCCAACGGTCGGGTTTCATGCCACCTGAAACTGGCGTTTAAGAGTGCGAGCGAAGCCAGTGCAGCCAGTGTGATGAAGATCGCCTGCCATCCCCAAAACTCGCCGATCAGCGCACCGGCTATAGGGCCGAGCGCAGGCACGAACGCCAGCATCGAACTGAAAAGGCCGTAGATGACGGCACCTTCGGGACGATTGGCATATACGTCGCGCACGGTCGCGAAGGTGGCCACCAGCATGGCCGATGCTCCAACAGCCTGAACCAGACGAAACGCAACAAAGGCTAATGCAGTTGAAGAACAAGCCGCTCCCAGAGACGCAGCAACGAAAGCCGTTGCGCCTACAAGCAGGATCGGCCGTCGCCCGACGCGATCGGAGAGTGGCCCAAAGATCACTTGGCCCACACCGAGCATCACCATGTAGAGGCTCAACGTGAGTTGGATTATGGATGGAGTCGTGTTCAGGACGCCCGGCATCGCCGGAACGACTGGAAGATAAATATCCATCGCCAGCGAGGCGAGGATGTCGAAGGGAGCCATAAGCAGCAAGGCTGCCGGCAGCGTATAGGCCCACGCGGGGCGTGTGGTGGTCATGACGAATCAACCGCTCGATTAAGGATACCGGGCAGCGTCTGCTCGTCAGCAATCAGATGGGATTGGTCTTACAGAGCGCCGCAACAACAATTCTGATGTTGCGGCTTACTTGTCTGCTGACTTGGAATTTCCCATGCTGATGGCTCCACGATTACGAAATTGAATAGCAGCTCTTATCGAATTAGTTGTTGCGTTGCAATGCGGTATCGTTGGCTCCTATAGCCCCAACCCCCGCTGCCGCCCTAACTGCCACGACACCGAACCGCCCTGCATGATACCCGCGACCTCGCGGCCGAGCTGGCGGTCGATGATCGGCCGCCACGGGACAAGGGTGAACTCGTGGCTCTTTTCCACGATGGCGAACTTGCCGCTCGTTAGCTGGACAGTCCCGGTGAACTTGCCGCTGACACTCTCACCATCCTTGGCGGCGCGGAACGGCAGCGCCTTGCCCTCGGCCATCTCCGCACCGGCGCGCGCAACTTCCCGCTCGCGCAGGGTGGCGAGAAGATTGCGCCGGTAGAAGATTCGGCCGTCCCTGTTGCGCGTGGCGTCGCGCTGTTCGATATGATGCTCGCGGCGCTGGTCCATGGCTTCGCGGACCTGTTGCCCGAAGCCGGTCGGCGCAAGGTCGGCCGTTTCGCCATGGACCAATCGCCGGTCCAGCCATGTCGCGCAGTCCGAACGTATCTGCCTTTGCAGATCAACCGGGGAAAGCACGCGAACGCTGGCCTGCCGGTCGCGGCCGGTATCGTAATCAGCCGCGCGACTGACCAGATCATCTGGGATGCGCCATTGGTCGGCGTCGATGCGCTCGACGATGCCGGCCCGGCGCAGCGCCTCCAGCCGCCGGACATGGGCATCGATATAGCCCTCATCGTCGCCGCCGGGAACGCGGCCCTCGAATTTCGCCTGCTCCAGATGGCGGCTCGGCCGATAGATGCCGTCCTCGGCGATGGCGGTGATGGTGCGGTCGGACGGCCGGGGTGCCACCTCGGCCGGGCCGATCTGGATGACGCTGCCAATGCGGGCGTCCTCCAGCCGCTCGGGCGTGATGCCGGCGATGTGGTGCGTCCTACCGTCGATCCCGTCCACCACGATTGTCAGGTTCTCGCCCAACTCGTCGGACAGGTGCTTGTCCACGACGCGGCCGACGATAGGCGTCTCGGGCGCTCCGTCATGGATTTGGAAGCTCATGGGATCGCGTTCGCCTGCCTGCGGGCCGAGCGCCTTCTGCATGGTGCGGATAATGTCGCCACGCTCGCCTAGCTCGCGCAGGGCCGGTTCCATGTCCTTGCTCAATTCCCAAACGGCGGGCGCGTGCTCGGTCGCCAGCCCCATCTTCTCCAGCTTGGTAAGGCGGCGCAGGCGCAAGGTGCGCTCGAACTGCCGCCTCGGCTCTGCCAGTTCATGGCGCAGGTCGAGGAAACGGGCATCGGCTTCCTCGACCATGGCGCGGTCGATCCGGGTGAAACGGTCTTGGTCGATCTCGGCGGATAGCTTGCGGGCCTGCTCGATCTCGGTCACGGGGCCGAGTTCGAGACTGGCAAGCTCGCTGGCGCGTTCGCGCAGGCCGGCGGAAAGGTAGTCGCCGTTGATGACTAGATCCCCGCCCATATCGTCGCGGCCGTTGACGACGATATGCACATGGGGATGGCCGGTGTTGTAGTGATTGACGGCAACCCAATCGAGTTTGGTGCCAAGGTCAGCTTCCACCTGTTTCATGAAATCGCGGGTGTAGGCCGTGAGGTCCGACAGCTCCGCCCCCTCCTCGGGCGAGACGATGAATCTGAATTGGTGGCGGTCGTCCTTGCCGCGATCAAGGAGGGCGTCGCCATCGGCGCGGTCCTCGGTCGCCGAATAGAGCCGGCCCCGCTCGCCGTCGCGTGAGGTTCCGTCACGCTGGACATAGCGCAGATGTGCACGGGCACGGCCGCCCTTCAATGCGGCCCTGACGCTGCGCTGCTTGACGATGACGCGGCGGCTGCCCGGCTGGCGATGATGCCAGTTGCCCGAGATATTGCGGGCACGCACGAAGCTCGCGCCCCGGCCGCGCTTCACGCCCTTGCCGCTGGCGACCACGGCACGGGACCGGCCCGACGATGACGGGCGGGCGGATGACGGCATGGAAGGGTCGCGGGAGGCTGCCGCCTGATGCTGCCGGGTGATCTTCCTGACCTGCGTGAAAAAGCTCTTGGTCTTGCCAGCCTTCGGCGTGTCGGATCGGATGCGGCCGGGCTTCGGTCGGAAGCGGTTTTCGTCGTCGGCGCTCAAGGGCGCGACTCCAGCCCAAACCGCCGGAAAACCGCCGATCTGCGCCTATGGTGCCGCTTGAAACCCTGCAAAGCCAAGGCTTTGCGCAAAATCGCGGCACGCGGCCCCTCAAAACCATGGTGCCGGAACCGGCCACCTAACCAGTGTGCAGACAACAACAATTTCCAGAAGCGGCCCGACATGGTGCCGTCTTCTTTAATCTTGCCCTCCGCCCTTTCTGTCTTTTCTGCCCCTCCTGCCGGGAATCCTGCCGGGCGCAAACCTGCCCGACCGGATGCCGAAACCAAAGCCGCCGAGCGCGGGAACGCCGCCCTCATGGCGTTCTCCCATCGCTGGCGCTCGCCACGAAAATGCTGCCGTCCTGCGGCTCCGCACGGGCGGGATCGCGCGCCGGAACGGTCGCGCGGCCGTCGCCTGTTTGCACCTCGGACGGCGGCGCGGCGGCCGCTCGCATGTCGGCCGGGCGCATGACGAACAGCGGTGCCTCGCGCCAGTCGGGCGGCGGTGCCGGTGGTTGCAACGACGCATCCGATGGAGCCGCGCCGCCAAGGATCGGGGCGAGTGCGGCAACATAGGCGCGTGTCTCGGCGGGAAGCGGGCGGCCCGTCGCATGGTGCTCGTCATAGCGGCCGGGGCCGGCGTTATAGGCCGCAAGCATCGCGCCGACATTGCCGTAGCGGTCGAACATCTCGCGCAGATAGGCCGTGCCTGCGAGGATGTTGTCGCGCGGGTCGTAGGGATCGCGGCCGAGGCCATGGCGGACGCGCAGGCCCGCCCATGTGTCGGGCATCACCTGCATCAATCCCATCGCCCCGGCCGACGATATGGCGCGCACATCGCCCGCGCTTTCGGCGCGCAGCACGGCACGAATCCAGTACTCGGGGATGCCGGAACGCTGCGACGCCTCGGCGATGTGCGCCGCATACGGATGGGCAGCGGCCGGGCGCTCGACCGACGCGGATTGCGCAACGGCGACGCCCGATCCGATGCAGACGGATAGCGCCCCCGCCAGCAGCAGGACGGCATAATGCCATGCCGGCCTGTCTCCGCTTCGCCGCCAGCCTGCCAGCGTTCTCGCTGCGGTCAAGGGCAAGGCGCAAGCGCCGGCCGATGGCCGCCCCTGACCTTCGCTGCGCGCGCCGGCCGTTTGGTCGCCGAGCGGGACGAAGGGATGAGACGGCTTTTCCGCGAACAAAGGGATGCCGATCTTTGACCGGATGGCGGGCCGGCCGCGCGCGGCCGTCATTCCTCGTCCTCGATCTTCCGGGCGTGCTTCCAACGCAGGGTCCAGACCGAAGGATCGTCGTTGGACTGGAACAGCTTGGCGCGGATCGGGAACGGGAAGATTGGCCCCTCCAATCGCATCGACACGAAGTCGCCAGCGTTCTCGCTGGAGTCTTTCCATGCGGGGCCGGCGTCCGGGCCGCCCTCGCTATCGAGGCGCACGCGATAATCGGGCGCGTTTTTTGCGTCGCTCGGCTTGGCCGGGACGATGAACAGCTCATCGCGGAGGCCGAACGAATGAAGCTCCCCCGCATAGCCGCTTTCGGTGCGGGTGAAGGTGCCTATCTCTGCCATGGAAATCTCCTGTGGTTGGTTCTCGGGGGGTGGTTTAGTGGGTCGGCGCGCGCCACTCGTAGCGGCCGACGCCTTCCTCATCGGTCCAGAGCGGGACCGCCCGGCCGATGACGGAAGCTGCGGGGATAGGTCCGAAATACCGGCCGTCGAGGCTGTCGCGGACTTCCCAATTCATGAGGAAAAGCTGGCCGTCGCCGATGACGCGGCAGCCCTGCCAGACGGGCAGATCGCGGCCGAGGCTGTCACGCTCCAGCGCCTCGCCCATCTCGATCCCGTCCACCGTGATCGTGCGGTTGGTGCGGCAAATCTGCTGTCCGGGCAGGCCCAAGACGCGCTTCAAGAGCGGGACGCCTCGCGCGCTATAGCCGCGCTCGACCATGAACGCGGCGAGCGGTTCGGGCGGCATGACGGCGACTAGCTCGGGCACGTCGATCCGGTCTGCCGGCTCGACGGTGTAGAAGCCAATGGGCGCGCTGGCGGTGGCGTTCCAGATGAGCCTCAATGGCGTCTCGACCGCGCTTGCGGCGGCGATGCCGATGACGGCGAGCGCCGTCACCGTGAGGGTGCGGCGGCGCGTCATGGGTCGATCCTTCGGCGATGAAGCCACGCGGCATGTCGCTCGGGCGTGTAGGCGTGCGCTTCCAGATTGGCGGTCAAACGGTTGTGGACGTGTCGCCAATGCTCCGGCGAGGCATCGGCCGGATCGAGGCCGAGCGATTCCACGGCGTCGATGGCGGCAAGCGCGCGCTGCACCTTGGGCCAGCTATCGAGGCGCAACAGGATTTCGCCGCCGGGGCGCACGAAGGGCAATGTCTGGAACGGCTCGCCCCGGCCGATGGCGCGCACAATGTCGATGCGCGAAACGACAGTGCCGTGCTCGCCCTTCGCCCATCGCACGAAGGCAAAGACGCTGCCCGGCGCGAAGCCGACGACACTCCGGCGACGGTCGATGATCTGCTCGTAGCTCTTGCGGCCGAAGCGTATCCAGTGCTCGACCTTGCGTTTCTCGAAGGTCAGCTCGACCAATGTTGTGAAGGGCGCAGGTCCGTCCGGCAGCGGACGGCCGTGCGCGCTGCGATGGGCGCGACGGGTCATTGTTCGTCTCCGGTGATGTGCTGGGGGCTGCGCGGGCGCAGCGCGTCGAGCCCGGCGGCCGTCATGGCTCGCCCCTTCGGGCAGGAACCGGCACCAGGCTTCGCCTGCGCGCGCGTCAAAGAAAAAGAGTTAGATTCTCTGTTAGATAAGTTAGCGGTCGGATTCCGCGTTTCAGGCCAAAGTGTTAGCTGCGGTTCGTGCGCCTGATCTGCCGATAGTGGTGCGCCTGATGTGCCGATACCCCGTGCGCCTGATCTGCCGATGGCATTAACAGGGTTATCAACAGTGCCTGTTGACAGCTTTTCGGGGCGGATGCGCAGCAGCTCGCGGCCGTCTTCCCGCTCGATCCGGAGCCGATAGCCGGGGAGTGGCTGGCGGGCCGCGATGCGGCGCAGGTCAAGCGCGAAGTCGGACGGCCGCGCGAGGCTGCCGGATTTCTTGTGAAGATGCGCGACCTCGAAAATCCAGCCGTGGCGCTGGTGCCCGGCGTGCTTTCTGGCGACGCGGTAAAGCCATCGCTCGATGCCGCCAGTCAGCCGGAAATAGGCCGGGTCGATGGTCAGGACCAGCGAACGGTCGATGACGCTGTTGTAGAACCATTCGGGCAGGACGAACTCCATGCCCTCGACGCGGCCGGCGCGCGTCGTCATTTCCTCCCACTCGTTGATCCATGAGAATTGCCGGCGACGCCAATGCGGGCCGTTGCGGATGGTGGTGGCGATGACGGTCGATTGCAGCCGCGCCAGCGCGGCTTTCAGAAGCCGGTATTGATGGTTGCCGGTCGGCCGCCCGATGGCGCGCAACAGATGGTAAGGCGTAAACCGGACAAAGCGCGAAGTGGTGAGGCCGTTGTTCTCGGCCGCAACGATCTGCGAGGCCGCCCATATCAGCACATCGGCGTCCCATATGGTCGCCATGCCGTGCTCGGGCATCCCGAACACCTGCACCTCTATGTCGGCGGCCTTGTAGAGAATCGGCTTGTTGCGCGGGGTCTTCGCCAGCGAGAAAAACGGCCGTTCCATCAAGTCGCGCTGGTCGCGCGGCGGCGCGTCGCCCGTTGCGACCACGAAGGGGTCCAGGCGGCTGCGCTCGCTGTCCTCGCCCGGCAATGCGGGGTCGTGATCGTCCTCGCGCAGCATCTAGCAGTCGCCCCGTTCTTCGGGCGTGAGCGGACGCGCGGGAAATACGGTGCCGGCGGTTTTGTCGCGGGTGGATTTGCGCTCGCCGACCGCGCTCCAGTCTTCCAGATCGCGAACGGTGTAGAGGACACGGCCGCCGACCTTGCGATAGGTCGGCCCGGTCCCGTAGGTCCGATGTTTCTCAAGGGTTCTGATGGATATGCCGAGGAAGCGCGCGGCTTCCTTGGTGCGCAGCAGGCGCGGCGGCAGTCCCGCAAGCGGGTTGGGCATGGATCACCTCCAGTCGGGATTGGGCTGCCGGTGGCGGCAGCGGACTGTGGCGGACCATGGCGAGGGATCGGCGGCGCGTAGCGTGCCGCATTTGCGCCTATGCGCTGGCGGCACCCCCTTCGGGGCGGTGCGCGGCCAACAGATGAGGGATTTCAGCGGCTCATCGCCTGTGGCGTTGAATAGGCGAAGACATTCGAGCGCTGTTCGGCTAAGAATGTCAGCGGAGCAGACGCGCTGCTCCGGGGCGTCGAAACCCCTCTGTTACCGTTTGGTGCCGGCCGTTACGGCACCGCACTCCTTGACCTATGGTCGGGGAGCCTGTGGCGTATACAACAGGCTTTCCGAGCTAAAGGCCATGGGGCCGTGTAACAGCGGTTTCGAACTCCCCGATCACCAAGAGTCAGAGAGAATCGTTTGCGGGGGCGCACCGCAGACAAAGCTCTCTCGGATACGGGGAATGACTATGCGAACTCCCGTCGAACTCGATCCCGATGTGGATGATGAAGCGCCGACCGGCAACGCCATAACCGCCTATGACGAACGGCACTACGTCACCTACCTGCGCTTGCTGGACGCGAAGGCCGAGGGCGCAGACTGGAAGGAAGTCGCGCGGATCGTGCTGCACCGCGATCCGGTCGCCTATGAACTTCGGACTTATCGTTGCTGGCAAAGCCATCTCGAACGCGCGCAATGGCTATCGCGTGATGGCTATCGGAAGATTCTAAAACAGGCAGCAGCTAATGAGTCCGGTGGCTGACGTGTGCTTTTCGGGGCTGCATCATCAGGTTAGCTCGCCGTGAGACATGAAACTGTGAACCTATGGATAGATGTTTTTGTAGGCCATGATATTCAGATGTGATGGCGATCACTCAGAAATCAGTCAAGATTCTCTGGTCAGCGGCTGGCGGTCGTTGCGCCTTTGCCGGCTGTTGGGAACGTCTATGCTACCATGAGGCAGAAGACGCTGCACCCTACACGCTGGGTGAGATGGCGCATATCTGCGGAGACAAGCCGGGGGCCAATCGTCATGATGTGGGCCAGACGGACTCCCAGCGGGACGACTATGAAAACCTAATACTGCTCTGCCCAACGCATCACACGCTGATCGACCGCAAGGAAAATGAAGCCGTCTATACGGTCGAGATTCTGCATGCGATGAAGGCAGAGCACGAAGCACGGGTGCTCGAACGCTTGGACCAAGACCCCATGCCTACCAAGCAAGATATTGCCCGCGCAATTCTGCCGCTGTTGGAAGAGAACAGGCAGTCTTGGGCGCAGTATGGCCCGCTTTCTGAGCTAGCGCGAACGCAGCCTCACAATGAATCGGCGCATGCGGTGTGGATGTCGGAGCGTCTATCAGTAATAATTCCTAATAACCGGAAGATTGCAGTGCTGCTTGAAGAGCACCGATCTCTGTTCGACGCGGACGAACAGGGGGTGGTTGCGGCCTTCTTCCTGCATGTGCGCAGCTATGAACAATGGGTAGAGGATGCGATTCCGTATGCAGCGGTGAAACGCTTCCCTATGGAATTTGATGATCTCATTCGGGGGCTTGCCGATGGCGGCGCATAGCGAAACCTTTCCTTGGACCAGCCATTACGGCCACTACAATTACTTTGAGGGGCAGATGGGTCGCCATGGGAAGGTTGTCTCACTGACTCGTGAGGGCAACGGCGTCTATACATTGGAGAGAAGGCAAGGTGACACGCTCCGCGTGTTTATCTGTGAATGCTATGCGTTTGGGATCGCGGAATATATCGAAACTATCGAACAGCTTGGCGAGGTCAATGCCGTAGTCATTAATTCCGCGTGGTGCGGATACTCCCCGGATGCGAAGCGGCACTGTCGCGATTCCAATGTCGGACTGTTCAAGATCGGGGAATTCATGGGCGCGTTACACCGCGATGATTACTGGCTCCACCTCACCGAAATGGAAGAGGAATACTTCCAGAAGCAAGGCTGGCTGTGACGCACAGCGTCACTATCTATGGTTTTGGATCGGCTTTTGACGATGCGAAAGCACCTCGTGATGTTGATCTTTTAATAGTGCATCAAGGCACCGATCTCGCATCTTGCCAGTTAGCCATCGAGTGCAAGAGGCGACTCGCTGAATCCATAGATCGGGCACACATAACAATGCTTTCGGAAGCAGAAGAGGCACATTTTGAGTTCATTAAGACGGCGGGGGCAGTGCGTCTTGGGGCGATCCGTGAAGATTACTTCAACGTCGATTTAACGGCACTAGACGCTGAGCTTCATAAGTTAGGTGCGCGATAGGTCACGTCCTATCGTGGCGATTCGTCTCTCGCGGCCGGGGTCGACGCACCTTCCCCGGCGAGGAGTCCACGAATATCCCGCAGGATTGCGGCAGTCTCGCTGTCGGACGTGGCAAGCGCCTCAGTCAATTGGTCGTTGGCAACGGTCTGAGCGTTGCGCATGGTAGTAAGTTCAGACTGCATGGCTTCAAGCGCCGCTTGAACCTCGGCTCCATTGCTCGGTTCGCGGCGATATTCCGAATAGATGATCTGCGCGGCAGGCATAGCGACAGCAATGAATACCGCGACTACGCCGATCCAGATGGCGCGGGCTGCGGTGCGGTCATTGTCGGCTGCCGCTTTCTCGAATTTCTGGAGGAACTCAGCGGCAGCTCCTTGAAGTCCCGTGGCAATCTCGGCAGCGTCGGTGGCAATGACTTGCATCTGCTCGAAGCGCTCTTCTATCCGCTCAAGCCGCCTGTTGGTCTCAAAGATCGGGTTCGGCGGAATAGGAGGAAGCTCAGGAATGCGGGGTATTTCAGTTTCGTGCAGACGCATCGCATCAATGGCGCTTTTCTGTGCTCCAATCTGCTCAGCTAGGCGACCCAAAGATGAGTTCTCTCCAGCGATGCCGCCAAGGGTCTTCATGCGGGCTTCAAGATCACGCAATGGCCCGAGAGATGTTTCCATCGCTTTCTGTGCTGCGGTGACACTGTTCAACTGCGGTGTAATTCTGTCCTGCAAGTCACGGAAGGGTTGTGTCTGGCGCTCTATACCCTCAATAGCCTTGCGAACCGTATCGTTCATTGCAGGCGGTCGCATGCCGCCGATCATGAGCTTGGAAATATCCAGACCTTTAGCGCCAGGGGTATCCTCCCCTCCGTCACCGTCACTGTTATCGTCATCCGCCATAAACGTGCTCTCCCAACAGCGCCGATGCTTTCTGAATATAGTTGCTCTGGCCTCACTTCGGAAGCTTGATTGGATAGTGGAGCAACAGGCGGTAGCCGCCGCGCATCATCCTGACGCCGTGGGCGACTAACCGGCGAGCCTTGTTTTTGCGCGGGTCACTCTCGAAATCCTCTTTGGTGCCGCGAAAGCCGAGCAAGACTTCGGCGATGGCGCGATAGCTCTCGCCATGCAGCCGGGCATCGAGCGCGCGTAGCGACAGTATATGCCATTGCCGGAGCTGGGCTGGGACCGCCCGGAAATCGGGACCGGGCGCACGGCCGTTAAGGGAACGCCAGAACCGGCGGACAGCGTGAGCACGAAGTTCCAGAAAGGAATCCATCGGCAGGGTCACGGCATAGAAGGCGGCCGCGTCCGGCATCGCCTCGGGTAGCCAGAACTGGTGCGCGATGCCATCCACATGCCATATGCCGTGCCAGCCGTCGGCAGCGCGGCGCAGGTCGAGGCCGTCGAGATGCGCCAACGTCATTGTCGGTTCGGTATCGTCGTCCTTATGATCGACCGGCGACAACACCACGGCTTGCGGTTGAAGGCGCGGACTCCAGATCGGCGATTGCCTATCATGCGGCGCGTCCGGATCGCACGGGAAATCGCAACCCCCAGCGATGCGCGAACGCTTCAAGGGCGCGGGCAGCCGCCCTTCCGGTCGATGCGATGGTCTGGTAGTCCCGACGATATTCTTCGTTGCGGCGCAAATATTCCCAAGCGAAACCAGCGGCAGGGATGTGCTTTGTATGCCCGTATGCCGCCGGAGATCGCCAATCGATGCTGAGCATGGCGTCACCTCCCCAAGCCGGGATGCTGGGCAGCGCCCGGCAAAAAGAGGTTCAAGGATCACTGGAAATATAGAACCCGCTCAAAGCAGATACCTTGAGCGGCTAATCCGATAATTCTTTGGTGTTTTTAGCTTGGCGACAGCCGTAGCTTTCGAGATGCCTGCCTGTATGAGCACAGGCAGGCAGACATGATCTCATCTGCTTGAAAACACATGCACCTCGCCCTGCGCCGTCTCGATGGTGAATAGGTCGCCGCCGATCTCAGCGTCGCGCGCCATCGCCTGCCAATCGACATAGTAGCGTAGTGCCTCGGGAATCGTGACGCTCTCGGTGGTCAATTCCTCCATGTAGTCGGCGAGGCTGGCGAACTGACCATGATAGCAATCCTGCAAGGCGGTTTCGGCTTGGTCCATGTCGCCGCTGAACTGCTCCAACAGGCCCGCGCCTAGTGCGCCGTGTTCTGCGATGAAGGCGGCCATCCGCGCCACGCTGTCGATGCCCGCATATTCGGAGATGCTGACGCCCTCGAAGCCCTCATAGTCATGAATGGCGTATTCCTCCGCTTCCTCGACCGGAGAACGGGCAAGCATCGCGGCAATCTCGTCCCTGATCTGGTCCGCGTCCTGATCCGCGTCGATCCAAGCTCCATGCAGAAAACCGTTATTGTAAGCTGCAAGGCAGGCGACATAAATGCGGGGGCTGCTGTCGGATACGTTGGTCATATCTCTGATCCTCGGGTCTGAAGGTCAGCGAAGCGGAACGCCGCGCCTGACCTTCTGGCCGTCGCCGAGACCGGGTGTGCAAACGGAGTGAGGCTTCGCGGGGAACCGGCTGCACGGAGCGCGGTACGCGCGTAGGAAGCTGGGCGGAAGCCTCTCGAAGTGCGCCGAGGGCGGAGCCCTAAGTTCTATGAAAGGGTATAATTCAGTATTACGCTCGCAGGCTCATCTGGCTTGGCTCTCGATTCAGTCAAGCGAGCGCATCTTGCGAGAGAATATCCGCTTCTGGAAATAGTCCGAGCCCGCGAATATGCGCAATCGCCGCTGCGGGATCAGCGACGAAAAGGATAACGACCAAGTCTTGCCGCGCGCGTGTGCAGCAAACGTAGAAAAGTCTCCGCGTCCGCTCGACGCCTGTTTCGCCACCGTCCTGCAAAGTCTTTTTGTCTCGCGCAGAAAGCTCTTTCAATCCGAGGTATTTCTCGTAGGAGAATTGAAAGTGCGTGCCTTCCTCGTCATCGAGGACGACGAGCACACGATCGAACTCGGCCCCTTTCACGCCTTGCTGCGTGGAAAAAGGCGATTCGTCGTTAACGTAAGCCTGGTAGGGTCGAAGCTGCTTAGCCGGACAGGCTAGGAACGCGGCCATTGAATTGATCTCGTTTGAAAGGCCTTCCTCGCCTTCGTCTACGTTGTCATCGGCCTCGACTTCGGCCTCGACTTCGGCCTCGTTCACAGCAACATCCTCAAGGTAAGCGGACAGGCGCGGGTCGAACTCTACCAAGCGACTTTCCTTGGCAAGAGTCAGCACGTCACGAATGGTAGCCTGCGACTGAGGTCCCATCAGCTCACCGACCTGATTGCTCACCGCCTGAAGTTCATTGAGCCTCTCGGCGATGTTCACGCCTTGGAGGTTGGCCTTTTCTAGCAACGGTGAATGGAGCCGAAGCAGCCGCATCGTCTCGAAGTCTCGCCCGTCCCGAACAGCCTCCGCAAGCGGCAGTAGAAACGACACCAACGGGCGCAGCGGCCAGGCGGACGCGTCCAGAAAGCCATTCTTGAAGGCCTCAGGCGCCTTATCGTTGAGCGCCGCATACAGATCGCCGAACCCCAATCGCTTCGCTGCCATGCGATGCACGATCACCAACATTTTAACCGGGTCGTTCTCGTCGGCGGGCTGCCACAACTCGTCATCGTTTGCGTTCGCAATCCACGCCCGAACCTGCGCCACGCGTTCGTCGCGATGAGCATCTGTCGGCAAGACAAACAATCGCGCCGTTCCGATCACCGGCACTTCCTGATCACCGTTTTTTTTCTTTCGGCCACCAATCTGAACCAGATCGTCACCTTCACGCCGAATGGCGTTTGCGAGATTCAATATCGAGGTGGGCGAACGGAAATTTTCCGGCTTGGGGATCGCCCGCCAATCGTCGGGTTTGGGAACTGTGCCGATGCCGGTGGGATAGATGCGCTGCATCGGATCGCCGAAGAACCCGAGGCAGAAGCGGGCCTGCTCCTGCCGCTGGACCGCCATCAATGCTTCGACAATAATGGGAAAGGTATCTTGGCTCTCATCCACGAAAACAAACGGAAATTGTTGTGCGACGAGAGTTCGGAAAAGCGGCCGTTGAATCATCAACTGCGAAGCCATTTTGATAATGTCATCGTGGCCGAGGATACCTTTGGCGTAGTCAGTTCCTGTTCCATAAGTGAAGCTACGAACTTGAGTGATAGCCTCACGCTGCTGCTCGTAGCGCGTTATATCGTGGGCGTTCTTGTCTCGCGTTTTCTGCTGAACGCGTGGGCCAAAATTGGCGGCATCGTGCTGTAATTCTGTGATCCGCTCGTCGATCCTGTTTGCAACCCAAGCGGCGATATCTTGTTGGAAGCCGCGTGCGATCGACCAAAGAAAACTATGAATCGTGGAGACGTGGACGAGAGGATTGTTTCCCACGTCAGCCCAAATCTCTCCGGCGGCGATCTCTGTATAGGTTATGCAGGCCACGCGCTGCCTGCGTAGTCGCAAACGCTCGCCATGGATGGCAAGGATCGAGGCGAGCCCCTTGATCAGCGAAGTGGTTTTGCCCGACCCCGCGCCGGCGACCATGTTAAAACTGGTCGGCGGCTGAGATTCCAAGCACAGCCGAAGATCTACGTCGGCCTGTGTGTCAGGCTGTTGAGCGCGGCTACTCACCGACTACACCACCTTCCAGTTCGGCCTCAACTTCGAGATCGACCTGCGCCTTAAGCCAAACCAGGCCGTCACGGATGTACGTCGGAACCTGCCACTCTTCCGGTCGGGCCGTAAGTACGCCAAGCGCGAACTTGGTCTTGTCGAATTTATCGCCGCTGACCCTCTTGTGAAGGCCGGCTGCCAACGCCGCCGGGTCCGCTAGTGCACCACGGAGGCGTAGCCCCAATTTCCTCTGCTCCGCGCTCTGGCACCATTCGGCGTTTTCCAACCCGAACGCTTCTTCCAACGTCCGACCTGCCAGCTCTACGTTCTGACCATTCCATGCGACTGGAACGGGCGTCTGATATGCCACGCGGACACGGGGCGTCACATCCGCCGGCGTTTCTTTCTCTTGCTCCGGTGCTGCGAAAAGCTCGTCGATCGACAGCTTGGCCGGAAGCCATTTCACGAGAGTCTGGTTGGAGGTGACTGCCCCGGCTACACCGGGCAAGCACTTTTTTCCGTAACGACGGGCGGGGGCAGGATCGGCGGCATCGCCAGCTTGGGCGGCCGGAGCATCACCACCGAGTAGTTCATCGACATCGTTGGCAGCGTCCACCTCAAGGGCCTCGACTTCGATCTCCAGCTCGTCATCGTCGTCATCATCGCCGTCATGATCAGCAGGCAACAAGGTAACACTGTCTACGTCGGTGATGATCAGCGTGACGATCCCGAGGAATTCGATCAGCGATTTGAATTTATGGCCGAAGGCACCGCCCACCTCCAGAATGCAAATGCAGGAGGATCGCAGCGATGTCGCCGCCTTTGATATCATGATCGGGAGCAGCAATCGCTCGACATTGCCCTCCACGAGCACAGCGGCGTCAGAGAAGAACAAATCGCAGTGGGTGAGTTTGAGATACCTTTGCAGGAAATCGCGGTGTTCGGTTTCCTGCGCATAGAACGCGGAGAGGTTGAGCACTTCAGTGACTTGATCGTTTCCGACCAAATCGCGCCGGAAGTAGCGGATCGGCTGAAAGCCACGCTCGTACAGGATGTGCGGCGAGTGGGTCGTAATGACCGCTTGTGTGGCGAATGATCCTCCCGCCTCGCCCGGAATGACGAGCAAGTCGAGTATGTTGCGAATGAAAACCTGCTGGAGCTGCGCGTGAAGGTGTGCTTCTGGCTCCTCGATGAATATGAGATGGAGAGGCGCACGCTTCTCCTCTTCGGCTTTCCAGCGCTCCTGAAGGTCGAGCACTTCGACCACCATATAGATCAGGTTTTTGAAGCCGAGGCCATTGTAGGTGTCGGGCAGCATGATCGTCTGCGCGGCTTCGCCCACGATGTAATGGACGCGCGCATCCTGCGTCATGATGGACGCGGGGTTCAGGGCCGACTTGATTTCGAGCCTTGGGTTATTGAGGCCGGGATAACCCAAACGCCCCAACCGCTCCAATGTACCTTTAAAAACCTCCGCGAGATGCTTGTCGAGGCCCACCTCAGACTCGAATAGCGCTTTGAGCGCCTGATGATCGTCCTGACGTTGATCGAGATTGCGTTGATAGAAGCGACTCAGACGCTTCGACAAATCCTCCGAACGGCCGCTTCCGGAAGCTGTTGAAGGGTCCGCAAGGTGCCGCTGTGCATTGAGAAAATCTACCTTGATGAGCGATTTTAGTACAGCACTGCCGCCGGGCTCGTTCCCCAACGGCAGCGGCTGATACCCCTCCACCGCCTGAAACTTCGCATCAAATTGCCTGTGGTCGAGGACGTAATATCGCAGCTCATACTCGTGTCTCAGTTCTTTAAGCAGGTAAGCCGATAGCGATTTTGGCCAAGGCACATAATCGCCTGCGCCGCCGACCAGCGCCGCCGCTTTGGCCCGACCATCGTCGCGAGCGGTGCGATAACGCTGGATCAATTCCGTGATGTTTCTGGGCGCGAGTTCGACGCGGACGCCCACAAGCGTCCCGGCCCAAGCGGTCGAGGGCAGAATGGGGATGACAAGATAGAGGTCTTCGGCTCCCACCTCGAACCAAAGATCGAGCGAGACGGTCGGAAACTCAGCCTCGGCGATGTCGCCCTCTCGTTCGCCGATCTCATCAAGCAGCGGCCAAGCGTGCGAGCTGAAATCATACAGCGAGAAAGCGTCTTTGCCACCCGAGAGAAACATCTGCATAGCCTGCGTCGCGGAGGTTTTTCCGCTATTATTCGCCCCAACGAAAATGGAGATGTCGGACGCAAGCTCGATATGCACGTCCCGAAGCCGCCGGAAATTTCTCAGTCGATAGGAATGTAGGTGCATCGTGTTCCCCCACCACGAAGTCTAACGGATGATAACCCACGTCGGAATCTTAATTGCACGCCGTTGTGGCGGTGTATTGTAAGAATGCAAGGGATTACTGCATGCAGCGCGTATCCCTCGCGGCTCGGTAACTACACCATCTGACAAATTCTGTTCAGTCAGAGATACGCAGGTAGCTTCGCCTTCCATTCGCTCATCAGGATCAAGGTGCCTCCGACGGTCTCGCCGTGTTTGACCAGTTCCAATTCGCCGACCGGCGTTGCTTCGTCCCATTCAAAATGCTCCGAGAGGAACGACAGCGTCTCGCGCTTGTAGGCCGTGTCGAGGTTGTCGAGCTGGTCGCCCTTGGTTTCCAGCACCGTGATCCGCTTCGCTTCGCCATCGCGCTGCACGGCGAAGATGAAATCCGGATAAATTTTGGCCTTCTTCCATCCCTGAATGCCGTATTGCGTCCGCGCGACATTGCGGTGCCACCAGGCCAGCGTCTTTTCGCCGTCGAGATAGACCGCCACATCCCGCTCGTCGCTGTTCAGCTCGTTCTCGTAGACCGGCGCGAAAAGACTCTTTTCGAGCGGGCCGCCCGCGCGGTTCAGGAGCTGGCGCGCGTTTTCCGGTTCCGTCGTTTCGATGCTGAACGGCATTCGCCAGTTGCGGCCATCGAGCCGCAAGCGAAACTGGATGCGTCCCGCCGCTACCTCGGCCTTGAACAGGGCTTCGGCGCGCGCGTTCCGCGCCGCTTCGAGGCCCTTGCGCAGCTCTTCCACGATCAGGCTAGCGAGCAGGCCGAGCTTCGCGTCATCGAAGCCCCGCGCCCGCAGGGCCGCAACCGTCGCGCCGACAATCTCGCGGCCGACGAAGGGATTCGGCACGATGTCGGAAATCATCCGGACGGCATGCGCCGGATCGAAGGCGAGGATTTCCGCGTTGGCGGCGACAGTCTCGCCGACGAACAATTCGTCGCCGTCCTCGGCAAGCCTGATCCGTTGGAGCTGGCTTTCCGCCGCCTGTGCGTTTTCGGGCACCCGATCCGCGATGTCCTGCGGATCGAAGCCCCGCCAGTCGAGCGCGGAAAGCACATCCGTCTCGTAGTCCAGCTCGCGCGCGTCGCCGCTTTCCACCACCATCACCTTGGGCAGGTAGATTTCCGTGGAGGCGAAAGCCGGGCGGCGATTGATCGTGCGGGCAGTCTTACCGGTCCCGCTTTTGTCGTCCTGCGTCACGCGCAGGACCAGATCGCCGAGGCCGTCCTGTTCGAGGCCGTCTTTAATGGCACCGACGACCGTCGCAGTATCGGCGTGATGCGTGATGACGTGGCACTCATCGAGCGCTTCAACGTCCGTTTTGAGCGCGCCGGGCTGGCGGAGAATGCGGCCGACAAGCTGGGTCATGGCCTTGAGGTTGGCGCTGGCCGCAAGGCTGCACAGCACATAGGCGAAGGGGCAATCCCAGCCCTCTTGCAGGGCCTGTTTCGTGATAATCGCCCGCACGCGGTTGGTGGGCGAGAGCAGGTCCTGATTTTCGGGATCGTTGAGGTCGTTTTGCTGGGCGGTTTTAATCGCGATTTCCGCCTGGTCGAAACCCGCCGTCAGGAGCCAGTCTTTTACATCTTCCGCATGGATATGGCCGCTTTCGCGCTGATCCGCGCCCGTGCGCTCGACCTGGATCAGCATGATCGGGCGAATATAGCGGCCCGTATCGGCCCGCAGTTGCCGGGCTTCGGCATCGAGCGCGTTGAGCTTGGCAAGCGCCGCGTTCAGCGTCGCCTTCCAGTCATTGCCCTGCCGGGGATCAAGGTTGAGCGGCATCTTTATCATGCCTTCACGGTCCAGCTCGCGCCCCGTCACTTCCACCAGCACATTGGCATAGCGGCCTTCGCGCGGATTGCGGCCGCCGCGCGGCTGCACATCCTGCGGCGTGGCCGTCAGCTCCAGCACGAAACACGGGTTGAATCCGTAAAGCGTGCCGAAAGCGAGATCGGAAATGGCGCGGTGGCCTTCATCCATCACGACCACGGGCCGAATGATCCGAAGGGCGTTCCCGAGGGAATCCTTCACCAACGGGAACATGCCGGTATAGGCGGAGAGGTTCGGCGTGCGGTCGATGGCGGCTTGATGCGCCTGTTGTTCGCCTTCGGGCGGGAAGAAGCCGTGCACGTCGCCCCGGTCCTGAAACATTTTCAGGGAATCCTGCGTCTCACGGTTCGCAGATTGCAGCATCAGCAGCATGATGCAGATATTGGTTTCCACGTCCCGCGCATCGAGCCGGTCGGTTTTCTCCATGATCTTCACGCGCCCCGCCGCTGCGCGGTCCAGCGCCTGACGGTAGGGGTGCTGGCGATCCTTCAGGTGCTTGAGCGTCTGCGTATAAATCGCTTCGTTCGGCACGATCCACAGGACGAAACCGGTGTTGCGGTCGAGATAGCGGCCCATCACCCGCGAGACGGCGGAGACGGCAAGCCATGTCTTACCGCCGCCGGTTGGCACTTTCAGCACGGCGTTGGGCACGGGCCGCTCGCAGCCGTCCATGCGCGGCGAGAACGGAATCGCGGCGCGGGAAGCGGGCAGCTTCCCCGCCGCCTTCATCGCTTCCCAAGCCTCTTTCGCGAAATCCGGAGTGGCAAGACCAAGGTCCGGGTCTTGCGCGGCAAGCGCCGCCACCTTGTCGGCGCGCGCCTTCTTTTCCTTCAAAAGGTCGAGATAGTCGTCGAGCGTCTTGATGACGCGGTCCTGATAATCGAGCTGGCGAAACACGGCGTCAGCTCCGATCTATCCGGTAGAGCGCGAAGGGCAGCGGCACGAACTCCACGGGGATGTTCTGTTCCGCCAGCATCTTCTGGCTCACGAACCGCGCCGGGGCGAAGACAAGGTGCCGCTTGTCCGGATCGGAGGCGGCGAATGCCTTGGCGCGCGCCAGCGTCAGGGCCGCTTCCGGCGATTTCAGCCAGTCGAGATCGGGCTTGTAGATCAGCCAGACATGCTGGCCTTCTATGGCACCGAGATAGAAATCATCCTCCCGCACGGCTGCGGGATCGAGCGCGCGATTGGTCGCCATGTGGAACAGTGCCGCGCCGAGACCGGCATAGGGCGGCAGGGTTTCACCGCTCAGCACCTTATCCAGCTCCACGGGATCGCCGAGAGTGCAATAGGTGAAGGTGCCGCCGAGGCCGGCTTTATACTCGTCGTCCTTTGAAGTCGGAACGCCCTGGATAAGGCGGCGAACACGCTCTGCCGTCAGTTCGTCGGCATAATCTTCCATTTCGACAAGGATAAACTTCCGATTTCCGGCATCCCTCTCGTTCAGTTTCATGACCGCCTGCGCCGTCGTTCCGGAGCCAGCAAATGAGTCGAGAACGACAGCATCCGGGCCAGCGGTGTATGAAAGAAGCCACTCAATAAGCGTGTAGGTCTTTGGATTCTTGAAGGCTTGCTTCGACTCTGGGAAAATCTTTTTCAGCTCATTCGCGCCGCGCCGACCATCTATTTCAATGATCCCCGGCATCTTCTCCTTGTAGTCCTTCACGTAGGTCTTGAGGCGGATGAGCTGATCGGGATCGTCGCTGAAAATGATGCGGTCCTGCGCAAGCAACTCGTCGCGGGTGTCTTCAGGAAAGCGGTATCCCATGAGCGGTTGCGGCACCAGTTTCTGGGTCTTGGGATTCACTAAATCCCAGCGATAACCCTCACGGCCCGGGTTGTGGACGCTTCGCGAGGCAGTGAAAATCCCGCCCCGGTCGATCTGATTATACTCCTGCAAGGGGCCGAGTTGCGGCTTATGCAGTCTGAACCATTCCGTATATTGTGATGAAAGCTCATCATCGCTTAAGTTGGCGGCCAAAAGCTCCTGTTCCTTCGCAAGAAGGCAATCTTTCAGGTCCGACCACGGAGAACTCCAGATAGGTGCAACGCCATCCCGCTCCAAGCAAAAGACATGAACATACTCATGTTCAATTGCGATATTCGTTGGATTATTATCTGTCGCATTCTTCCAGATAATGGTGCCAAGATGAGGGTTGCTTTTCGGATTGTTATTGTCTCCAAATGTAGCGTGCAGAAGATGCTTGAACAGAGCGACCTCGTTATCATCGATGCTCGCAAAAATGACTGCCCCCGGCTTCATGAGGTCGCGTAAGAGCTGAAGGCGCGGCCACATCATGCACGCCCACTTGTCATGCCGAAGCGTGTCATCGACGGTGATTGGATTGCTATCGAGCCATTCCTGAATCACCGGCGAATTGACTTTGTCGTTATATGACCAATCGCTCTTGCCGGTATTGTAGGGCGGGTCGATATACACGCAATCTACCTTGCCCGCATAAAGCGGCAGGAGCGCCTTCAGCGCGTGCAGATTGTCGCCGTGAATGACGAGATTGCCGTCAAGCGCAACCGGGCCGATGCCCTTGCTTTCATCGGGCACAAGCGGACGGAAGGGCACCGCCAGATGGTGGTTGTAGACAAACTCTTTGCCCTTGAAACTCAGCTCCGTCATGCTCGACCCTTCGTATTCATTCCTGTGTATCGCTCGACCTTGATCTCCGCTTCCCGCCTGCGGGCCTGCGCAATGTCGTAGCTGTTCTGCATGCGCATCAGCGTCTCCATCGGTACGCCGAAGGCCTTTTCAATCCGGATCGCCATTTCCGGCGACAGGTGCGCACGCTCGTTCAGAAGCGCCGACAAGGCCGGTCGCGTAACCCCCAACGCCTCTGCCGCCTCGGTCACGGACAAGCCGAGCGGTTGCAGCACCTCATGCTTGACGAAACCGCCAGGATGGGCGGGCGTCTTCAGCCGAAGGTCATGCTCATCGGTCATCGCGCTGCCCGTTGAATGTTCATCGATTCGGATGCAGCGTATCGGACGTAACGTTTCCTGTAAAGTGACGCTTTACGGAACATGGCGGTGCCAGGCACCTATTTTCGGGCGCGAAAGCAGGCCAAAAGCCCGCCTCCCAAAAACCATTGTGACAGAGACCAAAAAATCGGTCCCGGAAACAGCCATCTAAGCCATTGATTTAAAACAAATCTGAACACATCGTCGAAAAACGTGGCCGTGAAGGTAGTTGAATTAATAAATTAAGTAGTGTGACATGCCCTATGACCAGCGTTGCGCAGTACCTTTCCGAGCATGGTCCCTCACGTTCCTCACGGATCGTTGAGGCATTTGTCGCATCTGGTTTATCCGCAGAGGCAGCGCGTCAACGCGTATCGCGAGCCAAGCCGCCGGTCCGCAGCTTTCCTGTTCCGCTCCTGCCTAAACGCGAGGCGTTCCTCTATCTGGAGAAGGACCGCAACGGCGAACGGTTCTGGCAAAATTTCCTGCGCGATCTCCGCGAAACCAATTCGATTACGGCGGCGGCTATCGACGGCGTGATCGCTCGGGGCGGCATAATTCCTGTCGAGCAATTCGCGGTTGTAAGCGGTGCGACGGTCAGGCCTAAGACCGGGCAAGTCCCGGCTGATACGGTCGCCAGCCGTCTCATAAAGTCCGACTTCCTCAAGGAATTCCACGACCCGGAATATGGCCGCTGTTTCCGCACGGCTCCGAGCTTGGCCATGGGCACACCCGCTGCCATGCGGGCGCGGGACATTACGGAACGTGTCTTGCTGGATGGCCTGCGCGAATGGTGCCGAAAAATTGGCCTCGCGAGCTACAACGCCATCCGCATCCGGGGCGACGAAGACTTGAAGCCGATCGGGCCTTTCGCATTCGATCTTGCCGGGCCGAGCTATCTCCTACCGTTGCAGGGATCGGCAAGCAAACCGGGTTTCGTTGTGGCGGACGTTTTCGCCGAAGGCATTTTGACCGTCCATGAGATTCAGTTCTTCATCCGCAAAGCTCGCGTTCTCAAAGCCAGCTTCAAGGATATCGGCATTCTGTCGATCATCGTCGCGGAAGGCTTCACGGGCGAAGCAATGACCGCAGGACATGCGGCGGGCGTTATGCTGGCAACCCCCAAAGACCTGTTCGGGAGGCGTGTCGGGGAGGCAATCGCCTCGCTCTGCGAAGTGCTCAAGAATGCCGCGAAATATTCGTCATCGAGCCCCGAACGCCTCACCATGCTGTTGAACAACCTGTTTGATATCGAAGGACGCAACAAGAACCTTCGGGGCATCCTGTTTGAGATGGTGGCGGGCTATCTTGCAAGGCGCACAGCCATGACGATGGATATGGGCGTCACCGCCAAAGACCCGAGCACCGGGAAGACAGCGGATATCGACGTTCAGACGATCACGAACCAGAACGCAATCGTCACGGCCATTGAATGCAAAGGTAAGGAGCCGGGCGGTGTGTTGAGTCTGGCAGAGGTGGAGGAATGGCTCGCGAAGATTCCCACATTCCGCGCTCATTACGCTCAGCACGGGTATTTACGCGAGGCAGAGCAGCGCTTCGAAATTTGGACGAGTGGCAGCATCGCACCTGATGCGCTGGCGAAACTGAAAGAGGAACAGGTCCGCCGCGTAAAGGCGAAGATCGACTGGAAGGACGGCGATGCGGTTCTGGCGCTGGCGAGGGCGGGCAAAGAGAAGGCCCTTGCCGACGCTCTCAACCAGCATTTCTTCCGTCACCCGCTTGCCGAAGTCGCCAAGCAATTCGAAGCCGACGAGGCCGCAGGAAAAGTGCAGTCATGGATGGCTCCTACGAAATCTAAACCGCCTGAGTTCAAAGGTCTGGCGATTGAAGTCGTCTCGTTGGATGACGAGTTGGACGCCGCCGAGTGACCTAGAGCCCAAGATCCGAATTGCCGCCGATAGCCACATAAATTCCGCTGAAAACCGCTGGCTGCCGCAAGTCATGGATGCCTGAACAAACTGCTGGCCCGAAGCGAACGCGCTATTCGTTGCGCTGTGGAGAGCCGCTAGTGACAATGTCCCGGCGCTGTAGCGCCGGGTCCGTAGAAACACATGGTGAAAACGAATAGACCGGAACCCATTGTAGTACCATTGGTTTCCTGTCGATTCTCGAACCCGGACTTATAGGGCTATGGAGTAAACGTAGTTGTCATCTTCACCTGGCGCGGTGCGCCACCCTCCTTAAGGGTTGGCTTTATGGGTCGAGCCTAGCTCCCCATTATTTCACAACCAAACTGGTGACATATCGCACGAGCACGTTTCGGCAGGCGCCCGCGGAAGCGTTCACCGCACCAGGTCGACGATTTGATTGCTCCCGCTGTCAACCCGTACTTCAAGCGCGCTCGACCGCGAAATAAGGTATGCGGTGGAGCCACCAAGGTCGAACGGGAAAATGAATGGGCTGGACTCGATATTTGTTACCGAGAGTGCACAGCTAGTATATCGCAAGCACGCTTCGACGAGCCAAGCGACTACGGAGGATCCCAGTAGTTTGACCGGCGTCTGGCGTAGGATCACCTTGCCCCTTTCGGTACGGGTAATAGCGCCCCAGTTCGCCAGTGACTGGAGGACCATATTCGTCATGCGGCGAGTGCCTTCTCGTTCCCCGTAAATCTCGGCCATTCTCCTGTGGACTTCAGCGGACGTGCAGTCGCCCTGAAGCGCCGTCAGACGACCAACAATCTCCGCTACCTTCCCGAAAAACGGATATGTTGCGATGGCCATGCCCCAAGTCAGGGGGAAAACGGTCGCATCTGGTGCCTCGCGATATAATTCGATGCCGCGATCAGCAAATTCAACAAGATCAGGCCGCGGTTCTAGCCACAAGCGGTTGAGTACAGTTTTCGTCTTCTTCTTCGCGGCTGCTCCCGCATGCGCGGAATCTAGGAGATCCGAGAGATCATCGGTTGTGGCTACGCCCGTTCTGACACGCAGCGCATGTAGAGCGACTCGCGGGCACGCAGCTCGATCATGTAAGTGCGCCGGTCGGTGGTGACGACGAGATTTGTCGAGATGTCCTGCCGCGATGGTTTGACGAGGATGTGGACGCGGCGGTTCACACCGCTGCCGCTTTCGGTATCCCCGATAATCCAGCGAGCAGTATCGCCCGCCGCGATCGGCCCCGCGCCGGTCAGGCTCTCGCCCGGCTCCAGCGCGATATTGGTGATCTGCCCCGGCGCGGCATAGACCTGATAAAGTGCGCCTTCCGACCAGGGGTAGATCTGGATGGCGTTGTAGTAGCCTTCGCGGCGCGGTTCGACGCGAGCGGCGGCATTGGCGTTCTCGACGCGGCCCGCCGGCGTGCCTGCTGCGGTTCCGCCACGCGCGACCGTCCATGCCGGCGGCGTGTGCAATGGCCGGGGCCGGTCATCGGTGGCGGCAGCCTGCACGGCCGGCAGTGCAGGAACATCGGCATCGTAGCTGAATTGCGGCGTGCGGTTGGTGGCGCAGCCCGCCAGCATAGTGGCCGAGAGCAGCAAAGCCGCGAAAGCGGGTTTACGAAAAGCCGGGATGCCGGAATTGCGGGGAAACGTGCGGGTCATTGGCTCATCTCCCGCGACCATGAGATTGCATTGACGTAGATGCCGAGCGGATTGGCGCGCAGGCGCTCGGCATCGCGCGGCGTCTGGATCACGATGGTCAGGATCGCAGTCCAGCGCTCGGTCGTGGAAAGCTGCCCGTTCTCGTAGTGGCGCTCGGTCCAGGCGACGCGGAAACTGTCGTTCGAGGCGCGGATGACGCTGGAGACTTCGACCGCTACAGCCACGCGGCCGACCTTCGTGAACGGGTCGTTGGCGCGGGCATAGTCGTTGAGCGCGGCGGCGCCCCGGTCCGTGGTGAACTCATAGGCGCGCAGCCAGTTCTGACGCACGATGATGGCGTCAGCGGGGATCGAGCGTGTCTGCTCGATGAAACGGCTCAGATGGAAAGCGATCTGCGGATCTGTCGGGCGGTAATCGGCTGTCGCTGCGGCAATGGTCTGCGCCTGACCGAGATTATCCACCTGCACCACCCAGGGCACGACAGTCCCGCGTGCCGATTGCCAGACAAGCGCGGAGGCGAATCCTGCCGAGAGGATCAACGAGCCGAAGGCCATGTAGCGCCAGTTCTTCGCCTGCACGCGGGCCGAACCGATGCGCTCGTCCCACACCTGCGCGGCTTTCTGGTAAGGCGTCTCGGGTTCGGGCGATTTGCCGTAATGGGTCGATGGGCGTCTGAAGATGTTCATGAGCGGTCACTTTCGGACATGTTGACGGAAGAACCGCCGCCGTGGCTGTCGCCGGAACGGACGGCATGGGCGGCCATGGTGGTGCCGTGATTGAGGGCCTGACGGCGGTGCATCTGCTGCGCCCACGCCGGCGGGCCGCCCGCCGGAGCGGCAGGCGCTGCGGAACCGGCGGCACTCGCACCGCCAATAGTTCCCTGCGTGGACGATCCTCCGGTGACGCCGAGCCCGGCGCGCGCGCCATCGGAGAAGCTGGTTTTGACGCTTTCCGCTGCTTTCGAGGCGGCACGCTTCAGCGGCGACGCGGCAGCGGACCCTGCGGCACGAGCGACACCTCCCAGGCCCGAAGCGACACCGGCCGCGCCGGACTGGCCGAGTGATCCGACACTATAGGCAGCGCTTGCAGCACCTGCGGCGGCAGCACCGCCACGGACAGTAGCGGCTCCGCCGGAGAGCGCCGCTGCTCCCCCCTTCGCGGCCATGCCTGCGGCAGCGCCACCGGCGAGCACCATGCCGCCAGCGGCAAGGCCGGTTCCGACGGCAGCACCTGCACCAAGCTGCGGGCCGCCGGAGACGAGACCGGAGGCGATGCCGGGGCCGAAAATGCCGAGGCCGAGAAGCGACAGAGCGGCCAGCACGATGGCCATGGCGTCGTCGATGGTCGGCGTCGCGCCGCCAAAGCCTGCCGTGAACTGCGAAAACAGCGTCGAGCCGATGCCGATGATGACAGCGAGCACCAGCACTTTGATGCCAGAGGAGACGACGTTGCCCAGCACGCGCTCGGCCATGAAGGCGGTCTTGCCGAACAGGCCGAAGGGGATGAGGACGAAGCCCGCAAGCGTGGTCAGCTTGAACTCGATCAGGGTAACGAAGAGCTGCACGGCAAGGATGAAGAAGGCCAACAGCACCAGCACCCAGGCGAACATCAGGCAGGCGATCTGGATGAAGTTCTCGAAGAAGGACCAGTAGCCCATCATGTCGGAGATGGATTCGAGCAGCGGGCGACCGGCATCGAGGCCGGTCTGCGCCACATTGCCGGGCCGCAGCAGATCGGCGGCGGAAAAGCTGGTCCCCGATCCCTTCAGGCCGAGACCGGCGAAGCTGTCGAAGATGATCTGCGCGAGATTGTTCCAGTTGCCGATCAGATAGGCGAAGACGCCGACGAACAGTGTCTTCTTGACCAGCCGGGCGATAATGTCGTCATCGGCACCCCAGGACCAGAACAGTGCCGCCAGCGTCACGTCGATGATGATCAGGGTGGTGGCGATGAAGGCGACCTCGCCACCGAGCAGGCCGAAACCGCTGTCGATATAGCTGGTGAATACGCCCAGGAAATTGTCGATGACGCCGGTGCCGCCCATGGTTCACTGTCCCCGGTTCTGATGCGGGGCGGCAGGCACCGGCGTCCGGCCGAGGAACCGGTCGCGGTTCTCGGCCCAGGTGGCGAGGCAATCGGGATCCTTCACGGCAGCCTCACCAAGCTGCTGGCAGCGGCGGAGGCTCTGGCGCAGCGGATCGGCAGAAGGTTGAAACGCGGGAGCCGGACGAGTTTGCGCCGGTTCGTCCTCGCGGGTCATTTCGATCACCGTGGCGGTAATCGCGATTGCGACGAAAATGATCGCCCCGATCCGGGCCAGCAGCTTACCGTCCATATCGCGCCCCTCCTGTTCGGTCAGTTGTTACCGTTGCCGAACATCCGGGCATTGCCGGGCTGGTAGCCCGATCCCGGTGTCAGAAAGCGTTCACGCTGGATGCGGCCCTGTTCGGCAGCGGTCGCACGCTCGGCCTCGATCAGCGCTTCCGAGCGGCCATTGGCCGACATCAGCGCGACCAGGTCGGAAAGCTGCTGTGATTGCAGGGCCAGAAGCTGATTGCCCGCCTGTGTGGCTTGCAATGCACCCGTGGCGTTCTGGCTCTGACCGACAAGGGCAGACATCTCGGTGCGGTTGGTGTCGATGTTGCCGACGACACCGGCCTGTACGCGCATGGCGTCCTGCAAGCCGCCGACCGTATTCTGCCAGCGGGACCGCGCATCGGCGACGAGCTGGGTACCCGCGCCACCTCCCGGTTCCGTAGATTGGTGAGGAGATTGCGACGATAGAGGATGCGACCTTCGCGGCTTCGGTTGGCGTCGCCATGTTCGATGTGATGCTCACAGCGCTGATCCATCGCCTCGCGCACCTGTTGCCCGAACCCTGCCGCGGTGATGTCAGAGGCATCCGGCGTCACCAGCCGCCGATCGAGCCAAGTCGCGCCATCGGCACCAATCTGCTTTTCCAGCTCAACGGTCGAGACGACACGGATGCTGGCCAGCCGGTTGCGACCGGCATCATAGGTCGCGGCACGGCTCTCAAAGTCCTCCCGTTCCGTAGGTCCGGTGCTTTTCCAGCGTGCGGGCGGACAGGCTGAGGAAGTCAGCGGCTTCCTTGGTGCGCAGATAGCGTGGCGGCAAGGCGGCGAGATCGGGTCGCATAGGGCGGGCCTCCGTGGTTGTGCAGGGTGCCGCTGACGATCAGCGGCGTGTCATGCGCACGGTGGCGAAGGAGCGTCGGCAAAGGGGATGAGGAAGATCGACGGGGTGAAACCCTCACCCCAGCCTAACGGCGGCGTCAGGGTTTGCGACGATGGCGCAAAAGGTCTTGATAGCCGCCATCGATGAGCGTGATGGCAGATCGGACAAGGGCGATGACAGATGCCCGCAAAGCCGATGTCTTCCACGGCTCGGCCCGAACACGCTTCTCCCCATAGATCGCGATGGCAATCTCACGGTAGGTCGCGTGGTTGGCGTTTCCGTCAGCGGCTTGCATCATCAGGCGGAAACGCCGGCGCTGATACGGCGTCATCCTGGGATCTCGGCGCACGGGTTTCGCGGCCAGCACATGCCAGAGCCTGAGAACGGCTTCGAGCCGATCTGGCAGATCGTCGTCAAGCGGCAGGACAATCGCAGGCTGCGCAGCAGAGCCGGTTTCAGCTAGGATCAGATATTGGCCGTCCCCGTCGCGGCATGCGCCATATGCCCCCTCTGGCCCGCGGATGACATCAACAGGATCGACGGATAACGCGGCCGACGATGTGGTAAGGAAATCGGGCGTGGCCCCAAGCATCAGCACGGCCGGATTGGCAAGGGGCGACCAGATGACCGGTTGATCGAGCGCGGAATGTTGGGGATCTGCCTGGAAATCGTAACCCCCAGCGACGCTGGCCATCATCCGAAAGGGGAAGATGTCCGGCATCTTGCGTTACAAGGTCATCGAAGCTGGCTTGATAGGCAGTGTTACGGCGTAAGCATTCCCAAGCAACGCCCTCAACGGGCAGCGCATCGTAGAATTCATATTGGCTCGGGTCTCGCCAGCGGGACGTATCCGGCTTCATTGCTCCCCTCCTGATTGAAATTGCACAGGTGAAGCATGAAAGGATTGCGGCGTTCCTATACGGAAGGAAGCCAGATAGGGGACATAGAGTGATGCCCATAGGGCATCGCTCTATGGTCGGCACCGATGTCAGTCGCGATCTGTCGGACGGTGGAGCAGTTGGCGAAAGCCGCTCTGCGTCATCCAGCGCGCCCGTGCCAGATGGCTGTCATGGACTTGCCTTGCGCGCTCTGGTTCCTGAACAGGGTCGATACCGAACAGCACATTAACGGCTTCGGTCCATTCCGCGCCATCGTCGGCGGCATCGAGTAGCCGCATATAAAGCTTGATATGCCCACGATCATACTCGGTGAGCTCGTCGCTAATGGGCGCAATGTCGTCGAAGGAGGGGGCCGCAGATGTCATGTCGAGGATCGCCGCAAGACACAGGTCGCCGCCGCAGATCGATGATGGGACCTGCGCCAATCAGCCGTCGTAGATCTGTCGGTGTCTCTTCTCGTCTTGGCCATGAACTAGCAACACTCCTTGCCCGCGATCCGTGGACAAGAGAACAATCCCTGCTGCTTCAAGCGCCCGGCGTACCTGATCCCGCGTTGTCTCATACACCTCGAGCCGGCTCTCGGACTCAAGGCGCTTCAGGGCAGTCAGCGATATTCGGGCCTTGTCAGCGAGCGTCTCCTGCGTCCAACCCAGTAACGCGCGTGCGGCCCGCGACTGTCGAGCGGTGATCATGCATGATCACCTCCCATCGCGACCGGCGCGCATTCCAGAACTACGGCTATTTTAGTCGCCCATATCCAATACGCCACATGAATTCGTCGAATCTGGCCAGAAGGTTATTTGCACGAGGCAACACGCGGGCCGCCTGATTCGTTTGCATGCCCGGGTGCGGCACTTTTTAAGGGCTTCGGCGCTGATCAGCCGCCGAATGATCCCTAAACGATCCACGGCTAGTGGGAATGATATGTTTGGAGCTCACACTCTTGGCATTTTCCATAGAGTATGATACGTATCCAGATCAATGTCGTAGAAATGATCTGCAAAGGCATCACATGAAGGTGGAAGCAGAAGCTTTGGGAGCGATCGGCGACCATTTTCGCCGCGCCCGACTGGCCGCCCGACTGACCCAGGAGCAGGTAGCGGATCTGGCCGGCATTTCGCGGCCGCGCTACCGCGACATTGAGACGGGTGCGGCGGCAGCGCGTACCACAACCTTGATCAATATTGCCCGGGCGCTCGGTCTGGAAATGATGCTCGTTCCCCAGGCGATGGTGCCCGCCATCGAAGCGCTCTTACACCCAGAGACCGAGGATGATCGCCCCGCCTTCAGCCCGCAACCGGAGAGCGACGATGATAGCCGCCCACACCGCTGAAGCCATCCCGTCACTGGACGTGTTCCTGAACAGTGTGCGGATTGGCACGATCGTCAGAACACCAGGTGACTTCAACGCTTTCAGCCTTGACCCGGCGTACCGCGCCACAGGAGGTCACCCGGTCCTGAGCTTGTCGTTGCGTGCCGCTACGGGGGGCCTGCGCAAAGACCCGCGCCCGGTTGCAGGCGCGTTGCCGCCGTTCTTTGCCAATCTCCTGCCCGAAGACAGGTTGCGAGAGGCGATGGAAAAGCACCACGCCGCCCATGTTCGGCCGGGGAATGATTTCGATCTCCTCGCGGCTCTTGGCGCGGATCTGCCGGGCGCAGTGCGGGTTCTGCCCAGTGACGGCCAACCGGGTGCCCGGACGGCGGCGTCCCCGGACAAGCCGAAAGCGCGCTTTTCGCTGGCGGGCGTGCAGATGAAGCTCTCGGTAATGAAGAACACCGGCAAGGGCGGCGGGCTGACCTTGCCGCTCGGTGATGGCGAAGGACAATATATCGCCAAGTTCCCGTCAACGGCCTTTCCGGGTGTGTCGGAGAACGAGTTCGCGAACCTTGCGCTTGCTGAAGCAATCGGCATGGAAGTGCCCGAGCGGGAACTGGTCGGTCGCGACCAGTTCGAGGGCATTCCCGAAGAGTTCGAGACGCTCGCCGAGGGATTAGTCCTGCTGGTCCGGCGCTTCGATCGCGGAAGCAATGGGCAGCGGATCCATATCGAGGATTTCGCGCAGGTCTTCGGCCTATATCCTGCCCGCAAATATGACGGAGCAGCCTCTCACGACATCGCATCCGTGCTGAACGTGGCGATCTCGCCATTTGCCGCACTGGAGTTTGTCCGGCGGCTGACATTTTCGGTGGTGATGGGCAATGGCGACATGCACCTCAAGAACTGGTCACTGATCTATCCGGGCGATGGCGACACGCCCACCCTTGCGCCGATCTACGACATGCTTTCGACCGTGCCCTATATTCCGGCCGATGGGTTGGCGCTGTCACTCGGCGGCGAGCGGGCATTCAAGGGGCTGACGCCGGCCCGCTGGAAGACGTTTGCCAACCGGGCACGGCTTCCCGAGCCGGCCGTCCTCAAAGCCGTCGCCGAGACAGTGATGCGCATCGATGCGCAGTGGTGGACCCTGCCAGAACGCGAGGCCGTGCCGCCTGCCGTGCTGGAGCGGATCGACGCTCATGTGAAAACCATGCTTCCGATTCTGACCGGCTGAAGCAGATTTTGCCCGGGCGCATTCTGTGGGTGTACCGGTCTTTCCGCCAGACATGGGAAGGCCCCGGCCTTGCGACCGGGGCCTTGTGCCCGTGTCAGTCGCCGCGGCGACCGTTGGGGCGGGACCAGATGAGCGAGTGGCTCTCGCCATCCTCGTCGTCGAAGAGGTTGGCGTAGATAGGGGCGTTGAAGCTCGGATCGTCCAGCTTGAGGCCCAGATACTCGCGGCCCTCGTTCGAGCGCTTGGACCAGGCGGCGCCGATCTCGGCGCGGCCGACCAGGACCCGGTGGCTGGGGGCGTTGTCGCCGGTGGTGCGCAGTTCGGGAACGATGCGCACGCCTTTGGCCTGGACGCTGAGGGTGACGATTTCGCCGGTGAATTCGTTCGAGCCGGTCTTCTTGAATGTGCCGATGGTCGCCATTGTAAGTCTCCGTTTTCCGTTTCCGAGCCCGCACCATTGCGACCTCTATGGCGATCGACCGGCCGGAGACGAACGCTAGCGCACCCCCGCTTACGGGGGCTGGACAGCACAGGAGGAACTTTCTTGGCGCGCGAGGAATGGCGGCCCTGCCGTCAGGGGAAGAAAGTTGTGACGACGCTGTTGCGTTAAAGCGGTCGAAGCGCTTGCGCTGGTCTTCGGCCAGATCAGGCCATTGAAGAGGCCGTTTGGAGCGGTTGAGACACGGGGGCTGAACGGAGATTTGGCCACCTTGAGGCTCCATCAGGATGACCAGACCGGCAACACCGGCCATGTGTCACCCTGCGTTTCAGGCTTTGCGCATCCTTCCTCCCGGCCCATCTCACCGGCATCGTCCCAACCTGGTTCTGAACCTGTCCGCGAACGCTGGTGCTGACCGTCCTGCGCTCCTGCCGGCCGCATTCGGGCCTCATACCGATACGGGAGCTACGTTCCGCCCCTGCCTGACTCCTGGCGATGATGGCAGTGATCCGTGCTGCATCCGATCCCCTCAACGTCCCTCAGCCACTCAGGCGCGCACAATGCGTCCCCACCATCTTGCCCGCAACACCTAGGATAGCCGTCCGGTGCTGCCATTCGCTGCGCATGCATTATTAGGATAATGTCCTGATCCGTGATCGACACGTTGGGCGGACTGCAGACATTCGCGGCAGCGCAGCGCTGATTAGTATGCCCCGTCAGAGCAGACGTTTGGCTGTCGAATTTAGGTCGTGCAGGAGGCCCAGCCATCTTGGAGCAAATGTACGCAATTCGATGTGCGGTTGACTCTGTTGCACAAATCGGGTGATGGCCGAGGTTCCCCCTTCCCCGGACGGACTTATCCCACAGCTTCCGTGACGGGTATGCCGAGCGCGGTGTAACCGTTCAGGACAGCGATACGGACCTGGAGTTCGGCGACCTGGCGGTCGAAGTCCCGCGCCATGAGGCGCTGGCCCAGCAGTTTCACACAATGCATCTTTGTTTCGATGCGGCTTCGGCGGTGATATCCGCTCCATCGTCGCCAGAGGGTGCGCCCCAGATATTTCGCGGCGCGAAGGGCTTCGTTTCGGGCCATGGCTCCGGCTGTGATAGCTTTCCAGGGCTTCGCGTTCTTGCGGGGCGGGATGACGGCATGAGCGCTGCGGTCGGCGATCGCATCGTGGCATTTGCGCGTGTCGTAAGCGCCGTCGGCGGTGACGCTGCCGATCTCCTGGTCCTCCGGGATTTGACTGAGAAGATCGGGCAGAACGGGCGCATCACCGATGTGGCTCCCGGTGACCTCGACAGCCCTGACCTCCAGCGTTTGCTCGTCGATCCCGAGATGAATCTTGCGCCAGACACGCCGCTTCGGGCCACCGTGCTTGCGCGCATGCCACTCGCCTTCGCCCTCGACCTTGATGCCGGTGCTGTCTATCAGCAGGTGCAACGGCCCTTTGGAACCACGATACGGGATGTTCACGGCGAGGGTCTTCTGACGGCGGGACAGCGTGCTGAAATCCGGCACTGCCCAGTTCAGGCCGACCAGCCGCAGCAAGCTCTCGACGAACCCGGTCGTCTGCCGCAAGGCCATGCCGAACAACACCTTCATCGACAGGCACGTCTGGATCGCGGCATCGCTGTAGCTCTGCTGGCGGCCACGCCTGCCTGACGGCGCGGCATCCCAACTCATCTCGGGGTCAAACCAGATCGTCAGCGAGCCGCGGCGCTTGAGCGCTTCGTTATAGGCTGGCCAGTTCCTGGTCTTGTAGGTCGGGGGCTTGGGTCTGCTCATGAATCACAGCTACCACACTGGATTCACAAGATGAATCCCTCACGGGATTTGTGCAACAGAGCCCCCCGCGCCGACTGAACGCGCTGCGCTGCCGGGTCAAGCTCTGTCTGTAGCGCCATCGCGTCCGCCAGCGTGATATAGACCGCCGGATCGCCGCCCGCGTTCATTGCCCCTTCGACCAGCCCGACCACGATGAAGCGGTTGCGTCCGAGACGGATCGTCTCGCCGGTCAGAAGACCAGTCTTGCGGTCTGCCACCAGTTCGAAATGGCTTGTGCCGATGCCGCGCCCCTCGGCGATGCGCTGCGGGCCGCCGGGATGTCCCGGTTCGTAGCCGATGACGTAGAGCCGCAGCGAAGCGCCGGCATGGGCAGCCTCGATGTTCTGGAAATTGATCGCGCCGGCCTCAGTCACGCCGGGCATCCGCGCCACGGCGTCGCGCGTGGTCAGCGGGATGTTCGAGGCTTCGGCGAACGGCCCTTTAGTGCCGCTCTCGACCACCCAGACATCTGCTGCCGGCGCCTTCACCACCGCCAGCGCATCGGCGACAAGGCCGTTATAGATGCCGATCATCGACAGCACGACTGTCATCAAGAGCCCCAGCCCGAAACAGGTGAGGACGAAGCGGAACAGTCCGTGGCGTATATCCTTGAGGGCAAGGTTCATGGCGTGGTCCTGGTCCGCGCCCGCCGCCCCTCGGTCGCGCCTTGCGGTATCCGGGCGACGATGGCGGCATCGTCCGGCAGGCTGCCCGTGACTTCGACCCGGCCCCGATCGTCGCGCGCGCCGAAGGACAGTTCGACCTGCTCCAGCCGTCCGTCCCGCACCAGCCAGACCCGGCCGCGATGCCCGTCGAAACCGGTGATCGCCACCTCCGGCACCATCAGCGCACTGTTGCGGTTGCCGGTGGTGATGCGCACCTCGGCCTGCTCGCCGAGATACAGCGGCTGGGGGCAGTCTGTGCAGGTCAGCCAGATTCGGCGTTCCTCATTCACCCGGTCGCTTTCAAGCCCGATGCGGGCGATACTGCCTTGGAACTCAGCCTGCGGCTGCGAGCGCAGCCGGATCGTGCCGGGCTGGCCAAGCGCAAGCTGGCCGGCGCGCTCCTCATCGACATAGGCCTGTATCCAGACGGTTTCCGGGGCGATCAGGGTGAAGATCGGATCGCCGGCCCGTACCACCGTTCCCGCTTCGGCATGGCGCGTGACGATCACCGCGTCATAGGGTGCGCTCAGCCGATGACGGGCGAGAAGGACATTCTCCTGTTGCAGGGCTGCCGCAGCGTCCGCGCCCTGAGCACGGATCACTGCCACATCCGCCTCGGCAACCGCAAGATCGGCACGGGCCACATCCTCGTCGCGCTGCGCTTCCTCGGCGCGCTGGATCGAGGTCACATCGCGCTGCGCCAATCCCTGCTGACGCTGATTTGCCGCCTGGCGCTGCGCCAGAACGGTACTGGCACGCGCCACCGTTGCCTCGGCGCGGGCGAGGGCGGCGACATTGGCCTCGACCGCGGCGCGGGCGCGGGCGGTGCGCGCTTCCTGCTCGGCTGGATCGAGGGTCGCCAGTTCCTGCCCCCTGACTACCCGGTCCCCGACGTCGGCGGCCAGCCCGGTCAGGGCAGCCCCGACCTCGAATCCCACCCGGCTGAGAATCCGCGCCTCGACCGAACCGAGGCCGTAGATGCGCAGGGCCACATCCTGCTCGGCCTGCACCACGTTGACCGTGAGCGGCCGCTCGGTGAGGAACAGCACACCCACGCCGAACAAGAGAACCACTGCCGCTGCACCGAACATCCACCGACGCCGCATGGCCTAATCTTCCTTCACGGTCAAAAGCCGAAGTTGTACTTCAAGGAGCCGCTTTCCTTCCCCGATCAGCGAGAAGTTGCGCGCCCCGAGCGACCAGCGGATCGCCATGCCCTGCACCAGCGACGTCAGCAGAACGGCGGCATCCTCCGGGGCGACTTCGCGGCGCAGGCAGCCGCCGTCCTGACCGCGAGCCAGTTCGGCTACAATCAGCGCCTGAAACTTCATCAACAGGCCTCGAAAGGCCGCGCGCAGATCCTCATTGCCGACATTCAGCTCGCGCGAGAACAGCAGCATGGGCAGCGTCGGTGTGGCTGCAATCTGTCCCAGTTGCGCGGCCATGAGCGCTGTGACCCGGTCGAGGGGGTTATCAGTCCCAGCCAGTGCCCGCTGCCATTCCATAGCCAGTTCCCCGGCCACATGATCCGCCACGGCAAGCCACATCGCGGCCTTTGTCGGGAAATGCCGGAACAGGGCAGCCTGACTTACGCCCACCGCCGACGCCGCAGCGCCTGTCGTCACCCGGTCCGGTCCGATCTGGTCGGCCAGGTCGAGGACGGCCGCGACGATTTCGGCCTTGCGCAATTCCGCGGATTTTCGCATAAAACACCTAGTAAGTGAGCAGTCACATACTTAATGGAGCGATGATCGTGGTCAAGCTTTTCTGACGAGGCAATGCGAACGCGCGGTGTTGCGGGCAAGATGGGGGCAGCCTGCCGGCAATCGGAGCAGGCTTGCAAGGGGTGATCCTTCATGGATGCACAGAACCAGAACTGGGACGATCTGCGCTTTTTCCTCGCTGTGGCCCGGGCGGGCACGCTGTCTGGAGCAGCACGCAGCCTTGGCGTAACGCACTCGACCGTGTTTCGCCGTCTCGGCGCCTTCGAGGAACGTCTGGGTGTCCGGCTCTTTGAGCGGTTGCCGGATGGCTATGCGCTGACGGGCGCCGGAGAGGCCATGCACGAGACCGCCATCCGGATCGATGAGGAGATTATCGCCCTGTCGCGTCAGGTGACCGGACAGGACCAGCGCCTGAGCGGGCTTATCCGCATCACAGCCATCGATATGCTGGCGATCGGGTTATTGCCGCCGCATCTGGCGGCCTTCCATGCAGCGCAGCCAGGGATCGAATTGGAAGTGATCGTTTCGGACACTCCCCTGGACCTGACCCGACGCGAGGCCGATGTCGCACTGCGCATCGGCAACACCCCGCAGGAAACATTGGTCGGCCGGCGCGTCGGCCGACTGGCATTCGGAGCCTATGTCTCGGCGGAACGCGCCGCTCACGGACTCGATGACGATCTTGCCGGCAATGACTGGATCGGCTTCGGCCGGTCACATGGAGCGATTGGCCATCAGTTGGCGGATTGGCTGCCGACGGTGCGGCCGATTTACCGGACCAATTCGATCTCGGCTGCGATTGCCGCGGCAAGGGCCGGAATCGGCCTTGCGCCACTGCCTTGCGCCGTGGCCGACCGCACGCCCGACCTCGTCCGCATCGCCATGTTTCCGGAAGATTTCCGGCTCGATCTGTGGCTGCTGACCCATGAGGATCTGCGCAACACTGCCCGTATCCGCGCCTTCATGGATTTCATGGCCGACGCGCTCGCTGCTGACGCCGATCTTCTGGAGGGTCGCCGGCCACAGGCGGGTCCTCCCCGGACAACCACGGCATGATTCATCCGTTATCTCTCTTGCGGGGTGCGGTCCTGTGGACACCGCTTGCGATGCTGATGGAGCAACAAGGCGCGCGCTTCGGCAGTCACCAGTCTGTTCCATTGCTCCAATACAGGGACAATGTCGGATGCGTCTTCTCATAGCGCCTGGCAAGCCCCTGAAATCGCGAGCATCACGGAGACATCATGCCCGCCAATGACACGCTGAATGTTATGCCTCAGCGCCAACGACAAGGAACGCCCGGCGAGGTTCTGGCCGCCTTCCTGAAACTGGGCCTCACCTCCTTCGGTGGACCGATCGCGCATCTGGGCTATTTCCGCGAGGAATTCGTCGCCCGGCGCGGCTGGATCGAGGATCGTGGCTATGCCGATCTGGTCGCGCTATGCCAATTCCTTCCGGGACCAGCATCCAGCCAGGTCGGCTTTGCATTGGGCTTGCAGCGTGCCGGACCGGTGGGTGCGCTGGCTGCCTGGGTGGCGTTTACCTTGCCTTCCGCCCTGCTGCTGCTGTTGTTCGCGCTCGGAGCGGGGGCGTTTTCAGGCCCGCTTGGCATCGGGGTGCTCCACGGGTTGAAACTGGTGGCGGTGGCCATCGTGGCGCAGGCGGTCTGGGGGATGGCGCGCACGCTCTGCCCCGACCGCTCACGCCAGACGATCGCGCTCGCCGCCGTCCTGATGGTGGTGCTGATCGGGGGCGCGACGGGCCAGGTGGGTGCAATTCTGCTCGGTGGACTTGCCGGGCTCTGGCTTTGCCGGGACACGGCGGGAGAGACGGGTGAAGCGCTGCCCTTCCCGGTCTCGCGACAGGCGGGGATAGTCGCGCTGGCCCTGTTCTTCATCCTGATCTTCGGCCTACCGCTGGCGGCGGCGCTGTTTCCCGCGCAGGGGTTGGCGGTGATCGACGCGTTCTATCGCGCCGGTGCTCTGGTATTCGGTGGCGGCCATGTGGTCCTGCCTTTGCTGGAAGCCGAAGTGGTTCGCCCGGGCTGGGTCACGCCCGATGCGTTCCTGGCCGGCTATGGCGCGGCCCAGGCGGTGCCGGGGCCGCTATTCACCTTCGCCGCCTATCTCGGCATGCTGCTCGAACCCGGCCCGAACGGGATCGCCGGCGCGACGCTCGCCCTTCTTGCGATCTTCCTGCCGGGCTTCCTGCTGCTTGTCGGCGCGCTGCCGTTCTGGAACACACTGCGCGCACGCTCCGGCGTGCGGGCGCCGATGGCAGGCGCGAACGCTGCGGTGGTCGGCATTCTGGGCGCTGCGCTCTACGATCCGCTCTGGATCAGCGCGATCGGTTCGCCCCGCGACTTTGCGCTGGCGCTGACCTGTTTCGTGGCCTTGATGAGCTGGAGATTCCCGCCCTGGCTCGTGGTGCTGATCGCGGCTGCCGGCGGCGCGATTCTGGAGGTAAGCTCAATGTCATAATGGAAAGGAATAGCGACCAGGAACCTGATCGACCGGACAGATCGCCAGCCCATCCGGCGCATCATCGCCGGTCTCCCCAGCCACTGCCGCCGTCGCGGCACAGCCAGGAACACAAATTGCAAATCGATCTTTCTTCCGACCGCTTCATGACAGCATTGACCGGCATCACGCTTGCCGGGATGGCGCTTGCAACTGTCGATGCCTTTTTGAGCCCCGGTCTATGGGGACCGGTCGGCCTCGTGCTGGTCTATCTGGCCGGTGGTGTGCCGACGGCGGTTCGGGCCCTGACCACGCTCTGGCGTGAGCGGATCCTCGACATCGATCTTTTGATGATCGTGGCAGCCCTTGCTGCCGCTGCGGTCGGCGCCGCGCTTGAAGGGGCAGTGCTGCTGACGCTGTTCAGTCTCTCAACCACGTTGGAGCAGCGGGCGATGGGCCGGGCGCGCCATGCGGTCGAGGCGCTGATGGCGCTGCGCCCCGACACCGCGCTGAGACGCGACCCAGAGGGCGCCGTCACGGAAGTTCCGGTGGGCGATCTCGTGGCCGGCGATCTGGTGGTGCTGCGGCCCGGCGCGCGGGTGCCGGCCGATGGCGAGGTGGCGGAAGGGGAAGGCTCGCTCGATGAGGCGACGATCACAGGCGAATCGATGCCGGTCGGCAAAAGCACGGGTGCTAAGGTGTTTGAGGCCACGGTGAACCTCAACGCCGTGCTGGTGGTCCGCGTCACCCGCCCGGTCGCGGAAAGCACGGTGGCGCGGATGATCGAACTGGTGACAGAGGCACAGGCCGCACGCGCTCCGTCCGAACGGTTCAGCGCCTGGTTCGGCCAGCGCTACACCATCGCGGTGCTGGTGGGTGCGGTGCTTGCTTTGGCGATATTCCTCGCGCTTGGCTGGACGATGCAGGATGCGCTTTATCGCGCCGCGACGCTGCTTGTCGCGGCCAGCCCCTGCGCGGTGGTGATATCGGTCCCGGCCGCGATCCTCTCGGCATTGGCGGCGGCCGCGCGCGGCGGCGTGCTGTTCAAGGGCGGCGCGGCGCTGGAGACGCTGGCCGATGTCGATATCTTCGCCTTCGACAAGACCGGTACGCTGACAACAGGCAAGGCCGAGGTGACACAGGTGGTGGCGTCGGAAACGGGAGCACAGGCCGAAGAGCGGTTCCTGTCATTGATCGCGGGTCTCGAGGCGCATTCCGAACATCCAATTGCCGATGCGATCCGCCGCCACATCGACGAAAAAGGCATAACCGCCGCCGTGGTGCGCGATGTGGAAACCGTGCCCAGTGAGGGGATTACGGGGGAGGATGCCGTGGGCCCGCTCTGGGCCGGCAATCCGCGCATGGCCGCGCGCATGGGCGCATCGCTCGACGCACCCGAATTTGCGCAGCTGACGGACGGCAGCCAGACCGTGGTGTGGCTGGGGCGGGGAGATCGGGTCTATGGCGCGCTCACCGTCGCCGACCGTCCGCGCGCGACCTCGGCCGCGGGGTTGGCTGCGCTCAGAGCGGCTGGGGTGGGCACCATCGCCATGATGACCGGCGACCGGCGCTCTGTCGGCTTGCGGATCGCCGCGGAGCTCGGACTGGAAGCAAAACATGTCCATGCCGATCTGCTGCCTGAAGACAAGGTCCGGCTGGTGGGCGAACTGGCGAGGAATGGGAAAGTCGCCTTTGTCGGCGACGGGGTGAACGACGCCGCCGCGCTGGCGCGCGCCGATGTCGGCATCGCCATGGGCGCGGCGGGCAGCGATGTCGCGTTGCAGGCGGCCGATGTCGCGCTGTTGTCGGAGGACATGGCCCGGCTTGCCGCCGCGCATCGGCTGGCGCGGCGCACCCACCGGATTATCCGCCAGAATCTGATTTTCGCCATCGGCATGATGCTGCTTCTGGTCGCCTCGAGCCTGTTCTTCGCCCTGCCTCTGCCGCTCGCGGTCGTCGGACACGAAGGCGGCACGGTGCTGGTGGTGCTGAACGGCCTCAGGCTACTCGCCGACCCGATCCGGGCGCGCAGTGCGACCTCACTGCGACGCCAATCCAACGCCGGCCCTGTAGAGCCTTCATACCAGTCAGGGGTTTGACCGGATGACGGCAATCCCGCTCGAAACGCGCGTAGATGAGGAAACCGATCGATCTTCAGCAGGTGTCGATTGCCGGTCAAGAACCTGTAGTGCGAATGGCGACCGAAGGCGGCGATGACCATGCCAAGCAACAAGAGAACAATTCTCTCCGACAAAACGCGGTTCTTCCAGACGGAACCATTCCGCTGGAGAGAAAAATTCTCACAAGGCCGTTTCCCGGTGTGGGCGCTTCTGAACGTTCGCGATTTGGCAGGCGGCTTTATCGATAGACGATACCGCCATCGGTCAGGATCGACTGTCCCGTGATGTAGTCGGAATTGGCGCCCGCGAGGAAGGCGACCAACGCTGCCACGTCCTCCGGTGTCTGCGCGCGGCCCAAAGCGATGCCCTCGACGTATTTCTTGTAGGTTTCGCCCTTCGGCGTTCCGGTGATCTCGGAAAAGCGCTCGTCGATCTCCACCCACATGTCGGTGCCGACGATGCCGGGGCAGTAGGCGTTCACCGTGATGCCCGCGCTGGCATATTCCTTGGCGGCGGCTTGCGTCAGCGCACGCACGGCGAACTTGGTTGCCGAATAGACGCCGAGCATGGCGAAGCCGTCATGTCCGGCAATCGAGCAGGCATTGATGATCTTGCCCTTCTGACCTCGATCCTTGAATTTCTGCGAAGCCGCCTGGATGCCCCAGAGCACGCCGTCGACATTGATCCGGAAGATCAGGTCCATGTCCTCGGGCGTGACGTCGGCGATCGGCTTGACCTGGGCGATGCCGGCATTGTTGACCATGACGTCGAACCCGCCGAGTTGCTTCTCTGCATGGTCGATGGCGGCGTAGACTTCGTCGCGCTTGCTGACATCGGCGACGACGGTGGCGGCCTTGCGTCCGAGCGCTTCGACTTCCTTGCGAACGGAGTCGAGCTTATCGGCCTTGACGTCGGCCAGCGCGAGATCAGCGCCTTCCTTTGCAAGCCGCAGCGCAATACCGCGTCCGATCCCCTGGCCAGCGCCGGTTACCAAAATGACTTTGCCATTCAACGACATGATTTTCTCCTACAGAAAGTCGGCCAATCCTGTGCAGCCAGCATGTTCCCTTTCCGGGCAATACAGCCGGAGCAGAACCCACTCCACTCCATGATCCCGGCCCATTTTAAGGCCGTGGCCTGGAAATGATGCGACGGCACGGATACTGGCAGTAAGGCCACCTCAAGGGGCCGCCCGCAAAAGCAACAGTAATTGTTCGACCCCGCAAGAGTATGACATGATTCCGCATATATGTCCGAGCGCCATATTTTCATCGTGCGGTGAGTCGCTGTTGCAGAAGGATACGTAGTTGATGACGGAAGCGGAGCGCTACGACGCTGTCGTGATCGGCAGTGGCGAGGGCGGCAAATACCTCGCCTGGGATATGGCGCAAGCCGGCCAGAAGGTAGCCGTCATGGAGCGGCGCTGGATCGGCGGTTCGTGTCCCAACATCAACTGCCTGCCCAGCAAGAACGAGATCTGGAGCGCGGGTGTCGCTCATACCGTTGCCCATGCCGGGGAGTATGGCGTTGTCGCCGGCCCCGTCTCGGTCGACATGAAGACGGTTGTGGCGCGCAAGCGCGCCATGGTCGAGAGCCTCGTGGCGTTTCATCTCGAGCGCTACGAGGCGACCGGCGCGGAACTCGTCATGGGCAATGCACGCCTCGTCGCGCCTGGGACGATTCAAGTTGCCTTGAACGACGGCGGGATGCGGCGGCTCGCCACTGAAAAGCTGTTCCTCAATCTTGGGACGCATGCAACCATTCCGCCTGTTCCCGGCCTCGCCGAGACCAGGCCGCTCACTCATATCGAGGCGCTCGAACTGGACCGGTTGCCGGCACATCTGATTGTTCTCGGCGGAGGCTATGTCGGCCTTGAACTTGCCCAGGCGTATCGACGTTTCGGCAGTCGCGTCACAGTTGTGGACCGTGGCCCGCGGCTGCTGAAGCGCGAGGATGAGGATGTTTCCGACGAGGTCCGACTGATCCTGGAGGCGGAGGGCGTCGAGGTGCTTTTGTCGGCTGAAGTTGCGAACGTGGAGGGCCGATCAGCCGGAAGCGTGCGCGTCACCGTTCGGACGCCGGATGGTTCGAGAATGATCGAAGGCACAGACATTCTGGTTGCAGCCGGCCGCACGCCCAACACGCGAGGCATCGGCCTTGAAGAGGCAGGGGTTGCGCTGACGGATCCCGGCACCATCAAGGTGAACGATCGCCTGGAGACGACCGCAAAGGACGTTTGGGCCATCGGCGAATGCGCGGGAAGTCCGCAATTCACCCACGCTTCGCTCGATGATTTCCGAATAATCCGGGACAATCTCGACGGTGGAGACAGAACGACCACCGGGCGGCTGATGCCCTATTGCATGTTCATCGACCCGCCGCTGGCCCGCATCGGCATGAGCGAGGCGCAAGCGCGGGCCAATGGAATGGATTTGCGCGTCGTCAAACTGCCGATGAAGGCGGTGCTGCGGACACGGACGACATCGCAGACCGCGGGCTTCATGAAGGCGCTGGTCGATCCGCAGGATCGGATCGCAGGCTTTACCATGATCGGCTCGGAGGCCGGGGAAGTGATGGCCGTGGTGCAGGCGGCCATGCTTGGCGGTCTGTCCTACAGTGTCCTGCGCGATGCGGTTCTTGCGCACCCGACAATGGCCGAGGGGCTGAACGCGCTATTTGGCAACGTAGCGAAACGATGAGTTTTCCAAGTTCCATTGAGGCGGCGGGTTAGAGAATGAACGGACACGATGAGCATCGGCACCATTCGAATGATCATGACCATTCGGGTCATGCGCATCTTGTGACGGACCCGGTCTGCGGGATGGAGGTCGACCCGCAAACCGCAGAACATCGCCTGACCCATGGGGGCCACACTCACTATTTCTGCTCGGCGTCCTGCAATGCGAAATTCGAGGCGGACCCGGCGCGATATCTTGCAGGGGAAGCGTCGCCCATACCGGAAGCGCCCGAGGGCGCGATCTGGACCTGCCCGATGCATCCCGAGATCCGGCAGGACGGGCCGGGAAGCTGCCCGATCTGCGGCATGGCGCTGGAGCCGCTGGTGGTGACGGCCGACAGCGGCCCCAGCCCCGAACTCGCCGACATGACACGGCGTTTCTGGATCGGGCTGGTTCTCGCCGCTCCGGTCTTCGTGCTCGAAATGGGCGGTCATCTTTTCCCGGCCCTGCACCATCTGGTGCCAATGCGGATATCGATCTGGATTCAGCTCGTTCTGGCGACGCCGGTGGTTTTGTGGTGCGGATGGCCGTTTTTCGAGCGCGCCTGGGCCTCGCTGATCAATCGCAGCCTCAACATGTTCACTTTGATCGCCATGGGCACCGGCGTCGCCTGGGCCTACAGCATCGTCGCCGCCCTTGCGCCGGGAATTTTCCCCGCCGCTTTCCGCGCGGAAGATGGCACGGTCGCGGTCTATTTCGAGGCGGCGGCGGTCATCACCGTTCTGGTGCTGCTTGGCCAAGTGCTGGAACTGCGCGCCCGCGAACAGACCTCGGGCGCGATCAGGGCGCTGCTTGATCTGGCGCCGAAGACGGCGCGGCGCATCGGCGATGACGGCACAGAGGAAGACGTGCCGGTCGAGCACGTTATTCTCGGCGACAGGCTGCGCGTGCGGCCCGGCGAGACCGTGCCGGTCGATGGCGTGGTGGAGGACGGACGCTCATCGCTCGACGAGGCGATGGTTACCGGCGAATCCATGCCTGTCACCCGCACTGTGGGCGATCAGGTCATCGGCGGTACGCTGAACCAGACCGGGGCGCTGGTGATCCGTGCGGAAAAGGTCGGCCGCGATACGATGCTGTCGCGGATCGTCCAGATGGTCGCCGATGCGCAGCGTTCGCGTGCGCCGATCCAGCGCATGGCCGACCACGTCTCGGGCTGGTTCGTACCGCTGGTCATCGTCATCGCAATTCTCGCCTTCATTGTCTGGGGCATCTGGGGGCCGGAGCCGCGCTTTGCCTATGGGCTGGTCGTGGCCGTTTCGGTGCTGATCATCGCGTGTCCCTGCGCACTTGGGCTGGCGACGCCAATGTCGATCATGGTTGGCGTCGGCAAGGGCGCTAGTGCCGGCGTCCTGATCAAGAACGCCGAGGCGCTCGAGCATATGGAAAAGGTCGACACGCTGGTGGTCGACAAGACCGGCACGCTCACCGAGGGCAAGCCGTCGGTGACGGCGGTCGTTGCGGCGGCCGGCTTCGACGAAACGGAAATCCTGCGGCTTGCCGCCGGTGTCGAGAAGGCGTCGGAACATCCGCTGGCATTGGCGATCGTGGAGGCGGCGGAGAAGAAGGGCATCGCCATCCCGCCCGTAGTGGATTTCGACTCTCCGCTTGGCAAGGGCGCGCTCGGCAGCGTCGAAGGCAAGGCGATCGTGGTCGGCAATGCGGTGTTCCTCAAGGAACACGACGTCGACGTCGCGGAATTGTCCGGCCAGGCAGATGCGTTGCGTCATGATGGCGCCACCGCGATCTATATCGGGATCGATGGCAGGGCCGGCGGCATCTTCGCCATCGCCGATCCGGTCAAGGCGACGACGCAGGAGGCGCTGAACGCGCTGCATGGCGAGGGCATCCGCATCGTCATGCTGACCGGCGACAATAAAACCACGGCCGAAGCCGTCGCGCGGCAACTCGGCATCGATGAGGTTGAAGCGGACGTGCTGCCGGACGCAAAGAGCGCGGTCATAAGCCGGCTCAAGGCAGAAGGCCGGGTGGTGGCGATGGCGGGCGACGGCGTCAACGACGCGCCCGCGCTTGCCGCCGCCGATGTCGGGATCGCCATGGGCTCGGGCACCGATGTCGCCATCGAAAGCGCCGGCGTCACCCTGCTCAAGGGCGATCTGATGGGGATCGTCAAGGCGCGGCGGTTATCCGAGGCGACGATGGCGAACATCCGCCAGAACCTGTTCTTCGCCTTCATCTACAATGCCGCCGGCATCCCGGTTGCCGCAGGCGTGCTCTACCCTTCTTTCGGCCTGCTCCTGTCACCGATCATCGCAGCAGCCGCCATGTCGCTGTCGTCGGTCAGCGTCATCGCCAACGCGCTGCGGTTGCGGGGTCTGAAACTGTGACTGAAACGCTGACGCGACTGACGCCCTGGCGTCAGTCGTAGGCGAGGGCGTCAGTCGCGCCAGTAATTGTTGGCGGCCGCCAACGTCTGGAAATGGATGGCGATCACCTGTGAGGAGGCGATCAGTTGCGCGGTGTCCTGATCGTAGGCCGCGCGCAGCTTGTCGCGAATTTCTGCGGACGGTTGGGTGACCTTGACGCCGACCCGCGCCATTTTGGTGGCAAGGTCGAACCCCTCCTGCGGGGTCGCTGTCTTGAGTGAGGGAAGCCAGATGTCAGCCATGTTTTTTCCTTCCAGAGAATATGAATACGCAACAACCGTAATCTACCCGAGCAGCCGACGAAAGCATCAACCCGCGATGCGCTTCGCCTCCAGGCGTCACGCCTGAAACGCCCTTTCGTGCGGGAAATCCCTTCCGGCGATGTAAGCTTCTTCCGCCGGCGTCGATTCTCGGCCGAGGACGTTATTGCGGTGCGGATGACGGTCGAAAGCGGCGATGACCTTGCGTACGTCGCCAGCCTGATCCACCAGCGACTGGTATATCGGTTGAAGGGAAGCGGACGCTTCCGCCGCTATCTCTTCGCGAAGCCTGATGAGCAGGTCGATGCGCGCGAGGTGATCCGGGCCTTCGCAATGGCCAAGGGGCTGACTGTAGACGATTCTGAACCAGGGCATGTCCAGCGATGCGTAGTGGCCGTTCGAAAACCCCTCCATCGCCAGCGACAGCGCGGCAGGGTCCTGCGCGAATGCGCGCTGTGTGTTGCGCCAGAGCGAGCGCGAGAACTGGTCGAGCACGATGATTAGCGCCAGCCTGCCTTCGGGGTCGCTGGTCCAGTCGTCGAGATCGCCTGAAGCTGCGCTTCTCGTGAGGTCGGCGAAGCGCTCGACGATCATGTCATCCGCTCCGCCGTGCAGCCGCCACGACCAGTGATCGCGGTGAGTTTCAGCCTTTATCTGTGAGGAGCGGCCTTCGGGAAACCAGAAGTCGAAAACGTCGTTCCATGGGGCGGTCCTGGCATTCATGTCGATCCTTTCCGACAAATGCGAGCGATGAGACAGGGTTGACGTCGCAAAAACAACAGACTACGCATCGCTGCGGGGTCTGCGAGGAGGCTTCAGCCTCGCGCGGCCACAGTTGCGGGCCGGGCGGTGGCGACCTTTGAGGCCCTCCCGCCGGGTGCGGTCGTCTTCGGCATGCGCAGAAGGCGCATGCCGTTGGCGATGACGATCAGCACCGAAAGTTGGTGGACCAGCATGCCGCCGGCCATATGGACATTGCCGGAGAACACGCCCGCCAGCAGTCCGGCCACCGTCACCAGTGCGATGACGAGGTTCTGGCGCATATTGCCCAGCGTTGCGCGCGAGATCGCCATCGCCTCGGGGATCTTGCCGAGATCGTCTTTCAGGAGCGCGATGTCGGCGGTCTCGATGGCGACGTCGCTGCCGGCGGCGCCCATGGCGATCGAGGTGTCGGCGGCGGCAAGAGCGGGGGCATCGTTGATGCCGTCGCCGACCATGGCGACATGCGCGCCATCCGCCTTCATCTTCCGGATCAGTTCCAGCTTGTCCTCGGGCATCAGCCCGGCATGGACCTCGTCGATACCGACCTCGCGGGCGATGGCTTCGGCTGCGCCATGCTGGTCGCCGGTCAGCATGACCACACGGCCTATGCCGATGTTACGCAGCCGGGTGATGGCTTCCGCCGCGCCTTCACGGGCCATGTCGGACATGCCCAGCATCCCGATCAACTGCCCGTCACGCGCCACCAGGATCGGCGTCTGGCCATTGGACAGCAGACGGTCCAGAGCGGCTTCGCCCTCCTGGCCCAGCGCAATGCCGAGCGTGTCCATGAGGCGCCGGTTGCCGGCGGCTATGATGCGGCCGACGATGCGGGCGCTCAGGCCCATGCCGGCATGTTCCTCCAGCGATTCGAGCGTGGAAAGCGGCCCCTGCTTGCGGCCGGCCTCGACGATCGGACGGCCGAGCGGATGGGTCGATCCGGTCTCGGCGGTCGCAGCCAGATGCAGCAACTCGGCCTCGGCAATGCCGCCGAGCGCGACGATAGAGGCGAGCTGCGGCTTGCCTTCCGTCAGCGTGCCGGTCTTGTCGAGCGCCAGCGTATCGATGCGGCCCGCACTTTCCAGATGCTGGCCGCCCTTGATCAGGATGCCGCTGCGCGCCGCCCGGCCGATGCCGGCGACGATGGAGACCGGCGTCGAGATGACCAGCGCGCCGGGGCAACCGACGACCAGCAGCGTCAGCGCCAGGCGGATGTCCTGCGTCACCGCGAAGGCGGCGACCGCGAGCCCGATGATCGACGGCGTATACCATTGCGCAAAGCGCTCGATCATGCGCTGGCTCGGGGCCTTTTCCTCCTGCGCTTCCTCGACGCGCTGGATAATGCGGGCAAGGGTGGTGTCGGCGCCGACATTGGTGGCGCGGATGCGCAGCAACCCGTTCTCGGCGATCGTTCCTGCATGGACGTGGCTGCCAGGCGCTTTCTCGGCCGGCATCGGCTCACCGGTAATCGCCGCCTCGCTGACGGCGGCGGTGCCTTCGGTTACTTCACCATCCACCGGGATGCGTTGACCGGCCCTGACCAGCACGGTCTCGCCAAGCTGGACCATATGCGCCGGCACCTCGACGGGATCGCCGTCGCGCAGCACGGTCGCGGTGGCGGGCGCGGCATCAAGCAATGCCTTCAGCGCGCCACGGGTCTGCCCCATGGTGCGCGCCTCCAGCCAGCCGCCGAACATGAACAGGAAGGTGACGGCCGCCGACTCCCAGACTTCGCCAATAATGAGCGCGCCGACCGCCGCGACGGTGACGAGCAATTCGATGCTGAAATGCTTTACACGCAGCGAGCGCCAGGCACGGATCGCGATGTCGGAGCCGGCAAGAAATGCGGCCGCGACCATCAGCGCGGTCCATGCCTCGACCATGCCGAAGCCGTAGCGCGCCAGAAGACCGGCCGCGATCAACCCGCCGCTGCCGACCGTCAGCCAGAAACGCCGCCGTGCCGGATGCACGAAAGCGCTCTTGATCCTGCTGACAAGATTGCTCATCTCCTCGCTCCTTTCATCTTCATCCATGTCGGAAAAGCGTGCCTGCCGCGCCGGCACGCGGCGCGGCGAAAAAGGCGGAGTGCCGATCAAAAGGCGGCAGGCCGCGCCTCGTAGCCGGTTCCACGCACTGCCTCGACCAGCGCTTCAACGCTCGATTGCGCGGGGTCGTGCTCGACCTCGATCTTGCCGGTGTTGAAGCGCACCTCGGCCTTTGCCACACCGGGAAGGGCGTTGAGCGCCTTCTCGATCTTGTGTACGCAGGAGGGGCAGGAAAGCTCATCGCTGCGAAGGATGGTTTTCTGGGTCATGATCGGGTTCCTTTCGATAGTGGGGAAGGGGTGTCCCCTGCCTCATTGATCTAAGGGTTTGACCCCGCATTGCGATTGGTGAAACCGGCAAGCCAGGCCTGCATGAATGCACAGGCCGCTGCCTTGGTTCTGGTTCGTCGGGCGACCACATGGGGAGCCGTGGTGGAATTGCCGCCTAAACCAAAGGGATTTCCGTGCGTAAATGCACAGGTCGACAAGTCTCGATTCCCTGGCGGATGCTTTGATGTGGACGCGCCGCTGCTGGAAGGACAGCTTGAGGATACTCTTACCAAAGTCGCATCGGCGACACGACCATATGCGAAAGTCTTATGGGGAGACTTGAGTGAGATCAACGACGAGCTAACATTTTTGCAATAAACCAATGAAATGGAGCATATCATGCGTGGATTTGTTGATGACATCGAGGAACTGACCGAAGGAAACACGGATTTTCGCCGTGTTCTTTATACGGCAAGAAATATGCAGCTCGTGCTGATGGCGCTTCAGCCCGGCGAGGAGATCGGCGAAGAGGTTCACGACGACGGCGATCAGTTCTTCCGTGTCGAGGACGGCGAAGGCGAAATCCTGATCGACGGCAATGTGAGCAGGATCAGGGCCGATATGGCCATGATCGTACCGGCCGGTGCGCGGCATAACGTCAAAAACACCGGGAATGAGCCGCTGAAGCTTTATACGATCTACAGCCCTCCCGAGCACGTCGACGGTGTCGTTCATCCAACCAAGGCTGAAGCCGACGCCGCGCATGAACACTTCGACGGCAAGACCACCGAATAACGCCGTTGCGCAAGCAGTGACTTGCGGCGACAACATCCATGAACGGTGTTCCTGCTTGCCCGTCGGGCCGCAGGCCGGCGGCGCGTTGGCGACGCCTCTCCTGCCAATGACTGGCAGGCTTGCGGACCAACTGAACTGAACCATCTGCTTTCACTGCGGCGAAACGTCCGCGATCGGCCGCCCAGCCCATGTCACATTCGATCCGGCGGCAGGCAAGTTCCAGGCGTGCGAAATCATGGCTGGTCGACAGGCCGGCGCCGGTGATCGGATGAACACGATTGATGAGGATATGGACGTGGCCATTGCGGCGATCACGATGCACGGCCAGGATATATTGATGTTCCTCGGCGCCCAATTCCGCAAGGACCATCCTCGCGGCGTTCAGCATGTCCTGATCCGTGGGTGATTCCGTATCCGGCCAGGACAGGATGATGTGATAGGCCGGCTGGCGGATGCGTGGGGCCAGTCCGGCTGTGACCGTCATTTGCCAGCTTGCATCCTGCCAGCCGCCCGCGAGATTGCCCACGTTCACTGTATTCGCCTTGCGGCAGATGTAGTCGACCCGCGCCCGAAAGGGATCCTTCCGGGCGCGCGCGCTTCTTCTCCGGATAACGACCTTTGCGATCATCCCGGCATCACATCATGATCGCGCGTTGCAGGCCGACCACATCCGTTGCTGCGCGTTCCAGCTCTGCGACGATCTCTGCCCGGGGCATGTCGACAGCCCTGACGGCAAGCGAGGTCAATCTTGCGCCATGGCCAGCGAGATGGCCGATCAGGATGCGCTTCTGCCGATCCGTCACGGCTGCCTCAGATCCTGTCAGCCTGTCCAGCGCATAGGACGAGAGCGACGGGTGACCGCCATGGCGCGCCGCTGCTGCAATCCGGCGCTTCTGATGTTCCGTCAGACGGATGCTGATCATGCTGCCCCGTTGCGGCAGGGGCCTGGAACAGCGTTCCTCCGGATCCGACATGATCATTCCTGCGAGGCCCGGATGGCTGGCGATGCCGCCGCGGCAAGCAACGCATCGGATCCCGGATCCCCGTTGTCATCGGGCTGCATCACTTCCTTCCCCTGGGGAGGTGTCGCCTTCCGTCGCGCGTTCCGGGGTTTGCCCTTCGGAAACTGCTTTTCTCGTTCATAATCGCGCAGATAGGAGCCCAGGGTACTGGCACTGACAGCGATGTCCTGCTGGCCGAAATATGCGGCGATATCGACGAGATCGTATCCTTTCTGGCGCATCTCGAGCAGGGCCGGCGCGAGTTCCGCGACGATCTCGCGGACCATGTAGCCGGTCTTGGGCTTCGGGGGCGCCTCGGTCAGCGCGGCGCGGAGCCGTGCGACCTGGTCCGTCCTGATCAGCTTTTGTGACATGGATCTTCCTTTCGTCAGGCGGGATTGCCTGTCGAGGGAGCTATCCGTGGTTTGCCATATGGCTAGACCTGTATGTGAGGTTATCCACATGTTCCGGATGCGCTGTGAATGAGGGTGGAGAACCCATGTGCCCGGGAAAACCTTTCAATCAGCAGGGTATGCGGTATGTATGACAGGCCAGCCGGCCGGTGGACCGGGAAAAATGGGGTGCGCAGCCATCGTCAGGTTTCTGGGGCCTTCGTGGCGCGGGTCGTCATCGAGAGCCCGCTCCAGGTGAAGGCCATCGCCATGCACGGCTGAAGACCGACAAGGTGGATGCCAAAATACTGGCACAGCGTTTCTGTCGGAAGTCTGGGTCGCGGACTCAGACGGCGATCACGGGGGCTGGAAATGATCCACCTCATGGGTCTATCACCCCCGTAGGCTCAGGACCCATTGATTTCAACCTTGCGGCGTGATTCACGCTCTGCAAGGAGACTGATCAATGAGCAACCTTTTCTGGCTGAGTGACGCCCAGATGGAGCGTCTGAAACCCTTCTTTCCCAAGAACCATGGCAAACTCGCGTTGATGACCGACGCGTTCTCAGCGGCATAATCTTCATTAATCGCAATGGGTTGCGGTGGTGTGATGCGCCCAAAGAATACGGTCCACACAAGACACTATACAACCGCTGGAAGCGCTGGAGCGATATGGGTGTGTTTGCTCGGATCATGGCGGGTCTGGCGGCAGAGGGCACGGAAACCAAGACTATCATGATTGATGCCACTTACCTGAAGGCGCATCGCACGGCTTCGAGCCTGCGGGTGAAAAAGGGGGGCGTGGTCGCCTGGTCGGACGAACCAAGGGCGGCATGAACACAAAGCTCCATGCTGTCACAGATGCGATTGGCCGCCCTGTCAGCTTCTTCATGTCGGCCGGACAAGTCAGCGACTACACTGGCGCGGCGGCCTTGCTCAGGAGCCTGCCAGAGGCTGATTGGTTGATCGCAGACCGCGGGTATGACGCTGATTGGTTCAGAGATGCGTTGAAAGACAATGAGATAAAGCCCTGCATCCCTGGCCGCAAAGCGCGAAAGACGACCGTGAAATACGACAAACGGCGCTACAAGCGGCGCAACCGGATCGAGATCATGTTCGGGCGCCTCAAGGATTGGCGGCGCATCGCAACCCGCTATGACCGATGCCCGACAGTGTTCCTCTCCGCCGTCGCGCTCGCCGCAACCGTCCTGTTCTGGCTTTGAATATCAATGAGTCTGGAGCCTAGATCTACCATCCCCATTGCGTTGGTGTGTTTCTCATCACCGGGATGGGGTTCGCCATAATAAGTGGCCGACAACGAGATCCCCTCATGGGTGGACTTGAGCGCGGCTTCGGCTTTGGACGACAGGCTGATGGCGACATCAAATCCCAGCGCGTGTTTTTCCGTCGCAAAAACCGGCAGGGCGGACAGACCGGCCAGCAAAGCGGCCAGAGGGAGGGGGCGCAGCCCCCTCTGATAGTTATGTAACGAGATGCCATTGCTTTCTCCTTGGTATTCAGACACGGCGTCAGAACTGCATGCCGAGAGTGGCGCCCAGCCGATGCTCGCGCGCATCCGTGGCAAGCTGGCCCTGATAGTCCAGCCTCAGATTGGTATTGCGGCCAAGTTCCATATCGACCCCCATATCCAGCACCGCCGCATTGCGGGCAATCGGCGCCGCCGCCACGTTGAAGCCCGTGCCCCCTGCAAAGGCCATCGCCAGCTCCGGGCGCGCGTCGCCAAAGGCGTGACGCCAGCCGATGCCGCTACTGACGGTCAGTTTGTGGGTCGCCGCCTCGATGGTCGTGGCCGCGCGCACCCCGATTGTGGCGAAGGTCGTGTCCATCTTGCCTTCCGCACCGGCAAGCGCCGTTTCACCGCCGTTTTCGGCGAAACTGTCGGTGCGCATCCAGACATGGGCAAGCCCGGCATAGGGTTCCAGCGCCATCGTGCCATGGTCGAGCCGGTGGCCGACCTCGGGTCCAGACTCATTGAATTTCACAGCCAGAACAAGACGGTTGCGGCGAGCATGATCGCGGAGAAGAAGGTTTCCGGGCAGCGGTCGTATCGGGTGGCGACGCGCCGCCAATCCTTCAGACGGCCGAACATGATCTCGATGCGGTTGCGCCGTTTGTAGCGCCGCTTGTCGTATTTGACGGCCTTCCTGCGGGACTTTCGACCGGGGATGCAGACCTTTATCCCGCTGTCTTTCAACGCTTCTCTGAACCAATCAGCGTCGTAGCCCCTGTCAGCCAACAGCCAACCCGCCTTCGGCAGACTGCCCAGAAGAGCCGCGGCGCCTGTGTAGTCGCTGACCTGGCCGGCCGACATGAAGAACCCGATCGGCCGCCCCGTGGCATCGGCAACGGCGTGCAGTTTGGTGTTCATGCCGCCTTTTGTCCGCCCGATCTGGCGTGCGCGCCCCCCTTTTTCACGCACAGGCTCGACGCCGTGCGGTGTGCCTTGAGATAGGTCGCATCGATCATGATCGTCTTGTGATCGGCGCTCTCAGCGGCCAGGCCGACCATGATCCTGGCGAAGACCCCGTTGTCACTCCAGCGCTTCCAACGGTTGTAGAGGGTCTTGGCGGGCCCATATTCCTTCGGCGCATCACACCACCGCAACCCATTGCGGTTGATGAAGATTATGCCGCTGAGAACGCGGCGATCATCGACGCGGGGCTTGCCATGACTCTTGGGAAAGAACGGCTTCAGGCGTTCCATCTGGGCATCGCTCAGCCAGTAAAGATTGCTCATCGATCAGGTCTCCTTGCGGAGCCTGAATCATGCCAAACGCCTGAAATCAATGGGTCTGCAGCCAAGTAACCATGAGATATTATGACATTAAATCATAAGTTTATCGCAGAAAAATTGACCAATCTCGGGGAAGGCCATGGGGTGATCTTCGCAAACTCCCTTCCCCTGAGTCATCAGGCAGAGGATGACTGGTGCTGATCCAGGCAGGTCCACCCGGATCAGGTCGTGCTTGTAATACGAAGCTCGCTCGTCGCCGGTCCAGCTGTTTTGTCCGGCTTTGCTCCAGAGTCGGGCCTCGTCTGGAACCCCGCCGCCAAGGAACTTGTCCACCTGGAAATGGGGCAGTGCTGCCTCGACGCTGGTCCGGTCGCGTAATAATATATCTTGTGCTCGCTGGCGTGCCGGCACGGATAGCGGGACATTGCCGGAAAAAATTTCGTAAAAGAGGCGTGCGCCAGCGATTGGAGTCAGAGCGTTCAGATATTGACCCGACGACCCCGCGTATTGTGCTTCACGCCCGTAGCGGATGTCATCCATCAACTTTTGCGTGATGTTGCATTGGGCGAAGTCCGGGCCAAATTCAGGCCACGGCGTTGATGTATAAAAGCGATTCAGGCCCTCGCGCCGGTCGCGCCAGTCGTCAAAATCGGCGCCGAACAGCATCGTGTCGCCGGTGGTTTCGGTGATGATGTCTATGACGTAATTAGTGCCGGTATTCGAGGACCACAGGATCATATCACGCATGGCACGGGACAACTCGTCGTCATCCACAACCTGACCAGTATCGATCGCATTCAGCGCGTGAACCAGATGAAAGACTTTCACCAGACTGCATGGATAGCAGCGCCAATCGCCGCGGTAGGCGAAGCCGTCGGGCGGTTGGCCAAGATTATTCTCACGCAACGCCACAAAGCCGAAATTGTCTGAACGCAAGCCTTTGTCAGCAAAGCGGTCAACCAGTTCTGTCGCGATGGTTTCGCAGCGGTCGGACCAATCCGCGTCGGTTTTGAAGAACATCTCGGTGGCTTTCATGGGGAAATATGATCAGTTGGAGGCAACTGCCTTCCAGCAGCGGACACTTCCGCTCCGGCCGTCTGAAAGCATCGGTTGAGGCTTCTGACAGGCGGCCTCCGCAAGCGGACAGCGGGGCGCAAAACGACACCCAGGCAGGACAGTGAAAGGATCGGGGACTTCGCCAGTTATGGGTTCCGCCAGAGGCTGTGTTTGGCGGACGTCCGGCACGGCGGCGATCAGCGCCCGGGTATAGGGATGGCGTGGATCAGCAAAGAGGTTTTGACTGTCCTGCAGTTCAACAATCTCGCCCAGATACATGACAGCCACCCGGTCGCAGAGATATCGAACCACATTCATGTCATGTGAGATGAAGATGATCGTCAGTCCTTTCTCGCGATTCAGCTTTTTCAGCAGATTTATGATTTGCGCCTGAACTGACGCATCGAGCGCAGAGACGGGTTCATCCGCCACCAGGATTTCCGGTTCCGGGCACAGCGCGCGTGCGATCGATACGCGCTGGCGCTGACCACCTGAAAGGGCATGTGGAAATTTCAACGCTGTTTCAGGGGCAAGGCTGACCTCTTCGAGGATTTCGGCAACACGTGATGTGCGCCCGGCACGTGACAGTTTCGGGAAATAATGGGCGACGACTTCCGCCAGTTGCGCCCCAATGGTCATGCGCGGGTTCAGCGAGGAATACGGGTCCTGAAACACCATCTGCAGTCGACCGGCCGGATCGGGTCCGGAAAGCAGCGAGTCTTTGAACATGACCCTTCCGCCGTCAGTTGGCTGAAGCCCGACGCCGATGCGCGCGAGAGTGCTTTTCCCGCATCCGCTTTCACCGACGATACCAAGAATTTCCCCCGAGTTGACTTGCAGATCCACGCCCCGCACTGCGTGCAGATAAATCTGCGGCCGTCCTGCAAGCGAATCGAGAACGCCGCGCTTGACCGGGAACCGGCGCTCAACCTTCTGAAAATCAAGCTGGGACATGAGCAACCTCGGTCAGAATGCAGGCATCTACATGCCCCTCGGACGATCCTTCTCGTGAGTGCAGCGGAGGGGGCGCACCGATCGAGCACTCGGCTTGTGCGTGCTTGCAGCGCGGCGCAAAGCGGCAACCAGGAGGCGGGCTGACCAGGCTTGGCGGGCCGCCCTCGATTGGAGTCAGGGCATGATCCCGCCCGACCCGGCCAGGCAGGGCTGCCAGCAGCGCCTGGGTATAGGGATGCGCAGGGCGATCCAGAACCTCACGCACAGCGCCGGTTTCGACCACGCGCCCCGCATACATGACGGCCATCCGGTCGCAGATCTGCGATACAACACCCAGGTCATGCGTGATCAGGATGATTGATGTGCCAAGCTTGTCGCGGCGCTCTCTCAGTAAGCGCAGGATCTGATCCTGAACAGTTACATCCAGCGCGGTCGTTGGTTCATCAGCAACGATAAGTTGGGGTCGCAAGGCCAGCGCCATGGCGATGACGACCCGCTGGCGTAGCCCACCTGATAGTTCATGCGGATAGGCTTCCAGCCGCCGTTCGGGCGAGGTGACTTGCACGTCCTTTAAGAGCTGCAGCGCCGTCATGCGTGCTTCTGCACGAGTGATCTTCTGGTGGCGACGGATCACTTCGGTGATCTGTTTGCCGACTTTCATTGTCGGGTTCAGTGCAGTCAGCGGATCCTGAAAAATGAACGCCACATCCCGCCCGCGTACCTGTGCCAGTTGTCTTTCGTTGAGTCCGGGCAGATCACCTGCGCCTTCCAGCACGATCTGGCCACCAGAGATCCGGGCCTGTGAGCCTCCAAACAGTCGGAGTATCGAACGGCAGGTTGCCGACTTTCCGCAGCCGGACTCGCCAACGATTCCGAAAATTTCGCCCGGCTGGACATCGAAGCTGACGCCATCCACCGCACGAACGGTGCCTGACGGGCTTTCGAATTCTGTGACGAGATCACGGATACTCAGAAGACTCATGGTTCACCCTTTTGGCTTCAGAGCGGTGGATAGTCCCTCGCCGAGCAGCGCGAAGGCGATTCCGATCCAGACGATGGCAAGGCCCGGGAAGATCGTCATCCAGGGGGCATCGCGCATGTAGTCGATGCTCTCGACGATCAGCAGACCCCATTCCGGTGCCGGTGGCTGCACTCCGAGCCCGAAGAACGACATGGCCGCCACAGCCTGAACCGTCAGCACCACATCGGACATGGAATACACCAGCGCAGGAGTGATTGCGTTCGGCAGGATGTGACGCAGCATCACCCGCAATTTCCCAAACCGCAGGACGCGGGTGGCTTCGATGAATTCCAGTCGTGCGATCAAAAGCGTCTCGCCGCGAACGATGCGGGCATAGCCAATCCAGTTGACGAGAAAGAAGGCGATATAGAGGTTCGTCTCGCTTGGGCCCAGAACGCCGACGATGGCCAGAACCAATACATAAAAGGGAAATGCCCAGACAATATCGGTCAGGCGCATCAGAGCTGCATCGATTTTGCCGCCGAAAAAGCCGGCGGCAAGACCAATCATCACGCCGATGGTCATCGGGCCGAAGACACAGATCAGCGCCAGCCGTAAATCATAGACCGCACCGGCCATGACTCGGGTAAATATGTCCCGACCGAAGTTGTCGGTGCCGAACCAATGAGTCGCGGAAGGTGATTGCATGGCATTCGCGAAATCCAGCGCGAAAGGGTCATAGGGCGACATATATGGTGTGAGGGCAGTCAGTGCTGCAGTGATTGTCAGCATCGTCAGGCCGATGGCGCCCGCTGGGGTGCGCAGCAGGTTTTTCAGGACGGACATCACTCACTCCAACCGAACACGCGGATCGGCCAACGCGTAACAGATGTCGGTGATCAGGTTCACGACCACCACCATGATGGCGAAAAACACTGTCAGTCCCCGAATGACCGGCAGGTCGCGCGAAACGATGGCGTCGATCAGCAGGCTGCCAAGGCCCGGGACCGAAAAGATCTTCTCGACCACGACCGTGCCGCCGATGATCCAGCTCACCCGAACGCCAATGATAGAGATGGTCGAAATCAGACTGTTCGGCAGTACATGACGCAAAAAGACTTCATGGTTGCGAAGCCCCTTGGCACGGGCGGTATCAATGTAATCGGCCTTCATCGCATCGATCAAGGCAGCCCGAAGACTTTGCTGGATTAACGATGCGGTAGACAGTCCGACGACCAGAGAGGGCAGGAACAACCTGTAAAGATTCTGGAAGAAGCCCGTTCCGACGCCACCGGTGGGAAACAGGCCCAAGCTGAGCGCCAGACCCAGGATCAGAACGTAACATAGCCAGAAGGGTGGCAAAGCGATCAGGACGACGAATATCTGCCGGATCGCAACATCCAGATAGCGCCCGCGATTTGCCGCCGCCAGAATCGCGAACGGAAGAGCGATCAAAAGAGCGATCACGGTCGAATAGACCACAATGGCCAAAGTGTAGGGCAACCTGTCGGCAACGAGCGTGATGATGGGCTGCTTGTGAAAGATCGACACGCCAAAGCTGCCGGTAACGCAATCGCGCAGGAAATAGAGATATTGCACCCAGATGGGTTTATCGAGGCCCCACAATTCGCGCATGGCCTGCAGGTCCTCTGCGCTGGCTCGGGTGCCCATGGCGCGTGAGGCGGGATCTCCGGGCATGATCTGCAAGAGCAGAAAGCTGATAACCGTGATCCCCAGCAGGACCGGGATCAGCATCAGCAGACGTCTGAGAATAGCGAGGAACATGGGCTCTCGTCAGGCTATTGGCCGCAAAGGGGCCGATTGCGTTCCGATGGCGGTGCGGGCCCCTGTCGGGCAGGGGCTCCATCGTCACTTTTCGATCTTCACGTCTTCCAGGCGGAAGTTGGAGGTCGGCAGGACCTGAAAATCCGTGACATAATCTTGCGCCGCCCACGCCGAGGCAGGGTGATACAGGAAAATGTAGGGTGCTTCGTCATGCAGTATCTGGATCATTTCCCTGAACATGTCACCGCGTTCATCGCCGTCTGCCGTCCGGCGCTCCTCCTCGTAAAGCTCGTTCAGGCGGTCGCTCTTCCATTCCGTATGATAGGCATTTGCCCGTTCGGGGTTCACACCGACAAAGCCGATTATCTGGTCGGGGTCGATCGTGTCGGAGGTCGTATAGGAAACCGACATATCGTAGTTACCGGATTTGGTGGTTTCCCACTGCGTTCCGCCTTCGAGCATTTGCAGCTGCAGTTTGACACCAACCTGCTGAAGCATCGCTTGCAGCGCGATAGCCGCGTTACGGCTGGTCGCAGCGCCCGAATCCACCAGAAGCTGCGCATCGAACCCGTCACCATAACCAGCTTCAGACAGCAACTCTTTTGCCTTCTCCGGGTCATAGGGATATTGCGTCAGTTCCGGATCTGCATAGGCCATGACAGGCATCGCCGATGCCGCGGGCTCGCCGGCACCATAAAGCACGCCCTGAACCAGCGCATCTTTGTCGATGGCCATGTTCAGTGCCTGTCGGACGCGCTCGTCGTCGAAAGGCTTGCGGGTGGTGTTCAACTGAACGAAATCGGCGCGATAGGGGATGATTTGGCCGACTGTAATGCCGGACTTGGCTTCAAGATCCTTGAGCTGGTTCAATGGCGGGTCGAGTGCAATGTCCACCTCGCCGGCTTCCAACTTGATTACCCGGGCAGACGGTTCGGCCACGATTTCAAGCACGGCGTCATCGACATGAGGCTTGCCCTCTTGCCAATAATTAGGGTTCTTCTCCAATGTGATCCGCGCGCCACGCGCCCAGTTGGTCAGTATGAAAGGCCCTGATCCCACCGGAGCGTCGAAAAAGGCATCACCCTTTTCTTCAACCTGATCCTTGGGCAGAATCGCGGCTGCGAAGAGCGCGAGATTATTGAAGCCTGGCGTGAATGGCTCATCAAGCTGCATTACGATTTGGCGGTCGTTGATGACCTCGAAGCTGGTGAACGGTCGATAGAACCGCCCCCAAGAGGACCCTTCGGAGGCTGCGCGTTCGATCGAGAACCGCACGTCCTCTGCCGTGACCGGCGTGCCATCCGAGAATTTCGCCTCGCGCAGGTTGAAAGTCAGCGTCATGCCATCTTCGGAGACCGTCCAGCTTTCGGCGAGGCCAGGCTCAAGGCCTTCTCCGGTTGCGTCCGGGCGAACCAGCGTGTCGAAGATCAGAAGCTGGGTCCAGATCGAGCCGTTGTCGCTGGTCGCAATGGGATCAAGGCTCAGCGGGTCGAAGCCCATCGCGACACGAAGCGTGTCGGCCGCCGCCGGGATGCCCGCTGCGGTCATGGCAGAGGCCAGCAGCAATGCTTTCAGATTAAGTCCGGGATTCATGCAGACTACTCCTACACCTGTTGTTGGGCGCTTGTTGATCCGTCTCCCAAAGGCTCGCGCTTCGTCTTTGGGTTGCCAGAATAATGTTAGACAGACCCAGAAGGACAGAATAATAATAAATATACTGCCCACTATAAGGTGTGTGATAATGAACCTGCGCGAGCTTGAGTTGTTCGGAACGTTGATGCGGGTGGGGACCACTACGGAGACCGCGCGACTTCTGGGAATATCCCAGCCTGCGGTCAGTGGTCAGTTGAAGCGACTGGAAGGCAGGCTCGGCATGTCGCTGTTCCATCGAACGGGCAACCGATTGGAGCCTACCCGTGAAGCGAATGAACTTTTTGCCATGGCCATGCCCATTTTCAGCACGCACGCGACGATTCGGTCGAAACTCCCGGGCCTGCGCGATCTTGCGGAAAAACCAGTGGCAATCTCGGTGACACCGGCGCTTGTCGAAGGCTTCATTGGTTCGATCCTGGTTCGCGCGGGTTATCAGAACTGGAAGAAGCGGATCACTATACGGGTCCATACGCCCGAGGATGATCTACGTAACGGCGAAGCGGATATCGGCTTGCAGATGGCGGTTCCGCCGAGAGCCGAGTTTCAGGCTCATACTGTTGGCAAGATACCGTTGGTTGCCGTGCTGCCCGAGAATGGTCCACTGGCGCAACAACCGGAACTTACATGTGCACGAATCGCGGCATATCCATTGGTTTGCTACAATGCGGACTGGTCACCGATGGGCGAGAGCATTCGCCGCGCTTTCGCGGCTCAAGGTCTGGCATACGATCCGGCTTGTGTGGTGCCATTCTGTGCAAACGTTTGCAGTATGGTGCGTGTTTGCGGAGGGGTGGGTATCGTCGATGCCATGACAGCGCGCGACTATATCATGAGAGGGTTGGTGACCCGGCCCATTCGTGACCTGCCTGACGTATCGATTGTCGCCTTCCATCGACGGCACGAACCATTGCGCGCGCCAGTGCAGGATCTTCTCAGTGCATTGCTGAAATATGAGGCTACTGTCCAAAAGAAAGCATAGGTTTCGCACGCAATACGCATCGAGCTGTTTTGACGTGGCGATACCTTCACATGAATTCCCGCGATCAGGCCCCCGGTTTCGATGCTTGACCTACTGCGACCTGAGGCGCGACAAATGCGGACTGAATCCGGAACGGGAGAGAGGCATTGTCATCGGAAGGCCCGCATCTCGGGGACGAGGTCGGACCCCGCATCCGCATACATCGGCTCGACTTGGGCCTGTCGCTGCTGGAGCTAAGCAAACGCAGCGGGGTTTCCGTTGCGAATATCAGCAAAATCGAGACCGGAAAGATCGTCGGTGGCTTTCAGACGATCTATCGGATTTGCCGGGGTCTCGGGATTCTCGTGACCGATCTTCTTGAAGAGAGCCAACCTGTCGCCGGTCCGATCCGGGTTTTGCGCGAAGGCGAGGCCGAAGTTCAGGAAACTGCGCTTTACACCTATATTCCGCTTTCGACCCGGCCGGGCGGAGGGCTGAACGCCGCGATCATGATCGTCCACAGCCGTGACCTCCCCGACCCGGTGGATTGGAGTAATCACAGGGGCGAAGAAATGGTGACGGTGCTTTCGGGGAGTGTGGTTTTGCATTGCGAAGGGCAAAAACCCGTTTTGCTGAACGAGGGCGATAGTGCGAACTTCGAGTCGGGGCCGCGGCACTGCTATGTCTGCTGCTCTCAGATGTCGGCCCGCTTGCTTTTTGTTTCGACTCGACCGGGCAGCGGCCCTTCGGTTGAAAACATATAGGTTCAGCAAGAAATTTTCATATGTGAAAATTTTGATTGACACGTTGCCCGACAGGGTTTTACCTCGACATCATTCCCATGGGAGAACCGGAAATGATGTTGAAAGGCAAACTTGGGGCAGGGCTTTGCACTGCGGCGATATTGGTGACGATGCCGGCGCTTGCCGATGATATCGTCATTGGGGCATCACTCAGCCTGACCGGCGTTCAGGCTCCGCTTGACGAGCCGGGACTTAAGGGTGCCGAGGTTGCGGTGAAATATCTCAACGACAATGGCGGGATCCTTGGCCAACAGGTGAAGCTGATCAATATCGACGGCAAATCTGATCCGATCACTGTCGGCAACAACACGATCCAACTGTTGAATAATGGCGCTGAACTGATCATCGCACCTTGCGATTTCGACTTTGGGGGACCTGCCAGCCGTGAGGCGCAGAGCGCCGGTTTCGTCGGCATCTCGACCTGCGCATCGGATCCACTCTATTCTTCGTGGTCACTGGGGGACAAACAGTTCACGCTGTCGATGTGGAATACCGCCATGGGCGCCACGGCCGCGGAATTCGCCTATAAGGATAAGGACTGGAAAACGGCCTATGTGGTAACAGACCAGTTCCTTGCCTATACGAAAAGCCTCTCACGCTATTTCGTCCAGCATTACAAGGATATCGGCGGCGAAGTTCTTGCCGAAGACAGCTATACTCAGGGCGATCAGGATTTCTCTGCGCAGCTTGCGCGACTTCAGGCACTGCCGGAACAGCCCGATGTGATCTTCATCTCCTCGTATATGCCCGATCTCGGCACGATCATCCGCGCCATCCGAGAGGTGGGGATTACCGCGCCCATCGTCGGCGGTGATTCCTACGATGACCCCAGTCTTATAGAATCCCTGGGCGGGAAATTTGGCAATGACATCTATTTTGTCACTCATACCTGGATGGGAAGCGAGGCGCATCCGAAGATGGAAGAGTTCATCGAACTCTATAAAGCCTATCACGGCGCGGAACCCGATACCTCTTTCGTCGCCACCGGCTGGGATACGGTGATGATGATGGCTCAAGGAGTCGAGGCTGCCGGAAGTGTCGAAGGCGCCGCCGTTGCATTGGCGCTGGAAGAGGGTCAGTTCGACTTGTTGACCGGCAATCTCGATTATTCGGATGCCGCCAGCGGCCATATGCCAACCAAGGCCGCCGCTGTGGTAGAACTTCAGGGCGGCGAACCGGCTTTCGTTGGCTGGAAAACAGCCGAGAGCCAACCCGCGCCCTGACCACTGAACGTTGTTTGCAGAGACCGGTCTTGACCGGAGCGGTCTCGCTGTCAACGCGGCAGGATGCCTGTCGAAAGTGCGCTTCCCCCGAGATCCATCTGCGAGGCCATCTATGACAGGAAAGCCGGATTCCGCCCTCTGCCTAAGCGCCGAAGCCGTTTCGGTGCGCTTCGGCAGTCTCAAGGCCTTGGATACGGTCGATCTCGTTTTGAACCGGGGCGAGATCCTTGGATTGATCGGGCCTAATGGCTCGGGAAAGACCACTTTGATCAACGCGATCACAGGTCAGGTGCCGCTGGCGTCGGGGCGAGTGCTTTGCGACGGCGAGGATATATCGGCTCTGCCACCGCGCGAGCGCGCCCTGCGTGGCATTCTGCGTTCGTTCCAGACCGTGCGGCTATTTCGCGATTTGACGGTTTCCGAAAATATCGAAGTGGCGGTTGTGGCGAAGGGCGGATCGCGTCGCGAGGCGCAGAAGATTGCCCAGCCGCTGATCGAGGAATTTGGTCTGGGGGAGAAATGTGACGAACTGGCGGCGGCGTTGAATTATGGCGATGAACGGCGGGTCGAGATCGCCCGTGCTCTTGCCGCCGAGCCAAAATATCTCCTGCTGGACGAGCCGGCGGCCGGGATGAATGAAGAGGAATCCGAGGGCCTGCTTTCGATCCTGAAGACACTGCCCGAACGGCGGGGCCTTGGCATCATCATCATCGACCACGACATGCCGCTGATCATGCGGCTCTGCTCTCGGCTTCAGGCCATCGCCTCGGGCAAAACCATCGCCACCGGTAGTGTCAACGAAGTGCGCCACGCACCGGCTGTGATCGAAGCATATCTCGGTTCGGATGCAGGAGAGCTTCTTCATGCTTGAAATCCGGAATATCGAATTGCGCTATGGTGCGGTGGTGGCGGTCAAGGATGTTTCGCTGCAGGTCGGGCAAGGCGAACTGGTCGCTCTTCTCGGCGCCAATGGTGCGGGGAAATCCACTACCTTGAAGGCCATCGCCGGGGTGATGAAACCCACTCGCGGAACGATGGTTCTGAACGGCGCGAATATCCTCGGCCAAAGCCCCGAGCAGATGGTGCGCCGGGGAATCGCCATGGTGCCTGAAACCCGCGATGTTTTTCCCGACCTGACGGTGGAGGAAAACCTGCGTCTCGGCGGGTTCTCACGCCGCCACGACCGGGCGGGTCAGGCGGAACTGCGCGAGCGGATGTTCACCTTGTTCCCGATCCTTGCCGAGCGGATTGCACAACCCGCAGGGACGCTTTCCGGCGGTCAGCAGCAGATGCTGGTCATCGCGCGGGCGATGATGTCGGATCCGAAGCTTCTGCTTCTCGACGAACCCTCATTGGGCCTTGCACCGGTGATCGTCGATCAGTTGTTCGATTTGATTCGCGATCTGAAGAAGTCCGGCACGACGATCCTTCTGGTCGAGCAGAATGCCGGCAAGGCGATGCGTATCGCCGACCGCAATTACGTCATCGCACTGGGTCGGATCGCGGCCGAAGGAACCAGTAAGGAAATCACCGGCGGATCGGACTTGCGCGCGATCTATTTGGGGGGCTGAGCATGGGGTTCTATATCCAGTATGTGGTGGATGCGCTGAGCCTTGGCAGCCTTTACGCGCTGATGGCGCTTGGGCTCGTAATCGTCTACGGCATCCTCAAGCTGGTCAATTTTGCTTATGGCGAATTGATCATGATTACCGGCTACACGCTTTTCCTGCTGGGCGGTGGACCGCTGCCTTGGCTGGTGATGGCAATGGTTGCGGTGCTGATGGCTGTGCTGGGTGGCATTCTGACCGAATATACCGCGTTTCGCCCGGTGCGCTCGAAGTCGGTGACTGCGGTGCTGATCACCTCTTTCGCGCTTTCGACGCTGCTTCAAAATGCTGCGCTTCTGTTCATCTCACCCCGCGCGCGAACCGTGCCCTTGCCTGATATCTTCACCCAGACTGTGCGATTTGCTGGTGCCACCATCCCCTTGCGTAATCTGATCACGATCGCCGTTGCTGTGGTGATGCTGGCTCTTTTCAGTTGGTTGATGCGGCGTACGATCCTGGGGCTGGCAATGCGGGCGGCGGCCACGAAATTCACCATGGCGCGGATGCTTGGCATTCCGGCCAATCTGGTGATCACTTCGGCCTTTGCGATCTCGGGTCTGCTTGCTGGGGTCGCGGGGCTGCTCTGGCTTGGGCGGATCGGGTCCGTCGTGCCCGGGATCGGCGGTGAGCCTTTGCTGATCGCCTTCATCGCGACGGTGATCGGGGGGATGCGCAGCCTGCCGGGTGCGGTCCTCGGCGGCTACCTTCTGGCGCTGATCGTGACGACGCTCAACTATGCACTTCCCCCGGATCTGCTGAAATTCAAGGATGCGTTCACCTTCAGCCTCGTGATCCTGATCCTGCTGTGGCGGCCTGACGGTCTGCTCAGAGGACCTGCGACCGGACAGCGGACCTGAGGAGGGCACCATGAACAAATCGACCCCGATTACCGCCCTTTGTCTGCTGGTCCCGATCCTTGCCCTTGCGCTGTTCGCAGGCTTGGCCGGTTATCCGGTCTTCGCCCGGATCGCGACGCTTTTACTGATCAACCTGATCCTGGTCCTGGGGCTTCAGGTATTCATGGGAAATTCCGGTATTCTTTCCTTTGCTCATATCGCTTTCATGGCGATCGGTGCCTATGCCTCATCGGTCTTTTCTATCCCCTTGCAGATGCGCGGCATGGTGCTGCCCGAACTTTATGAACCGATCAGCGAACTGACCCTCTCGCCGACGGTGGCCATCCTGTTCGGCGGGTTGATGGCGACGTTGATCGCGGCGCTGGTCTCCTATCCGCTGATGCGGCTTTCAGATGCGGCAGCAGTGATTACGTCCTTCGCGCTGCTGATGGTGATCCACACGATCACGGTGAACTGGTCGCAGGTGACCAACGGCCCGCGAACGCTGTTCGGCGTGCCTGCCTTTACGACCTTGCCGGTCGTGGCGGTGGTTGCTGCCCTTGCAGTGCTGGCGGCGCTGGCCTTTCGTCAGACGCGGACCGGGCTTTTGCTGCGCGCCCTGCGCGACGATGAACTGGCGGCGGTGGCGATGGGCGCGCACCCCTCGCGCATCCGCTGGTGTGGTTTCGTGGTTTCGGCGCTGTTTGCCGGGATTGCCGGAGGCCTTTGGGCGCATTTCATTACTTCTTTCCAGCCCAATGCCTTCTACCTGAAGGAAACGTTCCTGATCCTTGCCATGCTTGTTATCGGGGGTGCCGGATCGGTTACGGGCGCGGTTCTCGGCACGTTTCTTGTAACACTTTCCTTCGAGGGGCTGCGTCTGACAGAGACGATGATCAACACATCCAATCTGTTGCCGCTGCGGCTGGTCGGGTTGACCGAGATCGTCCTTGCCTTGGCGATGATAATGGTGCTGGTGCTGCGCCCCAGCGGACTGATGGGCGCGAGAGAGATTGGCGAACTGCTGATATCGCGCCGCCGCCGGACCCCTGATCTACCTTGATTGCTGGAGATTTGCCGTGAACTGGAAGACGTCTTACCGTTCCTTCTATTATGAAGGCGCCCCCGAACCCGAGGACATCGTCCTGACCCCCGAAGATACGGCGGTGCTTGTGGTCGATATACAGAGCATTTACCTGAAGGAATCCGACGACCCGGCGCAGAATGTCCGGTGGGAGCCTTTTCGCCAGCGGATGCGGGAGGTGGTTATCCCAAATACCGCGCGATTGCTGGAACAGGCACGGGCAAAGGGTGTCGAGGTCATGTTCGCCCGTATCGCCTGCCTGAAGGAAAACGGTCGCGACCGCTCGCTCAGTCAGAAAAAGCCGGGTTGGAACTATCTTCTGCTACCCAAAGGCAGCGCCGATTCCGCACTGGTGCCCGAATTGCAGCCCATGGGCGACGAGATCGTATTTTGCAAGACCACCGATAGCCTGCTGACCGGAACCAATGCCCGGCTGATCCTGCAAAACATGGGAATCAGGAAGGTTGTGGTCGCTGGAATATTCACCGACCAGTGCATATCCTCGACCGTGCGCAGCCTGGCCGATGAGAGTTTTGATGTGGTGGTGGTGGAGGATTGTTGCGCCGCCGCAACGAAAGAACTGCATGACCATGAGCTTGAGATCATAAACATGATTTACTGTCAGGTCGCCTCGCTCGAGGAAACGCTGGCCTTCATCGCATAGGCCAGCGTCGCGGTCACGCATGGATGCATCAGCGGAAATCGGTCGGAAATGTCAGGCTCAGAGGCCTATTCCGCAAGGTGTTCTATGAATCGCTGGAAAAGCTCGCTTTGGCTGGAAACGCCAAGGCGGCGATAGATGTTGGAGCGATGAATCTTGACCGTGCCTTCGGTAATGCCAAGATTTTCGGCGATGGAGAGACTGCTGTGGCCGCGCAGGATAAGTTGCGTTACAGCGTGTTGGGCCGGAGTAAGAACAGCGCCGAAAACCTGATGAAAGACCAGTTCAGCATCGCGACGGCTGGTATGGGTGTCACTGTCCTGGTTCCGGATGGACGGCCAGTGCTGTCTCAGGCTGGCTGCGATGATTGATGTCAGTCCTGCCAGCGCCGCGAATTCGTCATCGCCGAACAACTGACCATCACGGTTGCGCATCAGGGAATAGGTGGCCGAGAACCCGTCAGCGAGGGGCAGGACAAAGCCGACCTCTTCGACCAGCGTGCCGGCCTTGTCCGAGATGCAGGGATGGACCTCTCGTGACCACGCGAATTGCGAATCGTAAAATCCGTCCGGGGCCAGATCGCGCATGCGCCACAGGCCCTCGGCCACACCGGATATGCAGGCGGTATAGAACGGGTCCAGAAGATAGGCACCCCGAAGATAGGATCGCAGCGCGCGGCGATCGACAGTCGCGGAATAGCCGTCATGGCCGGTCGCGCATCTTGTCAGCGAATCAAGTGATTGACCGTATTCCGCGCTGCCTGTGGCGTCGATCAGGCGAGAGATCGCGACGGCCAGCTGTGGCGGGATCACCGGATCACCTTGGGGCATATAACTTTCGACATATGGCCAATCATCCGCTTCGGCCTACGCTTTCCCTTACCCGGCCTTGGGAGGGACCGGCCCAAGGCTTCATGAACACGCATAGTGACCGGGCATGCAAGTTCCGGTCAAGGAGGCTGATGTGACAGGAAGACTGGCGGGAAAGGTGGCGCTGATTACCGGAGGCGCGGGCGGTTGCGGATTGGCCGCGTCAGAGCTTTTTGCGGCTGAGGGCGCGAAGGTGGGGATTGTCGATCTGCCGCAAAGCAAGGGTGAGGAGGTCGCCCGGCAGCTGCGCGAGGCGGGGCATGACGCGATCTTCGCACCTGCGGATGTTTCGGACGCCAGACAGGTGCAAAGCTGCGTCGAAGCGGTGACCGAAGCGTTCGGGCCGATCACCGTGCTGATGAACCATGCCGGGGTTCTGGCGGCGGCGCCATTCCTTGAAACAAGCGAAGAGGAATGGGACCGGATCATGGCCGTGAATGTGAACAGCATGTTCCTTGTCAGTAAGGCGGTGCTGCCCGGCATGATCGGGGCCGGGGGCGGCAGCGTGATCTGCACCTCATCCATCTCGGCGGTGGTCGGCACGCCGATGGAGGTGCTGTACTGCACCAGCAAGGGGGCCTGTCATATGTTCGCGCGTGCGCTCGCCGTCGAGTTCCGGGACCGCAATATCCGCTCGAACGCGGTCTGTCCCGGTTTCATCGCGACCGCGCATGGGTTGCGAGAGATCGATCTGCTGACGAAACACGGCGTCGATGTATCCGAAGAGGCCATCGCCTCCGCGCAGGGCAGGCTTTGCCGCCCCGATGAGGTCGCCAGGGCGGCCCTGTTCCTTGCCAGCGACGACGCAAGTTTCGTGAATGGCGCGCACCTGTTCGCCGACAACGCCTACACCGCCATCTGACCGGAAAGCCAAAGGGGGGAGACATGAATACCTCTGTTGATTTCCGTCGAGACGTGACCCGGTAGACGGGATAATTTTCATTGAGAATTGACCCATGTGACCCTTCTCCCAACGCAGCGAGCGACGGGGGACCGAGGAGTGATCCACATGGGACTTTTGAATGTCATCCGGCGGATGGCCCTGCGACAGAAACTGCCGATCCGTGAGATCGCACGTCGCACAGGTTTGTCGCGCACCACCATCAAGAAGTATCTGAACTCTGGCACGGTCGAGCCGAAGTTCGCGGTTCCGGAGCGTCCGAGCAAGCTTGATCCTTTTGCGGACAAGCTTGCGGCATGGCTGAAGACCGAGGCGTCCAAATCACGTAAGCAGCGCCGTCCTCTGACACGGCTTCACGCTGATCTCGTGGCTCTTGGTTTCACCGGTTCTTATGGCAGAGTTGCGGCCTTCGCCCGTGCGTGGCGGGCAAACTGATCCTCCCCCACTGAAGTGGTCCGCCGTTATGATTAGGAAACGGAGGATCGAGAATGGCAAACAAGCGTCCGAAGCCGGAAGAGATTGTGTCGAAGTTGCGGCAGGTTGAGGTTCTGATGGGTCAAGGCCTGTCGCGCCTTGATGCGATCAGGCGGATCGGTGTCGTCGAACAGACCTATTACCGCTGGCGGAAGCAATACGGGGGGATGGGCGTAGACCAACTCAAGGAACTGAAGCGTCTCCAGCAGGAAAATGAACGGCTCAGACGTGCTGTTTCGGATCTAACGCTGGACAAACTGATCCTCGCGGAGGCTGCTAGGGGAAACTTCTGAGCCCCGCTCGCCGCCGGGCCTGCATTGACCATGTCCGGGGTGAGTTGGGCGTTTCCGAGCGTCGGGCGTGCCAAGTGCTGCGCCAGCATCGTTCGACACAACGCAAATTGCCGCGAGGGCGCGCAGACGAGGGCCGCCTGGTCGCCGATATGATCGAGCTGGCTCGACAATATGGCCGCTACGGCTATCGCCGAATTGCGGCCTTGCTGCGGAATGCCGGATGGCAGGTGAACGACAAGCGCGTCGAGCGCTTGTGGCGGCGGGAGGGGCTGAAGGTGCTGATAAAGCAACCGAAGAAGGGCCGGTTGTGGCTGAATGACGGATCCTGCGTCCGGTTACGGCCCGAACATCGGGATCATGTCTGGTCCTATGACTTCGTTCACTGCCGCACCGATGACGGTAAGGCGTTCCGGACGCTGAACATCCTGGACGAGTTCAGCCGCGAATGCCTGACGATCCGGGTGCGGCGCAGGCTGAACTCGACAGATGTGATCGATGCGTTGACCGACCTGTTCATTTTGCGTGGCGTGCCAGTCTTTATCCGCTCCGACAACGGCCCAGAGTTCATCGCCCTGGCCGTTCGGGACTGGATCAGCGCGGTCGGGGCAAAGACGGCTTATATCGAGCCGGGATCACCTTGGGAGAACGGCTATTGCGAGAGCTTCAACGCCCGCTTCCGCGATGAAATGCTAAACGGGGAGGTCTTCTACAGCCTCCGGGAGGCACAGATACTGATCGAGCAATGGAGGAGGCATTACAACACCAAACGACCACACAGCGCATTGGGTTATCGCCCACCGGCTCCGGAAACCATCGTCCCGATGGACCAAACGCCGGTGATGCACTAACTTTTAGAACGGACCACTCAGGTGGGGCTGATCAAAGTTACGGGGAATCCTCACCGCATTGACGATCCTGGCCTCGGGAGTCGGAATGTCACAAACTGCTTCCGCGCAAGATGCGCTGGCGCGCGCCAAAGAAACAGGCAAAGTCACGGTCGGAATTTTCAATCAATCTCCTTGGGGTTTCATCGACGCCGAAGGAGAGGTAAAGGGACAATCCACCGACGTCCTGAAAGCGACTTTCGCGCAGCTTGGCATCACCGAGATCGAAACCGTGGTGACGGAATTCGGCGCGCTTATCCCCGGACTTGAATCGCGTCGGTTTGATGTCGTGGCCGCCGGCCTCTTCATCAACCCCGAGCGCTGCAAGATCGTTGCCTTCGGCAATCCTGATCTACAAATGGGTGACGGACTTCTGGTGCGGAAAGGTAATCCGAAACGTCTGGAAAGCTATGCCGACATCGCCCAGAATGGCGACGTGACCCTGGCCGGAGGGCGGGGAAGCGTTCAATCAAGAAATGCGGCTGCCGCAGGCATTCCGAAAGACAGTTTGTTGCTGTTTCCTGACCACCAGACGTCCATGTCGGCCCTGCTAGCCGGCCGCGTCGATGCCATGACGACCACGACCGCCTCTGCTATTGCCTTGGCCGCTTCTTCCCATCAGGTCGAACGCGTGCTGTCATTCAAAGGCGGGATGGATGCAGACGGGAAACCGATCTATGGCTATCCCGGCTTGGCATTCCGTAAGGAAGATTCCGATTTCCGGGACGCCTATAATGCGAAGCTGGAAAAGCTGAAGCAGAGCGGTAAGCTGGCCGAGATCAACAAGGCGTATGGCTTTTCCGAGGCTGAACTTCCGCCGGCCGACCTGACTGCCGAAACTCTCTGCGAGTAATAGGCTTTGAACAGACCCACCGTCAACGCCAGCCGGCTGTTGCAGGATTTGCATACGCTGGCCAGCTTCGGCCGCTATCAGACCGGGGTGCATCGACCGTCGCTGAGTCCGCAAGATATCGCGGCGCGCCAATGGTTTGCATCCCGGCTGGAACAGGCGGGATTGTCCGCGACGATTGACGGAATCGGAAATGTCATTGGCCGCAAGCCGGCCGGTGACGTAAGGCTGCTTGCCGGATCGCATCTGGAGACGGTGGCTTTCGGCGGCTGGCTTGACGGCGCCCTGGGCTGCGTTCTTGCGCTGGAAGCGGCGCGCATCCTTTACGCCAGCGGGAAACCCCTTCGGCACAATCTGGACGTGGCCGCTTTTTTCGATGAAGAGGGGCATTTCGGCAGTTTCCTAACTCCTGTGCGATGATTGTGCCGTGCCGAAATGCCGGGCCATTGCTGAGTTCCACCGCTCGAACAGCCTTCACGATCCGTGAGACCTGTGCACGGCGCGTCGAACCCTGCCGTCTGATTGATGTGCTGATCGGGGGAGAAACGGGGCTGAGTGCTTCAACCAGAACTGACAGGTGCCCGATGTCGCTGTCAGCGATGCGCCAGATATTCCGCCGAAACGTAACCCGAGATACTCGGCCTGTCGGTGAGTGAGACCCGGCACCAGACCCTGCCACTGTTCGTCACACAATTCTGGCGGGTGAGCCGGGTTCCATCGGGCAGGCCGATGATGATTTTATGGTTGAGGCCAGGGCCTTCGCGGAGCTTCAGGAGATCGTCAGGACCGGCGCCCTTGACCACAGCATCAGAGCTGACCGCACATCCGGTGACGACGATGAAAGCAAGAAGAGCTGCAAGGTGAGTTCGCATGACCTGACCGGAATCGTTTTGCCATTACTACGATACCCGTCCGCCAAATGACAGCATGCAGGTGCCGGACGCGGGTATTCCTGCTGGTTGATGGCATTATGGAGTAAGGGGACAACCCGTTGCTGTCATGACCGGATCGGTATCATTTGCCGGGGCGATCCTCAGCTGACCTGCGGGCAGGTGCAGTATCAGCTCACGGGGTGGGGCGGCCGCAGCCTGCAAGGTGAGTGCGACAAAGGCCAGAAAAGGCAGGGGGCGCAAGATCATCTCTCAATCCGGTATGTGGTGATGCAAAATAGGTGTTTGGATCACGATGCGGAGCTGAACCGTTATTCTTGGTGATCTGCTGGCGTCAACAGAATGCAGATTGATGCACATAGGATGTGTTTGACCGGCAAGGTTTCAGCCGTCAATGCCCGGGCACCTGCTGAGGTTAAGGACGAACGGCGGCCTGATCGCCGCCCCTGAAACGAAACCCATGCCTGTCGTTGAGCCGTTTCTTGCGACCTTCCAGTAACCGATGGGGCGGACGCCCCCGGCGGCGGCTGAAGCAGATGCAATGTGGCCTGTTGTTTCGCAGGTTCGTCGGGTGCCCCAGCGATGAAGCCGCGAACGTTGCGGGGCGGTGGGCTGGTCTCGAACTGGTTGATCGCATGGCTCGGCGTGGGCTGCGCCGCGTGGCTGGATCGCGGCTGCGCCCCTGCTGCTGCGCGTCGAAACGCTTGCAAAAATCACCACCCTGCCAGCAAATGAAGCCAGCAAAGGAGCATGACATGACCGTTCTCGCCTATGGCGCCCCCGCCGCTGACCAGCCCGTGTCGCGTATCGAGATCACCCGCCGCGCGCCTGGCCCGCATGACGTGCGGATCGAGATCCTCTATTGCGGCATCTGCCATTCCGACCTGCATCAGGTCCGCAGCGAATGGGCCGGCACGCTTTACCCCTGTGTGCCGGGGCATGAGATTGTCGGCCGCGTGACCGAGACGGGCCCTCATGTGAGCGCGCATAAACCCGGTGATCTGGTCGGCGTCGGCTGCATCGTGGACAGTTGCCAGACCTGCTCCGATTGCAACGAGGGGCTGGAGAATTATTGCGACGCCATGGTCGGCACCTATAACGGCCTCACCGCCGATGCCCCTGGCCATACGCTGGGCGGCTATTCGCAACAGGTTGTCGTGCATGAACGCTATGTGCTGAAGATCACCCTCCCCGAGGAACAGCTTGCCGCCGTGGCGCCGCTGCTTTGTGCCGGCATCACGACCTAGTCGCCGCTGCGCCACTGGGGCGCGGGGCCGGGCAAGAAGGTCGGCGTCGTGGGGATCGGCGGCTTGGGCCATATGGGCGTGAAGCTGGCCCATGCCATGGGGGCGCATGTCGTGGGTTTCACCACCTCGGACTCCAAGCGCGCGGATGTCCTGGCGCTTGGCGCCGATGAGGTCGTGGTCTCGCGCAATGCCGATGAGATGGCGGCCCATGCGGCAAGCTTTGACTTCATCCTGAACACTGTCGCTGCGCCGCATGATCTGGACGCCTTTCTGGCGCTTTTGAAGCGTGACAGCACCATGGCGCTGGTCGGTGCGCCGGCGACCCCGCATCCCTCGCCCAATGTCTTCAGCCTGATCATGAAGCGTCGCGGCCTGGCCGGTTCGATGATCGGCGGCATCGCGGAGACGCAGGAGATGCTGGAATTCTGCGCCGAGCACCGCATCACCGCCGATATCGAGATGATCCGCGCCGACCAGATCGAACCCGCCTTCGAGCGGATGCTGAAGGGCGATGTGAAATACCGCTTCGTGATGGACATCGCGACGATGGGCAGTTGAACGGAGGCCGCCAGGTCAACCCCCGCCGGCCAGGCGCTTTTGACTGCAGGCTTGATCGACTGGTTACCGGCTCCGCCCGCATCGACTGCTATCTGCAGCTAAGGCTCCGGGTCGTGCCGCCGGCGCCCATGTCACCGTTCCCTGCGGTCCCGGCCCGTAGCAACTGTGCCGCAGATGCAGGCCGGCGGCAGACGCAGCGACGTCCCGGTCGGCAGCGTTACGTCATTGCGCTTCACGCGCGCTTGCCTGTTCGATCCTGTCGATGACCTCATGCAGCACGACGGCATCGCGGAAGCTGGGGGCGGTGTGGGTGCCTTTGCGGATATCCTCTGCGATCCGCGCATAGAGCCGGGCGACATTGCGCGCGGTGGAATCGCCCGGCCAGCCCGCATGGGCCGAAGCGGGGGGCTTCAGCGGGGCCAGCCCCGTCGCATCGCCATTGCCGCCCCGGATCGCCAATTGCACGATCTGGCCGTGGCCCGAGGCGCCGCTCACCTGGATATCGCCTTCGGTCCCGTTGATTTCCCACAGCAGATTGGTGCCGCGCGACATGCCGCCGCGATAATGGATCGACACCGCCGCGCCGCTTTGCAGCGCCCCTTGCACCAGAACCTGATCGGCGCTGGTGACCGGGATCGTTTCACCTGTATCAGCGACATGAACGGTCCCGCGGCGATTGATCAGCCGCGCGGATAGCTGATCAAATCCGCCCAGAACCTCTTGCAGGCCGGCCAGAGTATGGCCCAGGGGGATGCTCAGCAGCGTCGCGCCGTTGGTCTTGTCATAGAGATAGGCATGGGCGGCGTCGGTCTCGGCGCCCCATTGGCCGCCGCTGCCGATCAGCGTTGTGGACAGCACCTCGCCCACATAGCCATCCGCGATCAGCTGGCGCAGATATTCGACCTCGGGCGCGACCCGCATCTGCGTGCCGACCGCCGCGACCACGCCCTTTGCCTCGGCCAGATCGGCCAGCTGCCGCGCCTCGGCCAGCCCATTGCCAAGCGGCCATTCGCAATAGACATGCTTGCCCGCCTCCAGCGCCGCCGTGACCAGTTCGAAGTGATGGGGCACCTTGACGGTGACCACGACCAGATCAACCTCGGGTGAGGCAACCAGCGCCTGCGGGGTTGCGAAAGCATGCGGCAGATCGAAGGCATCGGCGGCGTTTTGGGCGCTGGCAAGGCTGGTATTGGCCACGCCGACCACCTGGAAATCGGCCTTCAGCGCCTTGAGCGCCGGCATATGCGCCGTCGCCGCCCAATGAATGCCGGGGTTGAGGCCGATAAAGCCGACGCGGATCGGTTGGTCAGTCATGCAGGTCTCCGAAGATGCGGATGGGGTTGGGTGAAGTGGCGGTCAAATGGTTGGCAAGGTCGTCGAAGGACGATGGTTCCGTGATCGGTTTCGGGATGGAGCCGTAAGCTTGGGTAGCGGCCCCAGAGATTGACCGCCCCCTGGCCTGAACGCGCGCCAGGGTCCCATCCTTCATGGTGACCATGATTCCCGAAGGTTGGGGCAAGACGATATCCGCACCGCGACCGTCCAATACGGGCATCCTGCGCAACCTGGTCGACGCCGTCACGCAGGATCGCCGCCATCCCCGTGCTCGGAATCCGCCCGCAATACCGCGTTGCATGCGTCTGTGATGCGCTTGCGGCCATGTCGTGATTGGCTGATTTTGCTGCGGTGTTCATGACAGGGAAGAGTAGGCGGCACCCACTTTGCCTTCAAGCCAGGTCCGGCAACCGAGATCCACGGTCATTCGCCAGGCAAGGGATATAGGAGGCTGTTTGGCGGGCGGATAAGTTCACTCCGGGAGCCCGCGCAGATGTGAATGTATGATCGCACGACGCGATTTCCTACGAACCGAGGTACTCCCCGAATGATCACGAGCGGGGCATCCGCCCCGCTCATGCACTGTCAGCGCTCCACCTGCGGCAGGGAGACCAGTTGTTCAGGTTCGACGACCACCGGCATCGGTGTCGTCTTGGCCGCCCTGCGACGGGCGCTGCGGGGCTTTCCCTTCGCTGTGGTGTCCTTGCGTTCGTGGTCTCGCAGATATGAGCCCAAGGTGCTTGCGCTGACCGCGATACCCTGCTTGCCGAAATGCGCGGCGATATCAGCAAGGTTGTAGCCCTTTTCGCGCATTTCCAGCAGCAGCGGTGCGAGTTCCCCGACGATCTCGCGCACCATATAGCCATCTTTGGGCTTTGGCGGTGCGTCACTCAGAGACGCGCGGAGCCGTTCAACCTGCTCTGCGTTGATCAGTTGTTTCGACATGGATTTCCTTTCCTCAGGCGGGATTGCCTGGTGGAGGAATTATTCCGGGGTTTTGGTATGGCCAGACCTGAACCTCGGGTTATCCACAAGTTCCGGAACCGATGCCGATAGCGTTGGACGTTCCATATGTGCCTGACGTTTCCAGGCCGCAGAAGATGCTTTGTCGCGCAGGGCAGGTAACACCTTGATCCGCTAATAGCAGGACCTCCTGTTTCTCGGTCCATATTATCCCACAGAGTAGCATCCTGTACCGAGAACGATAATAGTCGGACCGCCAAAACTGCAAAGCGCATCATCGGGCATTCGTGGGCGGCAAGGCATGCAGATAAAAAATAACCATGTCTTGGGCAGGCAAGTGACTGTAAACACGATGTTTGATGACTATTGGCTCACTGTACAGCGTCCTATCCGCATGTTCGGTCGGACTAAATAGTCGGGACTCCGCTGTTCCGCTTCAAGAAGCGCATCGGGTCGAGGAGCATGTCGATGAACTCGATCTGTCGGCGCTCAGGTTGCGTGACGACAGGAACGCGCTGAACGCCTGTTTAGCAGCCGCGCGGTCGAGTCCGGTCAGCGAGCGCAGGAACTGCCCGATCCCGCCGTCCGCCTGGATCGTGGCGATGATGTCAGGATCGGCTACGCCGTTTTCGAGCAGGATCCGCTCCAACTCAGCAATGTCCTGTGCGGTCAGTTGCTCACGCACATCTGGTGAGTAGCGATTTGCCATCTTGCTTTTCGTCATAACCATCATCCTGATTTAAGTTGATGGTCTCCGACAGACCCGGGGCGATTCACCCGAGATATTTAGGAAAACGTTCGATGGCGAAGAACCCGAGGGTCAACGCGGCCGCCATCGCGCCGAAGACCCTGCCCGGTGAAACCCACCTGACCAGGCTCCGTGATGTCCGGTATCGGCGCGGAGGTGATTTTCTGCTCATGGGGCGGTGTCTATCCGGCACTGCCGGTTGATGCTCGCGATTGCCCCGATAGCCCGTCTGCATTAAACCTGAAGCATAACAACGGGGATACCGATGACCGATATCGATCTGACCGCCTTGTCGCTTGCCGAGTTGAAGCAGTTGGAAAAGAACGTCGCCAAAGCGATTTCCAGCTTCGAGGATCGCCAGAAGGCCGAAGCCTTTGCAAAGGTGAACGCGCTCGCCAATGAACTCGGCTTCCCTCTGGCCGATCTGGTGGGCTTTGCCCCGGCGCGAAAGCGGTCCGAGTCCGTGGCTAGGTATTGCCATCCGGAAAATCCGGAGATCACCTGGTCGGGCCGAGGCCGCAAACCGGCATGGATCGCAGATGCCCTCGCCGCCGGGAAAACCCTTGAGGACTTTGCGATCTGATTGGAGAGGTGCGGTTTGTCCCTGCTTTACAACGCTGTTCGTCTGCATGTGTCCCTTGCGGAAATCGAGCCGCCGATCTGGCGACGACTCGTTGTTCCGGCCAAGTGGACGCTGGATAAACTGCACCTGGTTCTGCAGGCCGGGTTCAGCTGGACCGACAGCCATCTGCACGAATTCCGCATTGGCGGGTTGCGCTATGGCGATCTCGACTTGCTTGATGACGGATATGGCGGGCCGAGAGTCTTCGACTATACCGAGGTCCGGCTAGCAGATTTTGTCGGGCGAGATTCCACCTTCACCTATCTCTACGACTTCGGCGACGACTGGCACCATGTCATCAGGATCGAGGAATGGCTGTCGCTCGATCCAGTGCCCCGCCATGCCGAATGCCTCGAAGGCGCTCGTGCCCGGCCACCCGAAGACGTCGGCGGTCCGTGGTCATATGGTGATTTCCTGGAAACGATCCGGGATCAGGACCATGATGATCACGAAGCGAACCTCCGCTGGGCGGGTGGGCATTTCGACCCGGAATGGTTCGATCTTGACGTGATCAACAAGGACATGCGGAATACGTTCCGTGCGAATGTGCGCCGGCGGCTGCACCAGCCAAGGCCAAAGCACTGACCTATTAAACCTGGAGCCGTAGGCGCTATGTATCAGGGTGTGGCCGACCGGACTTTTATTGATCCTGATTTCATTTCTTCTGTGGCCATCGAGAAAGGCGCCAGCACCGCACGCGCCGGGATTGGCGGTGCGGTCTCGGTTACGACACTGACGGCCGACGACATCGTCAAGGATGGGGGCAGTTCAGGATTTTGGCTTAAACTTTCCGCCTCGGGCGATGGCAGCGATCCCGTGCGGGGTACCGCGCTCGCCTCGCATGGGAAGCGCGGTGACGCCCAGCCGCAGCGCCTCGGCCTGCATGCGGGTCATGATCCCGGCAGTGACGTAGTCATCGAGCGTGAAGACCGCGACGGCGGGCTTGCGGATGGCGAAGGAGGCGGCCGATACCACCGGCGGCAGCAGCCCCTCGAACCGCTCGCCGCTCTCGGGCAGTTCGGCCGAGACGCGTGGGTTCCTGGCATGGACCTCGGCGCCGACATGATGCGCGACCAGCCGAACGATGCGTTCGCCATCCTCGGGCGACAGGCGCTCGCCGGTATCCGCGAGCCCCTCCAAGAGCCGGTCCACCCAGATACGCTCGTCCGGGTTCAGCATCACCTCGATGACGCCCGGATCCTGCAAATACGCAGAAATGGCAGGCCCGAGCGCGCTCCGGAGCATCCGCGCGCCCCGCTGCCTGCTTGCCTCAATACTGCCTGAGCCTGCCATCCCGTCCCCGTTCCACCGGGGAGAAGCACGACGCGCCCCGGATGGGGATGACTAAGGAAGCGTCAGATCATCGGCCTGCAACAGGCTTCAGGGCGTAGCAGGGCCATGGCGTGCAGATACAGGGAAACGGCGGGCTGGCACCCGAGTGGTGATCTGAGCGTCAGGACTCACCGATAAGCCTTCGAAAACGAGAGGAAAAGACTGACATCCGGCCTCGGGTCGTGTCTCGGAACTGGTGGAAATTGGCTGGCGGCGTAATCTCCGGGTGAACTGACACCCACCCAACCGGCGGCGGCAACCGCCAGGGAGATCACGCCATGAAGCAGAATATCGACAGCTCGTCTTTTTCGCTACTGCCTGACGCAACGGGATATGATCCGATCGAAGACCGTCTGCGGGCGAACGTGCGCGCCACCATCGAGGCGTTGTTCGAAGAGGAACTGGCCGAATTTCTCGGTCGCCTCCGCTATGGACGCGGCGACGACAAGGCCAAGGGCTACCGCCATGGGCATCGCGACCGACAGTTGACCGGCACATTCGGGACCGAGACGGTGCGGGTGCCGCGCGCCCGGATCGAGGACGAGGCGGGCAAAGTCACCGAATGACGCTCGCAGGCATTGCCGCGCTACCAGCGGTTGACGAAGAAGGCCGAGGCCCTGATCGCGGCGGTCTACCTGTCCGGAACCAATACGCGTCGGGTCAAGCGGGCGCTGTTTGGTCTGTTCGAGGGGGCAGTGAGCAAGGACGTGGTCAGCCGGGCCTGGCGCAAGGTGAAGGTGGATTGGGACGCTTGGTCCATGCGTGACCTGGCCGAGGAGGACATCGTCCGGCTCATTCTCGATGGCACCGTCATCAAGACCCGGCTGGACCGCAAGGCCACCAGCATCTCGGTCCTGGCCGCGATCGGCGTCCGTCGCGACGGGCAAAAGGTGCTGATCTCGATCAAGAATATGGGCGGCGAAAGCACGGCTGCCTGGAGCCAGTTCCTCACCGATCTGGATGCGCGGGGCCTGAGGCGGCCGGAGTTCGTGATCGTTGACGGCGCCCCCGGCCTGGAAGCCGCGCTCGTGGCGCTCTGGGGCGAGGACCTGCCCTTTCAACGCTGCACCGTTCACAAGCACCGTATGCGGCGGCTGCGCCCCATTGATTTCAGGCTTGCGCCGCGGGGTGCCGGACAGAGCTGACGCCCGTTCGTAGCTCAGAAAGGAGTCCTTTATGAGTTCATCCCGGCTGGTTTCGCCGTTTGGGCATATGCCCAGGGCATCAGGGCGTCGATGTCTTTTTCCAGGTGGCCGTTGGCCAGGCGCGTGAAGAGATCGCGCAGGTAGGCATAGGGCTCGACGCCATTCATCTTGCATGTGCCGATGAGGCTGGCGAAGCGAGCCCAGTTGCGTCCGCCCTCGTCATGGCCGGCAAACAATGCGTTGCGGCGGTTCATGGCCGGGCTTCGGATGGCATTCTCGACCAGGTTGGAGTCGATGTCGACGCGGCTGTTATCAAGGAACAGCCGGAAGCCGTCCTGGCGCTTCAGCATATAGGCCATGGCCTCACCAAGGTCGGATTTTCGCGAGACGCGGGCAGCCTGTGCCTTCAGCCAGGTAAAGAACGCGTCGACCAGGGGGCGGGACAGTTTCTGCCGGACGGCCCGTCGATGTTCCGGATCGCTTCCGCGGATGGCATCCTCGACCTTGTAGAGCGCAGCAATGCGCAGGAGCGCCTCATCGATGATCGGTGAGCCTTTCTTCGGCTTGGCCTTGATCAACTTGCGCCGGCCGTGCGCCCAACAAAAGGCCAACCGCAAGGGAGCGCCGCCGGTGCGTTTTGGCGTGGCGAGATGGGTATAGGCACCATAGGCATCAACCTGGATCGTGCCATCGAAGCCAGCAAGGATTTCAGCGGCATATTCGCCCTTACGCCCGGGCCGGTAGTGGAACACCACGCCGGGCGGAGCGGTGCCGCCCCACCCCCGGTCGTCCCGTAAAACGGCCCAGAGGTAGCCGGTTTTCGTCGTGCCACGCCCTGGATCGAGCACCGGGGCGGTGGTTTCATCGACATAGAGCCGCGTGCTTTCCGCCATCAGCCGCCTGGCCATGTGGTCGACCACGGGCGCGATCAGGGCACCGGTCCGGCCCATCCAGTCGGCCAGCACCGAGCGCTCGATCGGCAGCCCGTGCCGCGCCATCACCACGGCCTGCCGGTTCAGCGGCATATGCTCGGAATGCTTGGAAACGGCGATCTGCGCCAGCAGTGCCTCGGTCGGCCAACTGCCCTCCAGAAGATGCGCGGGTGCCTTGGCCTGCACCACACCGGCTCGCCCCTTGGGGCAGGCATAACGGGGGCGCACCGTGGCGATCACCTGATAACGTGCCGGGATGTAACCCAGCCGTTCGCTCCGGTCCTCGCCGATCCGGACCATGTCCCCGCAACCGCAGGGGCAGACGATGCTGTCGGGCTCGACCACCCGCTCGACGCGCGGCAGGCTCTCGGGCAATGCCCGTGCCTTGCGGGGCGGTCGCGGCTTGCGCTTCTCGGGCTCTGGTTCGCTGGCCGCGATCCTGTCCTCGACGTCCGCGATCTGTGCGTGGGTCTCGGCAATGGCCGTTTCCAGATCTTCCAGCGCCAGTGCCAGTTGCGCCGGGTCCATCTTTTCCGATTTCGGTCCGAACTTCGTGCGCCGGTAATCCCGGACCTGGCCTTCCAGCTTCTCGATCAGCGCCTTCAGTTCGGTGATGAAGGCTTCCTTCTCGGCCACCACCGCCTGCTCGTGCTGGCGGGCCGCCCGTTCGACCGAAAGCTCGAACTGCATCGCCACAAAAGCCTTCTGGATCCCGTGCCTGTGCCGATCAGGCGCCACAGGCACGGCCTTCCCGGCTTGTCGATCAGAAGGATCGTCAACCGCCAGCGGCACAAAAAACGGCTCCGGGGAAATGGAGCGGGGCAACTCGGGCCGCGCCATGAAATCGGCCGGCAGAGCCAACAATCCGCGCCGAGCACGGCTACGCCATTCCGAAAGATGGTGGGGCTGCATGTCATGACGACGCGCCACATCCGCAACCCGAACACCGGGTTGCAGGCTCTCCGCGACAATCCGAGCCTTCACATCGTCAGGCCAGCGCCGGTTCCTCCGACGAGGCTCTACAACCTCGCAACGCCCGACAAATCCGTCCCCGCCATCCGCCATTCCAACTCCCTTCTGAAACTTCAGAAGAAAAATCGCCGCTCAGCCGCAGGTCCGAAACCGCAAATCTCAATGGGACAGAGACGCCAGATACCAAGCACCGAAACCTGCTCGGCCACGCGCCCAAGCGCTTGCATGACGAGCTGAGCGAGGATTACCGCGACATGATCTACGCCGATACCGCCGCCGAGATCGAGAAGCGCCGCAAGGCCTTCCTGCGCAAGTGGAAGCTCAAGTGCCGGGCGGTGGCCGATAGCCTTAAGGAGGCCGGCGATCGCCTCTTCGGCTTCACCCGCCTCGATCCCTCGCAATGGAAATCCGCACGGACCACCAATACGATAGAACGTTTGAACGAGGAGTTTCGGCGCCGGATCAAGACCCAGACCGTGCTGCCCTGCGCCAAAACCGTGCCGATGCTGCTCTGGGCGTTGTTGGCCTCGGGGCAGATCCAGATGCGCAAGGTCGACGGATGGGAGACCCTTGCTCAGCCGCTTGAGCCGATGGCACTTGACCTCGCCGCCTGACCCGCGCCAACTTCACATGCCCGGAGCAAGCCGCCAGGGAATTTCCACAGCCTTCGCGACACGACCAAGGTATGGATTGCCACAGGTGTGACTGACATGCGCTGCGGCCATCGTGGGCGCCATCGTCGATAAAGCGGATCAGGCCGGGCCAGTGCGCGAGGGTGTAGCGGATATCCTCGGCCAGCAGGGATTTCTGCGGGATGCGCGAGAGCTGGGTCTCCAGCCAGGGCTTGAGCGCGGAGATGATCGGGGCGGATTGCTCGCGTCGGTTGGCCTTGCGGACGGCCGGGTCCTTCAGATCACCAGCGGCAGGAGGTGATCAGCGTCGCGCTTACGTCCTGTCCAGCACTTGCGTATCACCAAATGCCAACCCAAATCTCACCGCCCATCAGGGGGCGGCGGCACCCTCGCTATAGTTATCCACATAATTGGGACCTGCAGAACCTCGAATTGGCGGTTCCGGCCAAGCCTTTCAAAGTTTGTTCAGCTATATTCCTTCCTGTGGCGGTTTTGGGCCACAATGGGCAGAACGTAAAAGTGCTTGATGCGGCAACGGGGCGAAATCGATGTGAACCGGAGAAAGGGACCGCTTGCGGCGCCTTCTTTTGCCGCATGCATGTCCCGAAACGCACGTTTGCCTGCGAATGCGGGTGCTGTTGCGCGACGGACCCCTTCCTCCCGACCAGACAGAAGCGCAGAGACACTCGAGCGTCTGCGTCGTGCCCTGGTCAAGGTCGCGCGGTTGCTGGAACATGATCCGGCCTTCGCCCCGGTTTTCGTCAGGCTTGAGCGAGAAATCGAACTTGAGCAAGCCCGGCAGCATGATGATGTCCTGGTCCGGGCACGGGCCATCGTCATTCAAAACGAGATCGGTTCCAGCAAACGCGTCACCTGCTGAAGCTTGCCCCCTTCACCATAACGCACGCGCCCCAAAGAATGCCCCATCAGATCGCGCCGGATCCGCTCGTCAATTCCGGCGGCGAGCATACGGTCTTCAAAGGCATGGCGCAGACTGTACAGCGTATGGGCCGATGTCTCTTTCAATCCGTTTTCAACGAGATATTTGTTGATGGTCCCGCTGAGCGTGGCCGAGTTGTTGCGATACCGCGGGAACCCGTCGGGAAAGACCTTCAGCGCGGTGAGCGAAACGCCAAGCAGCGGTATCACCCGCGCGGCATTTTCTGATTTCAGCTCGCGCCCGATCGGCTGCAGGGACAGGTGGGGATAGACGCGCTCAAGCTTGATTTCATCGGGGCGCAGACCGGCAATCTCGCTCGGGCGCATGCCGGTATTGATCATCACCAGAAAAATGCCCCGCGCCTCATCATTAAGACCATCCAGCGCATTCGCCGCCAAAAGCTTGTCACGGATCCAGCCATCGCTGAAGGCGGGGCGTTTGCCTGTTTTGCCTTCCTTGAAGGACAGTTCTGACAGCGGAAGGGTCAGGCCGAGGCGCTTCATGCTGTTGACGGTTTTCAGGACATCGCCAAGATGGGTCAGGTCTTTGTTCGCGCTATTGGCAGTCAGGTTCTCGGCTCGCATCCGTTCCAGCCACCAATCCCGAAAATCCAGCATGTCATCGCCGGTAATTTCGGCCAGGGGCTTGTCCCCGATCACGGAGATCAGATTGGCAATCGCCTTTTTGCGCGGATTCTCCCACCGACGAAGCTGATCGAGGCTTTTTGCAAGGGTGCGGTCTTTGGCAAGTTGCCAATAAAGCGTCAGCGCCCGGGAAATCCGGATGGGCGGCTCTGGGGTGGTGCCCAGAATGGCTGTGGCTTCGCGGCTGTCGATCACGCCCTTGCGTTCGGGAATCGCCTCGATCCGGTCGAGCAGGGCATCGCGGGGCAGTTCCGCGACCTTGCGCACCGGCAAATAGCGCATGCCGCGCAATTGCGCCAGATCGCGCGCCGCCTCAAACCGGCGCTCGGCATCCTCATCTTCACCGGCGAGTTTGGCCTCCCAGGCATTCAGCTGTTCTTGCCAGATAATTGGCGCCTTTTGCTTGGCAACCGTTTCAGAGTCGGTATGCAGGCTTTGCCAGATCTCGCGCCGGGTCTCGACCGAGCGGAACCTAACCGGAACCCGCCGCCGTTGATGCCAGATCTCACCCCGTTTCATGATCCGCATTGCCAACCACCCTCACGCCCACCGTGGAGCAGAAAGTGTAGCAAAATGTGGGGCAAAAATGAAGGTGGGAGGGGGTCGAAGGGCGGCAAGAAATGATAAGTATCTGAAAATATTAAATACTTAACAATTTTGACTGACCATAGTTGGCGGAGAGGGTGGGATTCGAACCCACGGAACCCGTGAAGGCTCAACGGTTTTCGAGACCGCCCCGTTCGACCACTCCGGCACCTCTCCGCGCTTTTGGGTGGTGAGGCCGGGATTTAGAGGGGCGAGGGTTGAAGCGCAAGAGGGTTTGGACCAAAAAACGCAAGAAGAATGCGAAAGGGCGTGTGATGCTGCGATTGATTGTCCTGATCCTTGCCGTCGGGCTGACGCTGCCATTGCAGGTGATGGCGCAGACCTCTCCGGAAACGACCCTCACCGACCGGGCGGCGTTGCAGCAAAGGCTGTGGGACAGCCTGAACCTTGCCGGGATGATGGAGATCATGGGCGATGAGGCGGTGGCCGAGGCCGAGGGCATGAATCCGGGCAGCCCGGGCGATCACGGCTGGATGGCGCAGGTCGCCGCGATCCACGACCCGCAGCGCATGACCGCGATCATGCAGGACGCGCTGGGGCGGTTGACCTCGGACACCGATCCGGCGTTGCTGGCCGGGGGGCTGGCCTTTTACGAATCCGATCTGGGCCGGCGGCTTGTCGGGCTGGAGAACTCGGCGCGCAGGGCGATGATGGAAGAGGGCGCGGAAGAAGATGCGCTCTATCGCTATGACGCGGCGGCGCGGCGGGGGGACAACCGGGCCGATCAGATCGACCGGCTGATCGAGGTCGCCGACCTGATCGAGCCGAATGTCGCCGGGGCGCTGAACGGCACGATCGCGTTCTCGCAGGGGTTCGCCGAAGGCGGCGGCTATCGCGTGCCGCTGAGCGAGGGGCAGATCCTGACCGAGGCGATGGCGCAAGAGCCGCAGATCCGGCGCGATACCGAACATTGGATCCGCGCCTATCTGATGCTGTCCCTTTCGCCGCTGAGCGATGCCGAGGTCGAGGATTACATCGCTTTTGCGGCCTCGGGTCCGGGGCAGGCACTGTCTGTGGCGCTGTTTCGAGGCTATGACGAGCTGTTCGAGATATTGATGCGGGAAACCGGGCTGGCAGCAGCGCGGCAGCTTCAGGGGCGCGATCTGTGACAAGGGTTTTTCTGGTGGGACCGCTGGCGCATCCGGCCTTGCGGACAGCATTGTCAGTGGACGGGCGCGAGGCGGTGATTTCGGGGCGGCTGCATGGCGGCGCTGAGGCGGGGATCATCGCGGGCGGCTGGCCGGAGCTGGTGGCCGCGCCGGGCGATCTGCCTGCGGTCGAGACCGGGATGACGCCGGAACTGTCCCGCTATGCGGCGGTGATGGGGCTGAAGCCGCTGGCGCACCCGCAGGGGCAGGTTCTGGGCGCGGTCGAGGGCGCGGGGCAGGGCGCGCCGTGGGACGCAACCCGCTGGCTGCCCGAGCTTGCCGCCGAGATCGCCCGGCTGATTCTGGAGGCACCGCGCGACCGGCCAGCCGCGCAGATCGCGCGCCGTCTGCCGATGCTGGGGATCTGGGCCGACAGTCGTATCCGGGGGCGGGCGACCCCGCCTTCGGGCGGCGATCTGGTGCCCTTGCGCGATTCCAGTGATGTGCGGGTGACAGCGCGGGAGGAACCCTTTGCGGGCTATTTCGCGGTCGAGACATGGCACCTGTCGCATCGCACCCATGCCGGTGGCTTCACGCCCGATATGCGGCGTGAGGGCTTTGTCACCGGCGATGCGGTGGTCGTGCTGCCCTGGGACCCGAAGCGCGACCGGGTGCTGCTGATCGAACAGTTCCGCATGGGGCCGGTGATGCGCCACGATCCGCAGCCGTGGCTGTTGGAGGCCGTGGCAGGCCGCGTCGATGCGGGCGAAAGCGTCGAATCTGCCGCCCGGCGCGAGGCGCTGGAAGAGGCCGACCTGCGGATTGGCCAGCTGTTTCAGGCCATGTCGCACTATCCCAGTCCCGGCGCCTTGACCGAGTTCCTGTATCTGTTCGTCGGCATCGCCGATCTGCCGGACGGGATCGAGGGCGTTCACGGGCTGGCCGATGAGACCGAGGATATCCGCGGCCATCTGGTGGAACGCGCGGAATTGACGCGGATGGCACTGGCGGGACAGATCACCAACGGCCCTTTGGCGCTGCTGGCGCTGTGGCTGGACCGAGAGGCCGGACGGTTGCGGGCGGCGCTGTGATCGTCGGGCGGGGTTGCCCCTGCCATGCGGGCATGTGTAGGTATTGGCGTTGAACACACCACCCAGAAAAGGTCGGCCGCCATGCGTATCTGCTCTGATCTTGCTGCCGCTATCGGCAACACGCCGCTGATCCGGCTCAATCGCGCCAGCGAGGAAACCGGCTGCGAGATCCTCGGCAAGGCCGAGTTCATGAACCCGGGTCAGTCGGTCAAGGATCGCGCGGCGCTCTATATCATCCGCGACGCGGTGGCACGGGGCGAGTTGCGCCCGGGCGGCACCATCGTCGAGGGCACGGCGGGCAATACCGGCATCGGGCTGGCGCTGGTGGGTGCCTCGATGGGGTTCCGCAGCGTGATCGTGATCCCCGAGACGCAGAGTCAGGAAAAGAAGGACATGCTGCGGTTGGCGGGTGCCACGCTGGTCGAGGTGCCGGCCGCGCCCTACAAGAATCCCAACAACTATGTCCGCTATTCCGGGCGTCTGGCCGAGGCACTGGCCAGGACCGAACCGAACGGCGCGATCTGGGCCAACCAGTTCGACAATGTGGCCAACCGTCAGGCGCATCTGGAAACCACCGGCCCCGAGATCTGGGAACAGACCGACAGCAAGGTCGATGGCTTTGTCTGCGCCGTCGGCTCTGGCGGTACGCTGGCCGGGGTGGCCGATGCGTTGCAGCCCAAGGGCGTGAAGATCGGGCTGGCCGATCCCGAGGGCGCGGCGCTGCATTCCTTCTATACCACCGGTGAATTCGACGCGCCCGGCAGTTCCATCACCGAGGGCATCGGGCAGGGCCGGATCACCGCCAATCTGGAAGGTTTCACCCCCGATTTCAGCTGGCGCATCCCCGATGCCGAGGCGCTGCCGATCCTGTTCGACCTGCTCAAGGACGAGGGGCTGTGCCTTGGCGGCTCGTCCGGCATCAACGTCGCGGGCGCGATCCGCATGGCGCAGGAGATGGGGCCGGGTCACACCATCGTGACGGTACTGTGCGACTATGGCACGCGTTATCAGACGAAACTGTTCAACCCGAACTTCCTGCGGGCCAAATCGCTGCCCGTGCCGGACTGGCTGAGCCGAGCTGCGCCGGAGGTTCCCGAAGTCTTCGAGGACTGATCCTTATGGCCCGCGCTTTTCTGACCGTCGTCCTGACGGTGCTGACCCTTTTCGCCGCGCCGGTCTGGGCACAAGAGGACGGCGGCCCCGACTATGCCCGGTGGGAAAGCGCGGCCAGTCAGGCCGAGGCGCTGGCCGATGATCCGCAGGCCAGCGACGAGGATCTGAACCGCACGCGCTCCGAGATGGCCGACTGGCGCCGTCAGTTCCACGATGCGCAGGGCACCAATGCCAACCGCATCAAGGCGGTGCAGGAACAGCTTGCGGCGCTTGGAGATCCCCCGGCCGAAGGGCAGACCGAGGAAAGCGAAGTCGCGACAAGACGGGCAGAGCTGAACGGCCAGCTGTCCAGCCTGCAAGCCCCGCGCCTGACCGCCGTCGAGGCCTTCAGCCGCGCCGATTCCATCATCGAGCAAATCGCCCGCGTCACCGCCGAGCGTCAGGCCTCGATGCTGGCGCGGCATTCGCCCTCGCCGCTGTTTCCGGGGAACTGGCTGCTGGCCGGATCCGAGACGGTGGAGTTGGGGCGGCAGATGGGGGCCGAGTTCGTCCAGAATTTCGACGAACAGGGCGTCTGGGAACAGCTGAAGCCGCGACTGCCGCAGGTACTGGCCTATCTGGTGGCGGCCTTCGTGCTGCTGACGGCGGGTCGACTTTGGGTGGCGTCACTGACGACGCGGCTGTCGGCATGGGCGTCGGATCATTCGCGGGCCGTGGTGGCCTATGTGGTGTCGCTGGGGCAGATCATCATCCCGATGATCGGCGTCTATCTGGCGGTCCGCGGCCTGCGTGCGACCGGCTTTTTTGGCGAGTGGTCGGCACCGTTTCTGGATGCGATCCCGGCGGCGGGCGTGTTCCTGTTCGGCGGGCTGTGGCTGACGCGGATCATGTTCCCGCGCACCGCCATCGCCTATCAGACCCTGACCATGCCGGACGAGGGGCGCACCCGCGCGCGGCGGATGCTGAGCCTGCTGGCGGTGGTCTTTGCGATCCACCACATTCTGTCCCATGCGGTACTGCCGCTGACCGGAATCTATTGGCGGGCGGGCGATCCCGATACCCATGTGCCGATGGATTTTGCTGAAGGCGCGGCCTCGGTCGTGCATTTCGTCCTGATCCTGCTGGCGGCGGTCGCGCTGTTCCGGCTGGGCAATGTGCTGCGGCAGCTGCATAAATGGGCGGCGCCGGACGATCCCTCGTTCCGCTATCGCGTGCTGACGGTGGTGGGCGCGATCCTGCGGCTGGTGGCGCTGGCAGGCGTGGGTCTGGCGGCGGTCGGCTATGTCAATATGGGCAATGTGCTGATCTGGCCCTGGGGCCTGTCGCTGGCGCTGATTCTGGTGTTGGTATCGGTGCAGGATTTCATCGCCGACATTTTCAACATGGTCAAACGCGGGCAGGAGGGCGCGCGCGAGGGTCTGGCCCCGCTGCTGATCGGCTTCGTGCTGATCCTGCTGTCGGTGCCGCTGTTTCTGGTCATCTGGGGCGCGCGAGAGGCCGATCTGATCGACCAGTTCGCCGCCATCCAGCAGGGTGTCAGCTTTGGCGGGGTGCGGTTGTCGCCCGGTTCCATCCTGACCTTCCTGATCGTCTTCGGCATCGGTTACGGCGCAACGCGGGTGACGCAGGGGGCATTCCGCAGTTCGATCCTGCCCAAGACGCGACTTGATCCGGGCGGCCAGAATGCTGTGGTCTCGGGGCTGGGCTATGTCGGGATCGTGCTGGCCGCGCTGCTGGCGATCACCTCGGCCGGGATCGACATGTCCTCCATCGCCATCGTCGCGGGTGCGCTGTCGGTCGGTATCGGTTTCGGCTTGCAGAACATCGTGTCGAACTTCGTGTCCGGCATCATCCTGCTGATCGAGCGGCCGATCAGCGTCGGCGACTGGATCAGCACCGGCAATGGCGATCTGGGCGTGGTCAAGCGCATCTCGGTCCGGGCCACGCAGGTCGAGACCTTCGACCGCACCGAGGTCATCGTCCCCAACAGCGACCTGATCAGCCAGCCGGTGACCAACTGGACCCGCCATAACAAGATGGGCCGGATCATCCTGCCGATCGGCGTGGCACCCACCACCGACACGCGGAAGATCGAACAGATCCTGATGGAGATCGTCGAGGATCAGCCGACCGTCACCATCGACCCGGCCCCTGCGGTGCTGTTCCGGGGCATCACCGTGGACACGATGAATTTCGAGATCCGCGCGGTTCTGTCCGATGTCGCCGAAGGGCTGGGCGTGACCAGCGAGATCTATCACCGCGTGGTCGAACGGTTCCACGCGGAAGGCATCGCGATGCCGTTTACCGCCCGCGAACGCTGGCCCGCCCCGCCTCTGGTCGAGGGTGACGAGGCCAAGGGCAATGATACCGCGGCGGCTGCGACCCAGGCGATGATCGTGGCCCCGGACGAGGACGATCCGGGCGTCTGATCGGGGGCCACCGGGCGGGGCGTCAGGCGGCGCGGCGGCGTCCCTTGTGTTCGTCGTCGCTGCCATCGTCGGGCAGCCCCTCGCGCGACAGCATGACCGCGACCGGGCGCAGCCACGGAATATGGGCGCAGACGATCATCACCGCCGCCATGATCGGCACAGCCAGAAACATGCCCGCAATGCCCCAGATCGCGCCCCAGAAGGACAGGCTCAGCATGATGCCGAGACTGGACATGCGCAGCGTCTGACCCAGCAGCATCGGGTCGATGACATTGCCGATGATGAACTGCGCGGCAATGCAGGCGAAACCCACGATCCATGTCAGGGTCATGTCGCCGGTCAGCACGAAGGCCAGCAGGATGGTGATGACCGTGGCGATGATAGAGCCGACGGTGGGAATGAAATTCAGCACGAAGGTCAGCAGCGCGACCGATCCGGCCAGCTCCAGCCCGGCCAGCTTGAAGATCGACCAGACAAGCGCCGCCGTCACCGCGCTGATCGCCGTCTTGACGATCAGATAGCGGTTTACCCGGTGCATGATCGAGCTGATGATATCCTCGACCTGACGGGCCAGAACCGGGTCGCGCACCAGCCGCTCGATCTTGGTGCTGAACCAGAAACGCTCGGCGAACATGAAGCCCACGAACAGGATCACCAGCACGCTGCCCGACAACAACCCCGATGCCTGACCGGCCAGCGACCGGATCCAGCCGGTGATGTTGAACCCGCCGATGAAGGTCATGATGCGGTCCTGCGCCTCGGGTCCCAGCCGTTCGGTCAGCGCTGGCAATGACGCCTGCGCCCTTTCGGCATAGGTGATGGCGGTGACCACGACCTCGTTCACCTGCGCGACGATGGTGGTCGAGATCCACAGCACCCCCAGCGCGATCCCGAACAGCGCCAGCGTCGTGGCCAGCCAGTTCGGCACCTTCAGCCGGGTCGATATGCCCCAGATCGCGTCCGAGGTCAGCGAGAACAGGATGATCGCGATGGCCAGAGAGATCAGCAGGAAACGCGCCTGAACCAGCATGAACATCAACAGCGCGAAGGCGATAAGCCCCAGAAAGCCGGTTTGAAGCCGATCGCGCAGGATCCGGTCATGTGGTTCGTACAATGGCAGCCCCCAATGGCAGTGCTTGCGTCAGATGAAACGGGGGGCGAAATTCGCCCCCCGGTCCGGTCTCATTCGTCGTTGTCTGCGGCGCCATCGGTGGGGCCGCCTGCGTTGCCATCCGTGGCGGCGTCGTCCTCGGCCTCATCCACGGCGCCCGCCGGTTCCTCGATCCGCGCGACCGAGACCACGACCTCGCCATTGCTGGTATTGAAGACCCGCACCCCGCCTGCGCTGCGCGAACGGAAGCTGATCCCGTCCACCGGCACCCGGATCGACTGCCCGGTCGAGGTCGCCAGCATGATCTGGTTGTCCATTTCCACCGGGAAGCTGGCAACCAGCGGGCCGCCGCGCATGGCCTTGTCCATCGCCATGACGCCCTGACCGCCGCGCCCGCGCACCGGGTAATCGTGGCTGGAGCTGATCTTGCCCGCGCCCTTGGCGGTGATGGTCAGGATCAGATCTTCGGCCGCCGACATCCGGGCATAGCGTTCCTGGGTGATGCTGCCCTCGGCCACGGCCTCTTCGTCCTCGTCGGGTTCGGCCCCGTCATCCAGCGCACCGGCCACGGCACGGCGCATCTTCAGATAGGCCGCGCGTTCGGCCGGATCGGCCTCGAAGTGACGGATCACGGCCATGCTGACGACGCTGTCGCCATCCGCCAGACGGATGCCGCGCACGCCGGTCGAATCGCGGCCCTTGAAGACGCGGACAGCGGTGGTCGGGAACCGGATCGCGCGACCCTGAGCGGTCAGCAGCATCACATCGTCATCGGTCGTCGCCATGCGTACGCCGATCAGGCTGACGCCCTCGGGCAGCTTCATCGCGATCTTGCCGTTGCGCATGATATTGGTGAAGTCCGACAGCGCGTTGCGGCGCACCTCGCCCTGATCGGTGGCAAAGACGACCTGATAATTGTCCCATTCGACCTCGGGCGCGTCCATCGGCAGCAGGGCGGCGATGGAAACACCGGGCTCGATCGGCAGAATGTTGACGATGGCCTTGCCCTTGGCCGTGCGCCCACCCAGCGGCAGCCGCCATGTCTTTAGCCGGTAAACCATACCATCGGTGGTGAAGAACAGCAGTTCGGTATGGGTATTGGCGACGAACAGGGTAGTGACGACATCGTCCTCTTTGGTGGCCATGCCGGACAGGCCCTTGCCGCCACGCCGTTGGCTGCGGAATTCGGCCAGCGGCGTGCGCTTGATATAGCCGCCCGAGGTGATGGTGACGACCATGTCCTCGCGCTCGATCAGGTCCTCGTCGTCCATGTCGCCCGACCACTGGGTGATCTCGGTCCGGCGGGCCACGGCAAAGCGTTCCTTCACCTCGCGCAGCTCGTCGCTGATGATGCCGAGGATACGTTCGCGTGAGGCGAGGATGGCCAGATATTCGCGGATCGCATCGGCAAGGTTTTTCAGCTCGTCGGTGACTTCCTGCACACCCAGCTGGGTCAGGCGTTGCAGGCGCAGTTCCAGAATCGCGCGGGCCTGAGCCTCGGACAGGTTATAGGTCCCGTCCTCGTTCACCGGATGCAGCGGGTCGTCGATCAGGCGCAGATATTCCAGAATCTCATGGGCGGGCCAGCGGCGTTCCATCAACCGCTCTCGCGCCTCGGCGGCGTCGGCGGATGACCGGATCGTCGCCACGACCTCATCGACATTGCTGACTGCGACGGCCAGACCGCACAGCAGATGGCTGCGCTCGCGCGCCTTGCGCAGCTCATAGGCGGTGCGCCGGGCCACGACCTCTTCGCGGAAGGCGATGAAATGGGTCAGGAAGTCGCGCAGCGTCAGCTGTTCGGGCCGGCCGTGGTTCAGGGCCAGCATGTTGCAGCCGAAATGGGTTTGCAGCGCGGTAAAGCGGAACAGCTGGTTCAGCACCACCTCGGGCGTGGCGTCGCGTTTCAGCTCGATCACCATGCGGACGCCATGCCGGTCGGATTCGTCCTGAACGCTGGAAATCCCCTCGACCCGCTTTTCCTTGGCCAGTTCGGCGATCCGCTCGATCAGGGTGGATTTGTTCACCTGATAGGGGATTTCGTCCACGACGATGGCGAAACGGTCCTTGCGCGGCTCCTCTATATGGGTTTTCGCGCGGATGATGACGCTGCCGCGCCCCTCCAGATAGGCCTTGCGCGCGCCGGAACGTCCAAGGATCAGCCCGCCGGTGGGGAAATCCGGGCCGGGGATGATCTCCATGATCCGTTCGGCCGACAGGTCGGGATCCTCGATCAAGGCCAGCGTGGCGTCCACGACCTCGCCCAGATTGTGCGGCGGGATATTGGTGGCCATGCCGACGGCGATGCCGCCCGCGCCATTGACCAGCATGTTCGGGAAACGCGCCGGCAGGACCGTCGGTTCGCGGTCCTTGCCGTCATAGTTGTCCTGGAAATTGACCGTGTCCTTGTCGATATCCATCAGCAGATAGGCGGCGGGCTTGTCCATCCGCACCTCGGTATAGCGCATCGCGGCGGCGGGATCGCCGTCCATGCTGCCGAAGTTGCCCTGACCGTCCAGAAGCGGCAGCGACATGGAAAAGTCCTGCGCCATCCTGACCAGCGCGTCATAGATCGCGCCGTCGCCATGCGGGTGATACTTACCCATCACGTCGCCGACCGGGCGGGCCGATTTGCGATAGGGCTTGTCGCTGGTGTTGCCGGTCTCCTCCATCGCATAGAGGATGCGCCGGTGAACCGGCTTCAGCCCGTCGCGCAGGTCGGGAATCGCCCGGCTGACGATGACCGACATGGCATAGTCCAGATAGGAAGTCCGCATCTCGGCGCTGATGTCGATCACCGGCCCGTCATGGGCCATGACCGAACGCGCTGTGCCACCGCCTTCGTCGCCCGATTCAGGGGTTTCCGGGATATCGTCTTCAGGAGTGTCAGCCACGGGAAATCCTCAACATCTTGTTGAGTTTCGGTATAGCCGACACGCCCGCTGGGGGCAATCTTGTCGGGCCGGAATGACGCGGATTCAGCCCCTCTGGACGCCCCGTTTCGCCGCCAGACCCCAAACCCTGACCAGCATCGCCGAAAAGATCGCGTTCCAGCCGGCCATACTGATTCCGAACAGGCTCCAGGCGATCTCGTCGCAACGCACCACGGGGGCCGATTGCAGGCGCGACATCAGCTCGGCGGTGGTCATGCTGGCCAGATCACCGACCCCGCCCGAACAATGCGACGGCCCGGCCCAGATCTGCCATTCCACCCCCGCGTGATACACCGCCAGCCCCATCGCCACCGCCGCCGCGATCATGCCCAGCACCGCCAGCGCCCGGACCCAGCCGGTCAGCCAGACCAGCGCCGCGATCACCACCGCCGCCAGATGCGGCCAGCGTTGCAGGATGCACAGCTCGCAGGGCGCATAGCCCGCCGCCTGAAATCCCAGCGCCGCGATCAGCAGCGCCGCCGATCCGCCGCCCGCCAGAAGGGAAAGCTGTTTTCCGGTCATCATGGTCCCGCCGCATTGGCCCTGCGCCGCGTGGGGCAGGGCGGATATTCCGTTGCTCTGGCGTCTGGATGGGACGCGGGGCGGCAGGCGTCAAGCACTCTTGCGCTTGTGTCGCGGCGCTGTGATCATCCATCATCAACCGGTCGGTGCCACCGCCTGTCGCGGGAACCCGTTTTCGGTATGCGAAGTTTGTTTCCCGGGGGCAGTTCCCCCGACCTGTGAAAGGGCATCGACGATGAAATGGCGTGGTCGGCGGGGCAGCGGCAATGTCGAGGATCGGCGCGGAATGGGCGCCGCCGGAGCAGGGGGCGTGGGTGTGGTCGGCATGCTGGCCATTCTGGCGGTCGGCTATTTCTTCGGCATCGACATCTCGCCCATCGTGCGGGAGCTAGATCAGGGCCAGCCCGCGCAGGACGCCCCGCTCAGCGAACGCGATCAGGAATATGGCGAATTCGTCTCGGTCGTGCTGGCCGATACCGAAGAGGTCTGGGCCCCGGTCCTGCCCGAACAGGCGGGAATCGAATATGCCGATCCGCGACTGGTGCTGTTTCGCGGTGCGGTGCAATCGGCCTGCGGCGGCGCGTCTGCGGCTATGGGACCGTTCTATTGCCCCGGGGATCAGCGGGTCTATCTGGATACCGATTTCTTCGACATGATGGCGCAGCGGATGGGCGCCGAGGGCGATTTCGCCGCCGCCTATGTCATTGCGCACGAGGTCGGCCACCATGTCCAGAACCTGACCGGCGTGCTGTCCGAGGTGAACGGGCTGCGCGCCCGCATGGCCGAGGCCGACGCCAATGCGCTGTCGGTGCTGACCGAGCTTCAGGCCGATTGCTATGCCGGGATCTGGGCGCGCCACGCGCAGGACCGTTTCGGCTCGCTGGAGGAAGGCGATCTGGAAGAGGCCATGCGCGCTGCCGCCGCCGTCGGCGACGACGTGATCCAGTCGAATGCGGGCCGCACCCCGGTTCCCGACAGCTTTACCCATGGCAGCGCCGCGCAGCGGCAAGAGTGGTTGATGCGCGGCTTCCGTTCTGGTCAGATGGACCAATGCGACACCTTTGCCGAGGCCGGGCTGTAATCCCGCGCCAAAGGCAGGAACAAGGAGAGATCAGGATGCTGGAATTGCTGGCAGCAGGTGCGATGATCGGGCTGGGGCTTCTGGCCGCCGCCGGAGCCGTACGTCCCGCACCCACCCCCGCCCGGGTCAGGGCCGGATCGCGTCGCTGAGCGGCGCGATCAGCGCGGCAACCTGGGCGCGCGGCCATGTTCCAGCTGCGCCCATTCGGGCCACAGACCCATTTTTTCGATGGCGAAGATAAGGATGGCTGCGGCAATGATCGCCAGCACCAGCTTGACCATCCGGGCGCTTGGCGGGTTTCTTGCCCATTTCGTGGCGCGAAGCAGCCAGATCAGGTTGTTCATCGCGCGCTTCCCCGCTAATTGACGCGGCATATCGAAAGACATTCCGCGTCGAACTTCAAGAGTCTGCCTTGCCGCATCACCAGGACAGCCGCGACCTTCCCTATACCGCCCACCAGATGTTCGATCTGGTCGCCGATATCGAAGACTATCCGAAATTCCTGCCCTGGAACAGCGCCGCCCGCATCCGCGCGCGGCGCCCGCTGCCAGACGGGGCCGAGGAAATCGCCGCCGATCTGGTCATCAGCTTCAAGGTCTTCCGCGAACGGTTCGGCAGCCGCGTGGTGCTGTGGCCCGCCGATCCCGACACCGGCATGCTGCGAATCGACACCGAATATCTCGACGGCCCCTTCCGCTACATGCGCAGCGGCTGGACCTTCACCGACCGGGTCGAGGGCGGCTGCCACATCGAATTCTTCGTCGATTTCGAATTCCGCAACGCGATCCTGCAAAAGCTGATCGGCGTCGTGTTCCACGAGGCCATGTCGCGCATCGTCCGCGCCTTCGAGGACCGCGCCAGACAGCTTTACGGCCCCGCCTGATCCAGGCCCCAGCTGATTGTGGGCCCGCCCCTCGCACTCCTTGAAAATACCTCGGGGGGGCAGGGGGGCAGCGCCCCCCTTTTAATCACCCCATTCCGATCAGCTCAGCGCGGCTTTCAGCGCCTCGGCCCGATCGATCCTTTCCCAGCTGAATGCCGTCGCTCCGGCCAGCGCATAGGGATCGCGCCCGAAATGGCCATAAGTCGCGGTCGGGCGATAGATCGGATGCAGCAGGTCCAGATCGCGGATGATCGCGAAGGGCCGCAGATCGAACACCTCGCGCACCGCGCCGACGATGCGCTCATGCGCCACCGTCTCGGTTCCGAAGGTATTGAGGCTGATCGATGTCGGCTGCGCCTCGCCGATGGCATAGCTGATCTGGATCTCGCAGCGGCTGGCCAGCCCCGCGGCGACGATGTTCTTGGCCACCCAACGCCCGGCATAGGCGGCCGAGCGGTCCACCTTGCTCGGGTCTTTGCCCGAAAACGCTCCGCCGCCGTGACGCGCCATGCCGCCATAGCTGTCCACGATGATCTTGCGCCCGGTCAGCCCGCAATCGCCCACCGGCCCGCCGATGACGAATTTTCCCGTGGGGTTGATGAAATATTTCGTCGCCTCCGTCAGCCATTCGGTGGGCAGCACCGGCTTGATGATCTCTTCGATCACCGCCTCGCGCAGGTCGGCCAGAGAGATGTCGGGATTGTGCTGCGTGGACAGCACCACCGTGTCGATGCCTTCGGGGCGGCCATCCTCTGCATAGCGCAGGGTCACCTGCGATTTCGCATCCGGGCGCAGCCATGACAACGTGCCGTCGCGGCGCACGCGTGCCTGACGCTCGACCAGACGATGCGCATAGGTGATCGGCGCGGGCATCAGTACGTCGGTCTCGTCGCTGGCATAGCCGAACATCAGCCCCTGATCGCCCGCGCCCTGTTCCTCAAGGCTTTCGCGATCGACGCCCTGATTGATCTCGGGCGACTGCTTGCCGATGATGTTGATGACCGAACAGGTCGCGCCGTCGAAGCCCACATCGGACGAGGTATAGCCGATATCGTTGATGACGCTGCGCACGATGGATTCCAGATCGACCCATGCGCTGGTCGTGATCTCGCCCGAGATGATCGCCACCCCGGTCTTGACCATGGTTTCGCAGGCGACGCGGGCGCGCGGATCCTCGGCCAGAATGGCGTCGAGGATCGCGTCCGAAATCTGGTCGGCGATCTTGTCGGGATGGCCCTCGGACACGGATTCCGAGGTGAACAGCGAATATTCGGTCATGGGATCAATACCGGTAATGGTCGGATTTGAAGGGGCCTTCGGGCGTCACGCCGATATAATCGGCCTGCTCGCGCGACAGTTGTGTCAGCTTTACCCCGATCTTGTCCAGATGCAGGCGCGCGACCTTTTCATCCAGCGCCTTGGGCAGGATATAGACGCCGGGCGCGTAGTCGTCGCCCTTGGTCCACAGCTCGATCTGCGCCAGCACCTGATTGGTGAAGCTGGCCGACATCACGAAACTGGGGTGGCCGGTGGCATTGCCAAGGTTCAGCAGGCGGCCCTGGCTCAGCAGGATGATGCGGTTGCCCGAGGGCATCTCGATCATGTCCACCTGATCCTTGACGTTGGTCCATTTGTGGTTCTTCAGCGCGGCGACCTGAATTTCATTGTCGAAATGGCCGATATTGCCGACGATGGCCATGTCCTTCATCTCGCGCATATGCTCGATGCGGATCACGTCGCGGTTGCCGGTGGTGGTGACGAAGATATCGGCCGAGGCGACGACATCCTCCAGCAGCACCACCTCGAACCCGTCCATCGCGGCTTGCAGGGCGCAGATCGGATCGACCTCGGTCACCTTGACGCGCGCGCCGGCACCTTGCAGCGACGCCGCGCAGCCCTTGCCCACATCGCCATAGCCGCAGACCACGGCGACCTTGCCCGCCATCATCACATCGGTCGCCCGGCGGATGCCATCGACCAGCGATTCCTTGCAGCCGTATTTGTTGTCGAATTTCGACTTGGTGACGCTGTCGTTCACGTTGATTGCCGGGAAGGGCAGCAGCGCCTTCTTGTGCAGATCATACAGGCGATGCACGCCGGTGGTGGTTTCCTCGGACACGCCCTTGATCGCATCGCGCTGACGGGTGAACCAGCCGGGGCTTTCCGCCAGCCGCTTGCGGATCTGGGCAAACAGCGCCTCTTCTTCTTCGCTGGTCGGCACGTCGATCAGGCCGGTCTCACCGGCCTCGACCCGCGCGCCCAGCAGCACATACATGGTCGCGTCGCCGCCGTCGTCCAGGATCATGTTCGCCGCGCCATCCGCGAACTGGAAGATCCGGTCGGTATAGGACCAGTATTCCGCCAGCGTCTCGCCCTTGATCGCGAAAACCGGCACGCCGGTCGCGGCAATCGCCGCCGCCGCGTGGTCCTGCGTGGAATAGATGTTGCACGACGCCCACCGCACATCCGCGCCAAGCGCCACCAGCGTCTCGATCAGCACCGCCGTCTGCACCGTCATATGCAGGCTGCCCGCGATCCGCGCGCCCTTCAGCGGCTTGGCCTCGCCATATTCGTCGCGAAGCGCCATGAGGCCCGGCATCTCGGTCTCGGCGATATCCAGTTCCTTGCGGCCAAATCCGGCAAGGCTGATGTCCTTGATGATATAGTCGGTCACGACGCCTGTCTCTTTTTCTGTCTGTGTTCGCCGACAGGAGATAGCGCAACCGGCCCCGGACAGGAAGGCCCGATACCGGAAGGGCGGGACGGGCCAAGTCGGCTGCGGCAGAACCCCAGATCTGCCGCAGCCCGGAAAGAGACAGTTGCTGCCCTTTCCGTGACGTCAGCGGTCGCGCCGCCGATCCCGACCCGCCGTTCACAGCCCGCCGCAATGCGCAACGGGGAATGGTTCTGGCGGGCAACAGAACGAAACCCGAGCAAGGATGATTTTGCGCCCTTACCCGAGGGAAGGCAAAGGGAATAAACGACAAATCGACCGCGAGTCACGACAATATCACAACCCGGCATGGTTGCAGCGTGACGAGCGTCCCGGTTCCGGGTGGTTTCGCAATCGGCAGGGCCAGACGCCGCCCTGCCGTGATTCGCCGGGCCGGTCGATCCTTCGGCTACCGGGCCGGGTCGCGCGGCATCGAGCCCCGCGCGGTGCGCAGCACATAATCATGCAGCGCCTGTCGCGCGGCCTCCATCGGGGGGATCTCGGGATACCATTCGGCCATCCGCCCGTCCACGACCATCCGCGCCAGCCCATAGGCAAAGCTGCGCCCCGAGATCACCATCAGCGCGATATTCTCATCCGCCGCCAGACGCCCGCTGTCGCGCGCCCGTTCCAGCATCTTGAACATCAGATCCCGCATCGCATCGTGATAGCGTTTCAGGCGCGGACTGCCGACCAGCTGGACCAGTTGCCCGCCCGAGATCAGGCGGAAATAGGGCTCATTCGTCACCGCCCAGTCGATATAGGCCTCGCCCAGAGCCCCGAACTGGGCCATGGAATCATCGGGATCGACCTTGACGACCGCCCGGATGCAGGCGTCGTTCAGCCACAGCAGGGCGCACTCTGCGGCTGCCTCGTAAACTTCGCGGCTGTCGGCGAACAGCGCCCGGGCCTGCTGTTCCTCGACCCCGGCCTCTTGCGCGATCTCGTCCAGTTCGGGAACGCGGATGGCGGGATGATGCAGCAGGCGCATCGCTGCATCAAGAAGCCGGTTATGTTCGCTGCTTCCGTCCGGTTTCTGATGATACATTATCGTTTCCCCGTGCAGGGTCTGAGGTGCTGGCAGGACCGGGCATGGATGCCGCGCGACCGCGCAGGCGTCACGTCCATGCAAACCCGGATAAGCTGGCGGAAACCGTCAAGCAGATGCAGTACAACCACAACCCGAGAAAAATTCAATCCGCAAGCCATAAGGTTGAACGATTTTCGGCGGATGCGGGTTCCGGCGCGGTATGTCAGGAAAAAACCGATCAGGGCTGGCCGCGCGGGGGCGGCTGGCTTTGCTGTATCGTCATACTGCCCGGCTGGTTCCGGGCGGCTCAGGGGTGGATGCTCCACCGGGACGAATCCGACATTCCGACAGCTCCATCAAGGGCCGCAGATTGGTCTGCAGCCCGATGATATCGCAAACAGGGTCGTCGTGACAGTCAGCTTTTTGGGCAGGTAAGCCCGGGCGGTCAGCCTTCGGCGCGGGCCTGCCGCTTGCGTTCATGCGGGTCAAGAAACCGCTTGCGCAACCGGATGTTCCTGGGCGTCACCTCGACCAACTCGTCGTCGTTGACATAGGCGATGGCCTCTTCCAGCGACATCCGCACCGGCGGCGTCAGGCGCACGGCCTCGTCAGTGCCCGAGGCGCGGACGTTGGTCAGCTTCTTGCCCTTCAGCGGGTTCACTTCCAGATCGTTGTCGCGGGAATGTTCGCCGATAATCATGCCCTGATACAGCTGTTCCTGCGCGCCGATGAACATCTTGCCCCGGTCTTCCAGGTTCCACAGCGCATAGGCGACGGAAACGCCGTCCTCCATGGAAATCAGCACGCCCTGACGGCGGCCCTGAATGGCGCCCTTGAAGGGCACCCAGCCATGGAAGATCCGGTTCAGCACGCCATTGCCGCGCGTGTCGGTCATGAATTCGCCGTGATAGCCGATCAGCCCGCGCGACGGCACATGCGCGACGATCCGGGTCTTGCCGGCACCTGCGGGGCGCATGTCCACCATCTCGCCCTTGCGGTCGCCGGTCAGCTTTTCGATCACCACGCCGGTATAGTCGTCATCCACATCGATGATGACCTCTTCGACCGGTTCCAGCCGTTCGCCGTCCTGTTCCTGATAGATCACCCGGGGACGAGAGATCGACAGCTCGAACCCTTCGCGGCGCATGTTCTCGATCAGCACGCCCATCTGCAATTCGCCGCGACCCGAGACCACGAAAGCCTCGCCGCCCGGGGTATCCTCGACCTTGATGGCGACGTTCGATTCGGCCTCTTTCATCAGGCGTTCGCGGATGACGCGGGACTGCACCTTCTTGCCGTCCTGACCGGCCAGAGGGCTGTCATTGATGCCGAAGGTCACGCTGATGGTGGGCGGATCGATGGGTTGCGAGGGCAGGGCGCTGTCCACCTCGGGGGCGCAGATCGTGTCGGCCACGGTGGCCTTGGCCATGCCCGCCAGCGTGACGATATCGCCTGCCTCGCCCAGATCGATGGGTTGCTGGTTCAGCCCGCGAAAGGCCAGAACCTTGCTGACGCGGAACTGTTCGACCCGGTCGCCTTCGCGCGACAGGGCCTTGACGGTATCGCCCGCCTTGACGCGGCCCGCCTCGATCCGGCCGCTCAGCAGGCGGCCAAGGAAGTTGTCGGCGCCAAGCGTGACCGCCAGCATCTGGAACGGCTCGTCCTGACGTGCGATCTGCTTGGGCTGCTGCACATGTTTCAGGATCAGGTCGAACAGCGCCGTCATGTCCTTGCGCGGACCGTCCAGCGCCTCGTCCGCCCAGCCGCCGATGCCCGAGGCATAGAGATGCGGGAAATCCAGCTGTTCGTCATTCGCGCCAAGATTGGCGAACAGATCGAACACGTCGTTCAGCGCGTCGTCGGGTTCGGCGGCGGGCTTGTCCACCTTGTTCAGGATGACGATCGGGCGCAGCCCAAGCGCCAAGGCCTTGGCCAGCACGAATTTCGTTTGCGGCATCGGACCTTCGGCGGCATCGACCAGCAGGCAGACGCCATCGACCATCGACAGGATGCGTTCGACCTCGCCGCCGAAATCGGCGTGGCCGGGCGTATCGACGATATTGATCCGCGTGCCCTTCCATTCGACCGAGGTGGCCTTGGCCAGAATGGTGATGCCGCGCTCTCGCTCGATATCGTTGCTGTCCATGACCCGCTCGGCCACGGCCTGATTTTCGCGGAAAGAGCCCGACTGTCTCAGCAGCTGGTCCACAAGCGTCGTCTTGCCGTGGTCCACGTGGGCGATGATGGCGATATTGCGGATGTCCATAGGGGCCTTCTTGAGCGTTTCGCGGCTGCCCTAACGCGGCAAGCCCGAAATGACCAGTTAAAAACGCCGAAAACAACGACCGGGCGACCTGCCGTTCACCTCGCCGTCATATGTGCCCGCTTATTTCGCAACCGGCCCGTCAGGGGTGCGGGCCGCCGCGCCTGTCGGGGACGGGCGCGGTGGCGGCATAAGGTGTTTTGCCCCTCAGCGCAGGCCGAGGAAGGACAGGATGAACAGGACGATGACCACCAGGCCGACAATATAAATGATCGAATTCATGACACTCTCCTCGGTTATTACGGTGACGGGCCGTTTCGCCCGTCGCTTGTCAGTGCAACGAATCCCGCTTGCGCCCGGTTCCTTGGCTGCCTGCATTTCGCGACATGCAGCCGCCGCCGTCAATGGGGCAATCACCTGCGCGGCAGCCAGTCCAGCCCATCCTCGGTATGGTTTTCGGGTTCATATTCGGCGCTGATCCAGCCGCGATAGCCGCTGGCCTCGACCAGCGCGAAGAACGCCGGATAGTCGATCACGCCGCAGCCCGGCTCGTGCCGGCCCGGGCAGCCCGCGATCTGGATATGACGCACCTGAGCGGCCACCCGCTGCCATGTCGCCGCGACATCCCCGGTGATCATCTGCGCGTGATAGGCGTCGAATTGCAGGCCCAGATTGGCGGCGCCGACCTCGGCGATGATCTCGACAGCCTGATCGAAGTCATTGAGGAAATAGCCGGGCATGTCGGTCGGGTTCAGCGGCTCTATCGTCAGGCTGGCATGGGGCGCGCGTTCGGTGGCCCAACGCAGGTTCTCGACAAAGACACGGTGCGCCTCGACGCCCTGTGCCGTGCCCGCCATCACATGGATATGCGTCGCGCGCAACGCCTGCGCGAAACGCAGCGCGCGGTCGAAATCGCTGCGGAAGCGTTCTTGCTGGTCTGGCTGGGCGGCAAAGCCGCGCGGGCCGCCTGCCCAGTTCGGCGGCGGGCAGTTCAGCAGCACCATCTCGACCCCGGCGGCGATTGCGCCACGGGCCAGTTCCTTGGCGGCGATGTCATAGGGAAACAGGATCTCGACCCCGGTGAACCCGGCATGGGCGGCGGCGGCGAAACGGTCCTGCATCGGCAGTTCCGTGAACAGCATGGTCAGATTGGCGGCGAAACGCGGCATCGAAACCTCAGGATTCCAGTGCGAAGAACTGTCCGGCGGAATGCAGGCCGATCCGGCCCTCGGGGCCTTCATTCGCCGCCGCCGCCAGACGATAGAAGGTCTTGCGGTCGATCAGCGCCTCCAGCCCCGCGCGCACCATCACATAGGGGCGCGGCTGCACCCCGTTGCCGCGCATGATGATCGGGTGATCGGCATCCGCCGTCACCTGATCGCCGACATTGGTGGTGAATGTGACGCGGTCGCGGGAAATATCGGCATCCACGGCCAGAAACGGCGCGTCCACGACGCGGATGCCGACCTTCTCGGCCGGGGTGACCAGAAAGTAACGGTCGCCCTCGCGTTTGAGGATGGTCGAGAACAGCCGCACCATCGCGGGCCGTCCGATGGGCGTGCCCTCGTAAAACCAGCTGCCATCGGCGCGGATTTCCATGTCCAGATCGCCGCAGAAGGGCGGGTTCCACAGATGCACAGGCGGCAATCCGCCATCCTTTGCCGCCGTGGCTGCGGCGGCGGCAATGCCTTCCGCTCTCATGTTTTTGTCAGAGTTACTGGCCATTGGTTGTGGTCGCCCGTCAAATGGTTGCCTATGCTGGTCTAGAGCAGCAGAAGGGCATTGTCATGGCTTCGGATGAAATTCTGGTTCAGCAGGTGACCGAGCTTGGCCAGAAGCTGGGCGCGGCGCGCGCCAGCATCGAGCAGCGTTTCGTCGGTCAGCATGGCGTAGTAGAGCAGGTACTGGCCGCGATTCTGTCGGGGGGGCATGCGTTGCTGGTCGGCCAGCCCGGGCTGGGCAAGACGATGCTGGTCGATACGCTGGCCACGGTGATGGGGCTGGACAGCCAGCGCATCCAGTTCACGCCTGATCTGATGCCCGCCGATATCCTTGGCTCCGAGGTGCTGGACGTGCTGGCCGATGGCAGCCGTGCCTTCCGTTTCATCGAAGGTCCGGTCTTTACCCGGCTGCTGATGGCTGATGAGATCAACCGCGCCAGCCCCCGCACGCAATCGGCGCTGCTTCAGGCGATGCAGGAACGCGAGGTGACCATCGGCGGCCAGCATCGCCCGCTGGACCGGCCCTTCCATGTGCTGGCGACCCAGAACCCGATCGAGCAGGAGGGCACCTATCCGCTGCCCGAGGCGCAGTTGGACCGGTTCCTGTTGCAGATCGACGTCGATTATCCCGACCGCGACACCGAACGCGACATCCTGCTGGCCACCACCGGGGTCGAAGAAGGCGCGGCCCATGCGGTCTTTAGCCCCGACGCGCTGATTGCCGCGCAGCGGCTGATCCGCCAGATGCCGGTGGGCGAGGCGGTGGTCGAATCGATCCTCGATCTGGTCCGCGCCTGCCGTCCCGGCGCCGACGAGGCCGCGGGCTTTGTCGCCGATACGCTGGTCTGGGGGCCGGGGCCGCGCGCGGCGCAGGCGCTGATGCTGGTCACGCGGGCGCGTGCGGCGCTGGATGGCCGTTTCGCACCGACGCTGGACGATGTCGAGGCGATGGCCGCGCCGGTGCTGCGTCACCGCATGGCGCTGTCCTTCGCCGCCCGCGCAAGGGGCGAAACCGTCGATGGGGTGATCCTGCGCATCCTTGGCGAACGGCTCGGCAACCGCCGCGCCGCGTGAGGTCTGCCATTTGCCGCTGAATACCGTGCCTTTGACACCTGCCGAACTGCAAGCGCGCGCCAATGCGGCCAGCGCCCATCTGCCCGGCCTGATCCTGTCGGCCGAACGGCTGGCGGCGATGGTCGCGCCGGGCGCGCATGGGCTGCGCCGCGCCGGTCCGGGCGAGGATTTCTGGCAATATCGCCCCGCCACGCAGGGCGATACCGCGCGGGCCATCGACTGGCGCCGCTCGGGCCGGTCGGATGCGCAATTCGTCCGCGACCGAGAGGCGCAGACGGCGCAATCCGTCGCGATCTGGGTATCGAACGGGCAGGGGATGCAGTTCACCGGCGGCGCGGATCGTCCGACCAAGGCCGCGCGGGCGCGGCTGCTGGCGCTGGCGCTGGCCATGGTGCTGCTGCGCGGTGGCGAAAAGGTGGGGTTGCTGGGGCAGCCGCTGCGCTCGGGACGGATGCAGGCCGGGCGTCTGGCCGAGGCGCTGCTGACCATGACCGCCGGCGCGGGCGACGACGACCAGCCCGATGCCGACACGCTGCGCCCGGGTCAGCGGCTGGTGCTGATCGGCGATTTCCTTGAACGTCCCGACTGGCTGCCCGGGGTGCTGTCACGGGCCAGCGCGATGGGCGCGCGGGGGGCGATGCTGCAACTGCTGGACCCGGACGAGGAGGCGTTTCCCTATCAGGGGGCGGTGGTGTTCCGCTCGGTCTCCGGGGCGTTCAGCCATGACAGCCGCGATGCCGGGGGGCTGCGCGACGCCTATCGCCAGCGGCTGGCCGAACGGCGCGACTGGCTGGCGGCACAGGCAACGGGGGCGGGCTGGCATTTCGGCCATCACCGCACCGATCATGCGCCCGCCGTCGTGCTGGAATGGCTGTATCAGGTGCTGGGGGACTGATGCTGATACTGGGTCCCCTTGGCTTCATCGCGCCCTGGGTGCTGACGGCGCTGATCGCGCTGCCGGTGCTGTGGCTGATCCTGCGCGCCATGCCGCCCAGCCCGCGGCTGATCGCCTTTCCGGGCGTGGCGCTGTTGCGGGGGCTGGTGGACCGCCAGCCGGTGGCGCGGCGCACGCCGTGGTGGCTGCTGTTGTTGCGGCTGGCGGCGGTTGCGGCGCTGATCCTGGCCTTTGCCGGGCCGGTCTGGAAACCCGCGCCGCAGGACGATGCCGATGGGCCGCTGCTGGTGGTGATGGATGCGGGCTGGGCCGCCGCCCCCGACTGGCCCGCCCGTCAGGCCCGCGCCGAACGCGCCCTGACCGAGGCCGCCGCCGCAGGCCGCCCGACCGCGCTGCTGCTGGCCGATGGGCGCCATCAGGGGCCGCTGGCCTTCCAGCCCGCCGACAGCCTGCTGGCGGGCCTGCGCGCCGCGCAGCCGGTGGCATGGACCACTGAGCTGCCCGAGGATCCGGCCACTGCGCTGGCCGATCTGCCATCCGGGCGCTTTTCGGCCCTGTGGATCGCCGACGGGCTGGACAATCCGCATCGTCAGGTCTGGGTGCGTGCCTTGACCGAGGCCGGCAGCCTGACCGTTCTGCCCCCGGCATCGCCCATCCGCGCCCTTGCGCTGGAGGGCGGCGAATCGCCCGCCTTGCGCCTGACCTCCAGCGACGAGGCCGCGCCGGTGGTGCTGGCCATCGGCCCCGACCCGCAAGGCACCCCGCGAGAGCTGGCCCGCCTGCAACCGGGCGCGGCGCAGATAACGCGCGGTGTCGCCACCCGGCCCGTCGCCATCGACCTGCCGCCCGAATTGCGCAACCGCATCACCCGTTTCCAGATCGAGGCCGCCGCCCATGCCGGTGCCGTGGTGCTGGCCGACGACCGGGTGCGGCGGCACAAGGTCGGGCTGGTCGGTGCCGCCGACCGTCAGGCCGAGGGGCAGCAACTGCTGTCGCCGCTGCATTACCTGCGCCGGGCGCTGGCCCCGTCCGCCGATCTGGTCGAGGGGGGGCTGGGCGATGTGCTGGACACCGCCCCCGATGTCATTGTGCTGGCCGATCAGGTCGATCTGGCCGAGGTGGATGAACTGACCGGATGGGTCGAGGATGGCGGGCTGCTGATCCGCTTTGCCGGGCCGCGCATGGGCGCCTATGACGCATTGGCGGACGAACCGCTGTTGCCGGTGCGGCTGCGTCAGGGCGGGCGCGATATCGGCGGCGCGCTCAGCTGGGGCGATCCGCGTGCCCTGCGCGATTTCGACGGCGACGGCATTTTCGCCGGGCTGTCCACCCCCGACGACGTGACGGTGCGCGCGCAGCTGATGCCGCAACCCTCGCCCGATCTCAGCGAACGGATCATCGCCGCGCTCAGTGACAACACGCCTTTGGTCACGCAGGCGCGGATGGGGCAGGGGCAACTGGTGCTGTTCCATGTCACCGCCAATGCCGAATGGTCGAACCTGCCGATCTCGGGCCTGTTCGTGCAGATGCTGGACCGGTTGATCGCCACTGCCCGCACCACCCCGGTCGAGGCGCAGGCCGAGGATCGCGAACATCCGTTCTGGGTGCCCGAAACCCTGCTGGACGGCTTTGGCCGCGACCAGCCCGCCGAGGGGCTGGCCCCGGTCCCGGCCGAGGCGCTGGCCGATGGTCCTGGCCCCGACCACCCCGCCGGGATCTATGCCGCGGGCGAACGGCGCATGGCGTTGAACGCGGGCGGCGGGTTCGAGCTGGCGACATGGCCCGGTGCGCAGCTTGAAAACCGGGCCGAGGCGGCGGGCCGCGATCTCAAGGGGTTGCTGCTGGCGGCGGCGGCGCTGCTGATGGCGCTGGACGCGCTGGGTTCGGCGGCGCTGATGCGGGGCAGGCGGCTGGCTGCGGCGCTGCTGGTGGTGATGATGGCGCTGCCCTCGCCCCCCGTCCATGCGCAAGAGGCGGACGAGCAAGGCGCGCTGAACCCCGAACTGGTCCGCGCGGCGGATGAGGTCGCGCTGGCCTATGTCGTGACCGGCGACGAGCGGGTGGACGAGGCGTCGCGGCAAGGGTTGCGCGGGCTGTCGATGGTGCTGCGTCAGCGCACCTCGGTCGAACCCGGAGAGCCGGTGGCGATCGACGTGAATCAGGACGAGTTGTCGGTGCTGACGATGCTGTACTGGCCGGTGACCGACAATCAGGTGCTGCCCTCGCCGCAGGCCTATCTGCGGCTGAACCACTATCTGCGCTCGGGCGGGATGATCCTGTTCGACACCCGCGACGGCGACATCGCCGGGCTTGGCGGCCCGGATATGAGCGAATCGCTGCGCAATCTGGCCGCGCCGCTGGAAATTCCGCCGCTGGCCCCGGTCCCCGACGATCACGTCCTGACGCGCACCTTCTATCTGCTGGCCGATTTTCCGGGCCGCTGGCAGGGGCAGTCGGTCTGGGTCGAGGCGCCGATCTCGTCCGAGGCGGTGGCCAGCGGTTTCCGCCATCTGAATGACGGCGTCAGCCCGGTGGTGATCGGCGCGAACTCATGGACCGAAGCATGGGCGATGGATGATGACGGCTCTTACGCCTTTCCCATCGGGCGCGGCTGGGAGGGAGAGCAGCAGCGAGAGATGGCCTATCGTTTCGGCGTCAATCTGGTGATGTATGTGCTGACCGGCAACTACAAATCCGATCAGGTCCATGTGCCCGCCCTGCTGGACCGGCTGCGCGTGGAAGAGGAGCTGGCCCCGTGAATTTCTCTGCCACAGCCCTGCGTTTCGATCCGGCCCTGCCGTGGTGGGCGATTGCCGCGCTGGCCGTGCTGGCGCTGCTGGTGGCTGGTTTCGCGCTGTGGCGGGGATTGCGCGGCTGGGCGTGGCGCGGGCTGGCAGGGCTGGCCGCCGCGCTGGCGCTGGCCGGACCGGCGCTGGAGATGGGCAGCCGCGCGGGCCTTAGCGATATCGTGATCCTGCTGGATGACCGTTCCGCCAGCCAGTCCCTGCCGGGTCGCAGCGCGCAGACCGACGCCGCGCTGCAATCGCTGGAAACGCAGATCGGCGCGCTGCCCGATACCGAATTGCGCCGCGTCACGGTGGGCGATGACGATGACGGCACGTTGCTGGGCGCGGCGATCAGCCGGGCCATCGCCGCCGAACCCGCCGCGCGGCTGGCCGGGGTGATCGCGCTGACCGATGGGCGGTTGCACGATCAGGCGATGCTGCCTGCGGGCGCCCCCGCGCCCGTGCATGTGCTGCTGAGCGGTCAGCCCGAGGACTGGGATAGGCGTCTGGTGATAGAGGAAGCCCCGGCCTTCGGCATGATCGACCAGGAGGTGACGATCCGTCTGCGCGTCGAGGATCAGGGCGCAGTCCCGGCTGATGTCGAGGGCCAGCCCGCCACCCTGCGCATCAGCATCGATGGCGAGGACGAGCAGGTCTTTTCCGTTCCGCCCGGCGTCTCGGTCCAGATGCCGCTGCGGCTGACCCATGCCGGGCAGAACACGGTCCAGATCGGTTTCGACGCGCCCGACAGCGACACCGTTGAGTTGACCGACCGCAACAACGCCGCCGCCATCGCGATCAACGGCGTCCGCGACCGGCTGCGGGTGCTGCTGGTCTCGGGCGAGCCCCACGCGGGCGAGCGTACATGGCGCAACCTGCTGAAATCCGACGCGGCGGTGGACCTGATCCATTTCACCATCCTGCGCCCGCCCGACAAATCCGACGGCGTGCCGGTGGATGAACTGGCGCTGATCGCCTTCCCGACCCGAGAACTGTTCCTTGAGCGGATCGACGATTTCGACCTGATCATCTTTGACCGCTACAGCGTGCAGGGCATTCTGCCGCCCGATTATTACATGAACATCCTGCGCTATGTGCAGCAGGGGGGCGCGCTGCTGATCGCGGCGGGGCCGGAATTCGCCAGTGTCGAAAGCCTCAGCCTGTCGCCTCTGGGCGCGATCCTGCCCGCGCGGCCAACGGGGCGGGTGATCGATCAGCCTTTCCGCCCGGTGCTGTCGGATGACGGTCAGCGCCACCCGGTGACCTCGGGCCTGCCCGGCGCGCCGTCCGAGGAAAACGAGGGCTGGGGCCGCTGGCTGCGCATGGTCGAGGTGACGCCGGATGCCGATGCGCAGGTGGTGATGACCGGGGTGGACGACCGGCCCTTGCTGGTGATGGACCGCGAGGGCGAGGGGCGCGTGGCGCTCTTGGCCTCGGATCAGGTCTGGCTGTGGGGGCGCGGCTTCGAGGGCGGCGGCCCGCAACTGGAACTGCTGCGCCGCATCGCGCATTGGTCGATGAAGGAACCCGAACTGGAAGAGGAAACCCTGCTGGCCGATATCTCGCACGGGTTGCAACTGCACCTGACGCGCCGGACGATGCAGTCCACTGCCGGGCCGGTGCAGATCACCTTGCCCGATGGTTCGGTGCAGGAGGTGCCGCTGACCGAGGACGGGCCGGGCCGCTTCACCGCCGACTGGACCGCGCCCGAGCCGGGTCTTTATCAGTTGCGCGATGGCGATCTGCGGCGGGTTCTGGCGCTGGGGCCCTCGGCCCCGCGAGAGTTCGAGCAGACCGTCGCCAGTGGCGATCAGCTGGCGCCACTGGCCGAGGCCACCGGGGGCGCGGTGATGTCGCTGTCGGACGGCATCCCCGATCTGCGCAGCGTGCCCGAAGGCAGGCGGGCGCATGGCCGCGGCGTCGCCGGTGACTGGATCGCGATCACCGCCCGCGATGCGGCCACCGTGACCGGGCTGGAACGCCGGCCGCTGCTGCCCGGCTGGGTCTGGCTGGCACTGATCGCCGGGCTGATCCTTGCGGGCTGGCTGGCCGAGGGGCGACGCGGTGGCGGTCGCTCGCCCATGACCGAAGGGGCGGGCGCGGCCTGAGGTCGTCCTGCTTGCCAACGGGGTTAGGCATTGGTAACCCGTCGAAAACCGCGTGAAGGAACGGACATGGCAGAAGCATCGCGTGAGTCAGCCCCCTATACCGAGGCCGATCTGCGTCTCATCAAGCGGATCCTTCCGCATCGCTATCCCTTTCTGTTCATCGACAAGGTGCGCGATATCGTGCCCTTCGAGTCCGGGGTGGGCATCAAGAACGTCACCAGCAACGAGCCGCATTTTCAGGGGCATTTCCCGAATGAGCCGGTGATGCCGGGCGTCACCATCATCGAGGCGATGGCGCAGACCTCGGCCGTGGTGGTGGGCGTCAGCATGAATATCATCGATGCCGATCTGGCCACCTATTTCATGGGCATCGACAAGTGCAAGTTCCGCCGCATGGTGGTGCCGGGCGACGTGCTGGAGCTGCATGTCAAGGCGGTTCGCGGCGGTGGCAAGATCTGGAAATTCGAAGGTCAGGCGCTGGTTGACGGCCATGTTTGCGCCTCGGCGGAATTCACCGCGATGATGGCGAAGAAGGCCGATGACTGACAGCCGCATCCATCCCTCGGCAGTGATCGAACCCGGGGCGCAGATCGGCGCGGGGGTCGAGATCGGCCCGTTCTGCGTTGTCGGCGCGCAGGTCTCGCTGGCGGCGGGGGTGGTGCTGAAATCGCATGTCGTCGTGACCGGTGAAACCGTGGTGGGGCCGGACACGGTGATCTTTCCCTTCGCCTCGATCGGGGAAATCCCGCAGGACTTGAAATTCCGCGGCGAACGTGCGCGGCTGGAAATCGGCGCGCGCAACCGCATCCGCGAATATGTGACGATGAACCCCGGAACCGAAGGCGGCGGCGGCGTCACCCGTGTTGGCGATGACGGGCTATTCATGGCGGGGGCGCATGTCGCCCATGACTGCCAGATCGGCAACAAGGTGATTCTGGTCAACAATGCCTCGGTCGCGGGTCATTGCATCCTTGAGGACGAGGTGATCGTCGGCGGGTTGTCCGGCGTGCATCAGTTCGTGCGCATCGGACGCGGTGCGATGATCGGCGCGGTGACGATGGTGACGGCGGATGTGATCCCCTATGGTCTGGTGCAGGGGCCGCGCGGCCATCTGGACGGGCTGAATCTTGTCGGGCTGAAGCGTCGGGGCGCGGGCCGGGCCGAGATCGCCGCGCTGCGCGATCTGCTGCATGCGCTTGGCGGCGGCTCGTTCCGCGATACCGCGCGAAGCCGGGCCGGTGATGAGGTCTCGCCGATGGAACGCGACGTGCTGGATTTCATCCTTGGCCCGTCCGAACGCAGCTTCCTCGCGCCGAAACCCGCATGAGCCGGATTGCCGTCATCGCCGGGCAGGGCGCGCTGGCCGCCGCCGTTATTGCCGAACTGGATCAGCCGCTGGTCTATGCGCTGGAGGGGTTCGCGCCCGAAGGGGTCGATGCCACCGATTTCCGGCTGGAGCGTCTGATGCCCTTTCTGGATCATCTGACCGATCAGGGAGTCGGACAGGTGATCTTTGCCGGCGCGATCCGCCGCCCCCGGCTGGACCCCAAACTGTTCGACCCGCGCACCGTGCAACTGGTGCCCCGGATCATGATGGCGATGCAGTCGGGCGACGATGCGGCGCTGCGGGCAGTCCTCGACGTGTTCGAGGAAAACGATCTCAAGATTTGTTCTGTATCGGAAATCGCCCCGGCCCTGATCGCCGACAGCGGTGTCCTGACCGGTCAGCCCACCGATGCCGATCAAAGCGACGCCGAACGCGGCGCGGCCATTCTGGCGGTGACCGGGCCGCTGGACGTGGGTCAGGGGGTGGTCGTCGCGCAGGGCCAGTGCCTTGCCATAGAGACCCTGCCGGGGACCGAGGCGATGCTGGCTTTCGCCGCGCGGCACGCCGATCTGCGGCCCAATCGGAACGGCGCGCGCGGGGTATTCTACAAGGCGCCGAAACCGGGGCAGGACCGGCGCATCGACCTGCCGACCCTTGGTCCCGACAGCGTGACCCAGGCCGCCGCCGCCGGTCTGGCAGGGATCGTATGGGAGGCGGGCGGCGTTATCCTGCTGGACCGGGCCGAAACGATCCGCCGGGCCGAGGCGGCGGGCATGTTCCTGTGGGCGCGTCCGGCATCGGAACTTTGACCGGGCCGCGTGGCCTTGTCTTTTGCACAGACCGAGAGGCGACATGAAGTTCTTTCTGATCGCGGGCGAACCTTCGGGCGACCAACTGGGTGCCGCGCTGATGGCGGGGTTGCGGCAATTGCTGCCGGATGTGCGGTTCTGCGGCATCGGCGGCCCGCTGATGATGGCCGAGGGCATGGAAAGCCTGTTCCCGATGGACGAGCTGAGCCTGATGGGCATCTGGGAAATCATCCCGAAATACCGGCACCTCAAGCGCCGGATCGCCGAGACCGCGCAAGCCGTTCAGGATCAGGTGCCCGATGCGCTGATTACCATCGACAGCCCCGATTTCTGCCTGCGCGTGGCGCGGCTGGTACGGGCGGCGCAGCCCGATCTGCGCACCATCCACTATGTCGCGCCTTCGGTCTGGGCATGGCGTCCGGGGCGGGCCAGCCGCATGGCCGAGGTGATCGACCATGTTCTGGCGCTGCTGCCCTTCGAGCCTCCGTTCATGCAGGCCGCCGGAATGACCTGCGATTTCGTCGGCCATCCCATTGCCACCCAGCCCATCGCCGGACGCGACGAGGCCGCGCAGTTCCGCACCGACCACGGCATTGCCACCGATGCACCGGTCGTGCTGTGCCTGCCCGGCTCGCGCAGGTCCGAGGTCGGGCGTCTGGCCGTCCGCTTTGACGAGGCGCTGATGCGGCTGCGCGACCGGGTGCCCGAAATCCGCGTCGTGCTGCCCACGGTTCCGGGCGTGTCGCAGATGGTGCGCGAAATGTCACGGCGCTGGCCGGTCCCGCCGGTGGTGGTCGAGGATCCGGCCCACAAACGCGCCGCATTCGCGGCGGCGGATCTGGCGCTGGCGGCCTCTGGCACGGTCAGTCTGGAACTGGCCGCCAACCGGGTGCCGATGGTGATCGGCTATGACATGGCGTTTCTCAGCCGGTTGCTGATCGGCATGTTGCTGAAGACCGATACCGTGACGCTGGTCAATCTGGTCAGTGAAACCCGCGCCGTGCCCGAATTTCTGGGCCGCAATTGCCAGCCCGGCCCGCTGGCTACCGCGCTTCAGGCCACGCTTGAGGATATGTCGGCCCGCAAGGCGCAGTTGGACGCGATGGACCTGACCATGCAGCGGCTAGGCCGTGGCGGCGAGGCGCCGGGCCTGCGTGCGGCGCGCTCGGTCATCGCGGCGGTCACACGGGGCTGATTGCAACGCGCATGGGCGTTGCCTGCAACCGGCGCTTGGGCTATCGGGGGCGCAGCATTCAGCCGGGGGCCGCCATGACGAAGAACGGGATCAGCTATCGCGATGCAGGCGTCGATATCGACGCGGGAAATGCGCTGGTCGAACGGATCAAACCCGCTGCGGCGGCGACAAGGCGCCCGGGCGTGATGGACGCGCTTGGCGGCTTTGGCGCGCTGTTCGATCCGCGCGCGGCGGGCTATGACGATCCGGTTCTGGTGGCCGCGACCGATGGGGTCGGCACCAAGCTGCGCATCGCCATCGACACCGGCCATCTTGACGGGATCGGTCAGGATCTGGTCGCCATGTGCGTCAATGATCTGGTGTGTCAGGGGGCAGAGCCGTTGTTCTTCCTTGACTATTTCGCCACCGGTAAATTGTCGGTGGATGAGGGCGCCCGCGTCGTCGAAGGCATCGCGCGCGGCTGTCAGGCGGCGGGCTGTGCGCTGATCGGCGGCGAGACGGCCGAGATGCCGGGCATGTATCACGACGGCGATTTCGACCTTGCCGGTTTCGCGGTCGGCGCCATGCAGCGCGGCACGGCGCTGCCGTCAGGCGTGGTCGCGGGCGATGTGCTGCTGGGTCTGGCCTCGGACGGGGTGCATTCCAACGGCTATTCGCTGGTGCGCAAGGTGGCGGAACGCGCGGGCCTTGGCTGGGACGCGGATTCGCCCTTTGGCGAGGGCTCTCTGGGGCAGGGGCTGCTGGTGCCGACGCGGCTTTATGTGAAGCCGGCGCTGGCGGCGATCCGCGCGGGCGGCGTTCACGCGCTGGCCCATGTCACCGGCGGCGGCATCACCGAGAACCTGCCGCGCGTGTTGCCCGAAGGTCTGGGGGCCGAGATCGACCTTGGCGCATGGGCGCTGCCGCCGGTCTTCGGCTGGCTGGCGCAGGCGGGCGGCATCGATCAGGCCGAGATGCTGAAGACCTTCAACAGCGGCATCGGCATGATCCTGTCGGTCGCCGCCGACCGCGCCGATGCAATCGCCGCGCTGCTGGCCGATCAGGGCGAGACGGTCCACCGTCTGGGCCATGTCGCGGCGGGAGAGGGCGTGCGCTACAGCGGGACGCTTGGGTGAAGCGCGTCGCGATCCTGATTTCGGGCGGCGGATCGAACATGCTCCGCCTGATCGAGAGCATGACCGGCGATCATCCTGCCCGTCCGGTGCTGGTGGCTTCGAACGATCCATCCGCCGCCGGCCTGGCCCACGCCGCCGCGCTGGATGTGCCGACCGCCGCCGTTGACCACCGCGATTTCCCCCGCGACCGCGCGGGTTTCGAATCCGCGCTGCTGGAGCCGCTGCTGGCCGCGCAGCCGGACATCATCTGCCTTGCCGGTTTCATGCGCATCCTGACCGATGGTTTCGTGCGCCGGTTTCAGGGGCGGATGCTGAATATCCACCCGTCGCTTCTGCCGAAATATCCCGGCCTCGACACCCATGCCCGCGCCATCGCCGCAGGCGACGCCGAGGCAGGGGCCACGGTGCATCTGGTCACGCCGGAGCTGGACGCCGGCCCGATCCTCGGCCAGACCCGCGTGCCGATCCTGCCCGGCGACACGCCGGAAACACTGGCCGCACGGGTGCTGGTGCAGGAACACCGGCTGTATCCGGCGGTGCTGCGACACTTCGCGAAGGGACAGGGCGAGGCAGTCCTGTTGTAAATGGATCCGCTGCACCTGCGGGTCCGCTAGATCGGCAGCGAGAACGATGTCGAAGTCATCCGCGGCGTACTGTCGAGCGGCCATGTCCGAGGCAGCGGATCGGGCAGGAACAGTGCAAGCGTTGCAGTCAGATAGGTTCGCCCTGAGGTTGTGAGAGAGTTTTTGGGTTCTCGAGGGCGTTGTTGCACAAGCCTGACGGCAAGTGATTCACTTTGCGGATCCATGCCGTTAGACGCGCTGCATGAGCAAGCCATCACCCGCCCGCTATCGCACGACGAACTGGTCCAGCTACAACGCATCGCTGCGCAAGCGGGGGTCGCTGCTGATCTGGGTGGACACGGACATAACCTGGCTTGCGCCGCGTGATGGGAGGCCTGGGAGGCCAGCGGTGTTTTCCGATGCGGCGATACAGTTCTGCCTGTCGATCAAGGTCCTGTTCAAGCTGCCGCTTCGCCAGATCGAGCCAGGTTCCGCCACTGGTTCGAGGAACCTTGGCGAGGCGGGATGGTGGCGAGCCTGCTGAAGCTGGCGGGGCTGGACTGGCCGGTGCCTGACTTTTCCACGCTGTGCCGCCGACAGAAGACCCTGGCCGTGCAGATCCCCTATCGCCGCGCCGACGGGCCGCTCAACCTGCTGGTCGACAGCACGGGCATCAAGTTCCTCGGCGACGGCGAATGGCAGGCGCGCAAGCACGGGGTGCAGGGGCGGCGCCAATGGCGCAAGGTGCATCTGGCGATGGACCCGGCCACGTCCGACATCCGCGCGGTGGAATTCACCCCTGGCCGCGACGGCGACAGCCCCGTTCTGCCCGACCTGCTCGGCCAGATCCCGGCGGACGAGAAGATCGGCACGGTCACCGCCGACGGCGCCTATGACACGCGCCGCTGCCACACCGCTATCCTCGCGCGTGAGGCCACCCCGATCATTCCGATCCGCAAGAACGGGCGGCTGTGGAAGGAAGATTGCCCGGCGGCACGCGCCCGAAACGACACCCTGCGCGCCACCCGACATTACGGTCGGGCTTTCTGGAAACGTTGGACTGGATACCACGCCCGCAGCCGGATCGAGGCGAGGATGCGCTGCCTGAAATCCTTCGGCGAACGCATCATGGCGAGAGACCCGGATCGCCAGACCGCCGAAGTCCACATCCGCGTCGCACTCATGAACCGCTTCAACGCCCTCGGCACAGCCGACATCGTCCGCCTAGCCTGAGTTGAGTGGGGGAAGGGGCAGTCACGCCTCAAGCGATAGTTGCGCAACAACGCCGTTCTCGAGGTTAGGTTCAGACGGGTTATTCGGCTTGGACCCCGCTCCCCATCCCGGACGTCATGAATGCTGCGCTTCGAGCTGATGGTAGGACGTGGTCGGTGTGAAGCAGCCACAAGCATCAGGAAAGGAAGCGCAGCATGAAGCACTTTTCCGGATTGGATGTATCGGTAAATGAGACCTCGAACTGCATCGTTGATGAGGATGGGCGGATCTGCCGGGAGCTGAAAGTTGGTCCGTTGTCCCAATGGCTGTTCGAGGGCCTGGCCAAGGTCAACCTTCCGGCGATCTGCATGCAGACGCGCCACGCCAAGGCTTTCCAATTTCGGGCTCAAGGTGGGGATTGTTGGTGCGGGAGGCCTTCCCCCAGCTGCATCGCAAGGTCTTGGGCATTGTCAGGGACAACGCCGCGTTGGCCGTCTGATGCGCCAGAGCGGCATCAAGGTACTCCGCAGCCGCAATCTCAAGCGCACCACTGACGGCGATCATGACTTCAACATTCTGCCGAACCTTTTGCAGCAGGTTTTCACGGCGAGCGGGCCGAACCAGAAATGGGCCGGAGACATCACCTATGTCTGGACGCGCGAGGGCTGGATCTATCTGGCGGTCATCATCGACCTGTTCTCAAGGCGGGTTGAGGATTGGGCGATCAGCAACCGGATGAAGCAGGATCTGACGATCCGGGCGCTGAACATGGCAATTGCGCTGCGTAAACCGTCGCCAGGATGCATTCATCATACGGATCGTGGATCGCAATACTGCGCCCATGATTGCCAGAAGCTTCTGCGCCGACATGGGTTCAAGGCATTGATGAGAGGCAAAGGTAATTGCTACGACAACTCTGCCGTCGAAAGCTTCTTCAAATCGCTGAAGGCCTAACTGGTCTGGCGCCGCGACTGGCACACCCGGCGAGAGGTTGAGATTGCCTTCTTCGAATACATCAACGGCTTTTACAACCCGCGACGCAAACACTCAGCCTTGGGCTGGAAATCACCCGTGGCCTTCGAACAAAGGGCCGCCAAACATGAGCGCCTCCCAAAATGGATTGTGGCGATCCCGCCTTGGCACATCAATGCCGTCGGGGGAGGTTACAGAATCAGTGTTTTGGCAACACGAAAGGCTTTCATAGCGCCTTGGGCTATCGGCCACTGGTCGCGGAAACCATCGACCTGATGGACCATAGGCCAGTCATGTACTTTCAAACTGGACCACTCGGATGGGTATGATCGGTTTCGCATAGTTTTTTGAATCGCGGGCTGGGGACAATGCGATCTAGCCCCGGCGCAGCCCGTCCATCAACAGTTGCAAGGCGTGTTCGACCGTTGCGGCGCGGACGCGGTGGCGGCCGATGGCGCCGAATTCGACGGTCTCGGTCCGGGTGCCGAAGGGTTGGGCGATGCCGAAACAGACCCGGCCCTCGGGCTTGTGTTCCGATCCGCCCGGCCCGGCAATGCCGGTGACCGAAACCGCGATTCCGGCCGCGGATTGACGCAGCGCGCCAGCCGCCATCTCCATCGCGACCTCTTCGCTGACGGCGCCGTGGGCCTGCAGCGTGTCGGGGCGGACGCCCAGCATGTCCTGCTTGGCACTGTTGGAATAGGTGATGAACCCGCGGTCCACGGCATCGGATGATCCCGGCACCTCGGTCAGCGCCGCAACGATCAGCCCGCCGGTGCAGCTTTCTGCGGTGGCGATCATCACGCCGCGTGCGCGGGCGGCGTCGAGGACGTCGGCGGCAAGGCTCACATCAGCAATCCATGTGAAATTCCCGCCGCTATCATCGTCGCGATACCGGCGAAAAGTCCAGCCCAAAGATCGTCCAGCATGACGCCATGGACGCCACCTTCGCGGTCGGCGCGGCCCACCAGCCAGGGTTTCCAGATATCGAACAGCCTGAAGAAGATCAGCGCCGCCACCCAGCCGGGATAGGGGAAGCTGTCGGCGGGCAGGCCCATATACCAGAAGCCGAAGGACGGAAAGCACAGCGCCAGCCACTGGCCCGCGACCTCGTCGATGACGATTTCACTGCGGTCGGGGTCCTCCATCCCGGCGGTATAGCGTCTGACGACCCAGAACCCGAGCGCGGTGACCAGCAGCGTCGCGACCAGCAGCAGCGGGAAATGCCCCAACCGGTGGATCAACACGCCCAGACCCACGGCCACGACCGAGGCCCATGTCCCCGGCGCGGGCTTGAGCAGTCCGACGCCGAACCATGTCGCAAGAACCCTGTCCATCGATTACTCCTTGATCAGGGTGACGGTGGCGATCGAGGCGATCCCCTCGCGCCGCCCGGTAAAGCCCAGCCGTTCGGATGTGGTGGCCTTGACGCTGATCCGGTCGGGCGCAAGTTCGATGATTTCGGCCAGCCGCGCCTGCATGGCACCTGCATGGGGGCCGATCTTCGGGGCCTCGCAGATCAGCGTGACATCGGCATTGCCGATCCTGAAGCCATGTGCGCGGGCAAGATCCGCGGCGTGGCGCAAAAAGATCGCGCTGTCGGCACCCTTCCATTGCGGGTCCGAGGGCGGGAAATGGCGGCCGATATCGCCTGCGGCCAGCGCGCCATAGATGGCGTCGGTCAGCGCATGCATGCCGACATCGGCATCGGAATGGCCCATAAGCCCGGCCTCATGCGCGATCCGCACGCCGCAAAGCGTCACATGATCGCCCGGCCCGAAAGCGTGAACGTCATAGCCATTGCCCAGACGGATATCCATCGCAGCCCCCAGCAGTTTTTCCGCCCGTGCGAAATCGCCGGGCCATGTGATCTTGAGATTGTCTTCGTCGCCCTGCGTGATGACGATGTCCAGCCCGGCCTTGCGGGCCAGTTCCACATCGTCGGCAGCGTCGTCGGGGTGGAGCCGGTGCGCTTTGGATATTTGTTCACCAGAGAAACCCTGCGGGGTTTGCGCGCGGTAAAGCCCGTCGCGCGAGGCGGTGCCGGTGACGGTGCCGTTGTCACCGCGCCACAGCGCATCGGTGACGGGCAGGGCGGGGGCGGCGGCCCGGGCGCCCGCCTGCAGCGCGTCGATCACGCCCTGGATGACCGCGTCGCTGACAAGGGGGCGGGCGCCGTCATGGATCAGGACATGGGTGATGTCGCTGCCCTCCAGCGTGTCCAGCGCGGCGCGGACGCTGGCGGCGCGGGTCTCTCCGCCGGTGACGATGGTGACGGGGCCTGCGAATTCGGCGATGGCGCGGGCCATGTCATCGGGATGGACGACCAGCACCACCCGGTCGAAGCCCGCGAAGGCGTCCAGCGCGCGGGCCAGAACGCTGCGCCCGACCAGATCGCGCCATTGCTTGGGCTCGTCACCGCCGGCGCGGCTGCCGCGACCGGCGGCGGTGACGATGGCCGCATAGCCTTTCGGGGCGCGGACCGTCATGCGTGGTCGGGCATATCGCCCCTGATCGCCGTCGCAAAGGCGCTGCGGTAAAGCTGCGACAGTTCGGCCAGATCGCCCGCGTCCTGTCCCATCTGCACCGCCATACCGCCAAAGCTGCCGACCTGCGTCAGCGGAACGCCCGCCTTTTCGGCAGCCGCCAGAAGCGCGGCCGCGCCATCCGCGTTGCAGGCCAGCAGATAGCGGGCCTGATCCTCTCCGAACAGTTGCGCGATATCGTCGCTGTCGAGGCGCAGCCCGATGCCTGCGGCCTCGGCCATCTCGAAGGCGGCCAGCGCCAGACCGCCATCGCTGAGATCGGTGGCCGAGGTCACATGCGCGCGGTTTTCACGCAGGAATTCACCGTGCAGACGTTCGGCCGTCAGGTCCACATGCGGGGCGTCGCCCGCTTCGATGCCGAATGCCTCGGCGGCGAGGGCCGACTGACCCAGATGGCCGCGTGTTTCGCCAATGACCAGCGCCACGTCGCCTTCCGAAGGCAGGCCGGCGATCAGCAGCGACAGATCCTTAATCAGGCCCACGCCGCCGATGGTGGGGGTGGGCAGGATGCCGGTGCCGTCGGTTTCGTTATAAAGCGAGACATTGCCCGACACGATGGGGAAATCCAGCGCCGCGCAGGCCTCGCCGATGCCCTTGATCGCGCCCACCAGCTGGCCCATGATTTCGGGCTTTTCGGGATTGCCGAAATTCAGGTTGTCGGTGGTGGCAAGGGGCAGCGCGCCGACGGCGGTGAGGTTGCGATACGCCTCGGCCACGGCCTGCTTGCCGCCCTCATAGGGATTGGCCCGGACATAGCGCGGGGTCACGTCGCTGGTGAAGGCCAGCGCCTTTTGCGTGCCGTGAACCCGCACCACGCCCGCGCCCATGCCGGGGCGGCGGATCGTATCGGCGCCCACCTGGGTGTCGTATTGATGCCAGACCCATGACTTGTGGGCATGGTTGGGGCTGCCGATCAGGGCTTTCAGCGCCTTGACCGGCGTGATCGGGGGCAGGGCGGGCATGTCGCCTGCCGCAGGGGTTTCGACCCAGGGACGGTCATATTCCGGCGCGCTGGAGCTGAGTTTCGACAGCGGCAGGTCGGCCATGACCTCGTTGCCATGCAGGATCAGGAAACGATCCTCGGCGATGGTTTCGCCGACGATGGCGAAGTCGAGATCCCATTTCTCGAAGATCGCGCGGGCTTCGGCCTCTTTCTCGGGCTTCAGCACCATCAGCATGCGTTCCTGGGATTCGGACAGCATCATCTCGTAGGCGGTCATGCCGGTTTCGCGCTGCGGGACGTGGTCGAGGATCAGCCTGATGCCCAGACCGCCCTTGTCGCCCATTTCCACGGCGGAACAGGTCAGACCCGCCGCGCCCATGTCCTGAATCGAGATGACAGAATCCGTCTGCATCAGTTCAAGGCAGGCTTCCAGCAGGCACTTCTCGGTGAACGGATCGCCGACCTGCACGGTGGGGCGCTTTTCCTCGATCGTGTCGTCGAATTCGGCGCTGGCCATGGTCGCGCCGCCGACGCCGTCTCGGCCGGTTTTCGCGCCCAGATAGACCACTGGCATGCCGATGCCCGACGCCGCCGAATAGAAGATCTTGTCCGCATCGGCCAGACCCGCAGCAAAAGCGTTCACAAGGCAGTTGCCGTCATACGAGCGATGGAAACGCACCTCTCCGCCCACGTTCGGCACACCGAAAGCATTGCCATAGGCGCCGATCCCCTCGACCACGCCCTTGACCAGATGCGGGGTCTTGGGATGTTCGGGGCGGCCAAAGGACAGCGCATCCATCGCCGCGATGGGGCGCGCGCCCATGGTGAACACATCGCGCAGGATGCCGCCGACGCCGGTCGCGGCGCCCTGATGCGGCTCGATATAGCTGGGGTGGTTGTGGCTCTCCATCTTGAAGACCACCGCCTGACCATCGCCGATATCGACGACGCCCGCATTCTCGCCGGGGCCGCAGATCACCTGCGGGCCGGTCGTGGGCAGGGTGCGCAGCCATTTCTTCGAGGACTTGTAGGAACAATGCTCGTTCCACATGGCGCTGAAGATGCCAAGCTCGGTGAATGTCGGTTCGCGCCCGATGATTTGCAGGATGCGGTCGTATTCGTCCGGCTTCAGCCCGTGCGCGGCGATCAGGTCCGGGGTGATCGTCGGTTCCTGCATGTCTGGCCCTTCCTGCCCGTGGAGTCTGGCGCCTTGTAAGTGCTGGCGCCTCGCATGGGAAGGGGCTGGTGCGTTTGGCGCGCGCTTTGCCCGAAGCGGTCGCGCGGACCGGATATGCGGGCAAAAAAAAGCCGGGCACTAAGCCCGGCCTAAGTCCAACAGGGAGGTTGAAGGTGATGAACCGCTAAGCTTTCCACCGCCTTCGAAGCCTGATTTATGTGCAGGCTATGAACTATTCAAGGAATATAGTGTCGCACTTGCAGCATAGCGGCCATGCAGTTACCGAATGGCTGCAAAATCCTGCCAAAACAACGCTGAAAACCCGACCAAAGTCGTAAGGACGGTACCGGAATTGCGACCTTTAGCTGCCCCGGATTTCGCTTTGTGCGCGGCGATAGGCCTGGATTTCCTCCAGCACGAATTCGCGGAACACGGCGACGCGGCGGGTCTGGCGCAGCTCTTCGGGATAGGCGATGAAAACCGGCACCTCGCCCGACTCGATTTCGGGCAGCACGCGAATCAACCGGCCGTGGTCGGCGGTCAGGTAATCGGGCAGCACGCCGATGCCGATATTGGCCAGCACCCCTTGCAGCACGCCGAAATAATTATTCACTGTCAGCATGGTCGAGATGTTCTGCGCCAGCAGTTCCTGCACCAGCCGGGCACCCGCGGCGACCTGCGGCTGGTCGGTTTTCTGGCAGATCAGCCGGTGCGAGGCCAGTTCAGTCAGCGACTGCGGCATCCCCGCCTTTTCCAGATATTCGGGCGAGGCATAAAGACGCATGCGGATGTTCAGCAGGCGGCGGCGGATCAGGTCGGACTGGCTGGGCTCTTTCATGCGAATGGCCACGTCGGCCTCTCGCATGGGCAGGTCCAGCACGCGCTCCTCAAGGATCAGGTCGATCTTGAGGTCGGGATATTTCTCATACAGCTTGACCAGACGCGGGGCCAGCCACAGCGTGCCAAAGCCAACCGTCGCCGTGACCTTCAATTCGCCGAAGACATGTTCTTCGCTGTCGCGGATACGCGCGGCGGCGCCGTCCAGCTTGCGGGTCATCGACATCGTCGCCTCGAACAGCAATTCGCCCTGTTCGGTCAGGATCAGCCCGCGCGCGTGGCGGTGAAACAGCGTTGTCCCAAGTGATTCTTCCAGCGCGCGGATCTGCCGGCTGACCGCCGATTGCGACAGATGCAGCGTGTCGCCGGCATGCGTCAGGCTGCCCGCGTCGGCGACCGCGTGAAATATTCTGAGCTTGTCCCAGTCCATTGTTGTAATAATCCTGCCTTGGCAGCCATGCATTTTTTGCAACCCTATCCTGACAGGCGCTATCAGGCAAGATGCTGCGTTGCGGCGACGAATATTCTTTGTCGGTCAGCAATTCTGACCTACAATGGATGAAAGGCCAGTAATTCTTGGGGAGGACCGGGATGAGCAAGCAGGAATTCACGCTGTCGGACCGCTTTGACCTGACAAAGGCCCACGTTCTTTTGAACGGGACGCAGGCGCTGGTGCGGCTGATGCTGATGCAGGCGGCACGCGATGAACGGGCGGGGCTGAACACGGCGGGGCTGGTCACCGGCTATCGCGGCAGCCCGCTTGGCGGCGTCGATCTGGCGATGATGCGCGAAAGTGACCGGTTGGCGCAGGCCAATGTGCTGTTCCAGCCCGGCCTGAACGAGGATCTGGCCGCCACCGCGCTGTGGGGCAGCCAGCAGGCCGAGTTGCGCGGCGAGGGCAGATATGACGGCGTTTTCGGGCTGTGGTATGGCAAGGGGCCGGGGATCGACCGTTCGGGCGATGTGATGCGCCACGCCAATATGGCGGGGTCGTCGAAACATGGCGGCGTCATCATGGCGATGGGCGACGACCATACGGGCGAAAGCTCGACCGTGCTGCATCAGTCGGACTGGGCGATGGTGGATGCCTATATCCCGGTGCTGTCGCCCGCAGGGGTGCAGGAAATTCTGGATTATGGGCTTTATGCCTATGCCTTGTCACGGTTTTCTGGCCTTTGGGCCGGGTTGAAGGTGATGAAGGACACGGTCGAGGCCACCGCTGTCGTCAATGGCGATCCCTTCCGGCTGAACTTCACCCGCCCCGATTTCGACCTGCCCGATGGCGGGTTGAACATCCGGCTGGGCGATACGCCGATCGCGCAGGAAGCGCGGATGATCGACCACAAGCGATGGGCCGCCGAGGCATTTTCCCGCGCCAACATGCTGGATCGCCGGATCTGGGGCAAGCCGGGCGCCAAGATCGGCTTTGTCGCGGCGGGCAAGAACTGGCTGGATCTGGTCCACGCGCTGTCGCTGCTGGGCATCGACGAGGCCGAGGCCGAACGGCTGGGGCTGACCACCTACAAGGTCGGGCAGACATGGCCTCTGGATATGAAGTCCATGCAGGAATGGTCTGAAAATCTTGAACTTATCGTCTGCGTCGAGGAAAAACGCAAACTGATCGAGGTGCAACTGAAAGAGGCGATCTTCGACAATCGCCACGGCCGCCGCGTCCACGGCTGGAAGCACGATCTGAGCGGCGCGGAACTGTTCCCAACCCGCTATGCGCTGGACCCGGTGATGATCGCCCAGAAGATCGGCGCCGTGCTGATCGAGGAAGGGCGCGGCACCGATGGCATCCGCGCCGGGCTGGAGCGTCTGAACGAGGTGCGACGCAATGACAACGCACCTGAAATATCGACCAGAACCCCTTGGTTTTGTTCTGGTTGTCCGCATAACAGCTCGACCCGTCTGCCCGAAGGCAGCCGTGCCTATGCCGGTATCGGTTGTCACTATATGGTGCAATGGATGGGCCGGGACACGCAGGGTTTCACCCATATGGGCGGCGAGGGCGCGAACTGGGTCGGAGAAGCACCATTCAGCAAAAGAAACCATGTTTTCCAGAATCTTGGCGATGGAACCTATAACCATTCGGGGATTCTGGCGATCCGGGCGGCGCTGGCTGCGGGCACCAACATCACCTATAAGGTGCTGTATAACGACGCGGTGGCGATGACCGGCGGGCAGCCGAACGAGGGCGGGCTCAGCGCGCCGCAGATCGCACGGGAACTGGTTGCGATGGGCGTCGATCCGGTCGTCGTGGTCTTTGACGAAAAGGAAGAGATCGACCCCGAGGCCTTCCCGAAAGGCCTGCGGATCGAGGAACGCGCGCAGCTGATGGAGGTCCAGCGCGATCTAGAAACCTCGCCCGGCGTCAGCGCGATCCTCTATGTCCAGACCTGTGCTGCGGAAAAACGTCGCCGCCGCAAGAAGGGGCAGTTTCCCGATCCCGACCGTCGCATCTGGATCAATCCCGAGGTCTGCGAGGGCTGCGGCGATTGCGGCATCCAGTCGAACTGCGTGTCGGTGGTGCCGCTGGACACCGAACTGGGCCGCAAGCGCCAGATCGACCAGTCCAGTTGCAACAAGGACTACTCCTGCGTGAACGGCTTTTGCCCCAGCTTCGTCTCGGTTCGGGGGGGCAAGTTGCGCAAGCCCAGCCCCGAGGCGTTCGATCTGCCCGATCTGCCCGCGCCTGCGCTGCCCGCGATCAGCGGCACGCATAACATCGTCGTCACCGGCGTGGGCGGCACCGGCGTCGTGACCATCGGCGCGGTTCTGGCGCAGGCCGCGCATATCGACGGCAAGGGCGCAGGCATGATGGAGATGGCCGGGCTGGCCCAGAAGGGCGGCGCGGTCCATATCCACCTGCGGCTGGCCAACGCCCCCGAGGACATCAGCGCCATCCGCGTCGCCGTGGGCGAGGCCGATTGCATCATCGGCGGCGATCTGGTGGTGTCGGCGGGCGCGAAAACCATCGGGCTGATGACCACGGGGCGTACCGGCGCGGTGGTCAACGATCACGAGATCATCACCGGCGATTTCACCCGTTTCCGCGATTTTCAGGTGCCGACCGACAGGCTGCGCATGTCGTTGCAGGCGCGTCTGGGTGATCGGGTGGCGTTTTTCGACGCCAATGATCTGGCGCAGCGGATGTTGGGCGATTCTATCTATGCCAATATGCTGGTGCTGGGTGCCTGCTGGCAGCAGGGGCTGATTCCGCTGAGCCATGAGGCGATCATGGACGCGATCCGCCTGAATGGGGCCAAGGTCGCGGAAAACCAGCGCGCTTTCCAGATCGGACGTTGGGCGATGGCCTTTCCCGAACAGACCCACAAACCCGCCGGGGTGACGCAACTGCCGCCCGATCCGGTCGCCTATCGAGAGGCGCGGCTGGTCGAATATCAGGGCAGGCGGCTGGCGCGGCGCTTTCGCAAGCTGGTCGCGCAGGCCCCGGAACCGCTGCGCGACAGCGTGGCGCGGGGTTATTACAAGCTGCTGGCCTATAAGGACGAATACGAGGTCGCGCGGCTGCACCTGTCCACCGCGGATCAGATCGGGCGGATATGGGAAGGCGCGCCGCAGCTGTCCTTCCATCTGGCGCCGCCCTTCATGTCCGGCACCGATGCGCTGGGTCGCCCGAAAAAGCGCGAATTCGGCCCGTGGATGTTGAAGGCGTTCCGGGTGCTGGCGGCAATGAAGGGCTTGCGTGGCACGCCGCTGGACCCGTTCGGCCGCAGCCCCGAGCGTCGCCGTGAAAGGGCGATGATCCGCGAATACGAGGCCGATATGGCCGAAATCTTCGCCTCGGTCAGTGATGCGACCATGCCGCTGGCGATCGAACTGGCAGAGCTGCCGCTGACCGTGCGTGGCTATGGCCCGGTCAAGGACGAGGCCGCCGATCTTGCCGCGCGGCGTCGCGATGAACTGCTGGCCCAGTTCCGTGGCGGCCATGCACCCATCCGTGAAGCCGCCGAATGATCTATGTCATTTTCAAATGTCGCGCAGCGGCCTAGAAGAACCTGCGCGACAGAAGGAATGGCGATATGGCGGTTGGGATCTTTGATTCGGGGCTGGGTGGTCTGACGGTGCATCAGGCCATTGCCGCGCGCCTGCCTGATCTGCCGCTGGTCTATCTGGGCGACAATGCCCATGCCCCTTATGGGGTTCGCACCTCGGACGACATTTTCGATCTGACCTGCAGGGGCGTCGAACGCCTGTGGGCCGAAGGTTGTGATCTGGTGATCCTTGCCTGCAACACCGCCAGCGCCGCCGCTTTGAAGCGGATGCAGGAAACCTGGCTGCCCGAAAACAAGCGGGTTCTGGGCGTTTTCGTCCCGATGATCGAGGCGCTGACCGAGCGCCGCTGGGGCGACAATTCCCCGCCGCGAGAGGTCGCGGTCAAGCATATCGCGCTGTTCGCCACCCCCGCCACCGTCGCCAGCCGCGCGTTTCAGCGTGAACTGGCCTTCCGCGCCGTGGGTGTCGATGTCGAGGCGCAACCCTGCGGCGGGGTCGTGGACGCCATCGAGCAGGGCGACGAAATTCTGGCCGAGGCGCTGGTGACCTCTCATGTCGAGGCTTTGATGCGCCGGATGCCTTATCCCGAGGCGGCGATTCTGGGCTGCACACATTATCCCTTTGTCGAGGCTGCTTTCCAGCGCGCTTTGGGCGATGATGTAAGGGTCTATTCGCAGGCGGGACTGGTCGCCGAAAGCCTTGCCGACTATCTTCAGCGTCGGCCGGAATTCGTCGGACCGGGCGCGGAAGCGAAGTTTCTGACGACGGGCGACCCCCAGCGGGTATCGGGCAAGGCGACGCAATTCCTGCGCCGCGCCTTCCGCTTCGAGGCAGCATGAGGTGATGTGATGGCGGGAATGAAATCATTGAAGAAACGGCGCCGCGTTCAGGTTCTGGCCGCCGCCGCCGTGGCGCTGCTGATCGCGGTGGTGCTGATCGGATATGGATTTCGCGACGGCATCAACCTTTACCGCTCGCCCTCGCAGGTGACCGAGGCCATGCCCGACCCTGACGAGTATTTCCAGCTGGGCGGACTGGTCAAGGATGGCTCGATCGTCGAACGCGACGGGGTCCGGTTCGATTTCGTCATCACCGACGGGGTGGCGGAAATCCCGGTCAGCTATACCGGGGCCGAGCCGCGCCCGGACCTGTTCACCGAAGGGCAGGGCACCATCGCCAAGGGTTGGTACCGCAATGGCCGCTTCGAGGCGCGCGACCTGCTGGCCAAGCATGACGAGAATTACATGCCGCGCGAGGTGATCGACACGCTGAAGGCCACAGGCGTTTACGAGGAACCCACGACCTGACCCCGGCAACGCACGGCGGGTTAACGAAAGGTTAACCGGCCCGCGCCACCCTTGGGCGCTCCGCCATTCCGGCGGGGTGCAAAGGGGGTATCATGCAAAGCGTGGAAGAGATCGCGGCGGGGATCGTGGCGCGTGAGGGGGGCTATGTCGATGATCCGGACGATCCGGGCGGGGCGACCAATTTCGGCGTGACCATCGGAACGATGAAGACGCTGGGGCTGGATCTGAACCGCGACGGGCGCATCGACAAGCAGGATGTGCGGGCGCTGACACGGACGCAGGCGCAGCAGATATTCGTCGAGCATTACTTCACCCGACCGCGTCTGGCCGAACTGCCGCAGATGGTACATGCCAGCGTTTTCGACATGTATGTCAACGCCGGAACCAATGCGGTCAAGATCCTGCAACGGCTGATCACCCGCATGGGATTCGCCGCGACCGCCGACGGCATTGTCGGGCCGAACACCATCGCCGCCGCCCATGATGCGGGTCGTGCCGCGCCGCTGCATCTGGCTGATGCCTATGGGATCGCGCGGCGTAACTATTACTATGCGCTGGCCGATCAGCGCCCGGCCAGCCGCAAATATGCCCGCACCAAGGCAGGCGGCAAGGGCGGCTGGATCACCCGGGCCGAGGAATTCATCGCCCCGCGCTACCACCTGACCGAGGCCGAACATCGCGAAAGGACCGCCAAATGGGCCTGATCGACCGATTTCTGGGCGCCGCGCCCACCGTCACCGCGCTTGGCAGCGCCGCATCTGGCATGGCCGAGGTCTTTACCCGTAACGCCACAAGGCAGATGGAGCTGAACGAAGAGGCTTATGCCCGTGCCATGGTCCAGATGGGGCAGGAGTTCCAGCAGGTCAGGCCCGGGTTCTTCGACTGTTTCGTCAATGGGCTGAACAGGCTGCCCCGACCGGTTCTGACATTGGGCACGTTGGGGCTGTTCGTCTATGCGATGGTCGAGCCTTTCGGCTTCAGCGTCAGGATGGAAGGGTTGCAGACCGTGCCCGAGCCGTTGTGGTGGCTGTTGGGCGCGATCGTCAGCTTCTATTTCGGGGCGCGAGAGGCGCATTATTTCCGCGACCGGGTCTGGACCCCACGCCCGGCACCTGCCGCCACGGTGGCACCCGCCGGGGCGACCGTGGCGCGGCCGGACGATGATTTCGCCGACAATGCGGCGCTGCGCGACTGGCTGAACAGTCTGCACGATCAGGCGGATCAGCGCCCCCGAAACCGGGGTTTGCGCTTTTCCAGAAAGGCCGTGACGCCCTCGGTGAAATCCGCGCTGCGTCCGGCCTGCCCCTGCAATTCGGCCTCAAGCGCCAGTTGCGCATCCAGATCATTGCCGGAACTGGCCCGCAAGGCGCGGCGGATCGCTCGGTATGCCAGCGTCGGTCCCTGCGCCAGATGCCGCGCCCGCGTGCTGACGCCCTCGGCAAAATCCTCATCCGGCAGGGCCTGCCAGATCAGGCCCCAATCGGCGGCCTGCCGCGCCGGGACGGCATCGGCGAACAGCATCATCCCCGCCGCGCGCGCCATGCCGATGGCGCGGGGAATGGCCCATGTCCCGCCCGCATCCGGGATGAGCCCGATGCGGGTGAATGCCTGAATGAACTGGGCGCTTTCGATGGCAATCACCACATCGGCCACCAGCGCCAGATTGGCCCCGGCACCCGCCGCCACGCCATTGACCGCCGCAATCACCGGCACCGGGCAATCCACCACCGCACGCAGCATCGGTTCATATTCGCGCCGCAGCGTGCCCTCCAGATCCTGCGCCGCCGCCGCATCGGTCAGATCCTGACCCGAACAGAAGGCCCGGCCCTCGCCGGTCATCACCACGCAGCGGGTATCGGATGACAGCCCGGTCAGTGCCGTGACGATCTCGGCCCGCATCTGGCTGTTCAGCGCGTTCATCACCTGCGGACGATTCAGGGTCAGCGTGGCGACGCCGTCGTTTTCGCTGAACAGGATGGTCTCGAATCCCATGATCTTCCCCCTCTTTTGCCGCCATGATGCCGTAAAATGCAGCGGGGGAAAGCGCGACCCGGCGTCATTGCCGGATCAATCGCGCATGATCTCATCCAGACGGGCGCGTTCATCCTTGCTGAGCGCCTGCGTCGCCGGCACCTCGGCCCGGGCGCGGGCCCGCAGGAAACCCCATGCGACCAGCAGCGCGATCAGCGCCATGAGCGGACCGGCCAGCCACAACAGCAGATTGCCGCCGCTGGCCCGGGGCTCGAACAGGACGAATTCACCGAAGCGGTCGGCGACATTGTCCAGCACCTCGGCATCGCTGTCGCCCTCGACCAGCCGTTCGCGCACGTAAAGCCGCAGGTCGCGGCTGATCGCGGCGTTCGATTCGTCGATATTCTCGCCCTGACAGATCGGACATCGCAGCTTTTGCGACAGGGCGCGGGCGCGGGCCTCCAGTCCGGGGTCGGACAGCACCTCGTCGGGTTGCACAGCAAGGGCAGGCGTGGTCAGAGCGAACAGCAGGGTCAGGGCAAGGCCGGTTTTGCGCATCGTCATTCCGCCGGGACCGCATCGGCATTACTGCGCCGCGCCGCGCCTGCCGCCACGCGATAACGCCGGTCGCTGAGGCTGATCAACCCGCCAAGCGCCATCAGGAACGAACCCATCCAGATCCAGTTGGCGAAGGGCTTCAGATAGGACCGGACCGCCCAGCCGCCGCTGCTTTGCGGATCGCCGATCACCAGATAGAGGTCACGGAACAGCCCGCCATCAATCGCGGCCTCGGTGGTCGGCATCCCCTGCACCGGATAGATGCGCTTTTCCGGATGCATGATCGCGACCGGCCGCCCGTCGCGCGTGACCTGCATCGTCGCCATGGTCGAGATATAATTCGGCCCCTCGACCTCGGCCACTTCGGTCATGGTTACGGTATATCCGGCAAATTCAAAGGGTTCGTTCAGATGGGCGACGCGGATATCCTCGACCTGCCAGGCGGTCAGCAGGCTGACGCCGATGAAGGTCACGCCCATCCCGGCATGGGCCACCGCCTTGCCCCAGTCGGCGCGCGGCAACCGCCACAACCGGGACAGGCCGGAATTGCCGGTGCGGTGGATCAGGTCGGCCACCGATCCGGCAATGATCCATGTACCCAGTCCGGCCCCGATCACGGCAATCGCCGAACGCCCGGTGGACACCGCAAAGATCAGCAGGGTGACGGCTGCGGTAAAGATCAGTGCCCCGCGCAGGGGTTTCATTATCCGCGACAGCGTGGCGCGTTTCCATGGCAGCATCGAACCGAGCGGCAGGGCTATCGCCAGCACGATCATGAAGGGCGTGAAGGCCTTGTTGAAGAATGGCGGCCCGACCGACAGCTTGCGATCCCAGACCATTTCCGCGATCAGCGGCCAGACCGTGCCGATGAAGACGACAAAGGCCGAAACCGCCAGCAACACATTGTTCAGAACCAGCGACCCCTCGCGCGAGACGGGGGCAAAGACGCCCTTGGCCGTCATCTCGCTGGCCCGCGCGGCATAAAGCGTCAGCGCCCCGCCGGTAAAGCCGGCAAGGATCGCCAGAATGAACACGCCGCGCTGCGGATCGCTGGCGAAACTGTGGACCGAGGTCAGCACGCCCGAGCGCACGATGAACGTCCCGATCAGCGAAAACCCGAAGGCCATGATCGCCAGCAGGATGGTCCAGCTTTTCAGCGCCTCGCGTTTTTCGACGACGATGGCGGAATGCAGCAGCGCGGCGGCCAGAAGCCATGGCATGAAGCTGGCATTTTCCACCGGATCCCAGAACCAGAAGCCGCCCCAGCCCAGCTCGTAATAGGCCCACCACGACCCCAATGCGATGCCGATGGTCAGAAACACCCAAGCCGCCAGTGTCCATGGCCGCACCCAGCGCGCCCATGCGGCATCGACGCGACCCTCGATCAGGGCGGCGACGGCAAAGCTGAAGGCCATCGAAAGCCCGACATAGCCCAGATAGAGAAACGGCGGATGGAAGGCCAGGCCGGGGTCCTGCAACAGCGGGTTCAGGTCGCGCCCGTCGAAGGCCGGTACGGGCATGCGGATGAACGGGTTCGAGGTGAAGATGATGAAGGCATAGAAGGCAGCACCGACCGAGGCCTGTACCGCCAGCACCCGTGCGCGCAGGCTGGGCGGCAGGTTGCCGCCCCAGACCGCCGCCGCCGCACCGAACAGCGCCAGAATCAGCACCCACAGCAGCATCGAGCCTTCGTGATTGCCCCAGACGCCGCTGATCTTGTAGATCATCGGCTTCAGACTGTGCGAATTGTCATAGACCAGCTTGACCGAGAAATCCGAGGTCACGAAGGCCTGCGTCAGCGCCGCGAATGACAGGCAGACCAGCAGGAATTGCGCGATGGCGGCGGGGCGGGCGCTGTCCATCCAGCCCTCCCATCCCTTCGCCGCGCCGATCATCGGCACGACCATCTGGTAAAGCGACAGGGCAAAGGCCAGGATCAGGGCGAAATGGCCGAATTCTGCTGTCATCGCGGGTCCTCCATAGGCGTATCAGCATAGGCTGATGGCTGGGTCGGGGAAAGTCCCCACCTTGGTCGCGACCACGTTCCGGGTGCTTGCGGCTTGCGGCCGATGCGCGCAAGGAAAACGCTCGGGTTCAGGTGATCTGGCAGAAGCGCGGCGCCGGGCCGCGATTGTCGAAAAAGGGCACGGTATCGGGAACGGGAAGGGGGGCGTCATGCGCGACCGAGCCGACCAGCTCGGCCAGTTCGGCCAGCACCACCTCGGTGATGAAGGGCAGGTTCAGCGCCCGCGCCTCGGTCACCGGAACCCAGTGCAGATGCGAAAGCTCGTCACAGGCGCGGCTGAAATCATCGGGATCCCCTACCAGATCCGCCGCATCCAGCGCAAAGAAGTGCGCATCGAACCGCCGCGGGCGGCCCGGCGGCGTAATCGCACGGAACACATAGCTGAGCGATCCGGCATCGGGCGACAATCCGGCCTCGGCATAGCCCGGCCAGTCGCTGGCCGGCCCGTCAGAGGCGCCGATCAGCAGGCCGGTTTCCTCGGCCAGTTCACGCAGTGCGGCCGCGGCGATGGCGTCGGGATCGGTGCGGGTGTCCCCTCGCGGCTCGGCCAGAAGGCGGCTGCGATGCGGCTCGGCCAGTTTGCGCGACAGGGGGGCGGCCGCATCCTCTGCATCGACGGCGCCGCCCGGAAAGACATATTTCGACGGCATGAACACCGCCTTTGCGCCGCGCATACCCATCAGGACCGAGATGCCAGCGGGCTTTCGCCGCAGCAGGATCAGCGTGGCCGCATCGCGAATCGGCGGATCGCCGGGATTGGTCATGGCAATGCGGGATCCGGCCCCTGACCAAAGCCATGCATCCGCCGGGCCCATTGAAAGCCGACAAAGGCGCCCTTGATCCGCGGCAGCAGCGCCAGCGACAGGATGATCGCCCCAAGGCTGAAGCTGATGATCATCGACATGGCCGAAGGCCGCCACGCCATATAGACGGCCATCAGCAGCGGCGCGCCCAGATGAGAGACCAGAAAGATCGTCAGATAGGCAGGGCCGTCATCGGCGCGCTGATGATGCAGCGCCTCGTTGCAATGCGGGCAATGGTCCGCGACCTTCAGATAGCGCGAGAACAGGTTGCCCTGACCGCAAGCCGGACATTTCCCAAGGCTGGCGCGCTTGACGGCCTGCCCCGTCGGACGTTCGGCATTTTCGGCGCTGATTGCTGCCTGTGACATTGCGACTCCATCCTCATGGTCCGATTCCGGCTGTCGGACAATAACCCCACCGTCCGCCTTTCGCCAGAGTGTCAAGGCCGACAAAAAGTCGCAGAGATACGCATTCTTTCAGGCCGCATGGCGCGTACTGGCCAGCATCACCCGGTTGCGGCCCCGGTTTTTGGCGCTGATCAGCGCCCGGTCGGCGCGTTCCAGTACATGCTGGGCGACGGCCTCGGGCTCCAGCAGCATATAGGCCGAGATCATCAGCGCGACGCCGACAGACAGGGTAATTCCGACCGCGCCGCCGCCCGATAGATTCGACAGCAGAATCGGGCGCGTTTCAACCGTGCTGCGCAACCGCTCGGCCAGCGTGCAGGCCAGATTTTCGTCGCAATCGGGCAGGATAACCAGAAACTCCTCACCGCCGTGACGTGAGACGAGGCCGCGATCACCGACGGTCCGGCTGAGCCTGCGGGCAATTTCGGACAGAACCGCATCCCCGGCGGGATGGCCATAGGTGTCGTTGATCCGCTTGAAATAATCCAGATCCATGATCAGCACGGCAAAACGCCGGTCATGGCGCACGCTGTCCGCCGCCAGTTCGGTCAGCCGGGGCATGGCATAGCGGCGGTTGTAAAGACCGGTCAGCGGATCGGTCATGGCCCAGAGCATCCGGCGCTGCGCATCCTCGCGCTGCCGGTCGCCGCGCAGCTTGCGCGACATCTGCGCCTGCAATGTCAGTGCCGCGGCTTCGGTTCCCGTGCCGCCAAGCCCCAGCGGCAGCACATCGCCCGCGCCCAGATCCAGCGCGAAGGCGCTGATATCGGGGGCCTGCGAATCGGTCGCCACGACGAATGCCGCATCGCGCGACCCGGTGCGGGAACGCAACTCGGACAGCAGGCGAAGGCCGTCGCCTTGCATCTCGATATTCGCGGCAATCAGATAGAGATCGGCAGCCTGACCCATGCTGGCCGCCCCCAGCGCCTTTTCCGGGTCGTTGATCACAAAGCTGTAGGGAAGCCGTTGACCCAGCAGGTGCTTCCAGCACAGCGCCCGTCCGATACTGTCGGCGACCAGCGTCACCTGCCCGCCATACGCGGCGTCATCGCCCCGGTGATCGAAGGCAGAGGCCGATTCCGCCAATCCGACCCCGGCTGTCTGATCGCAATCGCGCAGCAATCCGCGAATCCGCGCCAGCAGCATCTGTTCATCTATCCCCGGCGCCAGAACGGCGGCAGCCCCGGCGCGCAGACCGGCAAGGCGTTGGTCGTCGTCCGCGATCATCACGATGGGAATGCCCGCGCAGTCGCGTCCTTCGCCCAATGTCTGACACAGTTCGACCAGCCCGGCATCATGCAGATCCCCGCCCAGCAGGATCAGATTGGGCCGGATCCGGGCCAGCTCATCCATCAGTTGCTGCGCGCTGGCGGCGGTCGTCACCTGATAACACGCCGCCGTCAGCCGGACCTTGAGGGTGATCCGGTTCGTCGCCTGTCCGTCCACGACAAGAATGCGTGCTGTCATGACAACGATCGCCCTTTACATGCCACTCTGCTCGGCCCAACTTCGCAGCTAATCGTTAAGAAAGGGTTTCCGGCGCAGCTTGGTGGCGGAATTTCGCAAGGATAGGCGGATATGAGCTATGCGGGAGCAGAGGCGCTGACAGTGCAGGCGCTGCAATTCATCGCGTCGGATCAGGAACTTGTCGAGGCCTTGCTGGCGATGACGGGCCTGCGGGCGCTGGATTTGCGGCAGGCGGCTGCCGATCCGGGATTTGGCGTCAGCCTGCTGGATTTCCTGCTGGAGGACGATCAGCGGGTACTGCGTTTCGCGCGCTCGGCCGGAATCGCGCCGCAAGAAGTGATGACCGCCCGCACCGCGCTGGCCGGGCCGGGCAGTTACGGCTGGACGGCTGATTAAAATCTCGATCCGCTTACGTTTTCTTTACGTCTGGGCGCTAGGCATGTCGTGAACGAGGACGATATGCACGGCTTGATCCACCGCTCCATCGAGGCTTTTCTGCGCGAGGTCTGCGCCACCCCGCTCTGGTCGCGCGTGGCCGAGGATGTGGGCGTCGATCCGCGCGGTTTTCAGACCGGGCGCCGCCATTCCGATCAGGTCAGCCTCGATCTGATCGGGGCGGCGGCGCGACGGCTTGGCAAACCTGAATCCGAATTGCTGGAAGATCTGGGCGCATGGCTGGCCGGGCTTCAGGCGCTGCGGCGGCTTTTGCGGTTCTCGGGGCGCGATTTCCGCGAATTCCTGCATCGGCTGGATGAACTGCCGGGCCGGGCACATATGGTCGTGCCCGATCTGGGATTGCCCGAGGTGACGGTCATGATTGACGAACAGGATCGGGTGATCGTGACCCTGTCAGAGCCTGCGGGCCTGTGGCTGCCCGTTCTGGCGGGGCTGATTCGGGCGATGGCCGATGATTATGGGGCTTTGGGGGTGATTCTGACGGAAAAGGACAGGATCTGCGTTCATGTGCCGCTGGATGCCTTCACACCGGGGCGGGGCTTCAGCCTTGGCGGGCAGGACCCCGAGGTGGTGACATGATCTCGGTCAGGCGCGGTTGCGTCACGCTTGGCTGGCAGGCGCTTGATCTGCTGTTGCCGCTGCATTTGCTGATCGATCTGCACGGGCAGATCCGCAATGCCGGGCCGATGATGCGCAAATTGCTGCCTGTGGGGCCCAGCCGGTTACAGGACAGTTTCACCTTGCTGCGGCGCGGCATCCAGACCGTCGACCGCAGGATTTCATCCATGCCTGCCTGCATGACGAACGCCTGTTTCTGCGCCTGAACGCAATGCCGCAGATGACGCTGCGGGGCCACGCGATCCCGTTCCCGAACGGCTGTCTGCTGAACCTTGGCTTTGGTATCGGGCTGGTCGATGCGGTGCGCGAACTGAACCTGACGGATTCGGACTTCGCGCCGCCCGATCTGGCGATGGAGCTGCTGTTTCTGCACGAGGCCAACCGTGCCGCCATGACTGAACTGTCCCGATTCAACCGCTATCTGGCCGCGGCCCGGCAAGAGGCCGAGATGCAGGCATTCTCTGACCCTCTGACCGGATTGCCGAACCGCAGGGGGCTGGACATGTCGATCCGCGATCTGCTGCGGCGATTGCCCGAAGGTGGAACATTCGCCATCGCCCATCTGGATCTGGACCATTTCAAGGAGGTGAACGACAAATACGGACATGCTGCGGGCGATGCGGTGCTGACCCATGTGGCCTGCGCGTTGCGCGAAACGATCCGCTGGCACGACACGGCGGCGCGGGTGGGGGGCGACGAATTCGTGCTGCTGCTGGACGGGATCGACAGCCGGGCCGATCTTGAATCGCTGGCGCAGCGGATCATCGACCGTATTCGCCAGCCGATCGGGACGGGGGCCGGGTCCTGCCGTGTTTCCGCCAGTATCGGCATCAACTGCGCGCAGGCGCATGAAGGCGTTGTGATCGAGGATCTGCTGAGCCAGGCCGATGCCGCGCTTTACCAGTCCAAGCGCGAGGGACGCGCACGCGCCACGATCCGCTGCGCGGGGCAGCGTTGAACAGGCGCCGGCAAAGGCACGGGAAACCGCATCCGGCTGCGGTTGGCTTGGTCGCGCGGATCGACTAGGTCTGGCGGATGTCAACTGGGTTTCCCATCGCCTTCGCCGGGCAACGGATCGGATTGCTGGGCGGGTCTTTCGATCCTGCCCATGACGGTCACGCGCATATCACCGAAACGGCGCTGCGCCGCTTCTGTCTGGATCGGATCTGGTGGCTGGTCAGCCCCGGAAATCCGCTGAAGCCGCATGGCCCCGCGCCGCTGGTGCAGCGGATCGAAATGGCGCGCAGGGTCATGGGCCACCCTTCGGTCGAGATCACGGATCTGGAGGCGCGGCTGCACACGCGGCTGACCGCCGATACCATCGCCGCGTTGCAGGCACGCTATCGGGGTGTGCGCTTCGTCTGGCTGATGGGCTCGGACAATCTGGCGCAGTTCGACCAGTGGAACCGCTGGAAAGAGATTGCCGCCCGCGTTCCCATCGGCGTGCTGGCCCGTCCCGGCACCCATCAAAGCGCCCGCACAGCCCGCGCGACGCGCATCCTGGGACCAGCGGCGCGCCTGCCCGAAAGCCGCGCGCAATTACTGCCGTTCTGCCGGCCCCCGGCATGGGTCCTGATCAATATGCCGATGTCGCAACTGTCCTCGACCGCGATCCGCAGCGGACATGCCGGGCAGTCCGAGGCACGGCAGACAGAGGGAAAGACACGATGAGGCTGACCCGACGCGATACACTGGCCGCGCTGCTGGCTTGCGGGGTTGCGGCCCCGGCGCTGGCCCAGGCCCTTGTCGAGGGTCACCCTTCGCCCGGTGGCGGGCTGGGACAGCCGCCTGCGCGCCGTCCAATCCCGGATTCGCGGGCGCTGATCGCGCGCTCCGGGCTCAGCGGGCATGTCGGCTTTGCGCTGACCGATCAGACCGGCGCGCTGATCGACGATGAACCCGCCCCCTCGGCCATCGCGCCCGCCAGCACGCTGAAGGCGATCACCGCCATCTATGCGCTGGACCGTCTGGGGCCTGATCACCGTTTCCGGACCCGTGTCATCCGCGCGGGCGACATGCTGGTGCTGGTGGGCGGTGGCGATCCGGTGCTGGACAGCGACGGGCTGGCGCGGCTGGCCGGTGATCTGGTGGCCGCGGGTGAGACCAGCCCTGCGCGCTTTGCCGTCTGGGGCGGCGCCTTGCCCGCCATTGCCGAGGTCGCGCCCGAACAGGACGATCATCTGGCCTATAACCCCGCGGTTTCGGGGATGATCCTGAACTTCAACCGCGTGCATCTGGGCTGGCGCCGCGCGGATGGCGACTGGCAACTGTCGTTGGAGGCCCGCGCCGCGCGGCAATCCCCCCGCGCCTATACGGTTTCGGCGGCGGCGGCGGCGCAGTCTGATCTGTTCACCTATTCCGACGATGGCAAGACCGAACACTGGACCATCGCCCGCAGCGCGCTGGGAAGTGGCGGCAGTCGCTGGTTGCCCGTCCGCCGACCCGAGCTTTATGCGGGCGATGTGTTCCAGACCCTGTGCCGGGCGCGCGGGCTGGTGCTGCCAACGCCCGAGGTCGTCGACGATCTGCCCGCCGGACAGGAACGCGCCGCCATCGACAGCCCGCCGCTGGAACAGATCCTGCGCGACATGCTGTACCACTCGACCAACCTGACCGCCGAGGTGGTGGGGCTGCATGCCAGCGGCGCATCGGATCTGACCGGATCGGCTGCGGCGATGATGTCATGGCTGCACGGGCAGGGGCATGGCGAAGGGCTGCAACTGGCCGACCATTCGGGCCTGTCCGGTGCCAGCCGGGTCACCCCCCAGGCGATGGCGCGGCTGATGTCATGGGCCGCGCCGGGGCTTGCCCCGCTGCTGAAATCCGACCCGCTGGCCGGGGATCTGCCGCAGGGCAGCGCCCGCCAGCCCTGGCTTCGGGCCAAGACCGGCACGCTGAATTTCGTCTCGAACCTTGCGGGCTATATCGAGACGCCTTCAGGCCGGGTGCTGGCCTTCGCGATCCTGTGCAACGATCCGGAACGCCGCGCCGGAACCGAGGGGCAAGAGCAACCCGCGGGCGTCAGAACATGGACCCGGCAGGCCAAGCTGCTGCAACGCGATCTGATCGACGCATGGGCCGCGCGCTTTGACTGACCGCTCAGACGACGCGGTGACGGACCTGCGCCGACAACTCGATCGCGGCGGCATGCAGACGCGCGATGCCCAGCTGATCGCGGATTTCGGCCAGCATGCGGATTTCGCCCTCATACAGCCGCCCGTCGGCCGCGCCCACATCGCAGGCCAGCGCATAGGCGGTCTCATACAGCTTTTCGGGCAGGGCATCGCGCACCAGTCCGAACAGCGCATCCAGCCCGTCCTCTTCCTCGAACAGGGTCATCACGGTCTGGCTGACGACGCGGATGCGGTCCTCGTCATATTGCGCAAAGATCGGCATGTGATCGACCATGCGCTGAATCGCCACCAGTTCGGCCGTGCGCATGTTGTTGTCCGAGGCCGAGACCGCCACCATCACCGCCACAAGGGCGTCGCAGGGCGACAGGGAAGGGGTCTCGATTCTCATGCTTTGCTCCTCAGGCGATACCGGGGCAGATTATTGACGATGGCGCCGGCTTTCAATAAGGCGTCGTAGCCTTGCATACATGGAGACAAGCGATGACCACCCTGCGCGACGCCGCAATGAAATCGAAGGCTTGGCCGTTCGAAGAGGCGCGCCGGGTGCTGAAACGCTATGAGAAGAAGGACCCCGACAAGGGCCATGTCCTGTTCGAGACGGGTTACGGCCCCTCGGGCCTGCCCCATCTCGGCACCTTCGGCGAGGTCGCGCGCACCACGATGATCCGCCGCGCCTTCGAGATGATCAGCGACATCCCGACCCGGATGATCTGCTTCTCGGACGATATGGACGGGATGCGCAAGGTGCCTGAAAACGTGCCCCGGCAGGACATGCTGCGCCAGCATCTGCAACAGCCGCTGACCACGGTGCCCGATCCCTTCGGCGAATATGACAGCTTTGGCGCCCATAACAACGCCATGCTGCGGCGCTTCCTCGATACCTTCGGCTTTGAATACGAGTTCATCAGCGCGACGGAGTTCTACAAATCCGGCCGCTTTGACGAGACACTGCTGCGGGCCGCCGAACGTTATGACGCGATCATGGAGGTGATGCTGGCCAGCCTGCGCGAGGAACGCCAGCAGACCTACAGCTGTTTCCTGCCGGTCAGCCCGACATCGGGGCGGGTGCTTTACGTCCCGATCAGGCATATCGATGCGAAGGGCGGCACCATCACCTTCGACGACGAGAATGGGCAGGAACTGACCCTGCCGATCACCGGCGGCAATGTGAAGCTGCAATGGAAGCCCGATTTCGGCGCCCGTTGGGCGGCGCTGGATGTCGATTTCGAGATGTATGGCAAGGATCACAGCACCAATACGCCGATCTATGACCGGATCTGCGAAATCCTTGGCGGCCGGAAGCCCGAACATTTCACCTATGAGCTGTTTCTGGACCAGCACGGCCAGAAGATCAGCAAGTCCAAGGGCAACGGGCTCAGCATCGACGAATGGCTGACCTATGCGGCGACCGAAAGTCTCAGCTATTTCATGTTCCAGAAGCCGAAAACGGCCAAGCGGATGTATTTCGACGTCATCCCCAAGGCGGTGGACGAATATCACCAGCAGTTGCGGGGATATCCCGACCAGACGCCGGAACAGCAGCTGGCCAACCCGGTCTGGCATATCCATGGCGGCGATGTGCCTGCCTCGGATATGGTGGTGCCGTTCCAGATGCTGCTGAATCTCGCCTCGGTCGCGGGGGCCAAGGACAAGGACGGCTTGTGGGGCTTCATCCGCCGTTATGCCCCCGAGGCCAGCCCGGAAACGCATCCGGGCCTCGATCAGGCGGCGGGCTTTGCCGTGCGCTATTTCACCGATTTCGTCGCCCCCACGCGCCAGTTCCGCGCGCCCACGGATGTCGAACGCCGCGCGCTCGAGGATCTGGCCGGCCGCCTTGCCGCATGGGATCAGCTCGCCGACCCCGAGGCGCTGCAATCCATGGTCTTCGCCATCGGCAAGGACCACGGGTTCGAACCTCTGCGGGATTGGTTCAGCGCGCTCTATCAGGTGCTGCTGGGCGCCGATCAGGGGCCGCGCTTCGGCGGCTTCATCGCGCTTTACGGCATCGACGAAACCCGCGCCCTGATCGAAAAGGCGCTGGCCGGGGAACTGGCCGGCCCTGCCTCATCTCTGGTGTGAAAATATCCGGCGACACCGCCGTCTGGTGCGCCATTGAAAGCAGTCGGGACGGGGGCAATGCCCCCGTCTTTATCGTTCCGGCACCAGCCCCCTTGGTGCGAAGCGCAGCACCAGCAGCAGCACCGCCCCCATGGCGATAAAACGCATATGCGGCGCGCCCGACAGCAGATGCGATTTCAACCCGCCATCGGGCAGCGGCAGGGTCAGCAGCGCGATCAGCGCCGGACCCCAGACCTCGGCCTTGATCCACAGGAACCAGATCAGCACCGCGCCCAGCACCGCCCCCCAGTTGTTGCCCGAGCCGCCGACGATCACCATCACCCAGATCAGGAAGGTATAGCGCAGCGGGTTATAGCTTGACGGCGCCAGCAACCCGTCCAGCGTCACCATCATCGCCCCCCCGATGCCGATCACGGCAGAGCCGATGATGAACACCTGCAAGTGCCGCGCGGTGACATTCTTGCCCATCGCGGCGGCGGCGGTCTCGTTGTCGCGGATCGCCCGCATCATCCGGCCCCAGGGTGATTGCAGCGCCAGCTGCGCCAGCAGGATCAGCAGCAGCAGCACGACAAGGAACAGCGTCATATAGCCCAGCTTGACCCAGATCCCCGATCCCGTCGCGGCGGTGAAACCCCAGCTTTGCGCGAATTCGACAAATTCCGGGTTGCGCTGCAACTGCACCTCATAGGGCACTGGGCGGGGAATGCCGGTGATGTTCTTGACGCCGCGTGCCAGCCATTCCTCGTTGCGCAGCACGGCGACGATGATCTCGCCGATCCCCAGCGTCGCGATCGCCAGATAGTCCGAGCGCAGCCCCAGTGCCACCTTGCCCACCGCCCATGCGACGGCGGCGGCAAAGATGCCGCCCACCACCCATGACAGCATGACCGGCAGGCCCAGCCCGCCGATATTGCCGTGGCGGGCGGGGTTGTTGGCCTCGATCGCGGTGACGGCCGGGTCGAACAGCCCGCGATAGACGACGAAGCCGACGATCAGGATGGCGATCACCGCCAGCCCCCGTCCGCGGTGCAACCTGCGCCATGCAAGGGTCGCCAGCGCCAGCGTGCCCAGCCCCGCCAGCAGCGCGGCCAGCAGCCGGACCCCGCCCGCGGCCCATGCGCCCTCGACCGGGGGCAGTGAGATCAGGATCGGGGCCAGCGCGCCTATCGCCAGAAAGCCCACGACCCCGGCATTGAACAGGCCCGCATAGCCCCATTGCATATTCACCCCAAGCGCGATGATGGCCGAGATGAGCCCCATGTTCAGGATCGCAAGCGAGGTGTTCCAGCTGCCCGAGAACATCGCATTGCGCTGCGTTCCCTCCAGAATGAACAGCAGCGCCAGAATGGCGAACAGGACCGGCGCGCGCCAACGGCTGGTGGGGCTGGCTTGACGGTTGGTGGACATCAGGCGGCCTCCCTCTATACCGATTTTCCGCGGAACAGCCCGGTGGGGCGGAACAGCAGCACGACGATCAGAATGACGAAGCTGACGGCGAACTTGTATTCGGTCCCCAGCAGTTGCAGCAGCCCGTCAGGCTGCCAGCCGGGGAACAGGTAACCCGCCACCTTGCGCCAGGGATAGGTCACCGCGACCTCGGAAAAGGCGACGATGAAGCCACCCGCGATGGCGCCGACCGGGTTGCCCAGCCCCCCCACGATGGCGGCGGCAAAGATCGGCAGCAGCATCTGGAAATAGTTGAAGGGGCGGAAGGACTTGTCCAGACCGTACAGCACCCCGGCGATGGTCGCCAGCGCGGCGGCGATGATCCATGTCATGCGCACCACGCGGTCGGGATCGATCCCCGACAGCAGCGCCAGATCCTCGTTGTCGGAATAGGCGCGCATGGCCTTGCCCGATTTCGTGCGGTTCAGGAACCAGAACAGCGCCCAGACAACGATCACCGCGATGACCACCGTCAGGACCTGAGTGCCGCGCAGCGCCAACCCCTCGGACAGACCGGTCCATTCGCGGAAATCGCGGGCGTTGATGATGAAGCGCACGCCGTCGTCGAAACGCTGCTCATCCACCCCGATCAGCAGCCGGGTCAGCCCGTTGGTCACGAACATCACCCCCACCGAGGCCATGACGAAGATGATCGGTGCCGCCTTCTGCACCCGATAGAAGCGATAGACCCCCCGGTCGGTCAGCAGCACCAGCGCCGCCGTGCAGGCGATGCCGAAGGGCAGGGCCAGAAGCGCGGTGGGCAGCGGCCCGAAGGACAGGCCCAGCATCTGCAGCCCCCATGTGAACAGGATGGTGATGGCGGTGCCGATCGCCATCGTGTCGCCATGGGCAAAGTTGGAAAACCGCAGGATGCCATAGATCAGCGTCACCCCCAGTGCGCCAAGCGCCAGCTGCGCGCCATAGGCGGCGGCGGGGATGAAGACGAAGTTCAGGAAGGCCACAAGCGCGTTCAGGATATCCATCATCAGCCCCCCAGAAAGGTGCGGCGGACCTCGGGGTCGGCCATCAGGGCCGCGCCGGTGTCGGTGTAACGGTTGGTGCCCTGCACCAGTACATAGCCGATATCGGCGATTTCCAGCGCCTGCCGGGCGTTCTGTTCCACCATCAGGATCGAGATGCCGCTGCGCGCGATCTCGATGATGCGGTCGAACAGCTCGTCCATGACGATGGGGCTGACGCCCGCGGTGGGTTCATCCAGCATCAGCAGTTGTGGCCGGGTCATCAGCGCCCGGCCCACAGCGACCTGCTGGCGCTGGCCGCCGGACAATTCGCCCGCAGGCTGACGGCGCTTGGTTTTCAGGATCGGGAACAGGTCAAAGACCTGCGCCATGGTCTCGGAGATCTCGTCCTTGCGGATGAAGGCGCCCAGTTCGAGGTTTTCCTCGACCGACATCGAGGGGAAGACGTTATGGACCTGCGGCACGAAGCCCATGCCCTTGCGGACCCGTTCCTGGGGCGACAGGGCGGTGATGTCCTCTCCGTCCAGCACGACATTGCCTTCGCGCAGCGGCAGCATCCCGAATACCGCCTTCATCGCGGTGGATTTTCCGGCGCCGTTGGGGCCGACGATGACCGCGATCTGACCCTTGTTCACGGTCAGGTTGCAGCCATGCAGGATATCGGCCTTGCCATAGCCGCCGCGCATGGCATTGGCCGACAGGAAGGGCTGGCCGGGGACGGCTGCCGGCGCGGCGCCCGGCATGGTGTCGGTCGCGCTCATGCCTCACCTCCGACCAGTTCGGCCTTGACCTTGTTTTTCAGGCCGGTGCCCAGATAGGCCTCGATCACGTCCTCGTTCTTCATGATCTCGGCGGCAGAGCCTTCGGCCAGCACCTTGCCCTCGGCCATGACGATCACCGGGTCGCACAGGCGGCCGATGAAATCCATGTCATGCTCGATCACGCAGAAGGTATAGCCGCGTTCCTTGTTCAGCCGCACGATGGCATCGCCGATGGTACCCAGCAATGTGCGGTTCACGCCCGCGCCGACCTCGTCCAGAAACACGATCTTGGCATCGACCATCATCGTGCGGCCCAGTTCCAGCAGCTTTTTCTGCCCGCCCGACAGGTTCCCGGCGCGTTCATGGGCCAGATGCCGGATGGTCAGGAAATCCAGAACATCATCGGCGCGCTGGCGCAGCTCGGCCTCTTCGCGGGCGATCTGGCCACGGCGGAACCATGCGTTCCACAGCGTCTCTCCGGTCTGGCCTGCGGGCACCATCATCAGGTTTTCGCGCACCGTCATCGAGGCGAATTCATGCGCCAGCTGGAAGGTGCGCAGCAGCCCGCGCTGGAACAGCTCGTGCGGGGGCAGGCCGGTGATGTTGTGCCCGTCCATATAGACCTCGCCCGAGGTCGGCGGCAGCATGCCCGCGATCACGTTGAACAGCGTCGTCTTGCCCGCGCCGTTCGGGCCGATCAATCCGGTGATGGACCCCTTGCGGATGGTCAGGCTGGCGCCATCGACGGCGCGGAATCCGCCGAAATGTCGGTGAAGGTCTTCGACCCTGATCATGGTATTCCCTGTCTTCGCTTCGGTGAAGCATGACCGCATCGGCGGTTCTTGTCTTTAGGTAATCGGCCCGGCACCCTGTTGCGGGTGCCGGGCCGTCATCCGCTTGATGCCTCAGCGATAGCCGACGACGCTCATCTCGCCGCCCTCGAAGGACAGTTCGCGGTAAACGCCCGCCGATTCGCCCGGCTCGATCAGTTCGACGGCGGTGGCGCCGACATAATCGACATCGCCACCCTCGGCGATGATCTCGATGGCGCGGCCCAACTCGCCCGGCATGATCTTTTCGCCCGGCTCATTGGCGATATCCACCACGCTGTCCTTATAGACATTGGGATCGGACGAACCCGCCTTGGCCATCGCCAGCAGGATCAGCGCCGCCGCGTCATAGGATTCGCCCGCGAAGGTGCCGGTGCCGTCAAAGCCCGCGGCCTCGGCCAGTTCGACGAAGGTGTCGCGGCCCTCGCCCTCGCCTGCGGGGTTCTGGCCGAAGCTGCCGTCGATCTCGCTGCCGAAGCTGCTGGTCAGCGTGTTGCTGATCATGCCGTCCGGAAAGACGAAGGTGTCGAATGCGCCGGTATCCAACGCGCCGCGCACGATGCCTGAGCCGCCCTGATCGACATAGCCCACCACGACCAGCGCGTCACCGCCCGCGGATGCCAGCGCCGCGACCTCGGCCGAATAGTCGGGCTTGCCGTCGTCATGGGCCGAGTTCACCGTGACCGTGCCGCCCTTTTCGGTGAAGGATGCGGCAAAGCTGTCGGCCAGCCCCTTGCCGTAATCGTTGTTGGTATAGGACACGGCAACGGTGTCGATGTCCTTTTCCAGGATAAGATCGGCCATGACCTCTCCCTGACGCGCATCCGATGGCGAGGTGCGGAAGAACAGCCCGTTATCCTCGATCGTCGAAAGCGCGGGCGAGGTGGCCGAGGGCGATACCATCACGACGCCATTGGGCAGCGCGACATTTTCCAGAATGGCGATGGTCTCGCCCGAGCACATGCCGCCGACGATGCCGTGCACGCCTTCCGCCGTGATCAGACGTTCCGCGGCTGCGGTGGCTGCGGCGGCGTCGATGCAGGTGGTGTCGCCGGTGACCGCGCGGACGGTCGAACCTTCCAGCAGATTGCCGGCCTCATTGACTTCGCTGATCGCCAGTTCGGCGCCGCGCTGCATGTCAGGCGACATGGTTTCCAGCGGGCCGGTGAATCCGAACAGGATGCCCAGCTTGATCTCTTCGGCACTGGCCGCGCCGGTCAGCAGCGCAGTTGCGGCAGTGGCGAGAAGAAGTTTCTTCATTTGGTCGTCTCCCAGTTGGAACAAGGTCCTGAGATCAGGTTAGAAGCGCCCTGTTCAAAAGAAAAGCCGGTTGTCGCGCGCCATTTTCGATAATCCGTACCCGCTTACGCAGCGTCAGAGGATCGGGGCGACGGGAACAGTCCGGCAATTCATCTGGTGGACGGCACGGGCCATGGCCGAGATACACGCCAAAGCCCGTGCGGGCGGGGTTCAGGCCGTGGGCAGGGCCGCGTCAAGAACCGGCTGATAGATCTGCAACAGGCGTTCGACGGCTTCCGAGGGTGACATCTCGATGCTGTCGCCGCTGCGGCGGCTGGTCAGTTCTACCTTGTTGTTGGCCAGACCGCGCGGGCCGACGGTGATCCGCCACGGCAGGCCGATCAGGTCCATGGTGGCGAATTTCGCCCCCGCCCGTTCGTCGCGATCATCGTAAAGTGGATCCAGCCCGCGCGATTTCAGCTCGGCATAGATCGCCTCGCAGGCGCTGTCGGTGGCGCTGTCGCCCTGTTTCAGGTTGACGATACCGGCATGGAAGGGGGTCACGCCCTCGGGCCAGATGATGCCCTTGTCGTCATGGCTGGCCTCGATGATCGCGCCCAGCAGGCGTGACACGCCGATGCCATGCGACCCCATATGCACCGGCACCCGCGCGCCATCGGGGCCGACCACGGTGGCGCCCATCGGCTCGGAATACTTGGTGCCGAAATAGAAGATCTGGCCGACTTCGATGCCGCGCGCGGAACGGCGGCGATTCTCGGGGATCTGCTCGAACAATGCTGCGTCGTGGGTCTCGTCGGTGCGGGCATAGCGGCTGGTGAATTCCTCCAGCACGGCCTGACATTGCGCCTTGTCGTCATAGTCGATCTGGCGGTCGCCGAAGCTCAGATCGGTGATCTGGCTGTCATAGAACACCTCGGATTCGCCGGTTTCGGCCAGCACCAGAAATTCATGGGTATAGTCGCCGCCGATGGGTCCGCCGTCGGCGCGCATCGGGATCGCCTGCAACCCCATGCGTTCATAGGTGCGCAGATAACTGACCAGATGGCGGTTATAGGCGTGCAGCGCGTCATCCTTGGTCAGGTCGAAGTTATAGCCGTCCTTCATCAGGAATTCGCGCCCACGCATCACGCCGAAACGGGGGCGGATCTCGTCGCGGAACTTCCACTGGATGTGATACAGCGTCAGCGGCAGGTCCTTGTAGCTGTTCACATGGCTGCGGAAGATGTCGGTGATGACCTCTTCATTGGTGGGACCATAAAGCAGATCGCGCTTGTGGCGGTCGCGGATGCGCAGCATTTCCTCGCCGTAATCGTCATAGCGGCCGGATTCGCGCCACAGATCCGCCGATTGCAGCGTCGGCATCAGCAGCGGGATATGGCCCGCGCGCTGCTGTTCCTCATGCACGATCTGTTCGATCCGGCGCAGCACCCGAAAGCCCAACGGCAGCCAGGAATAGATCCCGGCGGTTTGCTGCTTGATCATCCCGGCGCGCAGCATCAGCCGATGGCTGACGATCTGGGCCTCTTTCGGATCCTCTTTCAGGACGGGCAGGAAATAGCGCGACAGACGCATGGGCGGGGTCCTTCGTGACGGTTCGGCCCGAAGCGTTAGCGGATCGGCGCCCCATTGCCAAGCGCCAGCGCAGTGGCAAACAAGGGGGCCGGACCCTTGGGCATCTTGCAACCGCCGCGCTCTGCGGTCAAATTCCACCCACGCGACAACAGGAGACGCGACGATGCGGATGCCGGTTCAGAAACAGCTTGTCTGGTGGGGCGTCGCCACCGCCATCCTGCTGGTCGCCATGTGGTTGCTGGGTCAGCCGATCCTGCCTTTCATCATGGGAGCCGGGATCGCCTATCTGCTGGACCCGGTCGCCGACCGGCTGGAGCGGATGGGCCTGTCGCGCATCATGTCGGTGGTGGTCATCACTGCGGGCGCGATCATCCTGCTTGCGGCGCTGATCCTGCTGGTGATGCCGCTGCTGCTGCGGCAGGCGGCGGCGCTGATCAACACTGCGCCGCAGATGTTCGATCAGGCGATGAGTTTCATCTCGGCCCGGTTCCCCGATCTGGTGCCGGAAAACAGCAGCCTGGGAACCACGCTCAGCGATCTGGGCAGCACCTTCGGCGAACAGATGGGCAGCATCGCGACGACGGTGATCGGCTCGGTCGGGGGCGTCATCAGCACCATCGCGCTGTTGGTCATCGCGCCGGTCGTGGCCTTTTATCTGCTGCTGGACTGGGACCACATGGTCGAGGAAATCGACCGCCTGCTGCCGCGCGAACATGCCCCCACCATCCGCCGCATCGCGCGCGCGATCGACGAGGCGTTGTCGGGCTTCGTGCGCGGGCAGGGGCTGGTGATCCTGATTCTGGGGACGTGGTATTCCATCGGGCTGATGCTGGTCGGGCTGCCCTTCGGCTTTTTCATCGGTATCATGGCGGCGGTTCTGTCCTTCATCCCCTATGTCGGCGTGCTGATCGGCGGCGCGACGGCCATCGGGGTGGCGCTGTTCAGCTTCTGGGGCGATCCGCTGTGGATCGGCGCGGTGGTCACGATCTTTGCCATCGGCCAGATCGTCGAGGGCAACTATCTGCAACCCAAGATCGTCGGCGGCCATGTCGGCCTGCATCCGGTCTGGCTGCTGCTGGCGCTGTCGGTCTTCGGCTCGTTGTTCGGCTTTGTCGGCATGGTGGTGGCGGTGCCGCTGGCGGCGGCGCTTGGCGTTATCGCCCGCTTTCTGATCGAGCGTTACCGCTCGAGCGCGCTTTATACCGGGCAGGAGGTTCCGCATGAACCGGCCCAGCCGACGCTGATCGAGATCGTGCCGCCCGGCACCGTGGCCGACAACATGCGCAAGGCGCGGCTGGCCGCCGACCGTGGCCGCGCCATATCCGAAATCGAGACCATGCAGGAAGACCTGCGACGCAAGGAAGACCCGTGATCCCGGCATTGTCGCGGCAACTGACGCTGGACCTGACCACGCCTCCGGCCCATTCGCGCGCCGATTTCCTGCCGGCGCCGGCAAATGCGGCGGCGCTGGCGGTGCTGGATGCGCCGCAGTTTTGGCCGCAGGGGCGGATGCTGCTGATCGGCCCCGAAGGCGCGGGCAAAACCCATATGGCGGCCTTCTGGGCGGCGGAAAACGGGGCCCGCCGCGTCACCGCCGCCAGCCTGCGACCCGATGGCGCCGACCTTCTGGCGGTCGAAGGCGGCGCTCTGGTGATCGAGGATGCCGATCACGCCGGTTTTGCGGCGGGGGCGGAACAGGCGCTGTTTCATCTGTGGAACCTCTGCGGGCCGCGCGATTGCCTGCTGCTGCTGACCGCGCGATCCGCGCCGCGCGACTGGGGGCTGGTGCTGCCAGACCTGCGTTCGCGCATGGACGCGATGCCGCAGGTGCGGCTGGGCGCCCCGGACGAGGCGCTGATGGCCGCCGTTCTGGTCAAGCTGTTCGCCGACCGCCAGCAGGCGGTGTCCGCCGGGCTGATCGACTGGCTGGTGCTGAACATGGACCGCGATCTGGGCCTTGCGCGGCGGCTGGTCGCGGCGATGGACCGCGAGGCGATGGCCGACAAACGTCCGATCACGCGACGGATCGCGGCTGGCCTTCTGGACAATCTGCGGGGTCCTGACGCATGATCCGCGCGCACCGGCAAGGCCGCGCCCCCAACGCCAGATGACCCGATGACCCAAGCCGATTTCCTTCGCAACGCCTTTCCCCAGCCTGTCGAACCCCCTGAAGGCGTGCCCGAAGGGGCGTCACGCTTTTTCAATCGCGAACTCAGCTGGCTGTCCTTCAATTGGCGGGTGCTGGACGAGGCGCGCAATCCCCGCGTGCCGCTGTTGGAGCGGTTGCGATTCGTCTCGATCAGCGCGACCAATCTGGATGAATTCTATACCGTCCGCGTCGCCGGGCTGCGCGAACTGGTGCGCGAGGGCAACACCACGCCCTCGGATGACGGGCTGACCCCGGCCGAACAGCTGAACCTGATCAATGCCGACGCCCGCCGCCTGATGAGCGCGCAGCAGGGCGTCTGGAACCGCATCCGGCGCGAGATGGAAGAGGCAGGCATCATGATCCTGTCGCGCAACAACGTCACCCGCGCCGAAGAGGAATATCTGCGCCGCTATTTCGAGGACAAGGTGTTCCCCGTGGTCTCGCCGCTGGCGATCGACCCGGCGCATCCGTTCCCCTTCATCCCGAATGCGGGCTTTTCGCTGGCGCTGGAACTGGCGCGGCAAAGCGACGGGCGGCGGATGCAGGCGCTGCTGCCGGTTCCCGCGCAGTTGCGCCGTTTCGTGCCGCTGCCGGGCGGCCAGCGCTTCCTGCGGCTGGAGGAGTTGCTGCTGATGCATCTGCCCAGCCTGTTTCCGGGCCATCGCGATGCGGATTACTGCGCCTTCCGGGTGCTGCGCGACAGCGATCTGGAGGTCGAGGAAGAGGCCGAGGATCTGGTCCGCGAATTCGAGACCGCGCTGAAACGCCGCCGCCGTGGCAGCGTCATCCGCATGAAGATCACCGCAGGCGCGCCCGACCGGCTGCGTCGCCTGATCATGGAGGAACTGGAGGTCATCCCCGACGAGGTGATCGAGGTCGAGGGCCTGCTGGGCATGGCCGATCTGCGCGAACTGGTACTGGATTCGCGCCGCGATCTGCTGTGGCCGGGCTTTACCTCGCGCGTGCCGGAACGGGTGCAGGACCATCACGGCGACATGTTCGCGGCGATCCGGCAAAAGGACATGCTGCTTCACCACCCCTATGAAACTTTCGACATGGTGGTGCGGTTTCTGGCGCAGGCGGCGCGCGATCCCGATGTGCTGGCGATCAAGCAGACGCTCTATCGCACCAGCCGCGACAGTCCCATCGTCGAGGCCCTGTGCGAGGCCGCCGAGGCGGGCAAATCCGTCACCGCGCTGGTCGAACTCAAGGCGCGCTTCGACGAGGCCGCCAATATCCGCCAGTCACGGCGGCTGGAGCGGGCGGGCGCGCATGTCGTCTATGGTTTTGTGAACTACAAGACCCATGCGAAGATCAGCACGGTGGTCCGGCGGGAAGGCGACAATCTGGTCACCTATACCCATTACGGGACCGGCAACTATCACCCGATCACCGCGCGCATCTATACCGACCTGTCGCTGTTCACCTGCGATCCATCCTTGGGGCGCGATGCGACCAAGGTTTTCAATTACTTGTCCGGATATGTTCAGCCGGATGGTCTGGAAAATCTGGCGATCTCGCCCATTGATCTGAAGGACCGGCTGATCTCTCTGATCGCGCGAGAGGCCGAATATGCCCGGCAAGGCCGTCAGGCGGCGATCTGGGCCAAGATGAATTCGCTGATCGAAAAGGACGTGATCGAGGCGCTTTATGCCGCCAGCAATGCCGGCGTCAAGGTCAGCCTGATCGTGCGCGGCATCTGTGGAATACGGCCTGGTATCAAGGGGATGTCCGAGAATATTCGCGTAAAGTCCATCGTCGGACGCTATCTGGAACATTCGCGGATCGTCTGTTTCGGCAACGGGTTCGGGCTGCCGTCGAAAAAGGCGCGGGTCTTCATCAGTTCGGCCGACTGGATGGATCGCAACCTGAACCGCCGGGTCGAGACGCTGGTGGAATGCGTCAATGAAACGGTCAAGGCGCAGATCGTCAGTCAGGTCATGGCCGCCAACATGGCCGACGAGGCGCAAAGCTGGCTGCTGCTGCCCGACGGGCGTTCGGTGCGCTATCTGCCCGATGGCCGCGACGATCTTTTCAACTGTCATCGCTTTTTCATGGAAAATCCGTCTTTGTCGGGACGGGGCACCGCGGGGGCGCGCGATGTCCCGGCCCTGACCCATTCTGCCGATTGACGGGCGGGCCGTGACGATACATGAACCCTGATGCGCAAGCAGGAGGCTTGAATGAACGGCGTACGGACCACCTCCGGCAAGCAGATCGAGCCTTTGGAAAAGGCGTTCGTCACCCTGCCGAAACGGGCATTGAAACGGGTCGGCGTGGTCGATGTGGGCTCGAACTCGATCCGGCTGGTCGTGTTCGACGGCGCGGCGCGGTCTCCGGCCTATTTCTATAACGAAAAGATCATGGCCGGGCTGGGGCAGGACATGGCGACGACCGGCAGGCTGAACCCCGCCGGGGTCGAGCGCGGCTTCAACGCGCTGTGCCGCTTTGCCGCGCTGGCGCGGGGCATGGACATCATGCCGGTGACCTGCGTCGCCACCGCCGCCGTGCGCGAGGCCGAGGACGGTCCCGCCTTTCAACAGCGGGTCGAGCGTGAAACCGGCCTGAAGCTGCATGTGATCGCAGGCGAGGAAGAGGCGAGGCTGTCGGCGCAGGGGGTGCTGCTGGGTTGGCCGGATGCCGTCGGGCTGGTCTGCGATATCGGCGGCAACTCGATGGAGGTGGCCGAGGTTGCACAAGGCAAGGTCGGCCAGCGCGCCTCGTCGCAACTGGGGCCGTTCCGGTTGCAGCAGGTGGCGGGCGGCAAGTCGGGGCTGAAAAAGCATATCCGTGCCATCATGGCCGAACTGGCCGAAAAGATGGGAACGCATCACCAGCGGCTGTATCTGGTCGGCGGATCATGGCGAGCCATCGCGCGGCTGGACATGGAGCGGCGGCAATACCCGATGACGGTGCTGCACGAATACCGCATGACCCCGCAGGATGTTGCCAGGACCATCGAATGGATCGGCGAAACCGACCTGAACGAGCTGCGCAGCCGGGTGGGGATTTCCTCGTCGCGGATGGAACTGGTGCCGCTGGCCTCGCAGGTCCTGTCAGAGATGGTCTCGACCTTCGCCCCCGAGGAACTGGCCGTGTCAAGCTATGGCATCCGCGAGGGGCTGCTGTACGAGCATATGTCCGACAGCCTGCGCAAGCGCGATCCGCTGATCGAATCCGCCCGCTTTACCGAACGGCAGATGAGCCGCGTGCCCGGCTTCGGCAAGAAGCTGTATCATTTCCTGCAACCCCTGTTCGCCGATGTCCCGCCCGAGCGGGACCGCCTGATCCGCGCCGCCTGTCTGCTGCATGACACGACATGGCGCGCCCATCCCGATTACCGGGCCGAGGCCTGCTTCGACAATGTGACCCGCGCCAACATGGCCGCGCTCAGCCATCCCGAACGGGTGTTTCTGGGGCTGGCGCTGCTGCATCGCTATAAGAACAGCCGCGCCAATTCGCCGATGGCACCGCTGTTCGGGCTGCTGTCCGCAGATCAGACCCGCGATGCCGAGACCCTGGGCAAGGCGATGCGCTTCGGGGCCATGTTCTCGGTCGATGATCCGGGTTGCGCGGGCAGCCTGACCCTTGACCGCAAGAAAGGGCATCTGAATTTGCGCCTGACCCGCACCGGCCGCGACCTGATGGGCGAGGTGGCGCAGGCGCGGTTGAAATCGCTGTGCAACTCCCTGGGTGTAGAGCCGCTGATCACCGGCTGATCGCCACACCACCGCAATTCCCGAACGGCCGCCCTGCGCGGCCGTTTTTGTGGCTTACGGCCGGGCAAATGACAAAGGGCGCCACCGGGGCGCCCTTTGCGTGACTGCAATGGCAGCGGCTGATTACATCATGCCGCCCATGCCACCCATGCCGCCCATGTCGGGCATGCCGCCGCCGGCGCCTTTCGGCTCGGGCTTTTCGGCGATCATGGCTTCGGTGGTGATCAGCAGGCCAGCGATCGAGGCGGCATCTTCCAGCGCGGTGCGCACGACCTTGGCCGGGTCGATGACGCCGAATTTGAACATGTCGCCATATTCTTCGGTCTGCGCGTTGAAGCCGAAAGCCTTGTCGCTCGATTCACGGACCTTGCCCGCGACGACTGCACCGTCAACACCGGCGTTTTCGGCGATCTGGCGCAGCGGAGCCTCCAGCGCGCGGCGCACGATGGCGACACCCGCATCCTGATCCGAGTTCGCACCGCTCACGCCTTCCAGCGTCTTGGCGGCCTGAACCAGAGCGACGCCACCGCCGACGACGATGCCTTCCTGAACGGCCGCGCGGGTCGCGTTCAGCGCGTCATCGACACGGTCCTTGCGCTCTTTCACTTCGACTTCGGTATTGCCGCCGACGCGGATGACGGCAACGCCACCGGCCAGTTTCGCAACACGTTCCTGCAGCTTTTCACGGTCATAGTCCGAGGTGGTTTCCTCGATCTGCTGACGGATCTGCGCCACGCGGGCTTCGATCTCGGATTTCTCACCGGCGCCATCGACGATGGTGGTGTTGTCCTTGTTGATCGTGACCTTCTTGGCGGTGCCCAGCATGTCGATGGTGACGTTTTCCAGCTTCATGCCCAGATCTTCGCTGATGACCTGACCGCCGGTCAGGATCGCGATGTCCTGCAGCATGGCCTTGCGGCGATCGCCGAAGCCCGGAGCCTTGACGGCAGCGATTTTCAGACCGCCGCGCAGCTTGTTGACGACCAGCGTGGCCAGAGCCTCGCCTTCCACGTCCTCGGCGATGATCAGCAGCGGCTTTTGCGACTGGATCACGGCTTCCAGCAGCGGAACCATCGGCTGCAGCGAGGACAGTTTCTTCTCGTGCAGCAGGATATAGGCGTCTTCCAGATCCGCGATCATCTTGTCGGGATTGGTGACGAAATAGGGCGACAGATAGCCGCGGTCGAACTGCATGCCTTCGACCACATCGGTTTCGGTCTCGAGGCCCTTGTTCTCTTCGACGGTGATCACACCCTCGTTGCCGACCTTCTGCATGGCTTCGGCGATCTGCTGGCCGATGAAGGCCTCGCCATTGGCCGAGATGGTGCCGACCTGCGCCACTTCGGCGCTGTCGCTGACCGGACGCGAGGCGGCCTTGATGGCCTCGACGACCTTGGTGGTGGCCAGGTCGATGCCGCGCTTCAGATCCATCGGGTTCAGACCGGCGGCGACCGATTTCAGGCCTTCGCGGATGATGGCCTGGGCCAGAACGGTCGCGGTGGTGGTGCCGTCGCCGGCCTCGTCATTGGTGCGCGAAGCGACTTCGCGGACCATCTGGGCGCCCATGTTCTCGAACTTGTCGGTCAGCTCGATTTCCTTGGCGACCGAAACACCGTCCTTGGTGATGCGCGGGGCGCCGAAGGATTTGTCGATCACGACGTTGCGGCCTTTGGGGCCGAGGGTGACCTTGACGGCATCCGCAAGGACGTTCACGCCTTTCAGCATACGGTCGCGGGCGTCGGTGCTAAACTTGACTTCTTTCGCAGCCATTTGATTCTCCTGAATTTATCGTTGAAGGTGGCGTATTTCCGGGATCAGCTGATGATGCCCAGAATGTCGCTTTCCTTCATGATCAGCAGCTCTTCGCCATCGACGGTGACTTCGGTGCCCGACCATTTGCCGAACAGAACGCGGTCGCCTGCCTTGACGCTCGGCGCGATCAGTTCGCCCGAATCCTTGCGCGCACCTTCGCCGACCGAGATGATCTCGCCTTCGGCAGGTTTTTCTTTCGCGCTGTCGGGGATGATCAGGCCACCCTTGGTCTTTTCATCCGATTCGACGCGGCGAACCAGCACGCGGTCATGCAGCGGTTTGAATGCCATTTTCAGAACACTCCGGTGTTTCAGGTTGCAGTGTTGCGCTGTTGGCACTCACTCATGGTGAGTGCTAGCGACGGATATCTAGTCCTGCGATCAGGCGCTGTCAACAGGGCGGAAACACCGACAATTTTAAACAGATCGGATTCGCCCGACAGATGTCGCAATGCCATAGAGAAGCCGTTGCTTTGTGACAGGTTATGTTGGTCGATGCGCAAAATCAAAGCTCTGCTGATTGCCGAGGCCGCCAATCCGGAATGGGTATCGGTTCCGTTGGTTGGCTGGTCGCTTGCCACCGCGCTGAGGGAGGTGACGGATGTTCATATCGTGACCCAGTTGCGCAATCGCGACGCGTTCTTGCGCAGCGGTCTGGTGGAGGGGCGCGATTTTACCGCCATCGACACCGAAAGGGTGGCGGCGCCGCTGTGGCGGTTGGCGATGAAGCTGGGGGTGGGCAAGGGCGTCGGTTGGACAATGGCGCAAGCCCTTGCGTCGCTGGGATACGGTTATTTTGAACGTCTCGTCTGGCGCCGTTTTGGCGCTGAAATAAGGGCAGGTGAATATGATCTCGTGCATCGGATAACACCACTTTCTCCGGCAGTGAACAGCCCGCTGGCAAGCAAATGCCGTGCTGTGGGCGTGCCTTTCATACTGGGACCGATCAATGGTGGTGTTCCGTGGCCCAAAGGCTTTGCTCAAGAGCAGCGGCGCGAAAGAGAGATACTGTCATATTTCAGGGGCCTGTATCGCTATCGAAGAGCCAGGATGCGCATGCTGCGCTCTTGTGCCGCAATCATCTGCGGTTCGCATTCCGCACTGGCGGAGATACCTGAGAAATATGCCCGTAAAACCATCTATATGCCCGAGAACGGGATTGATCCTGCACGCTTCAATCTGATTTCTCGTCAGAATGGTGATCTGCCGTTGCGGGCATGCTTCATTGGTCGGCTGGTGCCTCTCAAAGGCGTCGATATGGCGATCCGGGCTGCGGCGCCTTTGCTTCGCGACAACAGGCTGACTCTGGATATCATAGGAGATGGTATTCAAGCGACTGAGCTACAAGCACTCGCGCAATCGATCGGTGTGGGACATGCGATCTGCTTTCATGGTTGGAAGGCGCATGCCGAGGTTCAGGAGATCGCATCTCGATCCCAGCTGCTGATCTTTCCGTCGATACGCGAATTCGGTGGTGGCGCAGTGCTTGAGGCGATGGCAATGGGGCTTGTTCCGATTGTGGTCAACTATGGCGGTCCGGGAGAACTGGTTGATCCGGCGACCGGCATTCGTATTCCGATCAGCGATCGTGAAAGGATCATCAAGGATTTACAGCAGGCGCTTCAGAAGATTTCGGAAGATCCGGAGATGTTACGTCCATTGGCTGCCGCAGCACGCGAGCGCGTGATGAATGAGTTCACATGGCAGGCCAAGGCTGCCCAGATGGTCCGAATCTGGCAGGCAGTTCTTGCGGGGCAGCCTTTCTCACAGCAGGACGCCGCGCAATCTCTCGGCCCTGTTGGCATGCCGCAAGGGTTGTGACAGTCTGAGGTCTACCAACCATCGGATTTGTCATGCGCTTTGTCTCTGCCGCCATATTCTGTCTCTTTTCCCTGCCGGTTGCTGCTGAATGCGTGGGTACCAATCTGATCGCCGAGATGCCCGTCGAAACGCAGGCGCGCATCGACGAGGCCGTGGCCGCTGTTCCCTTTCATCGCGGCAATCTGTGGCGCGCCACCAAGGACGATGCGGAAATCGTGCTGGTCGGCACCTATCACTTCGCCGATTTCCGGCATGACGCGATGATGCAGCGGCTGGCCGGGGCGCTGGACGATGCGGCGCTGCTCTATGTCGAGGCGGGGCCCGAGCAGGAGGCGCAGCTGACCGAGGCCCTGCAGAACGATCCCGAACTGATGTTCGACAGCAATGGCCCGACCCTGCCGGAACGACTGACAGAGGATGAATGGCAGCGCCTGTCCACGGCGATCGAGGCGCGCGGGGTGCCCGCCATCATCGCCTCGCGCATGCGGCCCTGGTATATCGCGCTGCTGGTTGGGATTTCGCCCTGCATGATGCAGCGCATGACCGAGAAAGGCGATCCCGGCGGACTGGACCGGATGCTGACCGCACGGGCGGAAGAGCTGGACATCCCCGTGCGCCCGCTGGAGCCTTGGGACACGGTGTTTTCGATCTTCGAGGATCTGACGCCGGATCAGGAAGAAGACATGATCCGCGCCAATCTGCCCGCCGCGGAATATGCCGATGACTATGCCGCGACCCTGACCGAGGCCTATTTTGATGCGGATGTCTGGCGGATCTGGGAATTCGCGCGCTTTGATGCCTATGAAACCTCGGGCCTGCCACACGAGATCGTGGATGAGCAGATGGATTTGGCCCGCGCCATGCTGATGGACCGGCGCAATCAGAGCTGGATCGAGCCGCTGACCACCGGCGCATTCGAGGCGGCCGAGGACGGCAAGGGCATCGTTGCGGGTTTTGGCGCGCTGCATCTGCCGGGGCAGCAGGGGGTGCTGCAACTGCTGAAAGATGACGGCTGGGAACTGGAGCGGCTGGACGGCTGATTCGCGCCGCCCTTTCGATCACTGCCCGTTCAGAACGCCAAGCGCGTGGCTTTGGCCGCCCTTGGTATAGGTGATGCGGCTGTCCTTGATCTCGGTGATGGTGCCGCCATTGATCTTGTCGCCGATGCGCAGGGTGACGACGCGCCCGTTCGACAGCCGCACCAGCGCCCGGCTGGCCTTGCCCGCGCCGATGGTGCCGATGATCTGGGTGCGGTTGATCTGGATCCCCCGGCTGACGGTTGCGGCTGCGGCGACCGAGGCCGGTGACTGGCCCTGCGGGATGGCGGCGGCGACCTCTGGTTCGTTCTCGGCCTCGGGCGGGGTGTAGTTCTGCTGGCGGGCGGCGGCGGCGCGGGCCTCGGCTTCGGCCTGCGCACGGGCGCGGGCTTCGGCCTGGGCGCGGGCCTGTGCCTCGGCCTGGGCATCCGCCTGCGCGCGGGCACGGGCGCGGGCCTCTGCCTGAGCCTGCAATTCGTCATCCTGACGGCGTTGCTCGGCCAGCGCGGCGGCCTCTTGCTGCGCGGTCGGCGTCGGGGCGCCGCGCACCGAATCCGGCGTCGCGGCCAGACTGGCCACCGGCGTTGCCGCTGCGGTTGCGGCAGGGGCGGCGGCGTTGCGGGCGCGACGGGGCGGCAGCGCAGATGAACGAAGCGCCGTCAAAGCGACGGCGCCTGATGGGGTCTGGTTTTCCGATACGGCCGATGCGATGGCATTATCGACCGCCGATCGGGCGAGGCTGGCATCTCCTCCTCCGCCTCCGCTGCGGTTGGCGATGCTGCCGGGGCGGGCCGTGGGTCGGGATGAATGCGCCGGGCTGGCCGCAGGTGCCGAGCTTGACGCGGGTTCTGCCGATGGGGTCGGGGGCGGCGTGTCCACGACCGCCGCGACCGAGGCGCGGGCGGCGGGACGTTGCGAGGTTGCCTCTTGCTGACTGTCGCGCAGGGCCTGTTGCGACGGTGCCGAAACCGCCACCGGGCGTCGGGCAGGACGGGCGTCGGCCAGCCGGATCATGGCACCACGCTCGGCTTCGGACAATCCGCTGACCCCGGCCTGAGCGGTCCGCAGATCACGCAGCAACTGCTGGATCTCCTGAAGCTCGGCGCGGCTGGGCGCAGCGTATTGAACCGGCTCGGACGCGCTGCCCTCCTCAAGCTGAGAGCTGCGGCTGGGGCGGGCAGGCGGGCGCGATGAACTGCGGACGGCGGGGTTCGCTGCCGCCGGTGCCGGCGGGGCGGCTGCCGGCGTTGCCGGTTGCGCTGCGGGGGCAGGCGCGGGTTCGGGCGTTGCCGCCGCACTGCGGGCCGGGCGTGCTGCCGGACGGGCGGCGGTGACGGCGGGAGGCTCGGCCTGCGAACGCTGCGCATAGGGTTGCGGATTGGCTGGGACCGCCGGGGCAGGGTCCGCCGCAGCGGGTTGGGCGGTGCGGACGGGTGCCGAACGCGGTCGCGCCGAACTGCTGAGACCCGCCGCCGAAGCCGCCGAGGTCGATGCGGGCGCAGGCGCGGCAGAAGGCGTCGCAGAAGGCGTCGCAGCGGGCGCCGTCGCTGCCGGACGGTTGGCCGGGGCAGCCGGGGGCGGGGCCGCCTGCGTCACCTGAGCCGCCGTTTCCGATGCGGCGCTGGGGGCGGCTGCGGTCGCGTCATTGGTCGTGGCGGACAGCGCCTCATTCAGCGCGGCGGTCAGGGCATCATCCTCGGCACCGGCAGGGGCGGTGGCAAGCGGGGTTTCGGCGGGGGCGGTCACACCGTCCAGCACGGTCTCGATGGCCTCGGAGGCGGGCGGCAACGCGGTATCGGTGGCCGTCGCGATGCCTTCGACAGCATCCGAGGGCAGAACCTGATCCGATGCGGGGGGCGTTTCGGCCTGCACGGTCTCGGACGGTGGCAGAAGCGCATCGGCCTCGGGCGCCAGCGCCTGATCGTCCATATCGGCAAGGCTGCCATCGTCGATTTCGGGATCAACGGCGGCGGTATCGACAGGGGCCGTATCAACCGGCGCGGCATCCTCGGGCTGAGACTGGGCGATCTCGGTCGGGTTACTGCCGCCGAACAGCCACAGAATCACGACCAACGCCAACACCAGTGCCGCCAGCATCGAGCCGAACGGGCCGGGACGAAATGCCGCCAGCCGTTCCAGCAGCGCGGGGGCGGCATCCTCATCCGCCGGGGCGGCGGCTGCGCGCTGGGTGCGGGCCTCGGCGGCGCGGGTATGGACGGCCTTTGCCCGGTCGCTCAGCCGGGCGCGGTCGGGCGTCGGGGCCTTGACGTCGCCGTGGCGGATCACGGCCGCAACGGGGGCGGGTTCTGCCGGGGCTTCGGGCTGCGGTTCGGTCGCTGTCTCGGGTTCCGGCGCTTCGTCAATGACAGGCGCGGCCACCGGGGCTGGGGCAGGCTCGGGCTCGGGCGTGGAATCCGGCACCACATGCGGCGTGATACGGGAAATCACCGGCGGCGTTGCCTCTGCCCTGTCGGCGGCGGGGCGTTCTTCGACGGGGGCGGTGATCTGTTCGGCCGTCACCCCGGCCAGCAGCAACTCGCTTTCGCTGAACGGGCCGCGCGAGGGCTTCTGCTGGCTCAGCCTGCTGGCGCCGAAATCGGGCTGACCGTCGAAACGCTCATCCTCGGGCCGGGCGATAAAGCCGGTCGGGCGGAACCCCTGCGAGACGGCGAAATCCTCGGCCTCTTCCAATGTGCGGCGGGCGACGGCGGCGACGCGCAGACTGTCGGGATCGCCACCTTCGGCCAGACACCAATCATAGGACAGATCATCGGCGGCATAGGGCGTGATCCGCTCCAGCGCGCGGCCGATCTCGGCGCTGATGTCGGAATTCGCCGGCACCGTCAGGGTGATGTAAAGGACCTGATCGTCGGGAATGATCAGCACGGTGTCGAGGTCGTTTTCCGCCGCCGTCCCGTCATCCAGCACCACCTCGCGCAGCGCGTTCAGCCGGGCGGACAGATCCCCGCCCGAGAACTGCGCCTGACCCAGCGGATGCCAGTCATGTCCCTGCCGTCGTTCCAGCAGGACTGCCTCATGCGTGAAGCTCATTGCGAATTCGGGTGCGGCGTGTTTGTTCATTTTGTCATTCGTCGCTCAGATGGCCATCGCGCGTCCCGTGTCGCGATGTGGTGGGAGTCCTTATCAACTACCGCAATTTCTTGTGTTAGGAAAGCGTATCTGGCGTATCTGTGATCGTATTTCGGTGAACATTTGACCGCCGCCGCCTGTTCTGGTCGCGTGGCGGGGCGTAAACCTGACCTTCCTGAATGAGGAGCAGAACATGAACCGAACTTCCCTGACCTTCCGGCGCGCGGCGCTGGCGATCCCTGCCGGGCTGGCAATGGCGCTGGCGGCGCCCGCATTCGCCGCGCCGGGCGGCGGGCATGGCATGGGCTGCGGCCCGATTCCACGGCTGTCCGTCACCGGGCAGGGCGAAAGCCGGATCGCCCCCGATCTGGCGGTGATCCAGCTGGGCGTCAGCACCCAGGCCGACAGTGCCGCCGCCGCGATGGAGCAGAACGCGGGTCAACAGACCGCCGTTATCGAGGCCCTGAACGACAGCGGCATCGAGTCGGACGAGATCCAGACCTCGGGCATCAACCTGAACCCGCTGGTCGATTACGATGAAGGGCGGGCGCCGCGTGTCACCGGCTATCAGGCGTCGAACATGGTCTCGGTGCGGGTGACCGAACTGGATCGTCTGGGCGAGGTTCTGGACGCCATCGTCGCGGCGGGGGCCAATGAGATCAGCGGCATCCATTTCCAGCGTGAGGACGGGCTGGCCGCCGAGGACGGCGCCCGCCGCGACGCGGTCGAGGATGCCCGCCACAAGGCCGGGATCATGGCCGAAGCCGCCGGGCTGGAACTGGGGCCGGTTCTGGTCATCCGCGACACGCCGCAGAATGGCGGCCCGCAGCCAATGATGATGCGCGCCGAGGCCGCCAGCGCCGCCCGCACCCCGGTCGAGCCCGGCCAGCTGTCGGTCACCGCGCAGGTTCAGGTCGATTATGCGCTGAAAGGCGACGGGTTCGATTGCGGCGCGCATCGCGGCAGGGGCAAGCTGCCCGAAGGCCATCCGCCGGTGCCGCAGGACGGCGCGGCGCAAGATGATGCGGCCCATGACCACGCAGCCCCCGACGATGCGGCGCCAGCGGATGAGGGCCAACCGGCCAACTGATCCGGCATCACCGCGTTCACGAAAAAGGGGGCGTTCGCGCCCCCTTTTGTCGTCCGCAGGAATGGCCCCGAGTCAGCCCTTTCCGACGGCGGCGGCCAGCGCCTGATCCAGATCGGCGATCAGGTCGGCGGGATCCTCGATCCCGATGGACAGGCGCACCAGTTCGGGGGCGGCGCCGGATGCGCGCTGCTGTTCCTCGGTCAGCTGGCTGTGGGTGGTCGAGGCCGAATGGATCACCAGCGACCGCGCATCGCCCAGATTGGCCACATGGCTGAACAGTTTCAGCGCATCGACCATCTTGACCGCCGCGTCATAGCCGCCCTTGATCTCGAAGGTGAACAGCGACCCGGCACCATCCGGATAAAGCCTCTTGGCGGTTTCATGCCACGGAGACGAGGGCAGCCCGGCATAGGTGACGCTGGTCACGCGCGGGTCCTGCTCCAGCCATTCCGCGACCTTCTGGGCGTTCTCGACATGGCGCGGGATGCGCAGACCAAGGGTTTCGATCCCCATCAGCGTGTAATGGGCGCCCTGCGGGTTCATGGTCATGCCCAGATCGCGCAACCCGATGGCAATGGAGTGGAAGGTGAAAGCCAGCTGGCCGAAGGTCTCGTGGAACTTCATCCCGTGATAGGCGGGCTCGGGTTCGCTGAGCGAGGGGAACTTGTCACTGGCGGACCAGTCGAAGCGGCCCGAGTCGATTATCGCGCCGCCGGTCACCGTGCCGTTGCCGGTCATGAACTTGGTCAGCGAATGGACGACCAGAGTCGCGCCCATCTCGATCGGGCGGCACAGCTTGGGCGTGGCCAGCGTATTGTCCACGATCAGCGGAATGCCCGCCTCATCCGCGATTTGCGCGACGGCGGGAATATCGGTGACATAGCCGCCCGGATTGCTGATCGATTCGCAGAAGATCGCGCGGGTGTCGTCGTCGATGGCGGCCCGCAGCGCGTCCAGATCGTCCAGATCGACGAATTTCGCCGACCAGCCGAAACGCCGGATCGTATGGCTGAACTGGGTGACTGTGCCGCCATAAAGCCGGGTCGAGGCGATGATGTTGCGCCCCGGTCCCATCAGCGGAAACAGCGCCATGATCTGCGCCGCATGTCCCGACGAACAGCAAACCGCGCCCGCGCCGCCCTCCAGCGCCGCGACCCGGTTCTGCAGGGCCGCCACCGTCGGGTTGGTCAGGCGGGAATAGATATATCCGACCTCTTGCAGGCCGAACAGCCGCGCCGCATGGGCGGCATCGCGGAACTGATAGGACGTGCTTTGATAGATCGGCACCTGCCGCGCCCCGGTCGCGGGATCGGGCCCGGTTCCGGCATGAACGGTCAGCGTGTCGAAAGACAGGGCGATGTCGTCGGTCATGTGAACTCCTCCTTGCTTGCCGGCAGAGTAGGGTTGTCCCGACCGGGGTTGCAACGAAGAAAGACGCCCCCCGGCCCGCAGCGGTCAGAACGGGCGGTTATAGCGGATGAAGGGCGTGTGCTCTCCCACCCGGTCATAGAGCATCCGACCGGCATAGTTGAATTCCTGCGTCAGCCAATAGACGCGCGGAACGCCCGCCGCATCGGCTGCGGCATAAACGCCCTCGATCAACGCGCGCCCGACGCCCTTGCCCCGCGCCTCGGCGGCGGTGAACAGGTCCTGCAAATAGCAGGTGCCCTCGGGATACCACATATGCGGATGGAACAGGTAATGCGCGACCCCGACCAGCGTGCCATCGACCTCGGCCACCAGCGCCTTGTAATCGCCCGCATCACCCGACATCAGCCGCTGGAAACATTGATCGAAAAAACTCTGCGGCAGATCCGGGCGGTGATAGAACCGGTGATAGTCGTCATAAAGCGCCTGCCAGCCCTGCCTGTCGCCCGTCTCCAGCGGCCGGATGATCGGGATCATCGCTGCCTCCGCGCCATGAAGGCCAGCTTTTCGAACAGTGCCACGTCCTGCTCGTTCTTCAGCAGCGCGCCATGCAGCCGGGGCAGCATCTGCGAGGGCTCGCGCCGCAGGTCCTCGGGCGACAGATCCTCGGCCAGCAGCAGTTTCAGCCAGTCCAGCAACTCGCTGGTCGAGGGCTTCTTCTTCAGCCCCGGCACCTCGCGCAGTTCAAGAAACTGGTTCAGCGCCTCATCCAGCAGGCGCGGCTTCAGGCCGGGATAGTGGACATCGACGATGGCCCTCAGGGTTTCGGCATCGGGGAATCGGATGAAGTGGAAGAAACAGCGGCGCAGGAAGGCGTCGGGCAGTTCCTTTTCATTGTTCGAGGTGATGATGACCACGGGGCGGTGCTTCGCGCGGATCGTCTGGCCGGTCTCGTAAACGTGAAACTCCATCCGATCCAGTTCCTGCAACAGATCGTTGGGGAATTCGATATCGGCCTTGTCCACCTCGTCGATCAGCAGCACCACCTTGGCATCGGCCTCGAAGGCCTGCCACAGCTTGCCCTTGCGGAGGTAATTGCCCACGTCATGGACCCGCGCATCGCCCAACTGGCTGTCGCGCAAACGCGACACGGCGTCATATTCATACAGCCCCTGCTGGGCCTTGGTCGTCGATTTCACGTTCCATTCGATGATCGGCAGATCCAGCGCCTGCGCCACCTGCCGCGCCAGTTCGGTCTTGCCGGTGCCCGGCTCTCCCTTGACCAGCAGCGGACGTTCCAGCGTGACGGCGGCATTGACGGCCATCGACAGATCGGGCGGCGCGACATAGCGATCGGTGCCCGTGAACCGGCCGGTGATTTGCCCCGTGAACTGCATCGAATATCCCCTTTCGCGTGAAACGATTGCCCGGATTTGCCCTCACGCGGGCATTTCCACCCGATTGCGGACAAATAGACGTCTTTCCGCTAGTGACAAGCACAACCGCATACTTTAATGGGGCGCGCAAGGTGCCGGATTTCCAGACCCCGCCCGGCGCCGCCGGAGGACAAATGAAAGCCCAGACCTTTCTCCCGCAAGATTACCGTCCCGCCGAAGACGAACCCTTCATGAACGAGCGTCAGCTCGAATATTTCCGCCGTAAGCTGGAAGCCTGGAAACAGGAATTGCTGGACCAATCGGCGGAAACTCTTGAAGGCTTGCAGGAAAGCGCCCGCAGTGTTCCCGATCTGGCCGACCGTGCCAGCGAGGAAACCGACCGGGCGTTGGAACTACGCACCCGTGACCGCCAGCGCAAGCTGGTCAGCAAGATCGACGCCGCCTTGCGTCGCATCGAGACGGGTGAATACGGCTATTGCGAAATGACCGGAGAGCCGATCAGCCTCAAACGGCTGGACGCGCGCCCCATCGCGATCATGACGCTGGAGGCGCAGGAACGCCACGAACGCCGCGAAAGGGTGCATCGCGACGACTGATCCAGCCTGCGGTCCCGCATGGTCGGGACCGATGACGACTCCGCCCGCCGGTCAACCTTGATCCGGCGGGTTGTTCATGACGGAACGGCAAAAAAAGGGCAGGGGCGCAATGGGCAGCTTGCAGGATCGGCAGATCGCCATCATCGGCGGCGGCGTCGCGGGCCTGACCGCCGCATTGGCTCTCAGCCGACGCGGCGCCCGCGTCACGCTGCATGAACGCGCCCCCGCCATCACCGAGGTCGGCGCCGGGTTGCAACTGTCGCCCAATGCCATGCGGGTGCTGGATGCGCTGGGACTGGGTCCCGAACTGGCCAGGATCTCGCTGCGCAGCCACGCGGTGGAGCTTCGCAACATGCAAGGCGCGCGCGTGCTGCGTCTGGACATGCTGGCACACCGGCCCAATGCCGAATTCCGCCTGATCCACCGCGCAAGGCTGATCGACTGCCTTGCCGGTGCCGTGCAGGCTGCAGGCGTCACCCTGCGGCTGGGCAGCGACATCCAGACCCCGCCGGAGGCCGATCTGACCATCGGCGCCGATGGGTTGCGCAGCCGGATGCGGCAGATCCTGAACGGCCGCGAGGCGCCGTTCTTCACCCATCAGACCGCATGGCGCACCGTCATCCCTGATCGCGATGCAACACCTTGCGCGCAGGTCTTCATGGGGCCGGGCCGCCATCTGGTCAGCTATCCGCTGGCCGGCGGCCTGCGCAACATCGTCGCCGTGATGGAGCGCAATGCCTGGCAAGAGGAAGGCTGGTCGCATCAGGACGACCCGGCCAATCTGCGCGCCGCCTTCGCGGATTTCCGTGGGCCGGTGCCGCACTGGCTCGATGCCGTCGAGCAGGTCCATATCTGGGGTCTTTTCCGCCACGAGGTCGCACGCAACTGGCAAAACGGCCATCTGGTGCTGATCGGCGATGCCGCCCATCCGACGCTGCCCTTCATGGCGCAAGGCGCGGTGATGGCGATCGAGGACGCCTGGCATCTCGCCGCCTGCCTCGACGCCATCCCGGATCAACCACAGGCCCTGTCCCGGTTCGAGGCCTCACGTCGCGACCGCACCACCCGCATCGTCGCCGCCGCCAATGCGAATGCCCGCAATTATCACCTGACCGGCCTGCGCCGCCTGATCGGTCACAGCGCCCTCAGACTCGCCGACCGCCTCGCCCCCAAACTCGCCCTGTCGCGCTTCGACTGGCTCTACGATCACGACCCGACCAGCGAAGAACCCTGATCCCTCGCACTCCTTATAAATACCTCGGGGGTGTGGGGGCAGCGCCCCCACCTTCGCGGGACGCAATCCCTCAGGCCGCCTGTTCCACCGCCGCGACGATCCCGTCCACGACCTCACGCAATGTGGTCTCATCCTCGGCTTCGGCCATGACCCGGATCAGCGGCTCGGTGCCGGATTTGCGGATCAGCACCCGGCCCGTTCCGGCCAGCCGGATCTCGGCATCGGAAATCGCCAGTTGAACCTGCGCGGCGGACAGCGGGTCCGAGCCGCTGGCATAGCGCACGTTCTTCAGCAATTGCGGCACCGGTTCGAACTGGGCGGCAAGCTGGCTGGCGGCCATGCCGCTGTCGGTCAGCGCGGCAAGGAACTGCATTGCGGCAATCAGCCCGTCGCCGGTGGTGGCGTAATCGGTCATCACGATATGGCCCGACTGCTCGCCGCCCAGATTGAAGCCCTTTTCGCGCATTCGCTCGACGACATAGCGGTCGCCCACCGCCGTCCGCTCCAGCCGCAGCCCATGCCCGCCCAGATAACGCTCCAGCCCCAGATTGGACATCACCGTGGCCACCAGCGCGCCGCCGCGCAGCCGCCCCTGATCGGCCCACCGGCTGGCCAGCAGCGCCATGATCTGATCGCCATCGGCCAGCTGGCCCTTTTCGTCGATGATCGCCACCCGATCGGCATCGCCGTCCAGACTGATCCCCAGATCCGCGCCATGTCGCAGCACTGCCGCCGCGCAGGCCTCGGGATGGGTCGAACCCACGCCCTCGTTGATGTTGAACCCGTCCGGCTCGACGCCCACGGGGATCACATCGGCGCCCAACTCCCACAGCACCTCAGGCGCGGCGCGATAGGCGGCGCCGTTGGCACAATCCACCACCACCTTCAGCCCGTCCAGCCGCTGACCCGCCGGGAAGGTGGTCTTGGCATATTCGACATAGCGCCCGCGCCCGTCGTCGATCCGCTTGGCGCGACCGATATTCTGCGGCTGGGCGGGGGTGATCTCGCCGGTGACGATGCGTTCGATCTCGATCTCGGCCTCGTCCGACAGCTTGAAGCCGTCGGGGCCGAAGAACTTGATGCCGTTATCCTCGGCCGGGTTGTGGCTGGCCGAGATCATGATCCCCAGATCGGCCCGCATCGAGCGCGTCAGATAGCCCACCGCAGGCGTCGGCACCGGCCCCAGCAGCAGCACGTTCATGCCCGTAGAGGTCAGCCCCGCCGTCAGCGCGTTTTCCAGCATATAGCCCGACAGGCGCGTATCCTTGCCGATCACCACGCGATGTCCGTTGCGCCCGTCGCGCCGGAAATAGCGGCCTGCCGCCGCGCCAAGCCGCAGCGCCATCTCGGCCGTCATGGGATGGCTGTTCGCGCGGCCGCGAACGCCGTCGGTTCCAAAAAGCTTTCTGCTCACTTGCCTGATCCTTCACTCAAAACCTGCCACAACCGGATCCCCTGCGTGATCTCTGCCACGTCATGCACCCGATGTATCTGTATTCCCTGCGCAATTGCCGCAAGCGTCAGCGCCAGCGTTCCCGGCCCGCGTTCGGCGGCTGTCCTCGCTCCGCCGATGGTGCCGATGAAAGCCTTGCGCGACACGCCCAGAAGAATAGCGCAACCCAGCCCATGATACAGGGAAATCCGCCGCAGGATGGCCAGATTATGCTCAAGCGTCTTGCCAAAGCCGATTCCCGGATCGACGATGATGCGGTCGCGCGTGATCCCCGCAGCCTCGGCCCGCGCGATCCGCGCCGCCAGCGCGTCATAGACATCCAGCAGCACGTCGTCATAACGCGGATCGTCCTGCATATCCGCAGGCAACCCCTGGGCATGCATCAGGCAAACGGGTGCCGCGTGGTGGGCCACCATACCGGGCATGCCGGGGTCGAAATCAAAACCCGAGACGTCATTGACCATCCCCGCCCCGGCCTTCAGCGCGGCATCGGCAACGGCGGCCTTGCGCGTATCGGCCGAGACCGGCACCGGCCCAGCCGCCGCGATCACCGGCAGGATACGGGCGACTTCTTCGGCCGGGGGGATTTCCTGCGCGCCGGGGCGGGTGGATTCGCCGCCGATATCCAGCATCTCGGCCCCCGCCGCGATCTGGGCGGCGGCATGGGCGGCAGGATCATAGCTGCCGCCATCCGAAAAGCTGTCCGGTGTCGCGTTCACGATGCCCATGATCCGGGGACGATCCATGGACAGGCCCAGAATATCGGCCCTTGGCGCGGTCAGCGCCCGGATGACGTAATCGGGCGCGGCATCGCTCAGCTCGGGCGCGGCGCCACGGCGCAGCAGCTCGAATTGCGAAAATCCGACCGGACCGCCCGCCAGCCGCCAGCGGCCACCCGACAAAAGCGGCAGGGGACGATAATAGATTTCGGAATCCGTCATGCCCGGTCCTCGAATGATTTAGCCAAGGGTACGGCGGACCGGGACCGGCTGGTCCGCGGGCAGGTCCGGCATCGCCTCGTCCGCAGGCAGGGCCAGCAAAACCTCGCGCGCATCAAGGCGGCGGGCCAGCCAGAGCGCAAGGCCGAACGGATCGACCCCGGCCCCGGAATCGTCGGCAGCCAGCCGGGCAGGGGCCCAGACCACCGGATGACCGGCAAGAATTGCGTGTTCCAGCTCGGTCCGGCTTTCGGCGACTCTCAGCCCCAGATCGCCCGCCAGCGCCCATGCCGCCTGATCCAGCGCCAGCAGCGCGATGCGCCGCTGATCGCCGCCCGGGGGCAAGGGCAGGCCGGGCGCCGGGGGCACGATCACCACCGGGCCAGCGGGCGCCGGGATCGCCGTCTTGTGCAGCAGAACCACGGCGCTGGCCCCGGAAGCGGTGGCCTCGACCCGACCCGTACTGCGGGTGATGGTGACGCCAAGCGCGAAGGGCCCCCGGTCCAGCTTTTCGACCGTGACCTGGATCCGCGCGGCGTTGGGATGGGCCAGAACCTCGGCGGCGATCTTCTCGGCCAGGGTCTCGACCAGATTGTAGCGCTGATCGGCAAGGGCGGTTTCCACGGCGCGGGTCAGCACGTCATAGGACAGGATCGCATCGACCTGATCGCCCACGCCGCTGACCGGCTGGGACAGATCGACGCTCAGGTTGAAACGCAGCCGCTGTTGGGTGCCGCGTTCGGACTGAAAGGCGCCGATCTCGGTCGAGACGATGTAATCGCGCAGGTGGATACGGTCAGGATGCTCCATATCCGCCATTCACAGCAAATTCGCCCGACAGGCAAGGGCGAAGGGCGGCCTCAGTTCGAGGCGACGCGCTGGCCGGTGCGATAGAAGATATGCGCGCCGATCTGAACGGTGCGCTGGAAGCGGTGCGACCATGCCGGACGCACGGCGGGGGTGTGGAAATAGGTCGCGCCATTGGTCAGGTTGCGCGGCGCGCCCGACAGCGCGGCCTCGGCAATCTGGCGGGCGCGCAGATAGGCGGCCTTGTTGCTGATCGCCTTGCGTCCCCCGATGGTATAGCTGAACTGCGCCGGCTGGTTGATTACCCCGCAGACGGTCGAGGGAAACTGGCGGCTGTCCACGCGGTTCAGAATCACCTCGGCCACGGCGGCCTGACCCTGCCGGCTTTCTCCGCGCGCCTCGTGGTAAACGGCCTCTGCCAGACAGTTCAGGTCATTGGCGCTGAAGCGGGGCGTATTGCGTGCAAGAAACAACTGTTCGGGTGCTGTTTTCACCTTCACAGGCTCGGAATCCGTATATAGAAGCGGTGCTGCGCGAGGCGATTCAGCAACCGTCGTCGCACCGCCCAGCAGCTTGGAACTGGACGAGAACAGCGATCCGTTGCCCCCCGCAACGGCGCTGGTGATGGTCAGGGTCGTAAGGGTGGCAGCACAAAAACATAAACGTGCAAGCCGTGGCAGCAGCTTGGTCATGGTCAATCCTGTTATACCGTTTTCCTTGACGGAACTTTAAGGTCGCCGCGACAGGAAACGGGTTTGCCGCCGCAGGGCTGGAAAAATGGATAAGATTATCCGCGCCCCTGTCGCCACCGCACATCCGCGCGAGGGGGGCGAAAGCCGATTTTCATGCGAAACTGGGCAGAAACCCGCCGATAGGGAAATCGTTAACGGGCGGAAAACGGCAAAAGCCGGCCCGAATAGGTCCGTTTCGGCACTATATCAACCACTTGGAATGTCCGGTCACGATTCGGTCTTGCGGGGATCCGTGGCCTTCTCGCGGGCTTCGCGGATGGCGCATTGGGCTGCTGCCAGCCGCGCGATCGGCACCCGGAAGGGCGAACAGGACACATAATCCAGCCCCGCCCGCTGGCAGAAGGCGATGGACTCGGGATTGCCGCCATGTTCCCCGCAGACCGACAGGGTAATGCCCGGATGATGGGCGCGGGCGCGTTCGGCGCCGATCAGCAGCAACTCCCCGACGCCTTCCTGATCCAGAATATGGAAGGGGTCCTCTTCATAGACCTGCTGATTGACATAGATGCTCATGAAGCGCCCGGCATCGTCGCGCGACAGGCCATAGGTCATCTGCGTCAGGTCGTTGGTGCCGAAGGACAGAAAGGCGGAATGCAGGGCGATCTCTCCGGCGCGCAGGCAGGCGCGGGGGGTTTCGACCATCACCCCCAGACGATAGGTGAATTCGGCGCGCCGTTCGTTGCGCACGGCGGCGGCGACGGCATCGATCCGGGTCTTGACCAGTTCGACCTCGCGGCGGGCGGATACCAGCGGGACCATGATCTCGGGCACGACCGGGTCGCCGTGGCGGCTGGCCTCGATGGTGGCCTCGAAAATGGCGCGGGCCTGCATGTCATAGATTTCGGGCACGGTGATGCCCAGCCGCACGCCGCGCATCCCCAGCATCGGATTGAATTCCGACAGGGCCTCGACGCGGCGGGTCACGTCCGACAGCGGCAGATCCAGCGATTCGGCCAGTTCACGCAATTCATCGCGGTCATGGGGCAGGAATTCATGCAGCGGCGGATCGAACAGGCGGATGGTGACAGGAAGGCCGGCCATGATCTGGAACAGTTCGATGAAATCCTCTCGCTGCATGGGCAGGATGCGTTGCAGCGACAGCCGCCGATCCTCGGGCGTGTCGGCAAAGATCATCTCTCGCATGGCATGCAGGCGGCTGGCGTCAAAGAACATATGTTCGGTGCGGCACAGCCCGATGCCCTGCGCCTTGAAGCGCCGCGCGGTGCGGGCGTCCTCGGGCGAATCGGCATTGGCGCGCACGCCGATGCCACCGGCCTGATCGGCCCATTCCAGCAATTGCTCGAAACTGTCGTCCAGCGCCGGTTCCAGCATGGCGGCGGCCCCGGCCAGAACCTCGCCGGTGCTGCCGTCGATGGTGATGACCTCGCCCTCGCGAAAGCTGCGCCCGCCCGCGCGCAGAATGCGGTTACGCAGGTCGATGCTGATATCCGAGGCGCCGACGATGCAGGGCAGGCCCAGACCGCGCGCGATCACGGCGGCATGGCTGGTGGTGCCGCCGCGTCCGGTCAGCACCCCGACCGAGGCATGCATGCCGCGGATATCCTCGGGGACGGTTTCGCGGCGGACCAGCACGCAGGGCTCGTCCCGCGCGGCCGAAGCCTGCGCGGCGGCCGAGGAAAAGACGATCCTGCCTGTGGCCGCGCCGGGGCTGGCATTGATGCCGCGCGTGATCAGATCGCGCGGCGCGCGCGGATCGACCTGATGGTGCAGCAGATCGGCAAGGGCGCGCGGCTCGATCCGCATCAGCGCCTCGTCTGGGGGAATGATCCCGTCGCTGGCCAGCGCCACGGCGATGCGGACACTGGCGCGGGCGCTGCGCTGGACGCGGGTGGCGTCGATGATCGAGATGCGGCCGTCACTGACCACGAATTCCAGCTGCATCTCTTCGCGCAGCCTTTCGCGGGCGGCGATGCCAAAGCGGATCAGATCGGCAAAGACCTCGGGGGCGGCTTCCTCCAGCGAGGGGCCGCGTTCGTCGCGGGTCAGATACAGCGTCTCGGCGCCGGGTCCGACGGCGCTGCCCTGCCGCTGGCCCCGAAAGCGCCCGGTCACGCGGGGCTGGCCGGTAACCGAATCGGCGAACTGGATCGTGCCGGAACCGCACAGACCCGGCCCCATCCCCAGCGCCATTTCCTGCACCACCAGACCCAGAGGCGCATCGGCGGGCGCGCCCTTGGCCTGACGCAAAAGCCGCGCGGTCGGCCCCTCCCATGCCCGCGCCATCGAACGCAACACCTCGGCCAGTTGTCTGGCCGGGTCCTGTGGAAAGGGCTCGTCCATTTCTTCGCGAAACAGCCGCAGCGCATCGCTCAGCGCGTCGGGGCCTTCCTGCGCGAACATGTCGGGGTCAAGCCGGGCGATATTGATGGCATAGGATTGCACGAAGGACAGATAGATCGCATCGGCATTATCCTGCCCGATGCTGCGCGACAGGCAGGCGTGGCTTGCGTCATTGATGCCGACGGTCAGCACCGTGCCGGGGCCGCCCCACTCGGTGCGCACCGCCGAGGGACGGACACTGACCAATGTTTCGCCATTGCCGAACAGGTCGCGGAACCGTTCTTTCGGGACCGGCTGGCCCTTGGCGATATCCTGCACCGCAGCGGATGAGATCGCCACGCTGCGCGGCACCGGCAGGCCCATTCGGACCAGCCGTTGCAGGCATTTGGCCCGCCAGCCGTGCCGGTCGGTCTCGATCCGGGCGGAAGGAGTGATTTCAATCACATCTGTTATGTCGCGCATTTCCATGACGGCACAGATAGGCACCTGTCTTCGCCGCCCGCAAGTAAAAAGGGGACCCGAAGGCCCCCTTGTCGCGACGTTGTTCTGCGCCGCCGCTTATTCGACGATGGTTACCGTCGCCATATAGTCGGGCTCGTCCACCTTGCCATTAGCCGCCGGGTCGCCCTTGGTGATGGATTGCAGCACGTCCCAGCCGTCGATCAGCTGACCCACGACGGTATATTGCCCGTCAAGGAAGGTCGCCGGGGCCAGGTCGATGAAGAACTGGCTGTTGGCGCTGTTGGGGTCCTGCGCGCGGGCCATGCCCACGGTTCCGGCCTGAAAGCTGATATCGCCGAACTCGGCATCCAGATCCGGCAGGTCCGAGCCGCCGGTGCCCGCCATCGAGATGTCGCCATCCTGCTTGCCGTGCTGCACATCGCCGGTCTGCGCCATAAAGCCTTCGATCACGCGGTGAAAGACGACTCCGTCATAGGCACCCGATTGCGCCAGTTCGACCAGACGCGCGACATGGTTGGGCGCGGTCTCTTGCAGCAGGTCCAGCGTGATGGTGCCCTTGGCGGTGCCATCGGCGGCGGCAACCTCGATCACCATGTTGGGGCCGGGGCCATCCTCGTTCTGGGGCGCCTCCTGAGCCAGCGCGGCACCGGCCATCACAGCAAGAATCGCGGGGGGCAGGATCAGCTTACGCATCGGCAGCCACCTTGACCGAGATCATCCGGTCGGGTTGCGCGGGTGGCTCGCCCCGAGCGATGGCATCCACATGTTCCATCCCCGAAACGACCCGGCCATAGACCGTATATTGACCGTTCAGGAAATGGTTGTCCTTGAAATTGATGAAGAACTGGCTGTTGGCGCTGTTGGGATTGGCCGAACGCGCAGCCCCCAGCGTGCCACGGTCATGCGGCAGCTTGGAAAATTCCGCCGGCAGATCGGGCAGGTCGGAACCGCCGGTGCCTGCACGGCCCGGATTCCAGCCATTCTCCATATTGGCATGCTGCACGTCGCCGGTCTGCGCCATGAAGCCCTCGATCACGCGATGGAAGGCGACATTGTCATAGGCGCCTGCGCGGGCCAGTTCCTTCATGCGCTTGGCATGTTCGGGCGCGACATCGGGCAGCAGCTCGACGACGACAGGACCGTCTTTCAGCTCGATGATGACGGTATTCTCTGGATCCTTGATATCGGCCATCCGGCCCTCCTTTGCCAGTGTCACTGCCAGACTTATTGACTTGCGGGCCGAAGGGCAACGCGGTTGCGCCTCACGCGCGGATAACGACCACGTCATACCTTAGCGAGAGTTGACGCGCTGCCAATCATGCGGGACAAGCCGCCAGACGCCTCACAGCCCGAAAGGACGCGACATGGCCGCATTCAAGACGATCGATGATATGGAACTGGACGGGAAGGCCGTGCTGACCCGTGTTGACGTGAACGTCCCGGTCGAGAATGGCAGGGTGACCGACACCACGCGGATCGAAAAGATCGTACCCACCGTCAAGGATATTCAGGCCAAGGGCGGCATTCCCGTCCTGCTGGCCCATTTCGATCGTCCCAAGGGCCAGCGTGTGGACAGCATGAGCCTGAAGGTGGTGCTGCCCGCACTGGAGGCGGCGCTGGGACAGAAGGTGGCCTTCGCCGATGATTGCATCGGCGGCCCGGCCAAGCGGGTCGTTGCCGACCTGAAACCGGGCGATGTGGCACTGCTGGAAAACACCCGCTTTCACGAGGGCGAGGAAAAGAACGACGCGACCTTTGCCGCCTCGCTGGCCGCGCTTGGCGGGGCCTATATCAATGACGCCTTCTCGGCTGCGCATCGCGCCCATGCCTCGACCGAGGGGCTGGCGCGGCTGCTGCCCGCAGGCGCCGGACGGCTGATGGAGGCCGAACTGAAGGCGCTGGACGCCGCCCTTGGCAATCCGCAACGCCCGGTCATGGCGGTGGTCGGCGGGGCCAAGGTCTCGACCAAGCTGGACCTGCTGATGAACCTGATCGACCGGGTGGATCATCTGGTGATCGGCGGCGGCATGGCCAACACCTTCCTTGTCGCGCAAGGGGTCGAGGTCGGCAAATCGCTGGCCGAGCGTGAGATGGCCGATACCGCCCGCGCGATTCTGGAGAAGGCCTCGAACGGGGGCTGCACCATCCACCTGCCGGTCGATATCGTGGTGGCGCGAGAGTTCAAGGCCGGGGCCGACAGCGAAACCCTGCCGGTCGATCAATGCCCCGCAGATGCGATGATCCTGGATGCCGGTCCGGCGACCGTCGAATCGCTGCGTGCGGCCATGACCACCTGCCGCACATTGATCTGGAACGGCCCGCTTGGCGCCTTCGAGATCGAACCCTTCGACCGCGCCACCAACGCCGCCGCACAGGCTGCGGCAGAGCTGACGCGCGAAGGCAAGCTGACCTCGGTTGCAGGTGGTGGCGATACGGTTGCGGCGCTGAACAAGGCGGGCGTGGCGGACAGCTTTACCTTCATCTCGACCGCGGGCGGGGCCTTCCTTGAATGGATGGAAGGCAAGGAACTGCCCGGCGTGGCGGCGCTGGAAGCCTCGGCACGCTGAGAGGCGCCTTGTCCGATAATGTGAAAAAAGGGGCGCCGAGGGCGTCCCTTTTATATTGTGCCGCGATCTATGCGCCTTGTTCCGTGTCGGCAGGCGGCGTGTCGGCGGCTTGTTCAGGCGAGATCATCGCAGGTTCGCTCCGATCCGGCGCGGGCTGTGATTCCGCCGCCGCTGGCTTTGGCGCAGTCACCACGCGCAGCGCATCGTCCTGTGACGCATCGGGGCCAAGGGGCGGGGCGGCCCCATTACGCGCGCCGGGTTCCGCCGGACGGGCTTCGGCGGGCTTCGGTTCTTCGGTCTGCGCCTTTTCCGTGCGCCGGATCAGACTAGCCTCGCGATAGCTGGCCAGCTTTTCCTGCCATGACCGCATTTCGGTATCGTCCCACAGCTGTTCGGTGGCATCGACCGGAAAGGGCCAGTTGCGGAAATAAAAGGCGATGTTCTGCGCGGCGGGGGCCAGCGAAAATGCCCGCGCGCCGTTGCCTTCGGCATTCGAGGTTCCGATTGCGCTGCTGCCCGCGGCTGACAGCGAATAGGGCATGAGGGCGGTGTTCATCTCCATCTGCAAGCGCCTGTCTTGTTCGTTCCTGTAAGAGTGGTTCACTGTCAGATTGGCATGAAAATGCCCCGGCCTCGACTCCGTAATCCCTTGCATTTTAGACAGTTGTGCCGCCATTCCGACGCGTCGCGGCGCGGATTTGCCGATCGCGGCGGCGCGGGCGGGCTTGTTAGCGTCAACAACATTGCCACCCCCCTTTCGTATGATATGCACCGGCCATCACGAAAGGAGATCCATTCCAATGACGATGACCGATACGGTGCGCAAGATTCTTGCGAATTACGAGGGCGAGACTCCGGGCGTCAAAGCGCAGCTGGCACGGATGCTGATGACCGGCAGGCTGGCGGGCACCGGCAAGATGATCATCCTTCCCGTGGATCAGGGATTCGAGCATGGCCCGGCGCGCAGCTTTGCGCCGAACCCGGCCGGTTACGACCCGCATTACCATTACCAGTTGGCCATCGATGCCGGGCTGAACGCCTATGCCGCGCCGCTTGGCATGATCGAGGCAGGGGCCGATACCTTCGCCGGCCAGATCCCGACCATCCTCAAGGTCAACAGCGCCAATTCGCTGATGTCGGACACGGCGGGCAAGAACCAGGCGGTCACGGCCTCGGTCGATGACGCGCTGCGTCTGGGCTGCGCGGCCATCGGCTTCACCGTCTATCCGGGTTCGGACATGGCGCTGGACATGTTCGAGGAGATCGTCGAGATGCGCAAGGAGGCCGCCGCCAAGGGCGTGGCGACCGTGATCTGGTCCTATCCGCGCGGCGAGGCGATCACCAAGGACGGCGAGACCGCCATCGACGTGGCCGCCTATGCCGCCCAGATCGCGGCGCTGATCGGCGCGCATATCATCAAGATCAAGCTGTCCACCGACCATCTGATGCTGCCCGAGGCGAAGAAGGTCTATGAGGACAAGAAGATCGACATCGCCACGCAGGCCAAGCGCGTCGAACATTGCATGCAGGCGGCCTTTGGCGGGCGGCGCATCGTGGTGTTCTCGGGCGGTGCGGCCAAGGGTGCCGATGCGGTCTATGACGACGCCCGCGCGATCCGCGACGGCGGCGGAAATGGCTCGATCATCGGGCGCAACAGCTTCCAGCGTTCGCGCGAGGATGCGCTGGATATGCTGGGCAAGCTGGTCGATATCTATAAGGGCGCCTGATCTTTTTGCGTATCGTGAGATGGGAAGGGGCGCGGCCGGCGCCCTTTTCCATGCCGGAATCTGAAGGGGCAGCCTTGCCGACCCCATCGAAGGGCCGGCAAGGCTCGGGGGCTGCCGCCCCCGCATCGCCCCGTTTGCTTCGGTTGTGCCGCGAGGGCAGATGGGGGGCAGATCAGAGGGCACGTCACGGGGCGGATTGACCCCCGCAGCCGGGCAGGCTAGGGCGCTGGCATGGCACGCGCACCGCTTCTTCAACTGACCGATATTTCCCTGACCTTCGGCGGCAATCCCGTTTTCGAGGGGCTTTCCCTGACCATCCAGCAAGGTGACCGGGTGGCCTTGGTCGGGCGTAACGGCTCGGGCAAGTCGACGCTGATGAAGGTCATGGCGGCGCTGGTCGAGCCCGACCGGGGCGAGGTGGTTCTGGGTGCAGGCACGCAGGTCGGCTATATGGAGCAGGATCCGGATCTGTCGGACTTCGCCACACTTGGCGATTTTGCGCGTATGGGCCTGCCCGAAACCGAGGGCTATCGCGTCGAGATGGCGGCCGAGGGGCTGAAATTCGATCCCGACCGGCCGGTGGCCACGGCCTCGGGCGGAGAGCGCCGCCGCGCCGCGCTGGCGCGTCTGCTGGCGCAGGCGCCCGAACTGATGCTGCTGGACGAGCCGACCAACCATCTGGATATCGAGGCCATCGGATGGCTGGAGGATCACCTGAAACAGACCCGCGCGGCCTATGTGCTGATCAGCCATGACCGCGCCTTTCTGCGGGCGCTGACCCGCGCGACCCTGTGGATCGACCGGGGCGAGGTACGCCGCCAGGAAAAGGGTTTCGAGGGTTTCGAGGACTGGCGCGAGACCGTCTGGGCCGCCGAGGACGACGCGCGCCACAAGCTGGACCGCAAGATCAAGGCCGAGGCGCGTTGGGCGGTCGAAGGCATCAGCGCGCGGCGCAAGCGCAATCAGGGCCGGGTCCGCGCGCTGGCGGCGCTGCGGGCCGAGCGCAGCGCGCAGATCCGGCGTCAGGGCACGGCGGCGATGGCGCTGGATTCCGGGCCGCAATCGGGCAAGAAGGTGATCGAGGCGCGGGGCATCGCCAAGGCCTTTGGCGATCGCGTGATCCTGCGCCCCTTCGATCTGCGGGTGAATCGCGGCGACCGGATCGCCTTTGTCGGCCCCAATGGCGCGGGCAAAACCACCTTGATCAAGATGCTGACCGGCGAGATCGCGCCCGATGAGGGCACGGTCAGCCTGGGCACCAATCTGGAGATCGCGGTTTTCGATCAGGCCCGCGCCGCGCTGAACCCGGACCAGACGCTGTGGGAATCGCTGGCCGGGGACACGGATATGCGGGTCTCGGGCCGGGCCGATCAGGTCATGGTGCGCGGCCAGCCGAAACATGTCGTCGCCTATCTGAAAGATTTCCTGTTCGACGATGCGCAGGCCCGCGCGCCGGTCCGCAGCCTGTCGGGTGGCGAAAAGGCGCGGCTGCTGCTGGCGCGGCTGATGGCGAAGCCCTCGAACCTGCTGGTCATGGACGAGCCGACCAACGATCTGGACGTGGAAACGCTGGATCTGTTGCAGGATCTTCTGGGCGATTACGATGGCACCGTGCTGCTGGTCAGCCATGACCGCGATTTCATCGACCGGGTGGCCGATACCACCGTGGCAATGGAAGGCGACGGGCGCGCGGTGACCTATGCCGGTGGCTGGAGCGATTATCGCGCCCAACGGGGCGAGGATGCCGCCGTCACTCAAGTAACCGCTCCCGCCAAGAAAGCCGCCGCGCCTGAAAAGGCGCCGGCGGCGCGGTCTGGTCTCAGCTTTACGGAAAAGCACCGTCTGGACGAACTGCCCGCGATCATCGAACGGCTGGAGGCCGAGATCGGCAAACTGTCCGAATTCCTTGCCGATCCGGATCTTTACGCCACTTCGCCCGCGAAATTCGAAAAGGCCAGTACGGCGCTGTCGGAGCGTCAGGCGGCGCTGGCGGGTGCGGAAGAGGAATGGTTGCTGCTGGAAGAGAAGGCGGCGGGCTGAGCACCCGGAATGGGCAGAGGAATGCAGCCGGAATTTGCTGCCTCTGCTTGACTTCGGGGCGATGATCGGCCATATCGGCGGCACCGGCCGGCCCCAAAGCCTTGGCCGGTGCGTTATTTTAATCGACACCCCATCCGGAATGGGGGCGCTGTTCGAAGGCGGGGACACCCTGAAACACCGGTGATGACCGGGGCCGCAGGACGCGGAAAACAAGGAAAGATGCGATGTTCGCAGTTCTGAAAACGGGCGGCAAGCAATACAAGGTGCAGGCGGGCGACGTCCTGCGCGTTGAAAAGCTGAATGCCGCGGCTGGCGACAAGGTCCAGTTCAACGAGATTCTGATGGTCGGCTCGACCCTTGGTGCGCCGCTGGTCGATGGGGCCTGCGTGCAGGCCGAAGTGATCGACCAGATCAAGGCCGACAAGGTCATCACCTATGTCAAGCGCCGCCGCAAGCACAGCTCGCAGCGGACCCGTGGTCATCGTCAGCAACTGACCCTGCTGCGCGTCACCGACGTGCTGGACAAGGGCGCCGACAAGACCGGCGTGAAGGCCGCCATCGGCGCGCGCACCAAAGAAAACGCGTAAGGAGACTGAACCATGGCACATAAGAAAGCAGGCGGTTCGTCCCGCAACGGTCGCGATTCGGCCGGTCGCCGTCTTGGCGTGAAACTGTATGGCGGTCAGGAAGCGATCGCCGGCAACATCATCGTGCGTCAGCGCGGCACCAAATGGTGGCCGGGTGACAATGTCGGCATGGGCCGCGACCACACCCTGTTCGCGCTGAGCGACGGTCAGGTGGCCTTCAGGAAGGGCCTGAAGGGTCGCACCTATATTTCGGTCATGCCTGCGAATTTCGAAGCCGCCGAGTAACCCAGGGTTAACAATTCATTGTTAGAGGGGGATCGGCGAAAGCCGGTCCCCCTCGACAGTTTCCGGGGAGGGAAACGGGATGGCCGCGCCGATGAGGGAGGACAGCCGGTTGGGTGAGTTGAATGTGAAAGAGGCGGTGCCGGATATTCAGCCGGTGATCGAGACGCCGCGCTTTGTGTTGCGTCCGCTGCGGGTTTCGGATGCCGGACTGATTGCCCATTACACATCGGATCGCCGTGTAGCGGAAGGAACGCGGGCGATACCGCATCCGCTGCCGCCGGGATCTGCACAGGGATTCGTGCAGCGCGCCCTGGCACCGGACCGGGCCGAGGATGTCTGGGCCATCGACGGCTCGGCCAACCGTCTGGCCGAGTTGCTGGGCGTGGTGTCGCTGACCCGGATGGAAGGCGACCAGTCAGAGCTTGGCTTCTGGGTGGGCGCCGGCTTCTGGAATACCGGCTTCGCCACCGAGGCTGTCGAAGCCTTGGTGGCCGCCAATCCGCACAAGGCCCGGACATTGTTCGCCGAGGCGTTTCAGGACAATCCCGGTTCCGCCCGGGTACTGACCAATTGCGGTTTCGTCTATCTGGGCGATGCCGAAAGCTGGTCTGTGGCGCGCAACTCCCGCGTGCCGACCTGGACCTATCTGCGGAAGATGGGTTGAGACGGGCAGGGGGCGCTCGCGCCCCCTCTTGCGTCCTGACGACCGCAATTCACCCCCTGAGGATATTTATTGCACCAAAGATGGGGCTATTGTTGCCTTATCTTCGTGATGAGGTGGTTTCGGCGATGCGCAGGATCGGCACCGCCTTACAATGAATCAGGCTGCCGACAGTGCGGCCATGATCGGCCCGAAATCAGTGGCCTTGAGGCTTGCACCACCCACCAGTGCGCCATCCACATTGGCGATGGCAAAGATTTCGGTCGCGTTGCCGGGTTTCACGCTGCCACCATAGAGCAGCCGCACATCATCGGCATCCGCGATCACGCCCCGCAGCTTGTCGCGCATCAGCGCGTGAACCTCGGCGATCTGTCCCGTGGTGGGGGTGCGGCCAGTGCCGATCGCCCAGACGGGCTCATAGGCGATGACAGTATTGGCCGCGGTCGCCCCAGTGGGCAGAGATCCGGCCAGTTGCGCGGCTATCACATTCAGGGTCTCATCGCTGTCGCGCTGTGCTTCGGTTTCGCCCACACAGATGATGGCGGTCAGCCCGGCCTCATGGGTGGCAACAGCCTTGGCCGCGACATCGGCATCGGATTCTCCGTGATCGGCGCGCCGTTCCGAATGACCCAGGATGACGTAATCCGCCCCGACATCCCGCAGAAGCATCGCCGACACATCGCCGGTATGGGCCCCGGAAACCGAGGCATGGCAGTCCTGACCACCAACGGCAATGGAGCCTTCGCCGATCCGTGCTTTCATCGCCTGGATCAATGGCGCGGGCGGGCAGAGCAGCACCTCGCATTCCGAAGCCGCCGCGGCTTCCAGCATGGCATCGATCTCGGCCAATGCCGCCAGATCGCCATTCATCTTCCAGTTTCCTGCAGCAAGTTTGCGCGGTGCCATCCGGACCCTCCTTTCAGGTTTGCGGCCATGGCTTAGGGGCAACAGCTGCGCAAGGCAAGTCGGCAGAAAGTGACGGATCAGCCGTCCTGCGTGCGGCTGCCTTCCAGCGGCTCGAACCGGATTGATTCGCCACAACCGCAGGAATCGGTCACATTGGGATTGTTGAACCGAAAACCCGATTCCAGCAGCCCGGTCTCATAATCGATCTGCGTGCCGAACAGGAACATTTGCGCCATGGGCGAGATCATGACCCGCGCAGCCCCCTGTTCGACCACCTCTTCGTTCGGCTCGGGCGCCTTTGCCAGTTCCATCGTGTATTCCATGCCCGCGCAGCCGCCTTTCTTCAGCCCAATCCGCAGGCCGAAGGCGTTCTTGCCGGTCATCAGCCGGGCGATCTGCTTTTCAGCCGCCGGTGTGATCGTGACGGGGGCGGTGCCGGGAATGGCGAACATGGGTCGGACATCCTGTCTTGCTGCTCAGAACAAGATAGTGCTGCAAACCCGATCTCTCAAGCCCGCCCCATCTTTGGTGCGGAAATATCCGCGGGGGGTCCGGGGGGCAGCCAGCCCCCCGGCGTCGCGGGACGCAAACCCGCTCATGCCATCTCGCGCCGGCCACGGATCAGCCGGACGCCCCCGGTTTCCTGCATCAGCCGGGCCGCAGTTGGCCCGGTATCGGGCAGGGCCAGGACGGTCTCGCGCAGTTGGGCGATCGCCTCTTCGCTGCCTTTGGGCAGGGTGTCGGGGTCGATCGGCAGGCCGATGGTCACGCGATAGGTCTGGCGATGCTTGTTCAGCACCTCGTTGAACAGGGTCACGTCGCGCAAGGTCGGGTGCAGCGCGTCCAGCAGATAGAACAGTGCCGAATTGTGCGCCCGGATCCGCAGCGGAATGACCGGCACCCGGAACTTGCGCGCGATCATCGCGGCCGAGGCCATCCAGGGCCGCTCATGCAGGCGCAGGCCCCGGCGATGCGCCAGCCGGCCCGAGGGGAAGATCAGCCCGATCCGTCCCGCCTCCAGGGCCGCGCGGGTATAGTCCATCGTCGCCTTGGTCTTGGCATGGCTGCGCTTTTCCACCCGCCATTCGACCCCGGCGATCAGGTCTGCCGTTTGCGGCAGGACCCGGATCATGTCGTGATTGGCATAGATGAACAGATCATTGCGCAGTTGCGAGATCAGCGCATGCAGCACGATGCCGTCGGCGATGCCGGTCGGGTGGTTCGACACGATCAGCGCCGGACCCGAGGCGGGCAGATGCTCCAACCCCTCGACCCGGACATCGCGCAGGATCAGCCGGGCCATGCGGCGCATGATCTCATCCACCGGCAGGTCGCGGAATTCCGCCCCCAGATCCAGCGTGCGTGGATAGCGCAGCAGCGGCATCATTACCGCCCGCGCGATGGCCGGAAGGACGCCGCGGGAATGAAGCCAGGGGGCCCGCTCGGCGATCAGCGGGTCAAGGCGGGCCTGCATTTCGGCCCGGGCTTCGGCAAGGGTCTCAGTCATCTGCATGATCCTGCCCCGCCACCCCCAAGCGCACAAGCTGGATCATTTCCGGGCGGCGATCATCCGCGAAACCATCTCGCGCAGGTTGCGGCTGATCCCCTCCATCGCGGCCATGCGCTGCAACGCCGCCAGCGCCTTTTCGCGCCGTCCCGCGTCATAGCGGGTCCAGGTCTCGAAGGCGGTGGACATGCGCGCCGCGATCTGCGGATTGGCGCGGTCCATCTTCATCAGCCAGTCGGCGGTGAAAGCGTAACCCGCGCCATCGGCCCGGTGAAAGCCCGCGTGATTCGCCGCCAGCCCGCCCAGCAGGGCGCGAAAGCGGTTCGGGTTCTTCCAGTCGAAATCCTTCCGCTTGGCAAGGGTTTGCGCGATCTGCACCGATTCGGCCACCGGCGCGACCATCGGCTGGATCATGAACCACTTGTCCATGACCAGTCGGTTGTCGCCGAACTCCTCTTCCAGCAGGCGCAGGGCGGTCTGGCCGCGTCCGCGACGGATCAGGCAGACCAGCGCCGCCATCCGTTCGGTCATGTTGCCGGCGGTGCCGAACAGCACCTCGGCGCGGTCGCCGCCGTCGATCCGGCTCAGCAGCCCCAGAACCGCGATGCGCAACGACCGCCGCGCCGCCGCATCCGCATCGGGGGAATAGGCGCCCGGTACCGCCATCAGGCGGTAAAGGTTGGACAGCAGCGCCTCATGCGTCTCGGCGATGCGGCGGGCAAGATCGGTTCTGGCGGCATGGATCGCATCGGGGTCGGGCACAACCCCCCGCGCTGAAAGGCGGGTGGCGATTTCCTCTTCGGACGGCAGGTTCAGGCACAGCGCGCGAAAGGCCGGATCGGCATTCTCATCCGCGATCAGCTGGCCGATGGCGGCGATATAGTCATCCCCTGCCATGTTCCCCTGCGCCAGTTGTAACAGCGCCGACAGCGCCAGATCGCGACCGGCCTCCCACCGGGCGAAGGGATCGCTGTCATGGGCCAGCAGAAAGGCGCGGGTCGCATCGTCGATTTCCCGCTCCAGAATCACCGGGGCGGAAAAGCCGCGCAGCGCCGAGACCACGGGCCGCGCCCCCAGACCATCAAAGCTGAAGCTCTGGCTGGCCTCGGTCATCTCGAGGATCTGGCTGGGCAGAACCTCATCGCCATTGGGGCCGATCAGCCCCACCGAGATCGGGATCACGCGGGCGGGTTTGTCGGGTTGTCCGGGGGTGGGCGGGGTGTTCTGCGTGAAACGCAGGGTCAGCCGGCCATCACCCCAGTCCTCGGCCATCTTCAGGCGCGGCGTGCCCGCATCGGTATACCAGCGCTTGAACTGGGTCAGGTCGCGGCCGGTGGCATCCTCGAACACCTGCAACCAGTCCTCGATGGTCGCGGCATCGCCGTCATGGCGCTGGAAATACAGGTCCAGCGACTTGCGATAGCCGTCGTCGCCCACCAGCCGCTTCAGCATGCCGATCACCTCGGCGCCTTTTTCATAGACCGTGGCGGTATAGAAATTGTTGATTTCCTCATAGTGATCGGGGCGCGGCGGATGGGCCAGCGGACCCTGATCCTCGCGGAACTGGCGCGCGCGCAGGGATTGCACGTCCGAGATCCGCTTGACCGCCGCCGAACGCATGTCAGCGGTGAACTGCTGGTCGCGAAAGACCGTCAGCCCCTCTTTCAGGCACAGCTGGAACCAGTCGCGACAGGTAATCCGGTTGCCGGTCCAGTTGTGGAAATATTCATGCGCGATCACCGATTCGATACGCTCGTAGTCGGCATCCGTCGCCGTGTCCGGGCTGGCCAGAACCAGTTTGGAATTGAAGATGTTCAGTCCCTTGTTCTCCATCGCGCCCATGTTGAAGTCATCGACGGCGACGATGTTGAACACGTCCAGATCATATTCGCGGCCATAGGCATCCTCGTCCCATTTCATCGACTTGATCAGCGATTCCATGGCGAAACCGGCGCGGTCCTGATCGCCGGGACGGACCCAGACATTCAGCGCCACATCGCGGCCCGACCGCGTGGTGAAGTGGTCGCTGACCGCCACCAGATCGCCTGCGACCAGCGCGAAAAGATAGCTGGGCTTGGGCCAGGGATCGTGCCATTCCGCCAGCCCGGGTTCCTGCCGGACCGGGTTGCCGTTCGACAGCAGTACCGGCTGATCGCTGCGGACCAGCACGCGGAAAGTCGTCATCACATCGGGCCGGTCGGGATAGAAGGTGATGTGCCGGAACCCTTCGGCCTCGCATTGGGTGCAGAACATGCCGCCCGACAGATACAGCCCCTCGAAGGCGGTATTGGCCGAGGGATCTATCTGGACTTCGGTTTCCAGCCGGAAGGGACCGGAGGGCAGGGCGGCGGCGGCGATGGTCAGGGTCTCGTCGTCGCGGCTGACATGGGCGGCGTCCGGCACCGCGCCATCAATGGTCAGCGACAGCAGCTTGATCTGCTTGCCGCCGTCCAGAACCAGATCGGCCCCCGATTCTCGGGGCTGGAAATCCAGCGCCGCCAGAACCCGCGTGGCGGCTGGCGCCAGGTCGAATTCCAGCGCGACCTGCTTCAGATCGAACGGATAGGGGCGATAATCGGCAAGAAATTGCTCATTCGCGGTGGCCTCGATGGTCATGCTCTTCTCCCGCAGCGAAAAAAAGACCCGGGGCAAGGGAACCCGGCTTTTATCCTTGGTGTTATTCGCCTGAATGCCGGGTCGCAAGACAGGCCGATGGTTGCAGGCGAATTGTGCAATTGACAGCCGTGACCGGATTGTCGAAACCATGAAACGCTAAACCGGTGTTTATAAAACTGAATCTGGAGGCCAGCGATGACCCATGACCCAAATGATCCGAACCGGACCCAACCGGACGAGCCGAAGGAAACCTATGTGGAGCCGGTAGAGCGTCGTTCGTCGCCCCTGCCGCTGATCATCGGTGTCCTTCTGGCACTGGCGCTGGCCTATTTCGTGCTGCAGCGTTTCATGGCTGATGACACCGTGGCCGTCGAAGGCGACACCACCACCGTCACCACCGAAGAACCCGCCGCCGAGGAAGCCGCCGACGATGCGGCAGCCGCTGCGGATGAGGCAGCAGACGCTGCGGGCGACGCCGCCGATGCGGCCTCGGATGCCGCCGATGACGCCGCCACCGCTACGGGCGAGGCTGCCGAAGCCGCCGCCGAAAGCGCAGCGGATGCCGCCGAAACCGCCGCCGACGCTGCCGGAGAGGCTGCCGATGATGCCGCTGACGCCACTGGCGCGGCCGTCGACGACGCTGCCGAAGCGGCTGGCGAGGCTGCCGATGCCGCCGCGACCGAGGCGGAAAACGCCGCCGACGCCGCCAGCGACGCGGCTGCCGAAACGGGCGCAGCGGTCGATGGCGCGGTGAATGACGCCGTGGATGCGGCAGAGGACGCCGCCGCCGAAGCCGAGGCTGCGGCCGACAATGCCGCCGACGCGCTGGACGACGCGATCTCGGTCGAGGACGAACCCGCCACGACGGGCACCGGGGGCACCACCACGACGACCCCTCCGGCGAACTGATCCGATCCACGCCGCGAATACCATGAACACCGCGCGAATTCTCGCGCGGTGTTTTCATTTCTGCGGCCATTTTCGCGGCAAGGTTGCTACGACTTTGGTCACACGCAACTATCCGCAACCGCCGAACGATCCGTCCTTTAGGTGCAACGGCGATGTTAGCGCACTTGTGAAAGATTGTTTCGCGATGGTATGGGTTGCCCAATTCTGGGCAATAGGAACTGGGGGGCCTTCATAGGATGAAGATCGGCGCGTTGAAGGAGAGTTTTGAGGGGGAGGCTCGTGTTTCGATCACGCCCTCCTCGTCCTTGCATCTCCAGAAACTGGGACATGAGGTATTCATCGAATCCGGGGCTGGCGCGCGCGCCGGTTTCTCGGACGAGGATTACGCGGCGGCGGGGGTGACGGTCGAGGCGACGGCGGCCAGCCTTCTGGCGGCGGTCGATGTGGTGGCCAGGGTGCGCCCCCCCAGCGAGAGCGAAATCGGCCAGATGCGCGAAGGCCAGACGCTGATCTCGTTCTTTTATCCGGCGCAGAACAGCGAGTTGCTGGAAGCAGCCCGCCAGCAGGGCATCACCGCCATCGCCATGGACATGGTGCCGCGGATCTCGCGGGCGCAGAAGATGGACGCGCTGTCCTCGATGGCCAATATCGCCGGTTACCGTTCGGTGATCGAGGCGGCCAACAATTTCGGCCGTTTCTTCACCGGTCAGGTGACGGCGGCGGGCAAGGTGCCTCCGGCCAGGGTTCTGGTGGTGGGCGCGGGCGTGGCCGGTCTGGCGGCGATCGGGGCTTCGGTCAGTCTGGGCGCGCAGGTTTATGCCTTCGACGTGCGCCCCGAAGTGGCCGAGCAGATCGAATCGATGGGGGCCGAGTTCGTCTTTCTCGATTTCGAGGAACAGGCGCAGGACGGGGCCGCGACCGGCGGCTATGCCGCGCCCTCCAGCCCGGAATTCCGCGAAAAGCAGCTGGAGAAGTTCCGCGAGCTGGCGCCGCAGATGGATATCGTCATCACCACGGCGCTGATCCCGGGCCGCGATGCGCCCAAGCTGTGGACGAAGGACATGGTCGAGGCGATGAAGCGCGGCAGCGTCATCGTCGATCTGGCCGCCGAAAAGGGCGGCAATTGCGATCTGACCGTGCCGGACGAGCGGATCGTGACCAACAATGGCGTGACCATCATCGGCTATACCGATTTCCCCTCGCGCATGGGTGCACAGGCCTCCGAGCTTTACGGCAACAACATCCGCCATTTCATGTCCGATCTGACGCTGAAGAAAGACGGCGTGATCGACCACAACATGGAGGACGACGTGATCCGTGGCGCCACCGTCACCCGCGATCACGACATCACCTGGCCGCCTCCGCCGCCGAAGGTTGCGGCCATCGCGGCGCAGAAGCCCAAGGAGAAGAAGAAGGAACTGACGGTCGAGGAGCGCCGTGCCGCCGAGGTCGCGGCCTTCCGCGCCGAGACCAGAAGCCAGGTCACGCTGCTGGTGGCCGGGGGTCTGTTCCTGCTGCTGATCGGGCTGGTCGCTCCGGCCAGCTTCCTGTCGCATTTCATCGTCTTCGTGCTGGCCTGTTTCGTGGGCTTCCGGGTGATCTGGAACGTCGCCCATTCGCTGCACACGCCGCTGATGGCGATCACCAATGCGATCTCGTCGATCATCATTCTGGGGGCGCTGATGCAGATCGGCTCGGGCTCGGCCTGGGTGGTGGTGCTGGGGGCGCTGGCGGTGCTGATGGCGGGCGTCAACATCTTCGGCGGCTTCCTCGTCACCCGGCGCATGCTCGCCATGTTCCAGAAATCGTAAGGAGGGGCTGATGGAATACGGATTTACCACTGCCGTCTATGTGGTTGCTTCGATCCTGTTCATCCTCTCGCTGGGGGGGCTGTCGGGTCAGGAAAGCGCCAAGCGCGCGATCTGGTACGGCATCGTCGGCATGGCGCTGGCGGTGCTGGCGACGCTGTTCGGGCCGGGCGCGGGCAACTGGTGGCTGTCGGCGATCATGATCGCCATCGGCGGCAGCGTCGGTTTCGTCATCGCCAAGCGCGTGCAGATGACCGAGATGCCGCAGCTGGTCGCGGCGATGCACAGCCTCGTCGGTCTGGCGGCGGTCTTTGTCGGCTTCAACGCCCAGATCGAGCTGGCCCGGGTGCTGCGCGAAAAGGCCGCCGATGCCGCCGTCACCTTCGAGGGCTTCGCCGCCGTTCTGGCCCACAAGACCCCGGCCGAGATCGCGGTGCTGAAGATCGAGGTGTTCCTTGGCATCTTCATCGGCGCGATCACCTTCACCGGCTCGGTCGTGGCCTTCGGCAAGCTGGCGGGCCGCATCGACGGCAAGCCGAAAAAGCTGCCGGGCGGGCATATGCTGAATGCCACCGCGCTGGCGCTGTCGATCCTGTTCGGGGTGCTTTACTGCGCCGATGTCGGATCCCCCGTGCTGTGGCTGGTGCTGATCACCCTGCTGGCCTTCTTCATCGGCTATCACCTGATCATGGGCATCGGCGGCGCCGACATGCCGGTGGTTGTGTCGATGCTGAACAGCTATTCCGGCTGGGCGGCGGCGGCGATCGGCTTCACCCTTGGCAACGACCTGCTGATCGTCACGGGCGCGCTGGTCGGCTCGTCAGGTGCGATCCTCAGCTATATCATGTGCAAGGCGATGAACCGCCATTTCGTCAGCGTGATCCTGGGCGGCTTCGGCGGCGAGACCGGCCCTGCCGCGGAGATCGAGGGCGAACAGATCGCCATCGACGCCGACGGCGTGGCGGCGGCGCTGAACGATGCCGACAGCGTGGTGATCGTGCCGGGTTACGGCATGGCGGTGGCGCAGGCGCAGGCGGCGGTCAGCGAGTTGACCCGCAAGCTGCGCGCGGCGGGCAAGGAGGTGCGTTTCGCCATCCACCCGGTCGCGGGCCGTCTGCCCGGCCACATGAACGTGCTGCTGGCCGAGGCCAAGGTGCCCTATGACATCGTGCTGGAGATGGACGAGATCAACGACGATTTCCCCTCGACCGACGTGGTGATCGTGATCGGCAGCAACGACATCGTGAACCCGGCGGCGCAGGATGATCCCAACAGCCCCATCGCCGGGATGCCGGTGCTGGAGGTCTGGAAGGCGAAACAGGTCTTCGTGTCGAAACGCGGTCAGGGCACCGGCTATTCCGGCATCGAAAACCCCCTGTTCTTCAAGGACAACACCCGAATGTTCTATGGCGACGCAAAGGACAGCATCAATAAACTCATGCCAATGGTCGAGTGAAGGGCAGCATCGGCATGACCAGGAAAGGGCGCGCGTGACGCGCCCTTTTTCATATCCTGACGAAACCCTTGGCATTGCGGCTTTCCGGTCAATGCCGAGGGGCTTTTTGCGATGATCGGATGCCATGCCGGTTGGAAAATGCGCGCGATCATGGCAGGGAAAACAGACGGGCATCCTGCCCCGCACCGAATATGGAGGCCCGCGTGGGTCCGGCAACCGAACATCCCCTGCGCTATGAACTGGCAAGCGAGCTGCACGCCCGGCCCTCGCCACGGCTGACGGCACCCGCGACCTGCGCCTTCGTCGCCTTCAAGGAGCCACGCAACGCCGCCAATCGCGACCGGGGTCAGGATGTCGCGCACCTGTCGCAACTGACCACCCGCCACGGCGGACCGCGCCCCGATCCCGAGGACAGCCATTATCAGGGCAAGCTGGGCCGCCACGATCTGAAATGGGAAAGCCACACTGAATTCGTGACCTATATGGCGACGGTGCCGGGCCTGCCGATCCGCCCATTCGATCCCAGCGCCGGGGCGATCTTTCCCGAGGACTGGCAGCGTCAGGCGCCGGGCAAACGGATCGCGGCGGTGCTGGTCCAGATCGACTTTCTGCCCGACGATCCCGCCGAGGCGCTGGAGCGGATGGGCAACTGGTTCGCCCGCGACAGCCTGACCTCTGTCTGGGTGCTGGACGAATCGGCGATGATCGCCGGCGATTTCCGCATCGATTCCGACGGCTGGATGCGTTTCGCGCTGTTCGTGCGTCCGGATGTCGGGGCAGGGCGGATCGGTCGCATCCTGCACCGTCTGGTCGAGCTGGAAACCTATCGCGCCATGTCGATGCTGGGTCTTGGCCGCGCTCGTGGCCTGTCACGCCGCCTGAACGAGCTGGAACCGCGCCTGACCGCCATTGTCGAGGGAATGACCGACGGGCGGGAACCGGACGAGGTGCTGCATGACCTGCTGGCGGTTTCCGCCGAACTGGAGGCGCAGGCGGTGCAGCACAGTTTCCGCTTTGGCGCGACGGCGGCCTATGAGGCGATCGTCATGGACCGAATCCAGGCCCTGCGCGAGAGCCGCTTTCATGGCCGCCAGATGCTGACCGAATTCATGCGCCGCCGCTATCAGCCCGCGATGCGCACCGTCAAATCCGCCGAGGCGCGACTGAACCAGATGATCGACCGCACCGAACGCGCAGGCGAGTTGCTGCGCACGCGCGTGGATGTCCAGCGCTCGGCCCAGAATCAGGACCTTCTGTCGCGGATGGACCGGCGCGCGGATCTGCAATTGCGGCTGCAACACACGGTCGAGGGGCTGTCTGTCGTCGCCATCAGCTATTACGCGGTGGGGCTGCTGTCCTATGCCTTGGCGCCGGTCGCTTCGGCTTTGGTGCTGGACAAGGCCATTCTGGTCGCCGCATTGACCCCCATCGCCGTTCTGGTGGTGTGGTGGGGGATGCGCCGCGTCCGCCGCAGCCTGCATGACGGCGATACGCCGCATTCCTAGAAATTCACTGACCCCGAGGTATTCCTATGACCAGAACGCTGACCCTTTACGGCCTTGCCCATTGCTCGACCTGCCAGAAGGCGCAGGCCGAACTCGAGGCCAATGGCTGGAGCGTGTCGTTCCGCGACGTGCAGAAACAGCCGCTGGACGAAGAGTTGCGCCGCAGGCTGGTGGCGGAATGGAGCGACAAGATCATCAATCGCGCCAGCCTGACCTGGCGCGGCATGTCCGAGGCCGAACGCGCCGCCGATCCGGTCGCGATGATGGGCGAAAAACCCAGCGTGATGAAACGTCCGGCCATCGAGGCAGGCGATCTGCGCCTGCTGGGCTGGACCGCCAATGTCAAACGCGCGCTTGGCGTGCCGGTCTGATCTTCAGCCCTTGTTGCTGGCCAGTGAGGCCAGCAACGGCCGCAGTCCGGACAGGTCATATCCAGCCTTTGCCGCCGTTTCGAGAATATCGGTTTCAGGCAGTTTTCCGGCCTGATTCAACGCCCAGAGCACCGTGCTGCGATTGCCCGAACGACAATAGGCAAAGACTGGCTGCTCACCGCTGATCGCCTGACCGAAGCCGGAAATCAGCTCGGGCGTGATCTGACCGGGGGTAAAGGGCAGATAGTGATATTCCATCCCCGCGGCCTTTGCCGCATCCTTGAAGACCTTGTGGTCGATATCGGGCGTGATCTCGGCATCGGGGCGGTTGTTGATCAGCACCTTGAACCCGGCATCCGCCAGTCGCTGAACGTCCTCGGGGGCGATCTGCGGCGAAACGGCAAGATCGGGGGTCAATTGACGCAAATCCATGGCAAGCCCTTGCTGCGGTTTCATGCTGTCCCCCGGATTGCGGTTATTCGCCCCTGAATGTCAAGCAACAGCCAGAATACGCGCCAGAGGCGGGGGCAGGGCGCCCGTCAGATCGGCGCAGATCCAGTCGGCCCCGCTGAAATCGCCATCATCGGTATAGGCCGAGGGCGTCACCAGAACCGGCAGACCCGCCGCCCTGGCCGCCGTCATGCCGGGCATGCTGTCCTCCAGCGCAAGGCATTGAACGGGTTGCATTTCCAGTCGATTTAGCGCCAGAAGATAAACATCCGGCGCGGGTTTCTTGGCCGCAACCTCATCGCCCGCAGCGATCACGTCGAAGATCTCACCCGCCGGTTTCCCCAGCGTCGCCGCGATCAGCGCATCGACATTCGGCCTGCTGGTCGTCGTCCCAATGGCCTGCCGCAACCCGGCGTCCCGAGCCGCCGCAATCAGATCCGCGACTCCGGGGCGCAGCGACACCTGACCAGATGCGACAAGACTTTCGTAATGTGCTGTTTTTAATTTATGAATTTCGGAGATTTGCTGATCTGTCAAATCCACCCCGGCTTCAGTCGCATAGGCCCGTACCCGCTCTTTTCCGCCGGTAACATGCAGCAGGCGGCGATAGAGGGCGCGGTCCCAGGTCCAATCCAGCCCCGCATCGGCAAAGGCGCTGTTGAAGGCCGCGCGATGTGTTTCCTCGGTCTCGGACAGGGTTCCGTCCACATCCCAGATCAGCGCCGAAATCATGCCGGCGCCCCGGCTTCGACAAGGTCGGGCAGGGCGGTGAAATCATCGAACTGCGCCTGCCATGTCAGTTTTTCCAGTGGTGTCTGGCGATAGCCGCGACTGTAGATCAGGAACGGCACCGGCACCGCGGCCGCACAACTGGCATCGAATTCACTGTCGCCGACATAAAGACCCTGAGGCGAACGCGGATCGGCGCCCAACTGCTCGAAAGCCAGCCGGAGCGGGGCCGGATCGGGCTTCTTTTCCGGCAGGGAATCGCCGCCGACAATGCAGGAAAAGACCGAGGCGATTCCGAAATGATCCAGAATGGCGCGCGTCGGCACCAGCGGCTTGTTGGTGCAGATCCCCAGAGGATGCCCCCGATCCGCCAGCACCCCCAGCGCATCCGTCACCCCCGGAAACAGCCGGGTCAGCGCCGTGGCCGCATGATAGCGCGCCATGAAAGAAGCCACCAGATCACGCTGGCTGTCGGCCGGAAGGCCCAGGGCATGAATGATCTTTTGCCAAAGGATATCAACGCCCCCGCCGATAAAGCTGCGAACCTGCTGCAAGGTCAGCGCCGGATGGTCGTGCTGGCGCAGAACCGCGTTGACGCAGGCATGAATATCCGGTGCGCTGTCGATCAGCGTCCCGTCCAGATCGAAAACGATGGGGCACGGAGCCATACAAACTGTCATTCTGCTGTCTTCCATTTGATCGAGCAGCCCATGGACGCGATCTGCTCTCTTGGGCCTTGTCCGGTTTCCGCAATGAGTTTCATCGCCTCGAACAACTCGCGCCGCGCATTTTCCGGTCCTGCGCTGCGGGTCGAACTGTCAAGGCGGCCACGATACTGAAGCTGTCCATCCGCGTTGTAGCCAAAGAAATCAGGCGTGCATTCGGCGCCATAGGCCCGAGCCGTGGCCTGCGTATCATCATAGAGATAAGGAAAGGTAAATCCGCGCCGTTCCGCCAGATGCTTCATCTCCTCGGGGCCGTCCTGCGGGTATTCGGTCACATCATTCGCGGATATCGCCACTACGCCGATCCCGATCTGCTGCAACTCTTTGGCATCGCGGACGATACGGTCCATGATCGACTGGACATAGGGACAGTGGTTGCAGATGAACATGACCAGAGTGCCGCGCTCTCCGGCGATGTCGGTCAGTTTATGAATGCGTCCATCGGTGCCTTGCAGCGAGAAATCGTGCCAAGGGGCATCAAAGTCACAAACGGGCGGTGAAACAGCCATGAAGAACTCCGTCTTGTGGTAAGCATGACTTTACGACGGAACCGCATGGCCGCAAGCCGGGCAATGGTCGCACAGTGATGTCAGGCGGTAATTTTGATCCATAATACGGATTATTCACATTAAAGACTGACACCTCCCTGCTATTGTCCTACCCGCGAAATAATGACCATTTGAACCGACGGCCAAAAAGAAGCCATTTTGTCCGTTTCGGCGACCATTGGTTGGCCAAATGTTTGCCATTGGACCGTCGATCTAAGCGATATTGTTATATTTCAATCGCTTACTGTCATGACCGACTCTCTCGTTTTTACCTTCCAACCAGAGGCCGAGGCCAATGCGATACTCGATCCGCCCGATTGACGCAGCGGGAACATTTCAGCAACACCTCAGGCACTGACCAGCGATAGCCTCGGAGCACTGGCTGGCCAGCTACAATGTCGCCGCTGCTGCGTCGGAGAATCTTTGTTCCCTGAACGGCAGGTTATGCTGAAAGGTCCGCTGAAGATGCTGTCCTGTTCTATCAACTCACGCGCTCCGGCTGCCGAGCAACTGTCACCATCCCTTCACGGCCACTCAAAGGTCACAACAGGCCCTACGTCGATCACCGAAACGCATTTCGGGCGCATTCTTGCCTTGCTTTGCGCAGACCCGCCCTGCCCCAATGATCTCGCAGACGCAATCTTCCTTGAGGCTTGGCAGCCCTGCCTTTCCATGCAAGGGTTTCCTGCGCTTTGGGGGGTTCTGATGGATGATCCCCGCCTCGGGCGCCGCCCCGTGTTGACACCGCGACTGCTGGTGATTGACCGATCTGCTGGCTGGGCCCGCAGCTTGCAGGGCTTGATCCGTCTGGGTCTTTCCTTCGCCCAGCAACGGTCACGGGCACCCTCGCATTTGAACGGCATCGCGCGCCAGATAGGCATGATCGAGACCGCAGGCTATATGCCCATCGACCCGAGGATGCTGGAAAGTCTGCTTTCGGAATTTGCTCGGACTGTTCGCCTGATGCATGCCTGCCGGCCACCCCCTACCCTCTTGAGGGCTTCGCAGTGATTTCCCCCGCCGGCAGCTTCCGCATTTTCCTGTCATCCGAACCGATCGATTTCCGCAAGGGTATGGACGGGCTGGTGGCGCATGTCGCCAACCATTTCGAGCTCGATCCTTTCGATGGCGCCGTCTACGTGTTCCGCTCCCGCCGCGCCGACCGGCTGAAACTGCTGGTCTGGGACGGCACCGGCCTGGTGCTGACCATGAAGCGCCTGAACGGCGGGGGGTTCACCTGGCCGAAGCCGCAGGCCGGGCCGGTGGTGCTCACCAAGGTGCAGTTCGACGCGCTGTTCGATGGCATCGACTGGCGCGCCGTGACGGCGGCCTCGGTGCGCAAACCCTCGTTCCTCTGGCCAACCCAGAGATCGGGAGCTTCCTTCCGGTTTCCATCCGCATAGCGCCGGGCATGTCGTGCCACGGCTCCGATCCATCATGCCTGCTTTCGAAGGGTATATCCATGCTGTCCGCACATTCTCGCGACCAGGTCGCCGTTCCGCTCCCCATCATCACGCCGGCCAAGGCCGGCCACGCTACAGCCGGGCACGGTGCGCCCAACCCCATTCTCGCCGCAGGGGCGCGCGGCCAATGAACATCCTGATTACGGCCGACCTGCACCTCGACCTCTGGACCGACGCCGGGCGCGATCCGTTCGCTGGCATCCTGCCGGTGCTGCGTGACCTCGACGCGCTGATCATCGCGGGCGATCTGGCCAACGATCCGCAGCGGAATTGGCCCTGGGCGCTGTCCCGGATCGCGCGGCTGGTCTCGCCCGCACGGATCTGGGTCATTCCCGGCAACCATGACTATTACGGTGCCACGCTCGACGACGATGTTCTCGCCCGGATCACAGCGGAGGCCGGGGCGAACCTTGCCCAGAAGCGGGTCCTGACCTTCGGAAGCTACCGCCTGCTGTGCTGCACGCTCTGGACCGACTTCGCGCTGACCGGCGATCCGGAAACGGCTATGGACCGCGCGGCGATGGCAATGCCGGATTGACGCGGCGGACGCTTCAGCTGCCGCATGTCAGCCAAGGCACGAACCAGATGGCCCCGAACCCGCCGCTGCCAGACGGCTTTTTCCGCTACCTGCTGATTGAAGCGGGCGGCGACGAGTTTGCGTAGCCGCTCGATTTTTGGTGGCATGTCTCCATTTTTCGAGACCTTGGGTTCGTCCGTCATCTTCTTCTGCGGCTTTCCAGTTCCTCAAACACCCTCTTCATCTCCTCCCGACGTCTTGCCTCCACCTCGTCACACAGCGTCCACGGGTCCGGGCCGTCCCAATATTTCAGCAGGCGCTCCACCGTCTCATCAATGTAGTCGATCATGATTTCCCCAGACATCAGGTCAGCGTTCGGCAAAACGTTTATGTTGAAAACCTTTGCGACACTGTCCAATCGGTGCTTCTGAAACCGAACGCCTTGCGCATCGAAGCGAAAAAAGCCTGATCTGGCCAAAGTTGAATCTACCAGAAGTTTTGAGACTGGCCCCACTACGGGCAACTCGCCCCGGAAGACAGAGCGTCCGCCAACGCATTCGCCGTCGATCTTTTCATAGCCGAGATATTCCGCCATGGCGCAGGCAGGAGGCATGGCGTGTTCATATAACATATCTTCAGCCGGATAGTGTTCCAAGGCCTGTCCCGGCAACGCCGTCATCAACATTACGACGCCAGCGGCGGCAAGGACCTGCCAGCGTTTCCCTGCGCCCCGGCGGTTCAACTGAACCTCCGCCATGCCCAACGGATCGTCCGGTAGCAGAGCCACAGACCGACACCGATAATCCCGAGGAAAACAACAATGACCATCAGCATCGGGTCCACCGAAGCCAGATAAGCCAATGCGGCAATCGCTGCGGCAAGGCCGAGGACGAGGCGGAGCTGATCGGCGCTCATTGCGAAGCCGCCTCGTACGGGTGCAAACTCGTGAAGGCCATCATAGTCCCGCCCGCTGCTTGCATTCATTGGCACGGGTCCGCAGGTGGCCTGCGCGCGTGAGATCCGGTTGGATTGCCAAAGCTGCCGTTCCGACAATGGGAAACCACGACAGGCTACTGCGCGTCTGGCGGGCTTGCTTGTTCGCTGTCTCTTGCCGCTGCAGTTCCTCATGTATGGTGCTGCATGGCCAGATGGAGGGATGTGGCCGTGTCGCTGTTTCCGGGGCCGCAACGCAACCCGCCAAGACGGCAGTTGCCGCCAGAACCCCGGCCAGTTTGAACAGCATATCGACTATCTCCCTGAAAAATTGAAGCGTGCTACTAATATCCACTAAAAACAAAGCATAGTCGATTTATTTGGTCAAGGTATGAAGTCTACTTGGCGACATGGACAAAGACCTCAAGCGCTTCATCGCGGGCCAGCTTCGTGCCTACAGGCGCGCGGCGAAGCTGAACCAAGCCGAGCTTGCCGAGCGGATCGACCGCACCTCCGAGGCGATCTCGAACATCGAACGCGGCAAGAGCCTGCCCGCGCTGGACACGCTGATGGCGATATCGCAGACGCTCGGGGTGCCGATCCGTGAATTCTTCCCCGATCAGGGCTTTGACGACGACAAGAGCCCCAACCGACTGCGGTTGGAGGCCGAGGCGCAAGCCTCCTTGCGCAGCCTCAGCGACGAGCGCGCCAAGATCGCATTGGCACAACTGAAGGCGCTGGCGAGCGCGTAGGGCGGCAAGCGGATTTCGACTACCCCACGCAACCGCGAAACGCGCCGCAGACAACGGCGTCACGGTGGAACACAGCCCAGACGACTGGACCGACACCGGCTGGACCGCGACCAAGGGCGAAGCCAGCTGGACCCACGAACAGGCACCCATCGCCCTCGACGCCGCGATATTCGACGCCTTGATCCGGGCGGAATATCCGGCACTGACGCTGATCGAGGCAGACGGCCTCCAAGTCACGGCGGCGAACGACGAAGGCGAGGAAATCCGGCTGTTCCACGACGCCAAGCCGCCCAAGTCTACCGACCTCGCGGACATTCTCGACGCTGCCGATATCGCGGGCATCGACCCCGCCGAAGGCTACGAGGAAGACGACGATCGGAAGGGCGGATCAGTCGTCGATCCGGGCTACAAGCGCCAATACGCCGAGGACGGGCACCCGAACAACAACGGGGACTGGCTGGCAATGACGCTGGAAGATCTGGGCATCGTCACGCGCGAGGGAAAGAAGACCCGCACGGACGTCCAGACGCTGAACACGCTGTTTGCCGACAACGGCATCGTCACCGAGGATCGCAAATTCGGCGGGGCATTCCACGGCACCGCGCCCCGGTCCAACGGGTGGCAAGGCCGGTTCCGGATGAGCGGCAGGTTTGCAGTTTTTCGGCAGGCGTGCTTTTGTGGACCGCGTCAACAGCTTTAACGATCATGCCTGACACCGGACCAGATAATCGCGCCAAGGGTGCTTTGATTGGCCTCGCCATCGGGGATGCTCTCGGGGCGCCGGTCGAGTTCCAGCCGCGCGGCGGCTTTGCCCCCATCATCGGGATGCGGGCCGGGGGCCGATTCCGCCTGCCCGCAGGAGCATGGACGGATGACACCGCAATGGCCCTCTGTCTTGCCGAAAGCCTGCTTGCGAATCCGGACCTTGATGAACGGGATCTGCTCGAACGCTTTTGTCGATGGGCGCAGCATGGCGAAAACAGCAGCACGGGGGTTGCGGTCGGCATCGGCCAGATCACTCTGCGCCGTTTGGGCGACTTCCGGCGGACCGGATCACTTCATGCGGCCCCGAGAAGCCGGGGGGATGGCAATGGCGCGCTGATGCGGGTAGCCCCGGTGGCGATCCGCCATTTCCGCGATCCGCGAAAGGCTGCTGAAATCGCAATCCGGCAGAGCCGGACCACCCATGCCTCGGTGCTGTCCGAACAATGCTGTGCATTCAGCGTGCAGTTAATTAGTCGCCTTGTTCTTGGCGAGGAATGGAGCACCGCGCTTGCCGAGGCGCAGGTGGAACTACAGGCCCCAGAATTGCTGGCGATGCTTGATCGCTGCAACTCGGCAGGTGAGCCACCTTCTACTGGTTACGTCGTGGACACGCTGGAGGCTGCGCTTTGGGCGGTTTCCCGAACGCAGAGCTTCGAGGAGGCGCTGCTGGCGGCGGTCAACCTCGGCCACGACGCGGATACGGTCGGGGCCGTTGCTGGGCAGATCGCTGGTGCGCGATATGGGTCGGAGGCGATTCCGGTGGCGTGGGCGGAAACTCTCGTTCAGAGAGCGCGAATTGAAAAGCTGGCGGATCTGGTTCCCGGCTGTCATGCTGACCCCAAGAACGGCAAGACCCGCACAGCCGCAAGGAAGTAAAGAAGAATGGCAAGGACAGCTTTGAAACCGGCCGCTTGCGCCCTTGCCCTACTGATCGTCGCGCCCGCCGCCGCGACCCCGCCTGATATAGTCGATCTGCATGACGAGCTGTTCGGGATCGGGCTTGAGGAGGTCTTGGTCCTGCGCACCGTGACCGACAACATGGGCCTGCATGCCACCGGGCTGAGCACGGTGTTCCTAGCCGCGATTGACGGCGCGACGGGCGAGGAAACGCTGTGGCCTCTCTACCGTGCGCGCTTCGCCCCCGACCACGACCGCGATCCGACCGGCAATACGATGGGTATCGAGACATGGCCCCTGACAGATCCCGCCGACCCCTTCGCGATCCTGACCGAGCGCAAGGTCGTGCCCGCCGGGACGGCAGGCCTGCTCTGGCCGCAGGCGGGGACGGTGACGGTGACGCTGGATGCCGAAGGGCTTTCGGTCAGCCACGACGACGGCGCGTCGTTCCACTTGCCCGCCCCGCAACTGGCGGAGATTCTGGAACGCACCACCGGACAACTGGCCGAATTGGCGCAACCTTACAGCCGCCCGAATACGCTGACGCTTGCCGACCTGCTGGCTGGCCGCGACATTGCCCCCGATGGCTGCACGGCATCCGAGGACGCGTTGCTGCGCTTCCCGGCCCAGACCGCGCCGATCCAGCTCGTGCGCATCACCTGCGGCGACCCCGAGGAAGACTTCACCCTCTCGCGCCTCGTGGTGGTGCCCCAAGGCTAGCGGCAGGTAACCGTACGCGACACACATTTGGGTTGTCCCGCATTGTATCTCCGCTGCCACATTTTTGGCCTGAACCAGTTTCGCCCATTTTGTGTGCGTATTCTACGCCCTGCTACCCTGACTGCCAGCAACACAAGAGGAGCAGGATACATGCAACAGGACAAGAACGGCGCAGTCTGGGGAACGATCACGATGGCCATGCCGCAGTTGATCGAATGGCAGATCGAGGGCGGTGAGAACCGGTTGGAGGCGCAGCCTCAGGGAGTTCCTGGCTGCCTTGGCAACAGCCAGCGAGGGGCGTGAGGCCGTGTTGCGGCTTAACCTTGTGGTTTCCCTGTGACGCAGTTTCGCCGTAATCCGGTGACAGTAGGCCATGACACCGAGTGACCGTGCGGTGACCGCGGACATCTTCGGATATGGTGACAAGGTGTCAGACCCCGCCTCCAAGGGCGTCTAAGCACCTCGGAAGTATACTAAAAACGGCGCAGGGGAATGGTGGGCGGTGAGGGATTCGAACCCCCGACATCTTCGGTGTAAACAACTCGACCCTAGCGCAACCTACTGAAAACCATTGAAGGGAACGCTTTTTATTCGGGGGCCAATCGCTGTTTTCGCAATCTGTTCCGGTTCAGGTTGGTTCACTGAACCGGGGAGCACTTCGTAAATCGCCCACCATGTTTTCAGGTCACGCCGCCGAACTTCTTGGCGATCCGCGACCAGATGAACGTTCCAATGGCCAAACCGCCTCCAGCAGCAAGACCAACGCCGCCAGTGATGGCATCGGCAAGCGCGGGAATATTCAGGCAGGCATTGTCCGGCCCGGTCATGGTGATTGCGCCGGTCCAAGCCGTAGCGCCTGCGACGGCGTAGAACGCCACGCGAATAATGAGTGCCAGCATTTTGTGATCCTTTCACATGAAGAACACGAACGCCGCGATGATCGCGCCGCCGATGAGGATTGCGGGGATGGGCAGGAGTGAGCCTGCGGGGGCAGATGGCTTGGTGACCGCAGGGCTTCGGTATCGCTCACGGCAGATGGCCAGTGACCGCTCTACCTCTGCAATGGTGGCGTGGGCCTTGTTCAGCCCGTCGCCAGCATAGTAGGACTGACCGGCGAGGATCTGACGGCTCGCCCCTTTCATCGCGCTGGGGACGGGGAATGACGCCCATTCTTTTGCCAGCGCCAGCATCATATCGTCTGCATCTACCTGGCCATCCAGAAACCGCTGAAATCCTCTCTGCCTCAGCAGGTGCATGCCCATTTCATCCTGCGCGGCTTTGTCGAACTTCCGGGCGACATTGATGCCGGTCGCGGCTACGATGCCTTGCAGGGTCTTGCGGATGATCTGGTATTTTCCAGCCGCCGATGATTTCGCCCCGCGCGCCACGACATTGTTCTGCCACTCCATCACCTGCGCGATGGTCATGGCGGTCAGCGACACCGGGCGCAGGCTTTTCTGGATGCCGCCCCAGACGATTTCATAATCGCCGCGGCTCTCGTATTTGCCGATCAGGTCAAGGATCGGTTCGGCGTGTTTCAGGGTGAAGGCCATGGCAGTTCTCCATGAAAAAAGCCCGCGACAGAGGTGGTGCTCTGCGCGGGAGGTAATCGGGGTTTAGACCAGCTATTGCTGGGAGAAGTGGTGGTGCTCTGTAGTATTGGGGATTAGCGGATTGCGCGGCTGATCCGCTCCGTCAGCCAGATGCGGCGGCAGTGGTCACGCTCACCGAATGCCATATCCATGAGACGCAGGAACGCGCGCCGGGCCGCACAGTCGGGGGCGGCGTAGACGATGGCGCAGACAGGCCGCGCCCTGCCCGTCAGCAGCAGGCCGATAGCTGAGGAAACGCGCCAGTGCAGCATCGCAGCTTCCTTGATTAAGCAAAAATTCAGGTGGACAAAACATCCACGGATCGTGTAGGAAGGGGTGGGAGCGTTTCTTTTCCCCACCCGGTTCGCGATACCTGACCGCCAAGAAAGGTATCGCGAACTATATTTTCCTCATCATCTCGGCGGCTGGGTCTTATCGTCCCAATGAACAACGCGCCCACGGCCAAGCAGCGTCTTGATGTCGCGGTTCTGCTCGGCCAGCATGTCTTTCAGGTCGGCCAGCGTCTCGCGCGTGTCTGATCGCTCGCGGTCGATGCGCTGGTCCATCCGAATGAGATCCTTGGAGTTCGCGTTCACCCTGCCCTCCAATCGCACCAGCCATATCCCCAGCCCGATGAGCGCCATGATGACGGCCCCGAATTCCCGCAGCGCATCAAGCATGGCGGCTCCTGTTGCATGAAAAAACCCGCCGGTGAGGGCGGGTTGGGTTGGGTCAGCTTGTCGGCGGCTGTCTGGTCAGGCCTCGGCCATCGCAATCGCCGCCTGCGCCCATGCCCGAGCCGCCGCACGTTCTTCCGGCGCAGGGACATAATCGCAGATGCCGATGGCGGCGACGTGGCAGGACATTTCATCGACAGCGAACAGCCTGACGCTGACAGTTTCAGGGGAAACCCCTGAAACGATCATGGAATCTACTCCGTTGATCACGCCATGCATGCCCTCGGTATCCGTCCAGATTTCCAGTGTATACCATGTGGCAGCAGATGCACTGTCAGACGTGTCGCTCCCTACACCGGCTAAACCTATTTCAAATACACCTAAAAACCCATTATAGACTACATATATAGGCCCGTGGTCATTCCAGACGGGGGTGTCGATAGCCCTAAACCCAACTATGGCCGGGCTGCTGCCTTGGGGTAGGGCGCCGGGGATCATGAAGGATATGACCAAGTATCTATCTCCCAAGATCAGGTCGCCATCAAGGGCCTCACCTCCTGCGAATTTCAGCACCCCATCTTCAACGGTCGGCTGCGTCCCTGTCATACCCGTCAGGTCTGTCAGATCGTCAGCAGAAGCGGTGAACACAAATTCCGGCAGATCGCCCGGTTCCGGGTCGGGGTCAGGATCACCGCCGCCACCGGTATTGGGATTGGCCAGCGTCCAGTTCGGCATCGGGTCGCCATCGGATGGTTGCCACCGCAACGCCGCGCCCTCAGTTCCGCCCATCCCGACAGGCTCATATGCGGTCGCGATCTCCCATGCGATCTGCCAGAAATACTCTGCCAGAGCCTGCGGCACGGCAGGCTGCGGCCCGTCAAGGCTTTCCCATTCTGGCATGATCCAGACGTTTTCAGCCTCGGTCAGATTGACCTGATACAGGCAGGTCGCCACGAGGCACGACAGGCCATAACATGCGGTAGTGTCGGGATGAATATCATCCCCGAACAGTTCCTGAATATCCGTGATGCCCGGCACCAGATCATTCTGAATGTCGTCGTAAACACGTTCCATCCATTTGTGGCCGGGGAACATCCAAACGCGCCAGTCTTCGGGCAGCGACGGATAAAGCTGTTTCATCTTCCACGTCGCATAGTCTGCCATGTATTTGAAACTGTCCTCATATTCAGGCAGGCCGGTGCGGAACGTATATCCTGCCCAATCGCCGGACGGGATAGGGTTCTCGACGCTAGTTCCGGGGCCGTTCAGAGCAGGCCAGATCGACCACAGGATAACCTCGTTACCAGCGCCATTTTCGACGGTGTTGGCAGTGAACCGGCAGAAATAATCCAGCGTGTTGACCATACCTTCGCTGGTCGTGCGCGGGGGTGGACCGCCCTCGGTGATCATCAGGGTGTGGAATTGGCCGATATCTTCTACAGCGCGTTCGCCCACGCCGATCTCGTCATCGTGGTCCCACCGCCACATCAGATTACTGCCGGGGATGGTGGATTTTATGACGTTGCCCCACGTATCTGTATAGCCGACAGATTCAAGGATAGCCCTCATATTGCCGGGGAACGGTCCGATATGCACATAGGAGTCCGTCAGGCTGTGGCCGCTGTGGACCGACATGGTGGAATTGGTTGATGCCGCGCGGGCGAATTCGCCGTGTTCTGGGTCAGGACCCAACCCCTGAACGACAAACGGTGCGCCCAGATCAGACAGCACAATCGGGATGCCGCGACCGTTCCCCGCCACCTGCATCACAGGTGCGTTCCCCTCGACGGCCCGGACAGGGATGCCGCGACCGTTGGAGGCAATTACGACCGGGATCATTCGGGGGCCTCGTCGGCAACCCATTTGCCGCCGATCCATTCGTAACCAGCGCCGGGTTTCAGCGGAACGCGGATCGTGCCGTCAGGATAGCCGTCCAGAACGTTCTGCGAAGGCTCGCTGATGGCCTGCCAGTATCCGCGATCAGGGTGAAAAAATCCGACTTCTTCCATTAGCGCAACTCCGCCCAATGATTTATGTTTACGCCGCCGCCCTTTAGGTTGGCCCGGTAATAATGACCGTTAGGGACGATGAAACACGGCGACTGCCATCCGTCTATGTTCCCCGAACTCTCCCCGACCGTTATCCACGACCCGGTTCCTGTGGTGCTGACCTGATAGAGGCAGTTATGTGCTGAAATGCTGACCTGGATGGGTCGCCCGGTGGTGTTCTGGTAAACCGTGTTTACGCTGCGGCTCGGGGATGCCCACGATTGCAGGACGCCCATTGTCGCCTGCGCCACACGCAATGGCGTCATGACCTTGTTGTTGACCGCGCCAGCCTGCGCTTCGTTCACAGTGGCAGCGTCAATCGACAGGGTTCGGTTATTTTCCAGTGTCCCGCCGCCGGTCAGGCCTGCGCCTGCGGTGATGGTGGTGCCAGACCCCGCGAGATTGAAGTTCGCTTTCAATGGGCCTTCTGCGAGGCGGACATGAGATGATCCGTCCATCGCAATCAGTCTCGGCAACGTCATCGTGCCAGAGGCGAGCGGCAGAGGATTGAAATCAATCGACAGCGTCCGGTTTGACCCCAGATTTCCCCCGCCAGTCAGGCCAGTGCCGGTGTTGATCTGACGCGACGTTCGAACAACAGTCCCGTCAACCGCCAGCGTCCGATTGGCCGCGCCGCTGCCGCCACCCGTCAGGCCTGCGCCTGCGGTCAAGGTCCATGACTGTTGCATGTAACGGCCATCGCCAGAACCACGGGTTACGATATCCAGCGCCGTTGAAAGTGCTGTGCCGACATTCAAACGGGCCATCAGTGTCCCGCCAGCGACGAACCGGACGGCCTGTCCTGCGACCCAATTTATCCCATCGTCAGAGCTTCCGAACTGCAATCCCGGCGTTCCGTCAGACCCCTCTGGCACACGCAAAGGACCGCTCATCGTCCCGCCCGTCACTGGCACCACCTGATCGTATCGCGGTGCATGTCCAGCCGCGGTTGCCGCCGCCAGCCCAGTGATCCGGTTGCCGCCCATCGGCAGGTTGCCAGACATCCCCGCCGAGCCGTCGCGAGGCAGGCTGTCCGTCAGCGCCTGCGCGATATCCTCCAGTGGGGGGTTGTGCTGCGATGGCTGGATGATCTCGCCAGACACGGCGAAATATCCGGGCGGAAGCGTGTATTGGCCGGAAACGCGGGGCATTGGCTTCTCCATAAAAAAACCGCCCGGTCAGGGGCGGCGTGTTCTTCGATGTTCTGGGTGGGCGAATCGTCTCAGGGGCGATTATCTGGGGGAAAGGGGGATGACATGGCTGACAGTTTCGAAGGATGGGAAATTGCAGGATATCTGCTGTCCATATCAACTCTGAACAACCTTAGGGGATTAGGGGTCCTTGATGACGATCAGGTAGAAGCCATTTACGATGATGTATTGATGGCCCTTGAGGTCAATCAGGCTTCTTCTGGGTCTCGTGCCCCGGAGATTGCGGCTGCTCGCAGGCTGATCGAGATCCAGATCGAGCGCGACAGGCAGACCCGTCCCGAGGCAAGGCGGAAGTAAGCCTCTTCGCCAGATCAAGGCTGCTGCTGGATTCGCTCATATCCTATCCTTTCGATGGCTTCCCCTGCCCGTGATCTTCACTATATTGCGGGGATGTTCAGGCGAGGGGTTGTGATGAGAGGGTTGGTTTTGGATAGGGTTTCGGGATGACGTTGCGAGAATGGATAAAATCAAGTCTGGACTGGGCCGATGTCTTCTGGAGAACGGTCTCAAGCGAAAGCGTTCTTGACTGGCCTTTATCCTATTTTGCATACATCTTAATATTTGGATTTGTCGCACTTGTGGCTTTTTTGCTCATTGTCGCTGTGATTTCCGACACTTTATCAAACATACATAGGCAAGAAAAATATCGCACGATGGAAGCAGAAAGATTGGCGAAGGAAGATGCCGAAATGGAACGTCAGGAACGGGAGAACAGAGCCCTATCTGAACACGCCAAGTGGAGGGAGAGCAATAATGACTAATATTGCTTTCTGGCAAACAGTCGCCGCCGTGATCGTTGGCAATTCCCTTTTGGGGGTTACGGTTTATCTGATATGGCGAGTCAGTAAGGAAGAAAAGGGAATCGGACGAAGGGTGCCTTTATGGCTTTTCCCTGCCGCCATGATCGCTCCCGCCTTGGTCATACTGGCCGGTTTCACCCTGCCTTAATATGGGTTCCCTACCCTCTCCATTGAACGCATCAAGGCCTCCACCACCGCCGAACTTTTTGCATTCTGGATTTGGCGCTGAACAGCCGGGGCAACTGCCCCGCGAACATCACCGGACATGAGTAACCGGGCGATTTCCTCGCGCGTGGCGGTATTTCTGCCAGAAATAGCGTTTAGGGCCGCGTCTCCAAGCTGAGACGCTGCCGCCCCCCACCGTCCAGACAGCAGATTGATGACGGGGTTTGCGCTAAGCGACGAAATATCTGCCTCATCAGCAAGGTTATCTGCCGTCATCGATCCACCGCTTGCCGCGTTCGCGGTTCGGAACATATCGTTCTCGCGCGTGATCTGGCGTTGCAGCAATTCTGGATCCCGGGCCATCGCCCCTAGTTCGGCCCTCGACCCTTCGGAAAGCAATGGCCGAGCATTGTTTACGCCCGGCGCGGCATTTTCCAGCCTGCCCATGATCGGGTCGGCATACCCGGATCGGAATGCGGCCTGCTCGTCCATCGACAGGGCGTTGTAAGACGAGAGAGTATTATCAACCCTCGCGCTAGGCCGTGTCGCGGCAGACCCGGCATCGATCTGATCAATCACCCTGGATGATCTGGCAAAATCATCATTCGCCTGCCGGTAAGCGGGACTGGCGGATTCCAGAGCCTCATCAAGTTGAGCGGAAATCCGTCCGAGTTCTCTGGCTTCATTATTCCGTCCTGCACGAACCGCCGCGCCGATATCATCCTGAATGGACTGCTTGACACCCAGAACCCTGTCGAAATCCGACAGTTCGACCGAGGATGCCCCTTGATAAGCCTCTCCACCCGGCTGCGATGCAAGGCGCGACCGATAGCGCGACAACGTGGCGTCGATACCGTCACCAGTGACCCCGCTGCCCTGCATCGGCCCGATGCGGTCATCAATGGCTGCCAGCGCGCCGCGCACATCCACCGGCCCCGCGCCCTGTCTGGCTGCGTCATATGCCACATCAGCCGCGCGACCTCTCGCGCCAGTCAGTCGGCCTCTAACCTGTTCGGCGGTCATGCCGGTGAAATCAGCGGGGTTGTTTCCGGGAATGACAGGCAGGTTTCCGGTATTGCGAGGTGCGTTCAGGCCCTCATCCAGAAAACCACCGATGCGTCGGGCTTGACCATCCTGACGACTGGCGAGGTGTTCAATGATCTGCTGCCGACCATCGCCCGGCGTCCGTGCCGCCCCTGCGAGCATCCGCTGGCCGGAATAGCCAGTCGCATCGGCAACCGAATACATCGGCTGCCCTTCAATCGATGCCTGACGCAGCGCCGCGTCGATTTCATCAAGGCTACGGCCAGAACGATCAACTGCCGACTGAACTGCGCGGCTGGCGCGGACTTGGCTGGGCGCGGATCTGGCAGATGCGATAGGGCCACCAAGGGCATAATCGAACGCCCTCCTTCCTCCTTCAATAGCTATGGGGGAGAGGGCACCTGTTCCAGCACCAATAAGCGCCCCTCTGCCAGCATTTGAGAACCTGTTTTCGACGCCTTCTCCAGTTCCAAATCCATATAATGCCCCTTCTGCTCCACCTATCGCGGCACCTTGAGCCACGCGTCCGCCAAGGGTCGGGGCAGCCCTTACGCCAAGCGCAGTAGCGCCACCGATGGATGACAGCGCGCCACCGCCGATTTCCGACCCGTAGGCGATGACAGGATGGTTCTCGCGAGCAGAGGCCAGATCCGACCGCATCGAGGCCAGCGCGTAATCCCGGTTCTGCTCGTAGGTTCCGGGTCCGGTCATGCCGTAAAGCCCGCCGACGACTTCATCCATCGTCCCGAAGCTGACACCCTGACCCAGACCCTGCGCAGCGGCGTCCAGACGGCCACGCCCCTGCCGCAGGTCCATATCCTCCATGCGACCGGTTGCCGGGTTGAATGCCACGCTATCAGGCGCAGTGCCATCCTGCGTGGCGGCATAGGACGCTTCACGCAACAGCCGGTCAGCAGTTTCATAGTCGCCCGCCGCCTCGGCCTGCTTGTATTGGTCCATCAACTGCTGAGACTGCGGGCGCTCAGCAGGAACATCAGGTTCTGGCGTGGCGGTATTCGGCGCGAACGCTTGCCGCATCACCCGGTCAATGGTGGCATCATCGGTTCCATCAGGAAACTGGATGATGGTTCCGTCCGGCGCTTGGATCTGGATCATTGCAGGCCTCCGTCAGGCGTCCATGTGCGAACGGCAGGCTGCCCCCCGGCCTGTGGTGCCGGTTGCGCCTGTGGTGCCGGTTGGGCTTGCGGCACAGCCTGTCCCGATTGGTTCCGCTCGATCCACATCGCAAGCGTGTTCCCCGGCGTTGAAAGGAAGCTTGCGGCGTCCATCATCGTAATCATCGCCATTTCCTGCGCATGCTTCTTGCGCTCCAGCCAGCTACGCAGTTCAGCGGGCCGCAGATCACGCGGCATGGCCGTATCTAGAGCGAAGGCCATCTCGCCCTCGGACAGCGCGCCGAAGGTGGTGGCACCGATGATATCGAGGCCCATCTTGTTCGCGGCATTGTTCAGGCTGGCCGATGCCTCGGTGATGTTCGGCAGGTATTTGGCGAATGTCCCCGACTTCGCCCCGCTATCAATCGCCGAAATGGCCTCATCGATGTTGCTGATTGCCGTGCGGACCTTTCCGGCTTCCTCGTAAGCCTCGCGGCCCATCTCGATTGCCATTTTACCGGCCTGTTCAGCCCCTGCGGCGGTCCCGCCCAGTTCGATATCTGCGCCCAGCGTTCCCTCACGTCGGCCGCCATAGATCGCTCGCTGGTTCTGAACGCCATAATCCCTCGCCGCGCGGATCGCATCAGCGGCGGCTTGCCCGGTCAGTACCTCGCCGGTTGGCGACGTGACGCGAGGGCTTCCGTCGCTCATCACGGTGACAATAGTCCCGTCATCGAGGATGTCACTGGACTGCACCCGGCTGTCACGGCCAAGGCCCATGCGATCCTGTTCAAGATTGAACTGCGCTTTCTGCAACTGCGCCTGATACATCGGATCTGACTGTCGCAACTGCTGCTGATACGACATGTTTCCGCGCTGCATCTCCTGCCCCATCAGCGCCTCCATGACCGGGCCGTATTTCTGCGCAACCCACGGGTTGCCCATAGCCTGCGCCAGAGCGCCCACGACAGGAGAGGGGCCTTGCTGGGGCATGCCACCTCCAGACATTCCTCCGGTTGCCACACCACCGCCATGCCGCGCTGCATAGTCGCGCAGGCTGGTCCCGAAGCTATCGGAGGGGTTGCTTGCCCCTCCGCTTTCGAGGAACCGCTTTGCCCCGCCGATGCCGCCGAGATGGGCCATTGCTCGGATGCCGTCCTGCGTGATCGGAACGCCGCCGACCTCTTGACCGACAAAGTTGTTCAGACCCATTCTGTCGGCTTGCTGGTCAATATCGGCAAAATGCCAGTTTTCGACCGACTGCTGAACCTCTGGCGGCTGCTGCGCGAACTGCTGCGGCGTCATTGCGGGGATTACACCGGCATTGGCCGCGTCCTGCAACCGTGCATGGCCGAACTGCAAGCGTCCGCCGTGCCCGCGCCCGCCTGCGCCCTGTTCATCGTTCAGAGCATTCCAATTGCCACCGCTTTCTGTCTCGATCAACGATGCAGGAAACGCGCCACTAGACGTTGTGGCGACTGGTGACGGCTGCTGCATCGTCACCTGATCGCCGCCCAAAAGCGCCGCAAGAACCGGGTTAGACTGGATCGCCTCATCTGCGGAAGCCAGTCCGGATGTCTCCTGCCGCCCTGCTCTGATATTCCCCCGGTATCCGCCGTAAGCGTCAACCAGCCGCGCCAAACCCGCGGACCAATGTGCGACGGGAGAAGTGTCAGAGCCGCGCTGCGCAGCCAGTCCGGACGACTGGCGAAGGCGTTCAACCTGTTCAGGGGTTAACTGTTCTTCTCCGGGAACGGATAGTGTGGGAAGTAGAGCCATCAGTTAACCCTCGAATAATCAACTTTCAGGAAGCCGCTTTCGTCCTGAATGGCCGCTTCCGGCACATCCTGAGCCATTACGCCCATCATCACCGGGCCACCCCAGATATAGCGATAGGTATAAACCGGGACGCCCCCATCGGTCGTGCCGACACGCTGAACATCAGTTTTCAGGCGTTCATCGGAGAATAGAGCGCCGAAGCCGCCAGCATTTCCAGCAGCGCCAAGCAAGGACCCGCCAAGGCCGAACAATCCACCCATAGCCCCCTGCGATGCGCCGAGACGGTTCTGATAGTCCTGCTGTATCATCCCAGCGATGTTTGTATTTGCCACCCCTGTCTGCGGCGTGGCGGCACTCATCTGCGCCGGGTTGCTCACCTGCGATCCGCTCAACAGCGCGGTAATTTCATTCAGAGGCTGGTTTCGCTGCGCGAACTGCTCTGCCACTCCCTGCTGGCGGGCTGCGTTGTTGAACCCGGCCTGACCAGCCACAGCCGCGTTCTGCGCCTGCTGTGCGCCCATGCCGAACATGCCCTGCTGTGCCAGCGCGTCATTACCGAACTGCGCCCCTGCAAGCTGCGCTGCGTTCTCTGCGCCGAACCGGCCAAGGATGCTGTCATTGCCGAACATCGCCGCCTGCCGCGACATGTCGACCATGCGCTGCTGTTCCTGACCGCCTGCCATGATGGTGGCCATGCGCGCATCAGTGTTCTGGCGCTGCATCCGCTCCATTTCGGCATTCCAGGCGGCTGAGCCTTCCTTGATGCCCTTGTTCGCCAGCGTGGTGCGCATCTGCGCTTCCTGCGCCGACCGATCACCCGCCGTCCGATCCCACAGCGCATCCTCATACCGCTGCCGGTCTGCGCTGAAATCGTCAGCCCCGGCGTAGCTGGTCGCATAGCCCGGCCCGACGCTGGTTTGCAGGCCCGCATCGGTTTGCAGGCCCAGATTGCCGTTGAAATTCGGGTTGTATCCCGGACCATAGGACGATTGCAGGCCGGGAACGCCTGACAGGTCAATGCCGCCCTTGAGGTAGTCTGTCAGAAATCCTGACTGGTCCTGCGCGATCTGGGCGAGGTTCTGCTCTGCAGCCTGTGTCCGATCAAAGATGGCCTGCTGCGACGGTGACAGGTTCGTCGTCTGGGTGTATTTCGGCGTGGTGACGACATTGCCCTGCGAGTCGGTGAAGGTGTTTTCGCCGGTCTGGTCATAGATGGTCGATCCCCACGGATTTACCGTGTCGATCATGTTCATCTGGCCCTGAGTGATCGCGGTATCCCTGTTCATCCCCGCTTGCGCTTGGGCGGTGTCATAGGGATCGGGAGCCTTTGGCGCTTTCATCGGTATCTCCACTCATTCCGGGCGAACCCGATCATCACCCCGTCCCGGCCATCGCCGAACAGGTCTCGCATATGCCCTTCGACGCGCCCGCCGATCCTCTCGGCAAGCGCCACGACTTTCTCTTGTTCCGTCACAGCCGAAATCCTCAGGCAGCCAAGCTGGCCGAACGCATATTCACCCACGGCCCGCAGCAAAGCGCGGCTCCAGCCGTAACCCCCAACGGTCATATGAATGTCAGGGCCGGTGAAGTCGTTAAACACGACGCCAGCGATGACTTGGCCGTCTTTCTCGATGCCAATGCAGGTGTATGGCGGTATGATCGGACGCCCTATCGATCGCTCGACAAGCTGGACGACCCGCGCGTCAGTGACGATCACGAGATCAGGCCCGCCGTCTCGAAAAGCGCGTCCAAACGGATCAACTCCACGTCCAGCGGCGTCACGTCACCGCTCGTCACCTGCAAGCAGACAGAGACATCCTGACCTGATCCGCCAAGCGAAACCCACCGTCCGGTGACAACCTCACTCGCGCTTTCACCCCATTGGGACTCACCCCAGATGCCAGCACCCCAGACTCCGCCAGACGCAAATTCGGCCGCATTCGGGGGTGGTGGCGTTGCGGTGCTGAAATCGAATTTCGCGGTCAGTTTCTCCAGCGCCGGATATCGCGACCGTTTCACCACGCGACCGTTGCGGGCGATCTTTCGGGATGCAGGCGCGCCCAGATCCTCATAAAGAGGGATGCAAACCCCGACATATGGCTGTGCGTCACCATCGACACCCGAGACATTGCCGATCCACAGATTGCCCGCGATATCGCCGAAATGCAGTTGGCCGTTGAATGTCTCCATCGCAGCCATGTCCCAGCCGGTGAAGCGGCACCACGCCCCAGTGTTGGCATTGGCCACAAACGCAACGCGATCCTCCGAAGCCAGACGCGGCGGCGAGACGACCACCATCTTGCCCTCCGGCCAGATGAAGCACCGCCAATTCTGCATGCCACGCTCGTTCAGCATGGCTGACCACGCCTCCTCAATGGGATAGCTGACCGCAGCATTCCCCAGCGCCGCCAGATCGCGCCGTGACGCCTCTGCCAGACTGATAAGCCCCACGCTCGTCGCAATCAGAAGATCGCCGCCAGCGCGCACGAAAGCCCGCGTTCCAAGCGGCTTGCCGATCCGGTAAAGACCAGCCTTGTTCCAATCGCTGGCGCTGGCCGGGTTCTGTCCCTGATAGGCCAGCACCTCGCCCTCGGTGGTGGTGAACACGCATTGCTCTGACAAGCCACCAGAGCCGCCGCTGGACAGGGACCACGACTGGCCCCACAGCAGGACGCCGCCGCGCTCGAATACACCCCCGAGAGGCATTTCCTCCAACTCTCCGACCACCTCATCAACCGGTAGATACCACGCCGACATGCTGTCTCTCTGGATGAACCACAGCCGACCGGCATAGAGCCAGATAAAGGCCAGATCAGATGTGCTGGCCGTTGACCCGCTCGGGAACTCGATGCCGCTGCCCATGTCGGAAATCGGCCCAAATGTCGTGCCGTCATACACCCACGGCTCATCTACGCCATTCACGCCGATCAGGAATGTCCCCCCGGCAGTCGTGATCTGCTGGACATGCCAATCACCGCTGGTCAGGCCGGAATACACGCTGACAGCCGGATCAGACGACACGTCGAATATCTCGGTTTCCGACGCCGCAAAAAGACGAGTAGCCGCGCCAGAGACATAACGAAACATGGTCCGAACCGGGCCAGAGTCGATATTGTAACGCAGATCAGATCCGCGCCGCAGCAAGATGCCGGTCGATGTGGGAAACCAGTTGTCCAGCACCATGGCCCCCGGCGCTAGATTGGGGTCCCGACCGATGGCCAGCGACCTGTTGGCGATCCAGCCGCCAGTCGGTGCCGGGAAGTTGACCGGGCGGCTCTTGCCGGGCTTGCGCCGCTGCGTCGGGCTGCGCATCAGGAACCTAGCGCCCACGGATAGGCGATCCCGACATCGGCTCGCCGGGTCCGGGTTTCACGGATGACGCGCGCACCCTTGTCCCGCGCCTGCTCTTTTTGCAGCGCCAGTTCAAAGGTTGCCATGTCCTCGGAGTAATCCAGACCCTTCTGGGCCTTCCACCGCCAGATCAGGCCCAATGTCAGCAAACGGCCATCCAGAACAAACTCATCATCGTCCGCCGTGAATTGAGCCTTCGGCTGTCCGCTTTCCGAACGCGCCCATTGATTGGAAATATACGGAAACGCCGCCTGATCAGTCGGGGCCGGATAGAACTGGAATTCCCCGCCAATGATGATCCATCCACCGGGCTGCACCAGGCCATACCCGCCATTGACGAACTGCATCCACTCATTGACTGACCGGAAGGGGTGATAGCCCCAGAACCAATTGGCCACGTCATCGACAGCAGACGACCCGACCATGCGATCATAGTCCGCAGGCTTCGGGAATGCGGTCTGCACCCCGTCGCCCGTGATCGTGTGGACTTTGGTCAGGTCGCGCCAGTCATGGCCTTTCGCGATATCCGCCGCGACCTCGTTTGCCAGATCCGCCATTTCAAGCGCCACCTGATCCGACGACGAATATGCCTCGGTGATGGTCGTTCCGGATGTCCGAAGGACAGCGCGCTTGATGCTGGCGAATACGGTCATATCAGACACCCTGCGGCTGGAGTTCGGACAGCGTCTTTTCCAGCGTCTCGACGGAGGGGTTCCCCTTCGGACGTGCGCCGGTCAGTTCCTCGATCTTGTCTTTCAACGCCACGCGGGGATCGTCCTCGCCGGTGTTGGCGCGCTCCAGCGCAGCTTCCAGCGCCTCGATGCGCGCCTTCATTGCCGCTTTGTCCTCGGCGTCGGCCAGCGCGTCACGGCTGCCCTCGGCTGTCTGCAAGAACGCCAGTGCCTGCTGCTGCCATTTCCGACCCGAAGGCCCGAGATTGCGCAGCGGTGCGCCGCCCATGTCGGAAAGCTGTTCGACGCTGTAGATGTTCTGGGCCTCCAGCATCGACACCTCGGCTTTGCTGAGGAACGGGCAGTGTTTCAGCGGCAGCCCGGTGATGGCCGCGCCCTGACCGCTCTGGAACCGCTCGTAATCCTCGGGGAACCGCTCGCAATAGCGAACCTGATCGCCGCTCGGCATCGTGCAGGACGAATTGGCCGGGGCGTTGATCGTCAGTTGCTTGTCGCCCGGGACGTTGATCGAAACCATCTCGACATTCTCGTAAACGGCATAGCCGCGCTCGCGCGTCAGCTTCTCGTTCTTCCGGTCATCGATGAAGAATTTCACAACCAGATGCTCATCGCCGGGAAACGGGCGATAGGTCGAGTTGTTGCGGGGGGAATAGTGCATGCCGTGCTGCATGGCTTGGCCTTTCTGAGAGGATGCGCATTAAAAAAGGGCAGCCGAAGCCGCCCTTTCCGTTATCGTTGACGGGATTAACCGTCGCCGCCGCCTTCTTCCTCGACTTCGACCCAGCCAAGCGTGGTCATCTCGTAACGCGCGCTTTCGCCGGTATCGTCATCGAGAACATCGACAATCGAGCCGAGTTGCGGGGATTTGCCCGCGTCAACGCCGGTCCAGTAGGGGATGGCGTCGGGGGCGGTGAAAACTTCCGGGGTGAAGCCCAGAACGGGGGTGGTGCAGATGAGCATGGTGATGCCTTTCTACTGATGTGGGATTGTCGGGGCGGATCAGCCGCCCCGCTCAAGATCAGTTTGCCGGATCGCTGTCATACAGACGGGCGTGGAACACGGGGTTCGTCATCGTCATGTTGCCCATCCAGCCGACGAACTGCGCGATGGCGTCCTGGTTGATCGGCTTGGCACCGTCGCCCGAGAACAGCGTGTCGAAGTTGCGCTCGGGATTGTAGCGCATGCGCAGCGTGTCGGTGTTCAGGAAGAAGCTGGTGTCGTTGGGCATATTCGTGCCGCGACCCCCGCCCCAGACGATTTCCGCCCGGCCACCCGGCCCCACATATTGCAGGGTGCGGAAGCCGAGACGGCCAACGCCGCCCTCGTTGGTGTTGATCCGCTGGATCGCGACCGTGGCAGCAGCATAGGCTTCCCAGTGTTGCGCCGACGCGAGGATCAGGTCCGGAGCGTTGTTCCCCCGGGTGTGTTGTCCCATCACGCGGTCGAAGATCGGCTTGACCGTGGTGGCATCCAGTTGCGTCCCGATATCAGGGAAGTCGCTGTCGATATCGTAGCTTCCGGTCTGCCAGATGGTTTCCGTCGACCGGTTGATGCCGCCATACAGGTTCGTCGGCGTCACGGGCACAGCAGCGCCCAGACCGTCCAGCGCTTTGCCGCCAGCCCCGGTGCCGTCGCCATACAGCGCAGCATCCAGACCCTGCGCCAGTCCGGTTTCAGCGGCGCGGATATACTCGCGCAGCACCGGCAGAAGCTGGTTTTCACCGCGGTTGTTCAGAATCTCGGTCATCGACAGCGAGATCGGAACGGCGGCCTGCTTCGGCGTCCAGTATGCGTCGTTGAACAGTTCGCGCGGCGCATTCTGGAGGAAATCGTAGTCACGATACCACTGGATGCCCGGCAGATCGATCAGAAGGGTCTGACGGATGCGCGGGCCGCTGTAGCTTTCCCACAGGCCTTTGCGGCGCAGAACGTCGAACAACGGGATGTTGTCCGAAACAAGATCCTGCCATGCGGTGGAGCGATCCTCCAGCGCCATCGACAGCACCTGCTGATAGTGAACGTTATCGTTGATGGGCATGACCCATTACTCCGTTTGCTCAGGAAGCCCGGCGCACTGCGTTGGCAAGGGCTTCATCGATTGAGGGGGGCGATTTCTTCTTGCCTGACGGTGTGAGCGTCCCGGCGGAAGGAGATCCGCTGATCGATTTCCGACCCTCGGGCTTTGGCTGCCGGGGTTCGGGGGTCTGGGTCTGAGCCAGTGTGTCAGTGCCGGTATGAGCGGCGCTCGGAGCAGGGTTGCGGGCAATGACGATGGCATAAGCATCGGCAAGGCGCTCCCTGATCGTTATGTTATCACTCGCCGGATACTTTTTCAATGTATCCGCGATTTCCTCTTGCAATTCCTCGGCGCGCGGGTTCTCGCGGGCGAAGGATTCCCATTCGCTGGATGCGGCTGCCTCTCGCTGCTGCACCTCTTGGCGCTGGAAATGCTGCTGGACGCCGCCAAGCTGTTGCGTCAGGGCCTGAACCTGCTGTCGCAACTGCATGATGGTCGCGTCCTGCTGTGACGTCACCTTGTCCTGCGGCTGACCGACGACATGCGCCGCGATGGCCCGGAATGTCAGCGGCTGGCCGTTCGGACCTTTCAGACCCATGTTGCTCACGATCTGCTCAAGCCCCGCAATGGGGTTCTGGCGCAGCGCCTGCTCAAGGCCAACATAGCTGTCCAGAGCGGCTTTCAGCGTCGTTCCGCTCTGCTTTGCCATATCCGCGTATTGGCGGACCTCTTCGTATTCCGCGACCTGCTGCCGGTATTTCTCGATCCCCGTTTCCAGCTCTCGCTGCATCCGGTGGACATTGCCCCGAACGCTTTCCGGAACCGCTTCCCATTCGCCCTTGGCGCTGTCGTCGAACCGCTGGGGCGGCTCGCGGAATGCCGTGGGTTTCGTCTGAGGGTTATCCTTGGCGATTGGCTCGGCAGGCTTATCCTCGGCTGGCTGTTCTTCGGCAGGTTTCGCCTCAACCTTCTCGGCCTTGGCTTCCGCCTTCCTCTCGGCAGCCTCGCGGCCCTTCTTGAAGGCCTCTTTCAGGCTGTCATCGAGGGATTTTTTCGGCTTCTCGGCCTCAACAGGCTCGGCTTTCGCTTCCGGCTGTTCCTCGGGCGTTTCAGGCTCGGGGATGTTCATCTGCCCCTCAAGCGCGGTCGGGCCGGGCTGCGAGGGTTCAACAGGGATCATCTCCGGCGCGGGTGCGTCAGTCATGGCAGTTCCTTTCTGAGAGGATGCGTCAGGCGTTGAGGCGCGAAATGGCCTTCTGGATGCTGGCGTCGATGCCAGAGGTGTCAGTCTCCGGCGGCGTCAGCGGGATGGTTTCATTGCCCACTTCGTCGTAGCGGATGCCGTCCGGGTTGCCGCTCGGCAGGTAGGATGCCCGCAGCGCGGCCTTGCTGGTGTAAAGCTTGCCGTCCGCGCCGCTGTAGAGCGGTTCATCCAGCATATCGCTGGCCAGCATCGGGCATGGAAAAGCCCCGCGCGCTGGTGCGATGCGGGGCTTGTGGATCTTCGGCAGAGGTTTTGACCAGTCGATGAGGTCATACCCGCGCCGGTATGCGTCGTCAGCCATCGCGGCCTCCTATTCCGGGATCATGTGCGCGGCGCTGGCGTATGCACCTGTCACTTCGCGGCTGAATGTTTTCATATCAGCACGGGAAAGAACGCGTCCCGACAGGGGGCACGCGGCGATTGGGTGCTGTTGATTTTCAGGCCCCAAGGGAAACGTTCTTGCCTTGCAGATTGCACACTCGAACGCGTCATTTTGTTGGCCCTGAACAAGCAAAGACATGACTACCTCAAAAATTGGCCCGATCAGCGGGAACTTGGTGCTTGACAAGCGGTCCGCCAATAAAACTCCATCTGTCGGCATCGACCAAGGGAAATTTATCTGCATTATCCACGGCGTCGAACCGTCCGTCAGAGTGTATCCACTCGTGATCTTCATTAGTCCCCGAGCAACCCCAGATAACCGGGCAGCGTGGGCTTGTGATATCTGCCGCGTAACGGATGCAGGTCGCCAGATCGCGCGGTGAAATCCAGATTGCGCGATCTCGTCTCGTTCCTCTCGGCTTTGGCGATACAACCCCTATGCGGATGATGCTGGCCGACAGCCCAAACTCCCTAACCATCTTCTCTCGAAGCACATGCATTTGCCCATAGAAGCTGCTCGTCCTCGGAGGGGATGCAGGGGATATGCCTTCGCCTAGTTCGTAGTCTGCCACGACGTGCATGCTGCTCAGCAGAACAATGCGCTTCACGCCAGCAACCTTCATCGCATCGAGGACGCACCGAAAGGGCGGGATCATGGATGCCTCGATCTCAGCATCCGGCTTCTTCCACCCCACCCCGACAGCGTGAATGACCGTGTCATGGCCCGCCATCGCCTCGGCCACGAGACGCGGATCGCACAGGGCCAGTTCCGCGACATCATCTGCGCGTCTTACATCCGTTCGTGTGATCTCGTCGCGGTCGAAGTAAGGCGAAATGAGAGTCGCCGCCACACCGGCACCGCCTGTCATGAAAAATTTCTTCGCCATCCCGTCCTCCATCACACCGTTACGTCACGACGGGATCGCGTCGGCGAGCGCCTGTAGCGCCTCCGTCAGCGATCCGCCCGCGAAGCTGAAATTGGCAGCCGTGATGGCCCCGATCTGGATGTTGTCCGGGTGCGAAGGCTCTAACCACCCGGAGCCGTCCCACCAGATCGGCCTACCAATCGTCATGTCGAAACTAAGTTCGCCAAGCTGGGCGTTGGTTGGGCGGGCCGCTGTCGTCGTCGCCTGCTGCGTGGCGAGGAACATCCAAGTCGTCCACGCATTTCCGGTCGTGTTGCGGTGCCGGATCGCCATGCGGTTGCGCCCGTTGAAGGTGTTGCAATATGCGATCTGGGTGGAGACGGTTTCTCCGGTATAGATGTTCTCGATCACCCATCCTTGGTTGGCGATGGGGTTTCCGGTCGCACTGAGGGCGGTCCTGACGCGGCGATGTGCGTTGGCCATCGTGTCTATGTTCGCGACTTGAGGCGGCAGTCTCTGGCCCGTCATGGCCCCGTGCCCGATCTTCATCAGCCGACCTTCGGTGCTGTCGTCGGGGTTGCTCTCGACGGCTGTTCCGGTCACTTCTCCCGGAATGATCGTGATCTGATCCGTTCCCGCTCCGCCGCGATCTACGGTCATTTCAACGCGGTCCTGCGTTCCGACCGTGCCGGTGTAGGCAGGGTTTCCATTGCCGATGAATACGGTGGCAAAATATTTGTTGTAGTTCCCGCCATCGAAATCAAACGGTGTCAGGCCACCAGTAGCCGACACGGTGAATTCGCTCTTATCACCAGAGTTGCTCACAATTGGGATAGTGGTTGACCCAAGGCCGCCCGGCTGACACACCACGTCGAACAGGTTGTAGTAGCCCTCGTTGCGGACATAAGCCCCGTCGATCTGGTTATAGACATAGACCGAAAAGCGGTTGCGGTCGCCAGCATTGAAAACGCCCGCCGTCTTGGCAGTCTCGACGTTGACGCCGAAATACGACCCGCCGCCGCCTGCGACCACGCCGATGCCGTAGCGGTGGCAATTCGTATGGATGCCCTTGCGCCAGATCGCGCCATTGGACCAGCGCACCAGCTTGGTGATGTGCGCGGCGTCGAAGGTGTTATCAGCCGCCTGCGACGGGCTGGCGATGTTGATGTTTGACCAGTTGCTGTCGCTAATTTGCCAGTCAATCCCATGCCCGCCGCATACGTCGATAAAAACGCCCTCAAGGTTGGCGTTATACGGGCTGGTCCCCGACCCGCCGACATTCATGTAATAGCAGCGCAGGCCATGCCGAGGCGCATTGCGAACGTAAAAATTACGCAGCAGGAAATCCCGACCGTAGATGCAGACGCCATCGCCTGCCACATCGCTGAAACCGCCGCGGCCCGATTGGTTCGCGTCAATCTCCAGATCATCGAGGACGAAGCCCTGTGAGCCTCCCGCCGCGCTGTTGCCGTTGGCGGAAAGCGTAGCCCAGTCCCGCGTCTCCAGAACGTTGCCGGTCAGGCTATCCAGCGCCCGGATAACCGCCCGTCCCGCGTGACCCCTGATCGAGGTCTTGGTCCCAAGCAGCAGCGTCTGGCCCGTATTCCACGCCCATCCGAGCGCAGGCAGCCAAAGCGTCCCGCCGCCTTGATCGTCCAGAAAGTCCAGAGCCGCCTGAATGGCGGGGCCATCGTCCCCGACGCCGGTTGCTCCGAAGTCGAACGGGGTGACGCCAGCGGCCAGCTTGGCGCGCTCGGCAATCGCAAGCGCCTCGGAGCCATCCGCCTCGTCGATCTCTTTCGCGACCTCGACCGACAGTCGGTAGGGCATGCCCAGACGCGTGAACCGCAGCGATTTATGCATGGCCATACGTCACCTCAATGCAAAAAGCCCCGCGCGGGGCGGGGTTGGTGTGGTCTGTCTGGCGGGTCATTTCGGCGGCTGCCTCTCGGCTATCTGCTGCTGTCGGTCAGCCCGTTCCTCGCCTCGCGCCCGGAACTGAGCCTCGGTCTGCCGGTCCTGCGCAGCCATTGCCTGATCGGCGCTGCGCATCTCGATATCGACCGCGGTCTTGATGTCCTCGCGTTCCTCTCGCTGTGCTTCCAGCCCCAGCTTTTGCTCGGCAAGCATGATTTCCGCGTGGATCTTCTCGATATCCGCCTGCGTCTTGGCGATCTTGCCTTCCGCATCCTGAACGGACAGCGCGAATTCCTGCTGCGACTGGCTGGCCTTCTCTTGCGCCTCTGCCGCCTTTAGCTGCAACTCCTGCATCTTCAACTGCGCATTCGCCTGATTAGCCTCGGTCTGCGACTGGACCTTGGCCATTTCCGCCTCTGCCAGCTTCATCTGGGCGGCAGCCAGACCTTCATCTTCGCCTTCGCCTTGCTGACCCATGCGGTCGGCGATCTGCGGCGCGCTATCCACGAAATCATCAATCAGGCCCTCAAGTTCTCGACCCACACGATACGGGGCCAGAGCGAATTTGATCGTCGCTCCAGCCAGCGCCAGCGCCTCAGGACCCATCTGCGCCATAGGTGCAAGCCCCGCCATCGACCCCATGAATACCTGCATGAACTCGGCCCGGCTGGCCTTTTCCTCGGCCTCGTCGGGATAGATCGTGCTGTCCGTCTCGATATCCAGCACGAAAGGCCGAAGCTTCTCGTCCTGCAAAAACTCCATGACCTGATCAATCGTGACCTGATCACCAGCCTGACGGATCTGCGGTGCCCATTTGGCTAGGATTTCCTGCTGCTGCGCCTGTAGCTGCTGCGGGTCCGCCTGACCCTGCTGGACAGCCTGTTCCGCCTGCTCGGCAAAACCCTCCAGTTCGTCCTTGGCCTGCTTCTCCAGCGCCGCGACCTGTTTTTTCACGTCAGCATCAGTCGGCAGGTCCATCTGCGCCATATCGATCAGCGTGTCCTGGTCGAAATCCTCGGCCATGATTTCCGCGCCGAGGCGAACCAGATCCCGCGCAATGCGGACCAGCGCCTGCTGTTTGTCGCGGACCCGCGCCGAACCATTCTGCTGTTTGATCCGCTGCGCGCCATACGTCTCATCAGCCTGCGTCTGACCGCGCATGATGTCGGACAGGCCGACGATCTGATACACGTCATCGATCAACTGACGGCGCAATTCAGCGCAGGCGAGGATGGTCTGCGCCACCTGATCGATCGGCAGCCATACAATCCCGTCGCTGCCGCTGCCGAATGCCGCCAGAGACGACACCGGCACCATGATTTTGCCATCGTCCTGCAGGCTCATCGCCGCCTCGATGGCGTCACCAATCTCACCGCCCGCTGCGTAAAATCCCTTTAGAACCAGCGCCTTGCCTAGACCATGCATGCGGGACGTAAGGTCGTTAATTTCCTCCAACTGATCCTTGTAATAGACCATATCCGGCACGGGGATGAGTGTGCGCCGCTGCACAGTCGAATATGCAGGCTCGGGGCACGGAAAGAACCCCTCCAGCGTCAAATGCGGCTCGGCGTCCTCCAGCACCGTCTCGACGCCCTCGCTGACCCAGACGACGCGATTGCCGGGTTTGTGCCAGATCTCCCAGACCCCGCATTTCTCGCGGTGATCCGTGGCACCTGTGACGACCTGTCCCTCACCGGGTCGCGTCGAATAGCTGGCATTCGCGGCAGCCTCTGCGCCGAAACGCTCGCGCATCTCCCTGCGGGTCAGCCAGCCACGCCGGGCAACCCATGACACATCGCACCAGCGGCGCGCAGGCTCGTGCAGGAAATCGCGCCGGTCAACATGCTCGTAGCAAACACGCTCGCCGTTGTCGTCGTCCTCGTAGCGCACCCACGCGGCCCCACGCCCGACAATCGCCAGATCATCGCGCAGTGCCTGCATGGTCCCGTCGATATCGGCCATGTCGAAACTGACCACGCAGCCGCGTTCGAGGAACTCAGACGCCGTGCGATACAGCGGGCGGCGGTCCTTGAATTTCGGCGTGACAACCGGGATTGGCGACCGGGCATAGATCGCGGGAAGCATGACCTGGATGTTGGACCAGAACAGCGCAAACTGCCGATCACGCGCAGCCCCTGCCATCCGCTCCAGATCGGAATACAGCCGGTCGATATTGTCGGCCTTGCCCTGCCATCCGTCGAAATACCGCTCGGCATCCTCGATCATTTCCAGCCATTCAGCCGACCGGGACGGCTCGTCGATGTCGTCAATGTCGGTCATAGGCTAATTCTCCCGCTCTTGTTGAGCGTCGGCGGCACCATGCGGACACGGGCGGCGGTGGTTTCTGCGATGTGGGGGCGCAGGAATGCAGTTGACGGCACCGTGCGCCATGCCAGCGACAGGTAGCGAAAACTATCCGCTAGGTGGCTCGTCCAGTCATGCAACGGGTTGGCCTTGAATGCCTTTTTGTCGTCGTCCCACTCGCGTCTGTATTGCTCCAGCGCGGACAGGCCTACATCCTCGCACCGGCTGTGGAACACGCAGCGTGGCAGCGTCTGGCGCACCGCGTTGATGCCGTCCAGCAATCCTGCGTTCGTCACTAGCTGAGGATGCAGGCCAAGACCTCTCATCGTCTCGACGCGCGTCCGCCCGCTTCCCCATTCCTTGACTTTGGCATCATGCGGCACGAAATCAATGCCGTCCTGCCAGCCGTGCTCATCGCGGCGCTTGGCGATCACCTCAGCGTAGTGATCAACCCCAGCCCCGCTGGCGCTGTAGCAGTCCAGCACGAACACCTGACCGCCTGCGACCTGAAACCACCAGATGCTGGTATCGTCCCGCACCCCGATGTCCCATGCGCGATGCACGGGCCTGCCGGGGATGGCCTCCAGCGTCGGATCGATCCGCCCCTCGTTGCGAACCGCCACCATCTCGCGGGCGTAGAATGCGCCGAGGATGGCAGCGTTGAAACTGCACAGGTATTCCTGCTCGAATTGAGCCTGCCCGATATCCTCGCCGAACAGGGCGATGTAATCCGTCAGCCGGATTTCCTCTAACTCCGCGCCCTCATATGCCCGCGTATGCTCAACGCTCAGGCGCTCAGCGAACCAGTCAGGGTTATCCTGCGCCATGTTGAACAGGGCGTGGGCGTGGTTTCGCCCCCTAGGGGTTGTGATAAACGCAGCCCAGCCGTCATTCTCTCGCATCATCGGACTGATGAAGCCCCACGACGCCGGATTGCAGAGCGCCCACTCGGAAAACGTGACCCCGGCAACACCAGCCCCCACGAGGCTGTTATAGCGGTCTGACCCGATCACCTGCCATGTCGCCCCGTTCTTGAAGCGAATGAACATCTCGTTATCGTTGATGCCGTCCCTGATGGCGTTAGGAAACGCCTCGTCTATCCGCCTGATGCCCGTGTGGGGGTTGACCGCGTTCCAGATGGCTTTCCGCGCCTGCGCATATTCAGGCAGGCAATGCCAGTATGTCGCGGGCCTCTCAAATGCAGCGACAGCAGCACGGTGCAGCATCAGGTCGTCTTTACCTGCTCGTCGGTGCCATATGCCGATAGCGCGCTTGCCGCCCTTCTCCAGATAATCCCACAGCGGGCGCTGATATGGCCGAGGCGCCCAGCCGTTCGGCAGATCAATCGTCGCCATATCGCCGGATGATTACCTGCAACGGGCCACCATCAGCATCTGCCAGACCGAGAGACTGGTGCGGCCTGCCAAATCCTCGATCCAGAATGGCATTCGCGGCGGACACCCTGGCGCTATGCGGAGCCTCTGCATCCTGCATGACATCAACCAACGCCGACAGCGCGGCCTCTCCGTGCGTCTTGGCCCGCTCTGCTATGTCCATCTTGGCCTTTGCGACAGCGCCCGGCCTACGGCCTGCGCCGGGGCGCGCGCCTCCATGACCCTTTGCCATCTTGATTTCCTTGATTGTTATTCAAGTCTCCGCTGTCAGACTTGCTGCTGATGTGAGCGGGATGGTTTGCCAGAATCACCGGCCTGTGCTGAGATGGGGTTTCAGCTTTGAAAGGGTATGGCGATGAGCGATAATATCAGCGTTAATTCCGAACCGCTTCGTGAAGCTATTTCGCGAGCCATTCTTCAGGCTTGCTCTGATCTGGGAATCTCTGAAAAGGATGCCGTTGAAATCCACGACAGGGCAATTCGGAACCTGAAAGATCAGGGATCTGTAGATCTTACCGTAAGCGAGTGACCCGCACAGAATTGATTGATTGTAGAACCCCACGCTACCGAGCCGGGAACTCCATCAGCTGATCCGCACCCCGAAGAAAGCGAATACGGCCAGTTTGTGACCGGGACGCCGGGGTATGGCATCATCTTCATCGGAACGCACGGGCATCTCGTGACGCTTGGCGCGTTGCCGCCGCCGCATTTAGGGCAAATCCATCCCTGCATCCCGATGCCCTCCTTGAATGAATGACCCGGCCACCGCGTTAGCGACGCCGGGCTGTGCCTGCCTACAGGCTTGGCGGATGACAGGCGGTGGAGGCCATCCCACCGGCCACGCTCTGAACGTGGACTTCAAGCCCGGATACTTGCGGTGATCAATCCGCGCAGAGCCGGATACGATGTGAGCGCGGGCCTCAGCCACGATCGGCAAGCAACACCATGTCGTCACATGGCCGGTGGCACGGTTGCCGCTGTTGCGTTGGCTCTGTTCCGCGTGATCCGCGCTCAGGAGGATGTGACGGATGGGATTTGCACCCACCTGCCCGTGAGGGTCTGCAACTTGGCATCACATCCACCAAAGAGCGGAAGTGAGAAAAGGCGCAGCTTTCGCATACGCCCGTCCCGATCTTATAAAAATCACCATAGCGACATCATGGATATTGTCAAGCGCCTTATAGCCTGCCTCTATATTGCATGCGTTTTCCCTTGATCCCATCAGACACACAGCGCAGAGCCGATATCAGCCCGGCAGTGTCCACGCAGATGGCATCATCCAGGACAACCCGCTTTGCCTCACTGGCGGCGGTCTTGTCGGTGTAGCCCAGCCACCCCTCTATCCGCATCAGGGCTGACGTCGCCTGCCGCTGTTTGTCGGCATCGCTGCGTGTGTCGGCGGGCGGCGTCTCTGCGTCTGCCTCCATTGCGTCCATCGGGGCCAGAAGGCGCAGGCAGACGGCGTGGCGGCGAGGCGCGCCGATGGCGGCGTCATGTGACGTGACCACCCGGCGCATATGGACGATAGCCGACCACAGGTCTTTGCGCGTGGTTTCGTCCATGATCTCCCGACCAATCACCCTGCCTGCGGTGCAGCCCCACCACGGCGCGCGCATCTCTCTGATATTTGCTGGCGTGATTTCTTTCCCCATCTGGATGCACCTCGCTTTCAGGGTCTCGATATCAGGGCTGCGCGCCTTCCCTCGGCGGGATGGCTGGCCGTTCCTCTCTCGTCTGGGGATGGGTGCCAGACCGGGCATTTCGGCGTCTGACGCATTGCGGTTGCGCTTGTCTGCCAGCTTCCGTGCTTTTGTCCGCGCCTTCATTGCTTGTCCCTCGTTAGCTTGTGGTCTGCCTGCTTCCTCGCCCTGCGGGCCTTGCGTTTTTCCAGCCGCGCCTGCTCTTTCAGGCTGCGGTCTTTGCGGCGGGTGGTCGTCGGCGGGTCGGGTTTGTCCGTCATGGCAGGTCCCCCACCGGCTCGCCGTTGCCGTCGATGCGCACATTCCGACCGTCCAGCGCCACGGTGTAGCGGTCTCCTGCGCAATACGCGCCATACCACGCCATGATGTCAGGCACCGATGCTGTGTCGCAACGGATCGTCGTGTTTTTCGGTGTCGCGTCGGCATTGCTGAATACGAGTGTGCGGATCATATCGCGAGCCTCCCCTGTTCTGGCGTGGTGTCGATTGATGCTGCCTCGGCACGGGCGCGGGCGGCGCATTCCAGCAGCCATTCCGCGAATTCAGGCTGGTGCTGACGGGCTGCGGCTTCCCGCTCATCCACGGCTGCGATGTAAAGCAGCGTGGCGAGTCGCTCGGCTGGGGTCTGCGGCCTCATGCCTCTGCCCTCACGATGATCTGACTGACACGCTGCTGACAGACCCCGACGCGCCTGCCGATCTCCGACAGGGACACCCCCGCATCTCTCATGGCAAATATCTCGCGCTCGCGGTCGATTTTGCGATTGGGCCGGATAGGGCTGCCCAGCATTTCCAGATGGCCATACCGCTCCAGATGATTTCGGACCGTATTTTTATGGACGCCAGCCGCCTCTGCTACCTCGCGCTGGGTGTCGTATAGCTGGTCGCGCCATAGGTAGGTCATGCTGCGGCCTCCACGATCTTTTGCCGGGCTGCCACGATGGACGCCGCGCCGCCGGTGACAAACGCCATCGCCATGTCGGGCCGGTAGCCGATGCCTGCCAGATCGCAGACCTCGCGCCAGTCCGGGCTGTTGAAATACATGCGGGCCTGCTCGATCTCGCGGGCCTCGCTGCATACGATGTGGCGGACGCTGTCGATGACGGCGGAATGACCGCGGCGCGCGGCGCTGATGCGGCGGTGGTGGTCTTTCAGCGCCATGACGGCCACCGACTGCCAGAGATTGCGCATCCCCTCGATTTCGTGCGGTGTCATGCTGCCCTCCCATTCCATGCGCGGCTCACCGTGGTTCTGGCGCAGCCCATCATTCTCGCGACCTGGCTGTAGGACAGGCCCTGACGAACCAGCGCCACGATCTGCTCATCGCGCTCTGTGTTTTTGGTCCTGATCGGTGCCGGGATGTCATGCTCGCGGATGATGCGTTTTACGGTCCCCTCGCTCACTCCGATGCGATCTGCGATCTGATGCACATGCAGGCCCTCGATGCGCAGTCGGCTGACCTCGGCTGCGCGTTCATCGCGTCTCTGCCGGGCGCTTTCGCAGGCACCGCCAGCCATGCGCAGATCCTGCCGCTGTGGGCGCAGTTCCTCGGGGATGCTGGCCAGCCAAGCCTCGCGGATCGCGTCTTGCAGAGAGACGCCGGGGGCCATGTAGGGGGCGAGACGATCCATCATAGCAAAACCTCCTGTCGTGCATCGATCCTGTCCATCCACCGAAAATCCGGGTCGGCCTTGCCCTGCGCCCGCCCGCGCGGATCGCGCCGGTCCCAGACGAACCAGGCATTGCGCTGCGGTGGGCTTCCCTCGCCGGTGAAGTCCAGCTTCCAGCGCATCAGGTAGCACCAGCTGAACGGGTGACGGTCCAGCAGCTCGCCTAGTCCGTTGGCGCGGGCGGCAGGCCAGTCCCACGACAGCAGCAGCGCCAGATAATCCCAGCCCGGTAGATCGAGAGTATGACGCAGCCAGCGGCCCCTGCCGTCGCGCGCGTTGATCTCGCAAAAGGGCGGATTCGTGATGATCGCACCAGCCGGACTGTGGGTCGCGCTGTAGAAGTCCGCCACCGTGCTGTCGGGGCAGCCCCGATCAATCAGGTCCGACGCGGCGCATTTGAGGCCCAGTGCGCGGATCTCGCGCACAAGAGCGCCGTCGCCGCAGGCGGGTTCCCACACGCCCCCGCTATCCCAGATTCGCTGGCCGTCATAGGCAAGCAGCGCCCGGATCGCCTCGGGCTGGCCGGTGGGGTAGAAATCTTCAGCGCGGCGTGTGGCGGTAGGTTGCGGCTTGGCCTGTTCCGGCAGGTCCGCGAACATCGGAGCGGCAGCAGGCGCACGCTTGGCCTTGCCGCTGATGGCGCGGAACAGGGGCTTGGCGGACGGTGCGGCGGTGCGGTTCTGGGTCATGCCGATGCCTCCGATTTGCGCTTGGCGACTGCGTGGATAGCGTGACGCACCGATGACGGATGGCAGCAGAATTGCCGGGCAATCTCGTTCATCCGCATGCCGTCATCGTAGAGCCGGGCCTGTGCGCGCTGGCGAGCATGGGCGATCATCGGCTCCTTGCTGTCGCTGAGAATGGCATCGCGCGATACGCCGGTTTCCAGCGCCACGCAGTCGATGGCAGCGCTGGCCATGTCGGCTGGACGCGGTGCGTCGATGAAGCGGGGGAGCATCATTCCTTCACCTCGGGCATGCGCTTGGCGATGGTCGGGAAAAGCTGAGAGACGACTTCCAGATTGCGCTGGCGGGCTTCCTCGGTGACGACCGGCTGCGCTTCCGCAGGCTTCGGCAGCGCGGCCAGCTTCTGGGCGTATTGCTCGCCACGGCGTTTTTTCAGCATCTGCACGATGTGGCCGGGGTTCGGGCGGCGGTTCGGATTGTCCATCTGCCACGCGATCAGAGCGCCACGAACCTGATCCAGCGGCCAGTCCTCCAGCGCGTCCAGCCAGTGAGCGAGGACCGCCTTCTGCATCTCGGGGCTTTCGTCAGGCTGCCAGTATCCGTTGAGGATGATCCGAACCTCAACGCCAATCCGCCCCCGATGTTCTGCGCATTGCTGCGGCGTCATTGATGAGGTCGCGGAAGGCGTCGGATTGGGCAGCGGCGCGAGGCTGTGAACGGGAAGATTTGCGGTCATCGTATTGCCCTTCCATCAAACGGGTGAATTTTTCTTTGCTGATGAGGAAGTCGAAACTTGCGACCCATCCGCGTTCATTGTCGCCAGTGCAGAGCGGCGAAGCGCGGGCCTTGGACATGGCGACCCGCCATCCCTCGATCCCTCCAGCTTCACGGAGACGGGCAGCCAGTTTGCCCCGGCGCTCACGGCTCAGCTTCTGAACCTTTGACCACCCGACAGCTTCGGCCGCTTCGTTGTAAGCCGAGACAGCCTGCGAAATTTCATCGACATGGGCGAGGTCCGGCAAAGTCGGCTGTGCCGACAAGGAAGCTTTAGCTTCCTCTCTTGTTGTATTGTTATATTCTTTCTTTACTGCGTCTTCGGCGCGTCCCCGGTGCGTCCCCGGTGCGTCTTTGGTGCGTCCGTCTATCTGATACTTGTCGTAATTACATATAGTTACATGCGTCTTTGGTGCGTTCGCCGAGCCCACTGTCGTGCGTCCGATCATGCCCTCCCTTTCGAGCACGGTCAGAAACGTCCTGACGCGCTTGTCAGACCGCCACATGAAAACGGACTGCATCTCGCGGAGCGTGGTGACGAACGATCCTCTCGGGACCTCGATCATCTCAGAGCCTACACGGTGGCGGGTATCGTCCCACGCCGACTGCGCCAGCATCCACATCCATGCTTCGCGCTCGGTCATCTCAGAGCGCTTGAAAAGCGGGTGATCCCACAGGTCGCGCTCAATGGTGATGAAGCCAGCCATTATTCCGCAGCCTCCGACACGATCCGGTCACGCAGATCGCGATAATCGTTGGGTTTCCACGCAGGCCATTCGGCCATGATTTCGCGCGCCAGAAGGCAGAAGCCGTCCAGCGTGACCTCGGCCCATTGATCGGCAGGCCATGCGTCACACAGGGCGCTGAGGGGGATGGCAACGCGGGTCGGCTGGCGGTCGAACCGGAAGATCACCGCCGGGCGCTTGCCGGTGGCGGTGGCGGCTGCAACGGCCTGCACCTTCCATGCGGCCAAACAACTGATGCCGGTCGCATGGCGCTTGCATTCCAGAGCGAACGGGAAGGCCGGATCGTCGGCAATCAGGTCGCCATGCTCGGCTGCGCGGTATTGTTCCAGATCGCGGCGGAAGGTGATGCCGAGGCGGTCATGCAATTGCCCTGCGACCTCGCGCTCGAATGAAGCACCCTTTTCACGGGATTTGCGGCTCATGCCCTACCCTCCGAACAGGTCAGATTGAGCAGCAGCATCGTCAGCGCCTGTGCCTGCCCTTGGTGGTAGCGCCGGTTCGGTCCGGTCTTGGCGAGGCGGCAGGCCCGTTCCCGAGCCTCCGTAATGCTGGCGATGCCAATCTGATGCGGCATCGACATGCGCGGCGCAGGCCCAGACGGTTGGCCCTTGCTGATCATGGGCCGGTCCGAAGCCTCGGATTGCCCATGAGCCGCAGCGGCCACAGCGATGTGCGCGAGGGGCCATGTCATTACCGCGCCCCTTGACGTGAGGGGAAACTATCCCCACGTCCAGATTTATGCACAGCGCCGTTTTCATCCATGAAGGCGCGGAGCCTGTCGGCCACCTTCATGGTCGGGCTGGATTCGCCGATCTTCCACTTCTGCCATTGGCCCCATTGGGCGTTGATGGCGTCACGCAGCAGCTTCTGTGGCGTGATGCCGACACGCTCGCAGTAAGCCTCAATGTCTGAGATGAGTTGTTCCATGCGTGACATTATGGGGTATAAATACCCCACAAAGCAAGAGCATATTTACTCCATTCATGCCGCAACGACCATAGGGTATATTTGCCCCATGGAAATGTCGTTTAAAGAAGCACTTGAGCATGCAATGCGCGTGTCTAAGCGCGGGAAATCCAAGCGTAATGTCGCCATTCTGGCTGGCATATCTCCTGACATTATGAAGAACATAAGTCAGAACAAATCGCGGACGCCCAACGCCGAAGCAGCAACGAAAGTGGCCGATTTCTTCGGTGTGTCATTGTCCGACTTTTATGCGGGAAACATTCCTGAGGATATCGGCGAGGACGCGACCGAGATTGCAGAGGATGCAGCCAAGGTCAGCGGGGTTGTTCGAGGACTCAGCAAGGAAAGTCGGGAGAAGGTTCAGGCGTTTGCTGAAGCCCTTCGTCAGACAGAAGAAGCTGCTCGGCGTAGCGAATGACCTCCTGCCGCCCTTCCGGACTCAGCCCTTTGAATGTCATTTCAACCCACTCATCTACATCATCCATTCCACGTCTCCCTCACCCTACACGAGAACAATAGGCGAACTCCCGCCGATTCTGGCACCTGTCTAAAACGACAAGTTTTGCCGAGATGCTGTGCTGACGGGGTGAAATATCTAGATGTTGTGTCTAATTGGAGAGTCCCGAGATGAACGATAAAGACCGCATAGCCCAACTCGAAGCCGAACTCGCCGCCACCAAGCGCGCCGCCACGCACATGATGGTCGGCATGGCCATGGGCATCGCGTCAACGCCTGAGGGGCGCGAGGAACTGGCGGCGGGGTTTGCCGAGGCGGCAGACGATCCAGACCCGGCGATTGCCGAGATGGCGCAGGCTGTGGCGGATGCGATCAGGGCGGCGCTGTTGGCGGATGAGTGAGTGGGGGTGATGTGAGTGAAATTATTGTCCCGCTAATTGGGCAGCTAAGCTACCCAAGCGTTGTAGTTGATCTGAACTCAGCGGGCTTGATTGTGACAATCCCACCAGAAATGGTTATATTTGACCTTGCGAGGGTTGGGTTTGTTGAGCCGTCAGGCGTGGTGATGCTCCACAACCTCACTCGCTTCCTCATCCATCAGGGATGTCGGGTCGCCTACCGAAATTATGCGGTCCAGCGTCCCGGCCTGATGTTCCTTGATGGAGCAGGGTTCTTTGAGGATGTGCTAAAGCAAAAAGCTTTCGTCGGCACGCGGAAACAACCGACAACACTAAGTTTGAGGGAAATCCGAACGATTGACGCTCACGGTTGGGTGCAAACTGACTTCCTGCCATGGCTATCGCATTGCTCAAGACGATCTGCGGCGGCTCTTGGGCACTTCGGCTCGTGCATCAGCGAAATCTTCAATAACATTCGTGACCACAGCGCGCATCAAGTCGGCAGCATATTCGCTCAGTGGTATCCAAACATAGACACTCTGAAACTAGCCGTTGGCGACTTCGGTCGAGGCATCCCCGCGACGGTGGCAACGGTGGAGCCGGGCCTGACGGGCGCTGCCGCAATAGAACGTGCTTTCGCCCCCAACTTCACCAGTCAAAGCACGCCCAAAAACCGGGGCGCAGGGCTGGACTTCACACTCAACAACGTGTGCATCGGGCTGAACGGAATGATGACCGTCTACTCCGGCGGCGCTGCGCTGCAAGCCCTTGCAGGTGGACAAATCCGGCACCTTAACCCTATATTTGGGAATAGCGGCTATACTGGAACATTGTTCGAGATCATCCTGCCAACCCATGCGATACCAGAGTTCAACCCGCAAGAAGAGGAAATGATATGGTAATTCACGTCAAAGACCACCTCTCGGGGTGCGCCACCAATGAGGACGGGGAAGCCCTGCTTACTCTGGTGGACCGCGAGATTCGGGACCGTGGTGTCGCGCATGTCGATTTCCACGGCGTGATCTACGTCACCACATCATTCGTGAATTCTGCCTTCCTTCCGCTTCTCGACCGAATGTCATTTGATGAGGTAAAGGGCCGCCTGAAAGTGACAGGCGCCCTTCCGCAGATCGCTGACATGGTGCGAAGAAGGATGGCGGACACCGCCTCACGAGTAGCAGCCTAACCCCAGCCCCGCCCCGAGCGGGGCTTTTTCATGCCTACCAGCGCCGCATCTTGTACGGCCTGTTCCGCCTCCCATTCGTCACATGCGGCGAATTGTAGACGATGGATTCCGTCCCATCCGCCAGCTTGAACTCCGGGAACGCCTCCAGGAACCGCACCGCGTCGGCCAGTGACCGCGTGTAGAGCGCGTATCCGTCCCGCTCGTGGACCGTTGACCAGCCGTAGAACTCTGCGTTGCCCAGCCCGTATGTCTCGCTGAGCCAGATGTGCGGATCGCGTCCCGGCCCCAGATCCTTCGCGAAACCGCCCGGCAGCCCTTGTAGCAAAACGCGCACGGGGAATGCGAGGTCGTCGGTTTTTTTCTGCGGTGTCCGGGCCATGGCCAGAGCATGCCCTGAACGCGGGTGATTCTGGAAGGGCGGTGGAGTAGGCAGATATGCCCGAAATCATTTATGGAGTTATTTTACCCTTTTCTGGTTGACAGTGGGGTAAAGTTACCCCATTCTTCATCTCATAGCAGGACGCGAAGAAGCACCCGCCGATCCGCCTGCGTCCCTCAAGAGATGGAGATTTCAGTGAACCATTCCGTTGCATTCCCCGACGCCCCGGCTCGCATTCAAGCGGCCATCGACGCTGGCATCCTCAAGGCTGGATCGTGGGGCGATGGCACCGAAACCGTATGCATGATGAGCGCCATCGTCACTGGCGCGGACAGCACGAGTGATTGCGTGACTGCTGGCTGGCCGGAATGGCTGGCGTCGCTCAATGTGTCGCTGTTTGACGCCCAAGTCGGCGCTGTCGATGAAGGTAAGGCGCGAGCGCAATTCGCGCTGGACCTGACCATGTCAGCCTCGGAGCCGTTCGATCACGAAGCAGCTCGCACCCGGTTCCTGATCTCCCGGATTGATACAGGCGAACATAGCGCGCTCAAGTCTCTCCGTCTCAATCCTGTGGATGCAGATTGGTGGCGAGAGGCCGAACGGGTTGTCCAGTGGATCAGCGATCTGCTGCGCCGAAAGTTGGCAGGTGATGATGTGGCGGAAGAAATGGACGCCGCCGATGCCGCCGCCTATGCCGCCGATGCCGCCGCCGATGCCGCCGCCGATGCCGCCGCCCGTGCCGCCCGTGCCGCCGCCTATACCGCCCGTGCCGCCGCCTGTGCCTCCGCCGATGCCGCCGCCTATGCCTCCGCCGATGCCGCCGCCGATGCCTCCGCCGATGCCGCCGCCGATGCCGCCGCCGATGCCGCCGCCCGTGCCGCCCGTGCCGATCTCATCAGCGCAATCGAACAGTCGAGGATTGAGTAATGACCCTGATCGACCGCGAAACCCTCAGCCGCGATCCGCGATACTACCGCGCGCTGGCTGACGAATACGAGCGCCAGAACAGCATCAAGCTGACCCGCTCACCGTGGGACGTGCGCAACAGCATCACGCTGGACGACTACCATGCCATCCCCGCTCACATCGCAGCCGACGCGCTGGCGAAAGGAGGCCGCAAATGACCCGCATTGACCCTCTCAACGCCACCATCTGGATCGGCGGTCTGATCTTCGCCGCCGCCGTCTGGGCGTTCGCCATCTGGGGCGCATTCGACATCGGCAGCCGTGTCATTCCGTGGCTGTTTCAGGACGCCGGGACGCTGACGGGCTGTGAGGCTCTGAACGCGGCGGATTGTGTCGCCTTCGCTCAAGGGGGCCTGTGATGACCGACTACAACGATGGGCGCTGGCATGGCTGGAATGGCGGGGAATGCCCGGTTCATCCTGAGACGCTTGTGGAAATCGTGTATTTTGAAGAAGGAATTACCCACAACGAGGCCCTCTGCAAATATTGCGATTTCAGTGATGAGGCTGATCTGCCCATCATCGCCTTCCGCGTCGTGAAGGAACACCGCGAGCCGCGTGAATGGTGGATCGTGCCCGGTCGCACTGAAATGCCCTGCAGCATTCCGGGATATTACACGAAACCGTGCGTCGGCGCTGTCCGCGTTCGCGAGGTCTTCGATGACGAAAAATCGGAGGGGCTGTGATGCGCTGGACGTTCTACTACGACCGCGAGGCCGAAAATCATTTCATCAGCGACAGCCGCGACAAAACCGTTGCGATGGTCCATCAGCCCGACCTGGTACCGCTGCTGGCATCAGCGCCGGATCTGGTGGACGAGGTTGCGAGGCTGCAATCGCTGCTGACCCGCGCGCAAAAACTGGTCCCGGCCTGCCACTCACGCTGGCATATCGACGCCACCGCAATTCTGTCTCGCGAGGTGGCAGCATGATGGACGACAACGCCGCAGATTTCCGCATCGACTGGTTGCGCGACGATGATGGGCACGAGTTCACCGGGTTCACCGACGAATACCGCGCCATCGTTATGGAGGATGAGACGCGCAAACGCGAGGCGTTCGAGGCCTACCAGCGCAGCTTTTCCGACGACGCCGTCACCGGCCCAGACGCCTGCCGCGTCTGCAATGGAGAGGGGCATATCGTGGAGGCATCAGAGCCGTATCGCGGTCGTGAACTGATCCCATGTTTCGCCTGTGCTGGCAGCGGTGGCCGCGCCTCGATCACGCCCGAAGTCGCTGATTACACCGGACAGATGCTGACCCAGATGTTGGGTCGCGTCACCTGAACCCTGCGCTACTGTCCCGCAGGAAACTGCCGGGAAACCGGCTCTTTTATTCGAGAGGATGCAATGGAACGCCCTCAATTAACCCACCCCCTGCGCCCCTTCACCGCTGCATGGCTGGCCGGGGGAATCACCGCGCTGCAATCGCTGGAAATGCAATACCGCGCGGAAATCCAGCGCCACACCGCAATTCTGCGCGACTGTTGGACGCCCGGCAACATCGGGTTTCACCGCCGTGAGCGGGCGAAGGCCTACGGCAAGCTGCGCGCGCTGCGCAAACGGAGGATGCAATGACCAATCTCGCACATTGGGATCGGTTCGCCGACATCGATCCCCAATTCACCAAGCCGATCACCGGCAAGCAATACAAAGGCACGTCGCCCAATCCGCAATATGTGATCCGCTGCCTGACCGAGATGTTCGGCCCTGTTGGTCATGGCTTTGGCTGGGATGTGGTGGCCGAGGATTTCATCCCTCTCGGCGATGAGGTGCTTCACTGGTGCCGGATCAAATTCTGGCACACCGACCGGAGCAATACCTTCGACGCATACGGCCAGACCAAGGCGCTGATGAAAACGCGTAACGGCATGATGATGGACGAGGATGCACCGAAAAAGAGCCTGACCGACGCCATCATCAAGGCAGCGTCACAGATCGGGATCGCCGCCAATATCTTTCTGGGGCGTTGGGACGATCAGAAACACGTCGCCAAAGTCGAGGCGGAATATCGGGCCGAGGACCGAAAGGCCGAAGCCGATGCCGCGCAGATCGCCATCGACAGCCTGAACAGCGCCGCCACCATCGAGGCGATGGCCGCGATCTGGTCTGACCTGCCCCGCAATATCCAAGCTGACCGCCGCGTCATCGCAGCGAAGGATCAGCGCAAGAACGAACTCCAACCGAAAGCAGCAGCATGAAAATGTCCCTGATGTGCGATGCGAGCGGGTGTGACCATATCGAATATGTCGATGGCATCACCTCAGACCTCATTGGTAAGCCATGCCCAAAGTGCGGCGAAAACCTCCTGACTGATGAGGATTACAAGGAATCAATGCCCATTTTTGCTGCCTGGAAAATCATTCTGGCAATGGGCATTATTTCATCCCCCGATGACCCACGTAGCGAAGGCACCCTTGTGGAAGTTCGACACCATGACGGGGAAACCACCGTAAAAACGAAAGTCCACAAGCCATGAAAAATCTTACCATCGCAGGCGGCATCGGCAAAGACGCCGTGACCCGCACCACCCAAGGCGGTGACAAAGTGACCGGATTTTCGGTCGCGGTCGAGGAACGCAACGGGCAGGACAAGCGGACGCTGTGGTTCGATTGCTCGCTCTGGGGCCGTCGCGGCGAGGCTCTGGCGCAGTATCTGACCAAAGGCACCCGCGTCACCGTTTCTGGCGATCTGTCCACGCACGAGCATGAGGGCCGCACCTATCTGACTGTGCGGGCCAATGATGTCACCTTGCAAGGTGGAGGTCAGCGCAATGACAGCGGCTCGGCAGCGGGTGGCGCTGCAACCGGATCAGCGCCGGGTCGCGCGGACTACGAGGACTCGATCCCGTTCGCCCCACAGGTTTTGTGATGCGCCGCCTGCCGACATACACCCCTGACCAGATCCGCGATGCCCTGCGCACAGCGGTTCTGCAAACGGGATGGAGCGAGACAAGCCCCGACACCGCGTCAGTCGCTGCATGGCGGCTGGCAGGGTATCAGGCTGATGATGTGGCGCTGGATCACGCGGAAGCCGCTGTGGCTGCCTATCAGGCGGGGACGAAATGAGCCGTCACGCCATCACCATCCGCCCAGAGACGGAACCGCGCGACCGTGCCCGTCTGGCTCACTGGATCAGCCGGATACCGGTCGGGTGGCGATGCGAATTCAAGGAAGCCAAACGCAGTCACGAGCAAAACGACCGCCTGTGGGAACTGCTAGGCCGCGTGTCGAAGCGCATGACCGTCAATGGCGCGCGGTTCGATCCTGAAAGCTGGAAGTGCATCTACATGAAGGCGATGGGCAAAGAGGTCCGCGTTCTGCCGATGCTGGACGGAAACGGTATTTTCCCCACTGGTTTCAGGTCATCTGACCTGTCTGTGCGCGAGATGTGCGACCTGCAAACATTCATCGAGGCTCATTGCGCCGAGCAGGGCGTGGATATCTGGGCGACGGAGGACGCATGATCCACCAGAACCACACCCAGCAATTCACGCCCCCGCCACACATCGCGGGATGCACCGGCAAGCGGTCATTCGCGACCCAGAAGCAAGCCGCCCGACGCGCCAAGCTGATGCGCCGGAAATACGCCGAACCGCTGACGGAATATTTCTGCCGCCACTGTAACCGCTGGCATATTGGAGGGAACGGGGAATGAGCTTCATCCGTCTGGAAGGTCCGCAATTCAAGACGCCGCCATGCGTCAGCAAGGCTGCGCGAGACTTCGCCCGAGGCCAGACATGCACCCTGCGGCTGGATGGCTGCAACGGGGGCACGGACACAACCGTCCTGGCGCATATCAGGCGGTATGGATGGGCGGGCGTGGGGCAGAAACCGCATGATTTCCTCGCGGTCCATGCCTGCCAGAATTGCCACGATCTGCTCGATAGCAGGTCAGCATCTGCGCCCATCGGAGATGACGACATTCTGCGCGCCCTCGGCGAGACGCAATCACGCCTCTACGCCGCTGGCCTGCTCACGCTGAAAGGATCACGGAAATGACTGACACGGCAGAACTGGAACGGCTGGCGGCAATCATCCCTCATAGCCCTTGGATATCGTCAAATGACCATCCAACGAATGCCTGCGCTTATGTGCGGGACCAAGACGGTCATGATGTGTGCACGATTTATGAGGCGGGCGATAACGTCCCATCACCGCGCGATGGTGAGAGTTGGGCGGATCAACCCATCAGGGACCAAACCGCCCGCGCCATCGCTCTTGTGCCTGAACTTCTGGCCGAGGTGATCGCGCTGCGGGCCGAGGTGGAGCGGTTGGCGGAGGCGCTGACATCCCTTGTCGAATTGAACGACGAATATTCACCGTTCGGTGGCGAGATTTATCAGGATCGTATCGAACGGACATGGGACAGGGGGCGACAATCCCTCGCTGCCCACACCCAGCGCGTGAACGCAAAGGAGAACAGCCAATGACCGACGACCCCGTGGCCGATCTGGTGGCCGTGCGCCAGAAGATCGCAAAGATTATCTCTGAAGATTGGGCGGACTTCGTGGGGGTCGGTCCATCCGAACTGGCGACCGCTGATCGCATCCTCGCCGCCCTGACCCCGACCAGCGCGGAGCCGGTGGCGGTGGCGGTGCGACATTCATTCGATGGTTATGGGTGGCAGTATGCTGACCAAGGGGACGGGTCAGATTGGCTCGCCCGTGCATTAGCAAAGCCGGACGCACAGCCCCTCCGCGCCCTGACCGGGGAGAAGTCGTGATGGATGACCAGAACAAACCCCCTGAGCGGATTTGGGCAACCGGGGACGCCAGAAACGGCAGTTGGACTGATACTGCACCGGCTCGGGATTGGGATGCACACGCGGTTGAATACGTCCGCGCCGAGAAAGCAGGGGCCGAACGTGACCACTGGAAACGTATTGCAAGACACGCTGGCGTTTGCATGACTTGCCAAGGACCTAATGGCGCACCGGAACCTTATGGCTGTTCCGATTGCCTCAACACTGGATGGTCTGGGGAGTATCACAACGGTTTGGCCGATGCCGAAAATGAACTCAGCCAAGCCCTTGCCACAAACGAACGCTGGCGGCGAAACAGCACAGAGACGTGGGAAGCCATGACGGCCATGCGTAATGAAATCAATCAGCACATTCCCATGCCCAGCATTGAAAGCGATCTACTGCAAGGGCCGGAAAACAGCATATTCTGCGCATCGGTCGCGGAAGCCGTCATAAGCGGCATTCAAGCCCGTGCAGCCGCTGCGGCGATGGAAATGAGGGAACGGGCGGTGTCACTAGCAACATATGAACCAGAGGAATGTGATCGGCTAGGGTCAACCTCACAAATGGAAGTTTGCGACTTTGGCGAGTGGATAAATATCGATGACGTCCGCGCCCTGCCCATCGACCCCGACGCCCAGAAGGCGCTGGATAAGATGCTGGCGAGGGCAAGGGAAGATGCGATCCGGGAGGCGGCTCATTTGATCGAATGCGACGGTGACGCATTGGGAGGCAAGTCTGGCGCTGCTAATGCCATCCTCGCCCTGCTCAACGATGGTGGCCAGCCATGACCCACACTGACCTGATCGCCCGGCTGCGGGTTAACTCAAACCCCGACAATTACGACCCTCGTTCTCTGCTCTGCAAATACGAGATTGAGCGCATTGAAGCCGCCGGCGCGCTGACCGCCGCGCAGGAGCGGATCGAGGCGCTGGAGGAGGCGTTGCGTGAGACAATTCGTGCCATACCGAAGCAGAATTATCATTGCGAAAACGATGAGCAGGATACCACGCTAACATCCCGGAGAAACGCAATCGCGTCAGCCCGCGCCGCTCTCGACGCCACCGGGAAGGGGGAAGGGTGATGGATTACCAATGCCCCGACTGCGGCGGAGGAATGCATACATCAGCAATTCTTTCCGATCCCCCCATATACGAGGCGCGGTGCAGCGATTGCGGAGTCTTGTATCGAAAACGAGCGGTTTTAAAGCGTCAGCTACCGAGGGAATATGAGCGGATTGGAAAGACCTCCCGCCGCGCCGCACAGCAGCCGACACAGGAGGGGTAGATGGCAGCCACAACACCATTCACGCCGGAAACACTTGCCGACAGGTGGGGCGTCAGTGCAGCGTCAATCCGCAACAAGTGCAATGCCGGGGATCTGCGCCATTTCCGTTTCGGACGGCTTTACCGTATCCCGGCGGCAGTCGTAGAGGAGATTGAGGCATGCCAGACATCAGCATCGGACGATTCAGGGGCGGGTTCTGCGTCTATTGGCGCGTCGATGGCCGAAGAACACGGCATCAGCTTGCGGCACGCACCCGAGCGGAAGCGGAAGCAGAGGCAATAGACGTCTATCGGCGCGAGACATTCCATCGCGCCCCAAAGGGCCAAACAGTCGCAGAGATGTGGGAGGCCTATCGGCAGGATCTGGGCGACAAGCCGACCGCCACGACGATGGGCTACACCGGCAAGGCCGTTCTCGCGCATTTCGGCCACTATCGCCCCGACCAGATCACCACCGCCCTATGCCGGGACTATGCGAAAAAACGCACCGACAGCGGCATATCGCAGGGATCTGTCCACACCGAATTGGGCCACCTGCGCAGCGCAATGACATGGGCGAAGAACAACCGTCTGATCGATGCCGCGCCGCATATTGAGCGCCCAGCCAAGCCCACGCCCAAAGAGCGATTCCTGAGCAAGGCCGAGGTGGCATCACTGATCGAGAGTGCAAGCGCCCCTCATATTGGCCTCGCGATCCACCTGCTTTTCGCCACCGCTGGCCGGGTGGGCGCGATACTGGACCTGACATGGGATCGGGTGGACATGGACCGCGCCATCATCAACCTGCGGCTGGACGACGCCACGACACGCAAGGGCCGCGCCATTGTGCCGATCAACCGCGGCCTCATGGCTGCGCTGCAAACCGAAAAAGATGCCGCCCTGTCGGATTATGTCGTTGAGTATGGTGGCCAACAGGTCAGCAGCATCCGCAAAGGGTTCACGAATGCCGTGACGCGCGCCGGTATGGACGGGATCACCCTGCACACCCTGCGTCACAGTTCTGCCGTGGCCATGGTGTCCAGCGGCATCCGCATCGAGAAAGTCGCGCAGTATCTGGGGCACAGCAATGTGGCCGTGACCTATTCGACCTATGGCAGATTCGCCCCCGAACACCTGACAGACGCCGCCGAGGTGCTGGAATTCACGAACCTGAGGGTGGTCAAGTGAAGCGCCCCTTGAGTTCGCTGAACTCGGGGACACTTCGTAAATTCAGGCTAAGCTATTGAATAATGGTGGGCGGTGAGGGATTCGAACCCCCGGCATCTTCGGTGTAAACGAAGCGCTCTACCAGCTGAGCTAACCGCCCTCATTGTTTTTCTAATCAGAAAAAAAAGAATGAACAGCACTTTTTCTTCACGTTCCTGGTAATCCTGGAACTACTCCCCGATCATTGGCAGGATCTGGCGTAATTTAAGCTACTCTCCGCACCTGCTGGTCGGTTTTGATCTGGTTGACGTAGACCACGGCGGGCGGCTGTCCGCCATGGGTGGCGTGAGGCCGCTGGTGGTTATGGAATAATCCATCTGCCAACGCCGGCCCTGGCCTGCGATTCGGTTTCCCAGGTGCGCAGGTAAACGCACTCATACTTCAGGGATCGCCACAGGCGTTCAATGAAGACGTTGTCGATGCACCGCCCCGTGCCGTCCATCGAGATCCGGGTGCCGATCCGCTTCAGCCGATCGATCCAGGCAAAGGAGGTAAATTGCGAACCTTGATCGGTGTTAATGATAGCGCCGGGCGGCGGGGCCGCCCGTCCTCTGGATTGCGAGCTCACACCCCCAGGCACCACCTCATCACCGCCTTTTGTGCATGCAGACGGTTCTCGGCCTCGTCCCAGATCACCGAATGCGGGCCGTCCATGACCGCGCTGGTCACCTCGTCCTCGCGATGGGCGGGCAGGCAATGCATGAACAGCGAATCGGGTCTGGCCCGGGCCATCAGCGCCTCGTTCACCTGATAGCCGCGCAGTTGGTTGTGGCGGCGTTCCTTGGCCGATTGCGGATCGTGCATGCTGACCCATGTATCGGCCAGCACCAGATCGGCGCCCTCGACCGCCTTTGCCGGATCGCGTTCGATTGCGGCCTTGACGCCCTGCGCGCGGGCGAATTCCAGCGCCGCGGGTTCAGGATCCAGCGTCGGCGGCCCCGAGAAGGTGAAGTCGTAACCGAACTGCCCGGCACCGTGGATGACGCTGGCGCAGACATTGTTGCCGTCGCCCACCCAGACCACCTTCTTGCCCGCGATCGGGCCGCGATGTTCCTCGAAGGTCATGACATCGGCCATGATCTGGCAGGGATGGGTGCGGTTGGTCAGCCCGTTGATGACCGGCACCGTCGCATATTCCGCCATCTCTTGCAGTGTCGCCTCTTCGAAGGTGCGGATCATAATCAGATCGACATAGCGCGACAGGACGCGGGCGGTATCGGCGATGGTCTCGCCATGGCCCAGCTGCATTTCCGAGCCCGACAGCACCATGGTCTGTCCGCCCAGCTGGCGCACGCCGACATCGAAGCTGACGCGGGTGCGGGTCGAGGGTTTTTCGAAGATCAGCGCGACCATGCGGCCGGCCAGCGGCTGCTCATCATCCGGCGTGCCCTTGGGCCGGCCATTCCGGGCCAGTTTCATGGCAAGGGCCTGATCGATGATCGCGCGCAGGTCGGCCTTGTCCGTGGCGTGGATGTCGAGAAAATGTTTCATCATTGTGACTTTCGGCGATGTGACTCAAAAAAGCCTGCTTGTGTCGCGGGGGTCAAGAGGGGCTCTGCCCCCGCCGCGCAAAAGCGCGGCTCCCCCGGGATATTTGTTGCACCAAAGATAGGCTGAAAATGGAGTTATCGTCGGCGGGTCAGGATCCGGCAGGGCTGTCCTTCGCCATCCGGGCGGATTTCGTGACCGCTGAACCCGGCCTTTTCATAGGCACGGATGGCGCGCAAATTCCGGGGATCGGGATCGATCACCAGAAGCGGCGCCTGTTGCAGCAGGCGGTCGCCAAGCAGGCGCAGCCATGCGCCTCCATGTCCCATGCCAGCGGGGCCTGAGAATACGTCGATGGCGATGGCGTCCTGTGGCAAGTCGGCGAAATGCGGGGCGGGCCATTCATGGGCCGGGTAGTGCTGGGCATAGGCGATGGGTGTGTCATCATGCAGCACGATCAGTTGCCGCATGGCGGGGTTGTCCAGATCCTCGACCACCAGCGCCCGCTGATGCTCGGGGTCCAGCCACCAGAGCGCGACCTGCCCTGTCGCCAACCATTCGGCCAGCATCGGCAGGTCGGCCCTTGTGACCGGTCTGAAGCCATAGTCAGGCATTGAGGTCGGCGGCGGCCTTGTCCAGCCTGCTGACCGCTTCGGCGATATCCTCGTCGCTGATATTCAGCGGCGGCAGCAGGCGCAGGGTATTGTCGGCGGCGGGCACGGTCAGGATCTGCCGGGCATAGCCCGCCTTGACCAGATCGGCAGGCGCCACCCTGCATTTCAGGCCCAGCATCAGCCCCTGCCCGCGCACACCCTCGAACACCTGCGGGTGGGCGGCGACCAGACCTTCCAGCTTTTGCCGGAACAAGGCGGATTTGCGGTTCACCTCGGCCAGAAAGGCGTCGTCCGCGACGATCTCCATCACCCGGCTGCCCACGGCGCAGGCCAGCGGGTTGCCGCCATAGGTCGAGCCATGCGTGCCGGCGATCATGGGTTTCGCGGCCTTTTCCGTGGCCAGCACCGCGCCGAGGGGGAAGCCGCCGCCGATGCCCTTGGCGACCATCATGATATCGGGGGTGATGCCCGCATATTCATGCGCGAACAGTCGCCCGGTCCGGCCCATGCCGCATTGCACCTCGTCCAGAACCAGCAGCGCGCCGGTCTGGTCGCAAAGCGCGCGGATCTCGCGCAGGTCGGCGTCGGGCAGCGGGCGGATGCCGCCTTCGCCCTGTATCGGTTCCAGCAGCACGGCCGCCGTCCGGTCGGTGATCGCGGCTTTCAGCGCCTCGATATCGCCCCAGGGCAGCGTGCGGAAACCCGGCATCAGCGGGCCAAAACCTGCGGTCATCTTTTCCGACCCTGCCGCCGCGATGGCCCCGGTCGAGCGGCCGTGGAAGGCGCCCTCGAAGGTCAGGATCTCGATACGGTCGGGCTGGCCCGCGTCGTGCCAGTATCTGCGCACCATCTTGATCGCCAGTTCGGCGGCCTCGGTGCCGGAATTGGTAAAGAACGCGGTATCGGCGAAGGTCTTTTCCACCAGCAGATCGGCCAGCCGTTCCTGCTGCGGGATCTGGTAGAGGTTCGAAACATGCCAGATCCGGCCCGCCTGTTCGGTCAGGGCGGCAACCAGTTCGGGATTGGCATGACCCAGCACGTTCACCGCGATCCCGGCGCCAAGGTCCAGATATCGGGTGCCGTCGGTGGCAATGGCCCAGGCGCCCTCGCCGCGTTCGAACGCGACAGGGGCACGGTTATAGGTCGGCAGAACGTGCGAAATCATGGCGGATTCCCCGAATGGCATGACAGATTGTAATGGCAGAAAGGATCGGACGGTGACAGTTTCCCCAAGGCGGGGTTGTCAACGTCGGGGACGGGCGGCAAGGGCGGTCCATGCGATCATGCCACCGCCCATAGCGCGGATTTCGGGGTTGTGCAATCACGCTTTGAGACGATAGCCGGATTTCAGCCAGCGCCATGCCAGCATCAGCACCCCCAGCACGCACAGCCCGCAGATCGCCAGCCCGCGCAGCGCCGGCGCATCGCTGACGCCGGTCACGCCAAAGCGGGCGCCGTCGATCAGATAGAAGATCGGGTTCCAATGCGACAGCGTATCGAAGGGCGCGGGCAGGTTCTGCACCGAATAGAAGGTGCCCGACAGGAAGGACAGCGGCGTGATGACGAAATTGTTGATCGCCGCCATCTGGTCGAATTTCTGCGCAAGGATGCCCGCAAGGATGCCCAGACCGCCCAGCAGCAGCGCCGCGAGCAGCACGAAGGTCAGCGCCCACAGCGGATGGGCGATGCCCCGCCCCGTCACCAGCACCACGCCCAGCCCGATCACCAGCGCCACTAGCCCCGCCCGCGCGACGGCCCCGATCAGATAGCCCGCCAGCAGCTCCCCGGCCGACAGCGGCGGCATCAGCGTATCGACGATATTGCCCTGCACCTTGGCCGAGGTGATCGAGCTGGAGGTATTGGCAAAGGCGTTCTGGATTACCGTCATCATCAGGATGCCGGGGCCAAGGAAAACCAGGTAGGGCAGGCCCATCACCTCGCCCCGGTTCTGTCCCAGCGCCAGGGCGAAAACCAGCACGAACAGCCCCGCCGTCATCAGCGGCGCAAAGACGGTCTGCTGCCAGACCGCGGCAAAGCGCATGATCTCTCGCCGGGCCAGCGTCCACAGCCCCAGCCAGTTCACGCGGCCAAAGCGGCGCACCCCCATCGCGGGTCGGTCAGTCATGATCTGGCGTTGCATCGGCTTGTCCTTCTGCGGTCCTTGAATTTCCGCTGCTGTGCGGCTATTTCTCGGCATCCCGTTTCTGACGGGGTCAATCGCAGGTTTCAAGATGGGGCGGCAGGTCAAACCCGCCCGGAAAGGCAACCATGTCCTGGACGGATGAACGTGTCGAGACGCTGAAGCGGATGTGGTCCGAGGGCCAGTCGGCCAGCGCCATCGCCAAGGAACTGGGCGGCGTGACCCGCAACGCGGTGATCGGCAAGGTGCATCGCCTTGGCCTGTCGAACCGCACCGAGGAACCGGCCGAGGCCGCCGCAGCGCCTGCGGCCCCCGCTTCCGCACCCGCGCCGGACAAGAAGGCGGTCAGGAAACCGGCCGCCGCAGCCCCCCGCGCCGAGACCCCCGCGCCCGAGGCACCGGCCCCGAAACCTGCCGAGGCCGCAGCGCCGCAGCCTGCCTTTACGCCCGTGCCGCGGCGTCCCATCGTGCCGGCGGGCCAGCCCCTGCCGCCGCAGCCTTCGGCCAACGAGATCAGCCCCGAGGCGCTGGCCTCGGTCCGCGAGGTCGAGAAACGCGCCCGCAAGCTGACCCTGATGGAACTGACCGAGCGGACCTGCAAATGGCCCATCGGCGACCCCGCGACCGAGAAATTCTGGTTCTGTGGCCTGCCCAGTCAAGCCGGCAAACCCTATTGCGAGGCCCATGTCGGTGTCGCCTTCCAGCCCATGAGTTCGCGCCGCGACCGCAGACGCTAAGCCGTGGGCCGCTGGTCGGAACTGTGTGCGGGACTGATCTGTGCCGCGCTGTTTCTGCTGTGGCGATTCGGTTATCCGCATACCTCGGCGGCGGCGCTGGTGCCCGTAATCGCGCTGCTGCTGGTCGGTGCGGGAATTTATCTGCGCCGGGTCAGGCTGACGCTGGCCATGCGCGAGGGGATCTTCCTGCCCGGCTCGCGCTATAAGCGTTGGTTCAGCGGGCGCATGAGCGGCCTGATCCTTGCCGTGGTCGAAGGCACCGCCATCGTTCTGGGCATGTGCCATTTTGCGCTGCATGCCCGCCTGCCCGAAGTGCTTCTGGCCGCCGCCATCGGCATCTGCACGCTGGCGGTTATCGCATGGCTGCGCAGGGTCATGGCGCGGGAGCTGCGGCCCGAATTCGCCGTCGCCGCCAGCGCCTGGGTGGCAGCGGCGATCGCCCTGCCCTTCTGCCTGCTGCATTTCTGGATGCAGCAGGATATCCTGCCGCCGCCCGTCTGGCTGGAAGCCGGCGGCTTCATGGAGGTGATGAAAGCCTCGCTGGCCGAACTGCCCCTGCGTCGGGACGGCATCATCGAGGCGCTCAGCGCCATGCAGCTGCTGGAGGCCGCGATTCACTGGATGCTGCGCGCCATGAGCGACGTGTGGGGCGTCTCGGCGCTGCTGTTTATTTACAATTCTGCCATTTGCCTTGCCGTTGGGCGGTTTTTTGCCGACTCTGCCGCGACATTCAATCTGGTCGGGCTTACCCATGAACTCCCCTTCGGCACGCGCAGCCAATAAGCGCGGCATCGGCTTTTATTTCTGGAGCACCATCTTCGCCCTGATCGGCATCACCGCCGTGCTGGTCATTCTGGCCATGCTGCGGCCCGTCCCGGATCAGTCCGCGTCCGATACCGCCCAGTCCCCGCAGATCAGCATCACGCAGGAACAGCTTGCGCAGGTCGAGGTTCGGGCGCGACAGGCCGGATATCAGGCGATCGAGGCCAATCTGGATGATGCGCTGGAGCAGATGTTCCAGCCCGTCTATGCCAGCATCCCAACCTATGCCGATTTCCATTATTCGGTCTGGGGGCAATATGCCGAACTCTGGGCTGCCGGGAAGGAAACACTGGGTCTCGAGGAAGAGATCGGCAGTCTGATGCGCAAACATCTGTTCGAGGATTTCGAGACCCGCCACGTTCAGCAGATAGAGCATCTGCGAAAGGCCTATCAACAAAGCGTTTCCGGCATTTTCGCGCAAGAAGGCGAAAGGCTGGCGGGCGAGACCGGACAGCCGCTGCCCGAGGCGCTGCAACTGACGCTGGATGATGCGAAACGGCGCATGATCGTGACATTGCCCGCCGCTGCGACGGGTTCGGCGGCAGCGACAGCCGTTGTGGTGGCCATCGTGAAACCCATCGCCACCAAGGTGGTCGCCTCGACCGCGATCAAGGCGGGTGCCAAGGGCGTCGGCAAGGCCACCGGAATCGGCGGAACCGCAGCGGCGGGCGCGGTGGCGGGCAGCTTCCTCGGCCCCGTCGGCACTGCGGTGGGCGGTGTTGGTGGTGCCGTGGTCGGCTGGCTGGTCGTCGATTACGCCGTGGTCAGGCTGGACGAATATTTCAACCGCGATGAGTTCGAGGCCGAATTGCGCGACGCCATCGACGTCGAGAAGGCGCGTCTGCGGTCCGGCATCCTTGCCGGTTACGCCACACAGCAACCGTAAGCTGGCCCTTGGTCTCTGGTGTTTTGCACGGCAAGGCCCTAGAGAAGCGCCAGACACAAGGACGCAGACATGGCCCGCCACCTGATTACCTCGGCAATCCCCTATATCAACGGCATCAAGCATCTGGGCAACCTCGTCGGTTCGCAATTGCCCGCCGATCTTTGCGCCCGCTATCTGCGCGGGCGCGGGCATGAGGTCATGTTCATCTGCGCCACAGACGAACATGGCACGCCCGCCGAACTGGCCGCACAGAAGGCGGGCCAGCCGGTGGCAGAGTTCTGCGCCCAGATGCACGGGGTTCAGGCCGATATCGCCCGCCGCTTCGGCCTGTCCTTCGACCATTTCGGGCGTTCATCCAGCCAGCGCAACCAGGTGCTGACCCAGCATTTCGCCGGGCAGCTGGCCGATAACGGCTATATCGCCGAGGTCAGCGAGAAGCAGGTCTATTCCGTCGATGACGGGCGTTTCCTGCCCGACCGCTATATCGAGGGCACCTGTCCGAATTGCGGTTACGACAAGGCTCGCGGCGATCAATGCGAGAACTGCACCAAGCAGCTGGACCCGACCGACCTGATCGATCCGCGCAGCGCGATCTCGGGCAGCACCAATCTGGAAGTGCGCGAGACCAAGCATCTCTATCTGCGCCAGTCGTTGCTGAAGGATCAGATCAGCGACTGGATCGACAGCAAGCATGACTGGCCGATCCTGACCACCTCCATCGCGCGGAAATGGCTGAATGACGGCGACGGGTTGCAGGACCGGGGCATCACCCGCGACCTGCATTGGGGCGTACCGGTCAAGCGCGGCGATCAGCCGTGGCCAGGGATGGAGGGCAAGGTCTTCTATGTCTGGTTCGACGCGCCCATCGAATATATCGCCGCCACCGCCGAATGGGCCGATGCGCATGGCAGGCCCGATGCCGACTGGCGCCGCTGGTGGCGTCTGGACGAGGGCGCCAAGGACGTGACCTATACCCAGTTCATGGGCAAGGATAACGTGCCCTTCCACACGCTGTCCTTCCCCGCCACCATCATCGGTTCGGGCGAGCCGTGGAAGATGGTCGATTACATCAAGTCCTTCAACTATCTGACCTATGACGGCGGGCAATTCAGCACCTCGCAGGGGCGCGGCGTCTTCATGGATCACGCGCTGGAGATCCTGCCCGCCGATTACTGGCGCTGGTGGCTTCTGTCCCACGCCCCGGAATCGGGTGACAGCGAGTTCACCTGGGACAATTTCCAACAATCGGTGAACAAGGATCTGGCCGATGTGCTGGGCAATTTCGTCAGCCGGATCACCAAGTTCTGCCGTTCCAAATTCGGCGAAACCATCCCCGAAGGCGGCGAATACGGCCCCGAGGAATCCCGCCTGATCGAGGCGCTGACCACCCGCATCCACGCCTATGACGGCTTCATGGCCGCGATGGAGGTGCGCAAATCCGCCGCCGAGCTGCGCGCCATCTGGGTTCTGGGCAACGAATATCTGCAAGGCGCGGCGCCGTGGTCCACCTTCAAGACCGACCCGGAAAAGGCCGCCATGCAGGTGCGTCTGGGGCTGAACCTGATCCGGCTTTACGCGGTGCTGTCGGCGCCCTTCATCCCGTTCACGGCGGATGCGATGCTGGCGGCGATGCAGACCGACAACCGCGACTGGCCCGATGACGTGGCGACGGCCCTGACCGCCCTGCCCGCCAGTCACGCCTTCACCGTGCCCGAGGTGCTGTTCGCCAAGATCAGCGACGAAAGCCGCGAGGAATGGCAGGCCCGCTTTCAGGGCGTGCGGGCCTGATCCCGCAATCCCTGCGGAAAGCCGCCCCGTTCCGGCCAATGTGATCGCCGGTGGCGGCCCCCCTACTTGTGAACTGGCCCCGTTTCGACCGGACAGCTTGGCGTAGCCAAGGAGGCTTAAGGCTAGCCTTAAGCATATGCTTATGTCGGAATTTGAAATCATCAGTGATGGTGACCGTCGCCGCCGTTGGTCAGCATCCGAGAAGCTGCGGATCGTGGAAGAAGCCCTGAGCGAGGGTGAAAGCATTTCCGGGGTTGCCCGGCGTAATGGTGTCGCTCCCAATCTCCTGTATCGTTGGCGCAAGCTGATGTTGGAAAGGGGCACGATTGCCGTGAGTGGAGATGACAGCGTCACCAGCAGCAAGACCGTCCGCGAGATGGAGAGCCGTATCCGAGAACTGGAGCGCCAGCTCGGCCGCAAAACGCTGGAGGCCGAGGTCTTGAAGGAAGCGCTTGAACGGGCAAGGGCAAAAAAACCGATCTTGCATGCGCTGTCGCTGCGACCGGACGATTTCCGATGAAGGCGGTGGCCAGGACAATGGCGGTGCGCGCTCGAACCTGCATGAACGGTTGCACGGGAGCGCGAAGCTGCGTCGGAGCTATCATAAAGCTCAAGACGCGGCGGTTCTGCCCCGCATCCAGAGGCTGATGGCGAAGCGCCCAACCTATGGCTATCGCCGGGTCACGGCAGTTCTGAGCCGGGAATTGCGGGCCGAAGGGTTCGCGGCGGTAAACCACAAGCGCGTGTATCGGATCATGAAAAACAACAACCTTCTGCTGGAACGCAGCGGCTTCGCTCACCTGGAACGCAGCCATGACTGCAAGGTGGTGATGATGCGCTCGAACCTGCGATGGTGCTCAGATGGCCTGGAGTTCACCTGCTGGAACGGCGAAATCATCCGCGCGGCTTTCCCGATCGACGCCTGTGACCGCAGGATCATTGCCTGGCGGGCCGTGGTCAATGCCGGGATCAGCGGATCGGATGTGCGCGATATGATGCTGGAGGCCGTCGAAAAACGGTTCAATGCATTTCGTGCACCGGGAGTGGTCGAGCTACTGTCCGACAATGGCAGCCCTTACACCGCGAAGGACACGCGCATCTTCGCACGTCAGCTTGGGCTGAAACCCTGCTTCACGCCGGTGAAAAGCCCGCAGTCCAACGGCATGTCAAAGGCATTCGTGAAAACCCTGAAGCGCGACTATGTCAGCGTCACGCCACTGCCGGATGCCGAAACCGTTCTGTCATTGATAGGAGACCGGATCGAAGATTATAACGAACACCACCCGCATTCCGGCCTGAAATGGCGCTCGCCGCGAGAGTTCATCACGGCCGCAACCGAAACCGCTTAGGTTCCGGTGAAACGGGGGCTCATTCAACTTGCGCTTTTGGGCGTCCGGTCCTATGGCGGGGCGCTGACCCAGGGACGGGTGTTTTTCCCTCTCGCCCCGACCCAGGCAAGCGCGCCATCCCCGCATCTGTGGACATTCCTGTCCGGCCATTCTTATCTCGGCCGTGAACCAACAGGAGAATCGGATGACCCATTGCATTCTGATCGGTGCCCCCGTCGATGAGGGCCAGCGCCGTCCCGGTTGCCTGATGGGGCCTGCCGCCTATCGCGTGGCGGGGCTGGCGGGGACGCTGACCGCTCTTGGCCACACGGTCGAGGATCTGGGCGATGTCACCCCGGACGCGCCCGGCTCCGAGACCTGCCCGAACCCGGCCATCCACCACCTGCCCGAGATGGTCGCCTGGACCCGCGCCCTGCGCGCCGCCGCCGAAGCCGCGATGCCGCAGGGAATGCCGATCTTCATGGGCGGGGATCACGCGCTGGCGTTGGGAACGGTCGCGGGCGTCGCGGCCCATGCCGCCCGCAGCGGACGCCCGCAATTCGTCATCTGGCTGGACGCACACAGCGATTTCCACACCTTCCGGACCACGACCTCGGGCAATATTCACGGCACCCCGATGGCCTATGCCAACGGGCTGGCGGGCTTCGATCCGCTGCCGCCCTTTCCCACGCCGATCCCCGGCGAAAACATCTGCATGTTCGGCATCCGCAGCGTCGATCCGGCCGAGCATCAGGCGATGCAGTCCAGTTCGATCATCGTGAACGACATGCGGGTGCTCGACGAACAAGGCATCGTCGCCCCGCTGCGCAGCTTTCTGGAACGGGTGAAGGCCGAGGACGGGATGCTGCATGTCTCGCTGGATGTCGATTTCCTCGACCCTTCGATCGCGCCCGCAGTCGGCACCACGGTTCCGGGCGGCACGACCTTCCGCGAGGCGCATCTGGTGATGGAGCTGCTGCACGAATCGGGGCTTGTCACCTCGCTGGATCTGGTCGAGCTGAACCCGTTTCTGGACGACCGGGGCCGCACGGCCAAGCTGATGGTCGATCTGGTCGGCAGTCTGATGGGCCGCAAGGTCTTCGACCGCCCGACGCGCAGTTTCTGAACCCGGTTTATGGAATGTCGCGCTTGCCAAGCCTTTGCGGTTTGCGCTAGCCACGACGGACCGGTTTTCCGATTTTCCGGTGATTGCCCGCGCTGCGATCCATCGCTGCCGCGCAATCGGCCCGTGCGGGCGTGATGGAATGGTAGACATATCAGACTTAAAATCTGTGGGCCGTCAGGCCGTGTGGGTTCAAGTCCCACCGCCCGCACCATCTCACTTGTAGAGTGAAACAAACCAGCCAACACCTTGGACGGTATGGCTGCTTCTACAGTTCAACCGCCTGTTTCCCTGCTAACAGCGAACGGCTTCCGCAAAGACAAGTTGCAGCACCGTCCGTCTCGGACATCCCAAGCATTGCACAGAATCACGCTTGTGGCCGCGAACAGTTCTCTGCGCGACTGGAGCGAGCGCAGGATATCGCGACGCCATCCTTGATCCTCGCGCGGGAGATGGATTTACGGTGGCCGGCGCGGCGCACCCATATCCTCTGCCCGTCAACTGATTGAGGTTCTGCGACAGCGGCGAAGCCCCCGGCAGCGCCGGCATCTCGACCCGTGCCGACTTGGCCCTTGACCGGACACCTGTCCAGCATCCGGCGCGGGGGGCATCCCCGAACAGCCGCCGGCGGATCACCGCCAGCGCGAAGGCGGCCAGCAGCACATCGCTGGCGCCGCCACCGCGTCAGACAACGCACCTGCCGTCAATTCGCTTGTCTTTTCGCCACCACGGTTCGAAGCCGTCGCAATCCGGCCCCGCCCGTCACGGCGCAAGGATGCGTGCCGGGCCGGCCTCCATCCCCTCGCCCAGCCGGTCAAAGCGGACATGCGCAATGGCGCGGCCGCCCGATTGGGTGAACAGGGTGCCGACCTCGCGGCCATCGCGCCGAATGGAGGTGCCGATGGCGGCCTCGCCTTCGATTCCCAGCACCGTCAGGCCCTTGCGCAATTCGGTCTTGTGCTTCATTCGCGCCGTGACTTCCTGCCCGACATAGCAGCCCTTGCGGAAATCGACGCCGTGCAGACGCTCGAATCCGACCTCCAGAATGAATGTCTCGTTCGGGATCAGTTCGATCAGGGTTTCGGGGATGCAATGCTCGACCCGGATCGCATCCCAGTCACTGCCGTCATCGCCCTCGGCCCCATACAGCCGCCAGCCAAGCGCCTCGTGCCGCGGATCGGCAATCGCACCGTCCGGCGCCGGGCCGGTACCACACGCGACGGTCATGTCGGTCTCTTCCAGCAGCACCTTCGAGCGCAGCTTGTACATCGACAGTCGCCGCATCAGGTCATCCGCCAGACGCGCATCCACGTCCAGCAGCAGGGCATCGCCATCCGGCACGATCAGGAAATCGGCCAGATATTTCCCCTGCGGCGTCAGCAACGCCGCCCAGCACGGCGCGCGGGTCACATCATTGGTGACCAGTCCCTGAAGGAAATCCCTGTGATCCTCTCCGCTGAGGCGGATAATCCGGCGGTTCATTCATCTTCTCCGAATTGCAAGGCGACAAGGCGGGCATATGTGCCGCCCTTTGCCATCAACTGGTCATGGCTGCCCTGTTCGACAACCCTGCCCGCGTCGATCACCACGATCTTGTCGGCATTGCGGATGGTGGACAGCCGATGCGCGATGACCAGCGTCGTGCGGCCCTGCGACAAACGGTCCAGCGCATCCTGCACCAGCTTTTCGCTGGCGGTATCCAATGCGCTGGTGGCCTCGTCCAGCAGCAGAACCGGCGCATCGCGCAGTACCGCCCGGGCGATCGAGACCCGCTGGCGCTGCCCCCCCGACAGGGCCGTTCCGCGTGGCCCAACGCGGCTTTCCAGCCCCAGAGGCTGCGCCCGCGCGAAATCGCTGACATGGGCGACCTCCAGCGCGCGCTGAAGCGCATCCTCCGAGGCATCGGGGCGGCCCATCAGCACGTTCTCGCGCAGGGTCTCATCGAACAGCGCCGAATCCTGCGCCACGGTCGAGAACTGGTCGCGCAGCACCTCCAGGCCATAATCCTGAACCGGCACGCCACCCAGCAGAACCTGCCCACGGTCGGGATCGACCATACGCGTCAGCAGATTGAACACGGTGGATTTACCCGCCCCCGAAGGCCCGACCAGGGCAGTGGTCTGCCCGGCTTCGGCGGCGAAAGTCAGCCCGTTCAGCACGGTCTGGTCGTCATAGGACAGCCAGACATCTTCCAGCCGGATCGACATATCATCGGGTGGCTGCTGCCTTGGCCCCGACAGAATATTGGGTCTTGTGTCAAAGACCTGATAGATCCTCTCAAGACTGGCCGCCGCCGTCTGCCAGCTGCCGGCCAGCATGCCCAGCCGCCGCATCGGCTGAAAGGCCAGCGCCAGCGCGCTGAAAAAGGCCATGAAATCGCCGACGCTGCGCTCTCCCTCCATGACCTGCGCGCCGCCAAGCGCCAGCACCGAGACAAAACCGATGCCGGTGACGATATCGGTCAGCGCCGGGATCACCACGCTGGTGGCGGCGACCTTGACCTCGGCCTGACGGATGCGGTCGACGATCTCGCCGAAACGCTGCTGCTGCACCGCTTCGGAACGGTTCAGACGGATCGAGGTAACACCATGCAGAACCTCGTCCAGCCGCGTGGCGCGGGCGCTGGCATTGATCCGGCTTTGCGCCACCTTGCGCCGGATATAGCGCTGAACCAGCGCCGCCGGTGCAATCAGGATCGGCGCCCCGATCAGCGCCGCCAGCGTCCAGACCGGGTCGATGGCGATCGCCACGCCGAACAGCATCAGCAGCGCAATCACATCGCGCGTCGCCCCGGTGATCAATGTGGCCCAGACCCCCTGAACCGCGATGGTGTCGCCCTGTATCCGCTCGATCAGGGCGCCGGGCGGATTGTCGCGGAAGAAACGTCCATCCAGCGTCAGGATATGCCCCAGCAGATCGCGCTGCATCAGCGTCGAGATCCCCAGCGAAATGCGCGTCAACAGCGACCGCCCCGCCACCAGAGTCAGCGCACGCAGCAGAAAGACACAGAAAATCGCGCCGCCCACCCACCAGATCGCGCCGGTCTCCTTGCCGACGAAGACCCGGTCGAACAGTGGCTTCAGCATCCACGAGATCAGCGCCAGCGTCGATCCCTCCAGCGTCATCAGCAGGAAGGCAACGCCCATGCTGCCGCGATGCCGGCGCAGATAATCCGTCCAGAAACGGCGGAACAGCGAGGAGGTTTCTGGGGACGACTGGGCCACGGCATCCTGCAAGTTGTTGTCATCGCGAGCATGACCAGAGCCGTGTCCGGATGCCGCCATACCGCCCCCAGCCTTACCCTGCCCACAGGACCGCAAGCAAGTCACTGACCGACATGAAAGCAAAGGGGGCTCGCCGCCCCCTCTTGGCCTGCGGCCAGTTCACCCCGCAGGTATTTTCAAGGAGCGCGAGAAGCTGACCCTCTCTCGACTGCCCAACCCTCGCACTCCTCCAAAATACCTCGGGGGAGTCGCGGAACGCGACGGGGGCAGCGCCCCCGCCACGCCTCTCCACGATCAACTGCAGCTTCAGGGTCACACCGGTGGTCCGTGCTACAGGCAGGACGCCCCCGGCATCCGCGCCAGTGTCACGATGCTGTCACCATAACGCCGCTGGTCGATCTGTGTCAGGGGGGCGGGAATGATCGGGGAACGGGATTCTTCCCAGACAATCATGGCACCGGGCGCGAACCAGCCGCCAGTAAGGGCCGAGAACATGGCAGCCTCGCCCAGGGATTGACCATAGGGCGGATCGAGAAAGATCAGCGAAAAGGGAGTACCGCGATTGTCCCCCATCCGGGTGGCATCCCGCCGCCACAGATCGGTGACGCCCATGGCCCGGGCCCGTTCGATATTCGTACGGATCAGGCTGCGCGCCTTTGCCCCGTCATCCACGAAGGTCACATGGGCGGCACCCCTCGACAAGGCCTCCAGCCCCAGCGCGCCGGTTCCGGCGAACAGATCCAGCACCCGCGCCTGCGGCACCGGATTGCCATATGCGCCATTGATCAAGAGGTTGAAGATCGATTCGCGTACCCTGTCGCTGGTGGGGCGCAAATGGGCGGCACGGTCGCCCTCGCCCAGTTCGGCCAGTTTGAGGCCGCGCAGATTACCGCCCACGATCCGCATTGCCGTCTCCGTCCGTTCCGCTGGCCTGTTGCCGGACCGCACCCTATAGTCGCCGCGAATCCGTTGCAATTCAGGAGGACGTCCCATGACCATCACCGTCGGAGACAAACTGCCCGCGGGCAAGGCCCTGCGCGTCGGCGACAGCGGCCCGGAAGAGGTCGATCTGGCCGAACTGGCCAGCGGCCGGGTGGCGGTCTTCGGGCTGCCGGGCGCCTTTACCGGCACTTGCACCAATGCGCATATGCCCAGCTTCATCCGCAGCGCCGACGCCTTCCGCGACAAGGGTATTTCCCGCATCGTCTGCCTGACCGTGAACGACCCCTTCGTCACCGACGCCTGGGCCAGGGCAACCGGCGCCGACAAGGCCGGGATCGAGGTTCTGGCCGATGCCGATGGCAGCGTCACCAAAGCTCTGGGTCTGTCCTTTGATGCGCCCCCAGCCGGGCTTTACGGTCGCTGCAAACGATTTGCCGCATTGCTGAACGAGGGCAGCTTCGAGGTGGTCGAAATCGAGGATTCGCCCGGCACATGCAGCGTCAGTGCCGGCGAGGCTTTGCTGGAAAAAGCCTGACCCACCTTCCTCGCACTCCTTGAAAATACCTTCGGGGGGTTCCGGGGGGCAGACAGCCCCCCGGCCATCGCGGGACGCAAGGAACACGCTCAGCCCTTGCGGAACGGCGTCCAATCGGCCAGCGCCTCGATCTCCTGCCCCATCGCCTCGCGTTCACGGTCCAGATAATCGGCAAGGGCGCGCAGGAAGCCTTCGTCCCGCACCCAATGCAGCGAATGGATCTCGACCGGCTCATAACCCCGCGCCAGCTTGTGCTCGCCTTGCGCGCCCGCCTCGACCCGCGCCAGCCCATGCGCGATCGCATAGTCGATGGCCTGATGATAACACAGCTCGAAATGCAGGAAGGCGTGATCCTCGACGCAGCCCCAGTAGCGGCCATAAAGCGCGTCGGCGCCTATGAAGTTCAGCGCCCCGGCGATCGGCTGACCGTCGCGCTCGGCCAGAACCAGCAGGATATCCTCGCGCATCGTCTGCTGAATACAGTCGAAGAAAGCCCGCGTCAGATAGGGCCGCCCCCATTTGCGGCTGCCGGTGTCCTGATAGAATTGCCAGAAGATATCCCAATGCTCTGGCCGCAAATCATCGCCGGTCAGTTGCCGGATCGTGCCACCGAAATCGGCCGCGCGCGCCCGTTCCTTGCGGATCGCCTTGCGCTTGCGCGACGACAGCGCCGCCAGAAAATCGTCATAGCTGCCATAGCCCCGGTTCAGCCAGTGGAACTGCTGGGTCACGCGGGGCAGAAAGCCCGCCCCGGCCCCCTCTTGCGCCTCGGCCTCGGTGCAGAAGGTGATATGCGCGCCCGAACAGCCTGCGCGCCCGGCGATCTGCGCCATGCCCGACAGCAGCGCCTGCCGGATGGCCGGATCGGGCGACAGCAGGCGCGGCCCCGTCGCGGGCGTGAAGGGCACCGCGCATTGCAGCTTGGGATAGTAATGCCCGCCCGCCCGCGTATAGGCGTCGGCCCAGGCGTGATCGAAGATATATTCGCCCTGACTGTGCGATTTCGCGTAAAGCGGTGCTGCACCAAGGATCTTCCCGTCACCTTCGACCGTCAGATGCAGGGGTTGCCAGCCGCTGCCCCGCCCGACCGAGCCGGAATCCTCCAGCGCCGCCAGAAAACGGTGGCTGACAAAGGGGTTGCCGCCCGCCAGCCGGTCCCAGTCGGCAGCGGGGACGGCGCTGATCGCGTCATGGGTGCTGATGGTCAGGGTCGTGTTCATGGGCCTATCCTGACAGGGTGCGCAGACCATCCCGCAATGCGGCAACAGGGACATGAACCGGCCCGCGACGTTGGGCCGGTTCTGCGCGAAGGGCGCTATTTCGGCGCCGGATAATGTTCGAACGTGATGTTATGGGCGATGCGGCGCGCGGCGGCCTCTTGACCCGGCGAACGGATCGTCCAGCACAGTATCCCGGCCCCCATCGCCTTCAGCGCATCGACGCGCGGATTGTCCAGATCGTGGTGATCATGCGAGATGAAGCTGGCCCCCACTGCATCGTAATCCGTGATCGCGGCCAGATGCTCACGCTCTTGCTCCGACAGGGTCGGGAAATCCCCGGCTGCGAAGGCGCAGGTGGTCAGGCCGACCGGTATCTCGGGCGCGATGGCGTGAAAGGCGGCGACGATCTGCGGATTGAAGGACATCAGCGCCACCGGCCCGGCATAGCCCTTCAGCGCCTCGGCCACCGGGACATGCAGCGGCACGGCTTGCCCGCCCTGCCCGTCCGGCTGGTCCTTGATCTCGATCAGCAGCGGCACCCGACCCGAGACCAGATCCAGAAACTGCGCCAGAGTCGGCACCGTTTCCGCGCTGCCCAGCAGGGCCACCTGCCCCAGCGTGGCGGCATCCAGCCCGTCCACACGCCCCTCGCGCCCGGTCAGGCGATGCAGGTCATAGTCGTGAAACACCATAGCCACCCCGTCCGAGGATGGCTGGATATCCAGTTCGATCCCATAGCCCGCATCGATGGCCGCCTGCGCGGCGGCAAGGCTGTTTTCCGGGATGCCCGGCCCATGCAGCCCGCGATGGGCGATGGGCAGGGTCAGGAACTTCTGCGGCAGGATCATCAGGCGATCTCGAACACCGCCTCGATCTCGACCGAGACGCCAAGCGGCAGCGACGGGGCCGAAACGGCGGCGCGGGCATGGCGGCCGGCATCGCCGAACACCTGAACCATCAGGTCCGAGCAGCCGTTGACGACCTTCGGCTGTTCGGTGAAATCCGGGGTCGAGTTCACGAAGCCGGTCAGTTTCACGACGCGCTTCACCCGGTCCAGATCGCCGACGGCGGCCTTCAATTGCGCGATCAGCGCCAGACCGCAGCGGCGCGCGGCCTCGGCGCCCTGCTCGACCGACATCGCATCGCCCAGCTTGCCGGTGATCAGCCCGGCCTCATTCTGGCTGATCTGGCCCGAGATGAAGACCAGATTGCCGGTCTGCACGAAGGGCACGTAATTGGCGGCGGGGGCAGGCGCGTCCGGCAGGGTGATTCCCAGCTCGGTCAGTCGATTCTCGATGCTCATGTTAACCTCGTCATGGCAGATTCGAGCGGCACCGTAACAAGGCCCGCGTCAGGCGACCAGAGCCTCGGCGCGTTTCAGATCGACACTGACCAGCTGGCTGACGCCCTGTTCCACCATCGTCACCCCGAACAGCCGGTCCATCCGCGCCATGGTCACCGCATGGTGGGTAATGATCAGAAAACGGGTTTCGGTCCGCCGGGTCATTTCGTCCAGCAGATCGCAGAAGCGGCGGACATTGGCGTCGTCCAGCGGCGCATCGACCTCGTCCAGCACGCAGATCGGCGCGGGATTGGCCAGAAACACCGCAAAGATCAGCGCCAGCGCCGTCAGCGTCTGTTCGCCCCCCGACAGCAGCGACAGGGTGGACAGCTTCTTGCCCGGCGGCTGGCACATGATTTCCAGCCCGGCCTCCAGCGGATCGTCGGATTCGACCAGCACCAGACGCGCCTCGCCACCGCCGAACAGGGTGGTGAACAGGGTGGTGAAATTGCCGTTCACCGTGTCGAAGGCGGTCAGCAGGCGTTCGCGCCCCTCGCGGTTCAGGCTGCCGATCCCGGCACGCAGCTTGCGGATCGCCTCTTCCAGATCGGTTTTCTCACCCGCCAGCCGGTCGCGCTCCTCTTCCAGTTCCCGCTTGTCCTCGTCGGCGCGCAGGTTAACCGCGCCAAGCGCGTCACGCTGGTTGCGCAGCCGGGCGATCTGATCCTCCAGCACATGCGCGGGGGTGTCGGTGCTGACATCGCCCAGACCGTCCAGAAGCTGCTGCGGCGTGCCCTCGGTTTCCTCATGGATGCGGGCGCGGGCGGCGGATTCGGTATCGCGGGCGGCCTCGGCGCGGGCCTCGCAGGCGGCGCGGGTTTCGCGCGCCTCAGACGCGGCGCGTTCGGTATCGCGCTCGGCATGGGCGGCGGCGCGGGCGGCGTCGTCGGCTGCCCCCAAGGCATCGCGGGCCCGCGCCAGCCGCGCCCCGGCATCCTCTTCGCGCGCGGTCAGGCTGTCGCGCTTTTCGGCCAGAAGCGCAGGCTGAGCCTCGGCCCCGGCCAGTTCATCGGCGGCAGCGTCACGCCGCGCGGCCAGTTCGGCGGCGCGCGTCCCGGCCTGTTGCAGGCGCAGCTTCCAGCCGGATTCCTCTTTGGCGATCTCTTGCAGACGCTTCAGCCGGGCATTGCTGTCGCGCCGCAATTCGTCCAGCGCGGCGCGGCGGGTCATCGTGGCGATCCGCGCGGCCTCGACCCCGGTGCGGGCATGTTCGACCGCCGCCGCCGCATCGGCCCGGTCGGGCAGTTCGGCCAGCGCGGCCTCTGCCTGCCGCAACCGGGCGCGCGCATCCGCGGCATCGGCCTGATGCCGCGCCAGTTCGGCCCGCGCCGATTCCGCCCGGCTGTTGGCCAGCGACAGATCCGATTCGGCCCGCGTCACCGCCCGCGCCGCATCCGACAGCAGACGTTCGGCCTCGCGCCGCCCATCACGGGCGGATTTTTCCAGCGCCGAGGCATCGGCCAGCCGGGCGCGGGCGTCCTCGTGCGCCTCGACGGTGGTATCGGCACGCGCCTGCGCCTCGGTGGCGGTTTCCTCAAGCTCGGCCAGTTGGTTGACCTTTTGCAGATGCAGCGCCGCGGCGGACGAAGCCTCGCCCGCCATCACCCGCATCCCGTCCCAGCGGAACAGATCGCCCGCCTGGGTCACCAGCCGCTGACCCGGCTGCAAACGGTCCTGCAAACCGGCCGCTGCCGCCGCGTCAGTCACCAGCCCGACCTGAGACATCCGCCGCGCCAGCGCCTCGGGCGCGGTCACATGCGGCGCCAGAGGGGCCACCCCGTCCGGCAGGGGCTGTGGCGCGTCCCAGCCCGGCAGGACATGCCAGCCGCTGCCGCCATCCTCGGCCAGACCGGCGCGCAGATCGTCGCCAAGCGCCGCGCCAAAGGCCATTTCATAGCCGCGCGCGACCGTCACCTGATCCAGAATCGCACCGCCGTCCGACTGCCCGCGTTCCACCAGACGGCGCAGGGCGGCCATTTCGGCGGCCAGAGCACTGGTTTCGCCCTCGGCCTCGGCGCGGGCGGTGCGGGCGGCGGTCTCGGCGGCCTCGGCATCGCTGCGCGCATATTCCGCACCCGCCAGGGCTTCCTCGGCGGCCTCGGCCCGCGCCCGCGCGGCGTCCTGCGCGGCTTCGGCCCCGGCCAGCGCGGTTTGCGCCGCCTGCCCGGTATCCGAAGCCCGCGCCGCGCTCGAATCCGCCTCGGCCGCCGCGCGTTCGGCGCGTTGCAGCATCGTATGCAGATCGCTGGCCAGCCTTTCGGCCGACTGGTGACGAGCCGCCAGACGCGCGGATTCGTCGGTCAGTTCGGCCAGCCGTCCCTCGATCCCGCGCAGCGCCTCGGCGGCTTCATCCGCCGCCTCGGCCGCCGCCGCCAGCCTGTCCTCATGCCCCTGCCCGGCTTTTTCCAGCTCGGTTCGTTCCCAGTCCAGCCGCTCGATCACCTCACCCGCATCGCGGTTCAGCGCCGATTCCCGCTCGATATCGTGATCCAGTTGAGAGATGCGCGCGGTCAGCGCGCGGATCGCAGCGGTCGCCCGCGCCTCGGCCTCGTCCAGCGCCTCGCGCTCGACCACCAGCCGCGACAGGATCGCCGCCGCCACCTGTTCCTCTTCGCGCAAGGGGGGCAAGGCGCTTTCCGCCGCCTCGCGCGCTTCGCTGGCCTGACGGGCCGCGGCTTCGGCCTCGCCCGCCGCCTTCACCGCCGCCGTCAGCGCCCCCGCTGCCGCCAGCCGCGCCGCCTCGGCCTCGGCCCACCGACGATAGAGCAGCACCCCCTCGGCCAGCCGCAGCGCCGTGCCGACCTCGCGGTATTTCGCCGCCGCCCGCGCCTGACGCGCCAGACTGGCCGCCTGCGCGGACAGCTGATCCAGCGTGTCATCAACCCGCGTCAGGTTGGTTTCCGCCGCATTCAGCTTCAGTTCGGCCTCGTGGCGGCGCTGATAGAGACCGGAAATTCCCGCAGCCTCTTCCAGAATCCGGCGGCGACTTTTGGGCTTGGCGTTGATCAGTTCGGAAATCTGCCCCTGCCGGACCAGCGCGGGCGAATGCGCCCCGGTCGAGGCATCCGCGAACAGCATCTGCACATCGCGCGCCCGCACATCCTTGCCGCCGATCCTGTAGGCCGACCCGGCATCACGGGTGATCCGGCGCACGATGTCGAAATGATCGTCGTCGTTGAAACCCGCAGGCGCCAGCCGGTCGCGATTGTCCAGGGTCAGCGTCACTTCCGCATGCCCACGCGCAGAGCGGCGCGAGGTACCGGCGAAGATCACATCCTCCATCCCCTCGCCGCGCATGGCGGTGGGGCGGTTTTCGCCCATGACCCAGCGCAGGGCCTCCAGCAGGTTCGACTTGCCGCAGCCATTGGGGCCGACAACACCGGTCAGTCCTTCGCGGATGACCAGATCGGTCGGGTCCACGAAGCTTTTGAAGCCGTTGAGTCGCAGCCGGTCAAAGCGCAAGGAGATTCCTTTCGTCGTCTTGCCGTGGATTGTGGCAATTGACGGGCGCGAGTCAACCAAAACCGCCATATCTGGGGGCAGCGGCCGGGGTTATCCACAACATCCGCAGGTAAACACTAGATGCGGACCACGCCTATCGCCTTGCAACGACCTCGCGCAGATGGGTCATCCGGGCCGCAAATTCGGTCTCGAAATCATGCGCCTTGGCATAGTCGAGCGCCGCATCTGATGCCATGGCGATGTCATCGCGACCCAGTTCCGTCAGCCTGCCCGCAAGCCGCCCGACATCCCCCAGAGGCACCGACCAGCCCGCCCGCGATGCCAACAGCAGCCCCGACCACATCGCATTGTCGTAACCAAGAACCGGCAGGCCACAGCCCATCGCCTCTATATAGGCGCAGGACGGATCATCTTGGCGATGACAGCTTAAAAAGATATCCGCATTTTCGCGCAGCCACGGCACCAGTTCGGTTGCAAACTCTGCCGGTGGGTGCAGCGTCACGCAATCGGCAAGGCTGTTGCGGGTAATGCTGTCGCGGATCTCCGCCTCCAATTCGCCGGTGCCGAAGATATCCAGCCTGAAGGGGAAATTCAGTTCCTTCAGTTTTCGCGCGAAAGGCAGCAGATCCTGCGCGCCCTTCATACGCTCCAGCCTGCCGAAATTGACCAGCCGCAGCGGGTGCCCGTCCTGCAACCGGGTCTTGCGCGTTGCCTGATCGGCAGCTGTGGCGAACATCCTGTCCGTCATGCGGCCATCCAGAAACAGCATCGCATCACGCGTCATCCCCCGATAGGCATCATGGGCGGGAAAGCCATTGCATTGAATGGCAGCCGCGGCGCGGAAGGCGCGGCGCATCCGCCGCTCGGTATTGAGCAGCCACAATGCCGAACGCAACTTGCGAACCGGCGAGGCCTTGCCCAACCGAAGGATGTCCAGCCGCGTCTTCAGAGTATATTCGATGGTATAGACGATGGGGATCCGCGCGTCGACAATGGCGGGCAGATCATGGGTCAGGAACAAATCCGCAGATGCAAGTATCGCATCCGCCCCGGACAGATGCGCGGATTGCAGACGCATACCGGCAGGCAGAACCGTTATAGGCACGGTCAATTGCGCCGGATCACAATCCCGCCCGAAGGGGATCGCGGTTGCACCCTCCCACAGCAGACATTCGACGGGCCCATCCCACGAATCCGCGTGTTGCGGCAATCCTTCCAGAAACTTGACATCCAGACGCAACCGGCCATCCGGCAGTTTCTGGGCAGGCGCGCTCATCACGATCAACAGTCTTGGCATGTCAAACATCCAACTCTCAGCAAAATCATCAGAGCGCGTCACCGGACCGTTTCACGGGTTCGCCGCCAGCCGGATCATATCTGCCTCGACGCGGAAGGCACAATGCCGCAGATGCTGTTTTTCATCGACCGCCGCCATTCCGGATGACAACCAGGTCAGGCCGATTTGGGGCGAAAAGCCTTGATCCTGGCCGGGTCGGTTTCGATCCGCGCGGCACCGATCAGATCGAGGCAATAGGGCACTGCCGCAAAGACCGCATTCAGGCAGGTGGCGATGGCTGCGGGCTTGCCCGGCAGGGTGATGATCAGCGTGGCATCGCGGATGACGGCGGTCTGGCGCGACAGGATCGCGGTCGGAACCTCGGCCAGCGAAGCGCGGCGCATTTCCTCGCCAAAGCCGGGCAGTTCCTTTTCGGCAACATCGGCCACGGCCTCGGGCGTCTGATCGCGCGGGGCGGGGCCGGTGCCGCCGGTGACGAGGATCAGATCGGCGCCGCCCTCGACCAGTTCGCGCAGCCGGGCGGCAACGGCCTCGCGCCCGTCGGGGACGATATGGCGCACGATCTGCATCGGCGAGGTGACCACATCGCGCAGCCAGCTTTCCGCGCCGGGACCGCCCTTGTCCTCGTATTCACCACGAGAGGCGCGGTCGCTGACCGTGACGATGGCGATCCGGGCGGTCTGGCGCTGCGTGGTCATTTGACGCGCGCGTTGCGGTTGCCGATCAGCTTCAGGCGCAGCGCGTTCAGCTTGATGAAGCCCGCCGCGTCCTTCTGGTCATAGGCGCCCGCGTCATCTTCGAAGGTGACGTGCTTTTCGCTGTAGAGCGAATGGTCAGACCAGCGCCCGACCGTGTTGACGCTGCCCTTGTAAAGTTTCAGCCGCACGGTGCCGGTGACATGTTCCTGCGATTTGTCGATCAGGGCCTGCAACATCTCGCGCTCGGGGCTGAACCAGAACCCGTTATAGATCAGTTCGGCATAGCGCGGCATCAGGCTGTCCTTGAGGTGCCCCGCGCCGCTGTCCAGGGTGATCTGTTCGATGCCGCGATGCGCCTCCAGCAGGATGGTGCCGCCCGGCGTTTCGTAGATGCCACGCGACTTCATGCCGACGAAGCGGTTTTCGACGAAATCCAGCCGCCCGATGCCGTGCTTGCGGCCATATTCGTTCAGATCGGTCAGGATCGTGGCGGGCGACAGCGCCTGGCCATTGATCGCCACCGCATCGCCCTTCTCGAAGGTCACTTCGATATATTCGGGCTGGTCGGGCGCGTCCTCGGGGCTGACCGTGCGCTGATAGACATATTCGGGCGCTTCGACCGCCGGATCTTCCAGCGCCTTGCCCTCGCTGGAGGTGTGCAGCAGGTTCGCATCGACGCTGAACGGGGCCTCGCCGCGCTTGTCCTTGGCGATGGGAATCTGGTTCTGCTCGGCGAATTCGATCAGTTTCGTGCGCGAGGTCAGATCCCATTCCCGCCAGGGCGCGATCACCTTGATCGAGGGATCCAGCGCATAGGCCGACAGTTCGAACCGGACCTGATCGTTGCCCTTGCCGGTCGCGCCATGGGCCACCGCATCGGCACCGTGCTGATGGGCCAGCTCCACCAGACGCTTCGAGATCAGCGGGCGCGCGATCGAGGTGCCCAGCAGATACAGCCCTTCATAGACCGCATTGGCGCGGAACATCGGAAAGACGAAATCGCGCACGAATTCCTCGCGCAGATCCTCGATATGGATGTTGCCGGACGCGATTCCCAGCATCTCGGCCTTGGCGCGGGCGGGTTCCAGTTCCTCACCCTGCCCCAGATCGGCGGTAAAGGTGATGACTTCGCAGCCATATTCGGTCTGAAGCCATTTCAGGATGATCGAGGTGTCCAGGCCCCCGGAATAGGCAAGGACGACTTTTTTCGCCGCGTCGGACATGCAAATGACCCTTCATCGAAGTTTTGCAGGGAATAGGCCCATTCGCGCAGCGTCACAAGAGGCGGCCGGCTTTCCTTCGTCAGCGGTGTCCGGCATGTATCAGCCGCCGGTCCAGCGCGTCCGGATTTCCCGGGCAGCATTCCGCAGCACCGATGGCACAAGGCGCTGCACGGGCGATTTCTTCGGCAACAGATCAACGATATGCCGGTCCTCGGTCGAAAGGGTGATCTGCGTTTCGGGCGGGCGGTATTCTGGCGCCGCCAGCACCGCATCGAAACATCCCGGTTGCGCAGCGAGAAAATCGCTGTCTCGCTGCTGGCAGCGTCGGATGATATCGTGGAAATTCCGCCCGCCATGAAGATCGAAACTGCGGCCATGATCTTCGGGTCGGTCGAAATACCGCGCGATCCGTTCGCCGCGCTCCTCGACCAGGCCGACCGGATGCCGCTTGTAAGCATCGGACATTGCCAGAAGCGCGCGCGCCGAAAAACGAGCGTTGCGTGGCCTGACCAGGTAATCCTGTGCATCCAGACAGCCTGCCTCAGCCGCAAGATGGACGACCACATCGTCACCCAGATCAGAGCGGTGCATGGAAACGATCTTCAGCCTGCATTCACCAATCTGATCCCCAACCGCCGCCAGCGTGTCGCGATAGCTGAAGGAATAGGTGCCGTCCCGGGCATGAAGCAGCCGGAAATATCGCGCAATCGTGCCACCCTGCCGCCGAAAGAAACGCCTTCTGTCGGCATCGTAAAGCCCGGCGCGGATGAATTGCGCGTAGACGGAATGGGCAAATTCAAAATGCTTCCTGATGACGACCAGAACGGTGATATTTTCGGCGCCGAAACGGCGCGAAAGCTCGTCCGTGCAGCGCCGTAGCATCCCGTCCTCGTTCAGCCGTCCTACCCCGGCTTCCGAAGACAGGAAGATGGTCCGGGCCTGCCCAGTCTCGCTCTGAATATCATCCATGATTCCACGCAGTTCCGCGCCATCCCGCGCAGCGCGAAAAAGCGGCGCGTGGCTGCGATAACCCCCGCGCGATCGACCCGAGGACGGATAGTACAATCCCTGCCCGCGATTTCGGCGGGCATTAGCCGCGAAGAATGCCTGGATACTGGACGAGGCGCATTTTGGAAAACCGATATGAAAGATGACTTGTCTGGCGGACATTTGCCCCACTCCGTCAACGATGCCATGGGGCTATACCGCGCCCGATCCGCGGGCAACCCCCTTGCCAATCACGCACATTCGCGGCATGGGCGGGGCATGGAAAATTTTGTCGCCTCCGTCCGTCAGGCCGAGGCCGCTCTGCGCGACCTGTTCGAGCCTACCCCGTTGCAGCGCAACGACCATCTGTCGGCCAAATATGGCGCCGACATCTGGCTCAAGCGCGAGGATCTGACCCCGGTGCGCAGCTACAAGCTGCGCGGCGCCTTCAATGCCATGCGCAAGCTGGTGGGCGACAAGCCCGGCTCGAACGCGCATTTCGTCTGCGCCAGCGCCGGAAACCATGCGCAGGGCGTGGCCTTTGCCTGCCGCCATTTCGGCGCGCGCGGCACCATCTTCATGCCGATCACCACGCCGCAGCAGAAGATCGACAAGACCCGGACCTTCGGTGGCGACGCGATCGAGATCGTGCTGACCGGCGACTATTTCGACCAGACGCTGGCGGCATCGCAAGCCTTTGCCCGTGAACATGGCGCAGAGTTTCTGGCACCATTCGACGCGCCGGACGTAATCGAGGGTCAGGCGACCGTCGGGCTGGAGCTGCTGGACCAGCTGGGCCGCGCCCCCGATCTGGTGGTGCTGCCGGTGGGTGGTGGCGGGCTGGCTGCAGGGGTAACCCGCTATCTGCATGAGCAGGCGCCCGACACCCGCTTTACCTTTGCCGAACCATTGGGCGGCGCCAGTCTGCAAGCGGCGTTGCAACAAGGTGCGCCGGTCGCGCTGCCCGCCGTGGACAGTTTCGTCGATGGTGCCGCCGTCGCCCGGATCGGCGCCCTGCCCTTCGAGGCGCTGCGGCATTTCCGCCCCGCTGATGTGCATCTGGCCCCCGAAGACCGCATCTGCATCACCATGCTGGAAATGCTGAACACCGAGGGCGTCGTGCTGGAGCCTGCCGGGGCGCTGGCCGTCGATATCCTGCGGGATCTGGACGACATCAGGGGCAAGACCGTCGTCTGCGTCTGTTCCGGCGGGAATTTCGATTTCGAGCGGCTGCCCGAGGTCAAGGAACGCGCACAGCGTTTTTCCGGCGTCAAGAAATACTTCGTGCTGCGCCTGCCCCAGCGTCCCGGCGCGCTGCGTGATTTTCTTGAGTTGCTGGGACCGAATGACGATATCTCGCGTTTCGAATATCTGAAGAAATCGGCGCGGAACTTCGGCTCGGTCCTGATCGGCATCGAAACCGACGATCCCGAGAACCTGACCACGCTGAAACAACGTCTGGATCATGCCGGTTTCGCCTTCCGCGACATCACGTCTGACAATCTGCTGTCCGAATTGCTGGTCTGATATCAGGCCACGCCGCTGCTGCGGGACAAGTCGTCGCCCAGAACCGCGTAGAGATCGCGCATGAACTCCTTTTTGGAACTGGCATAGCAGCCACGCAGCCGGTCAAGCAGCGCCTGTGGCGCCTGCCCCGGCCCGGTTTCGATCTGACGGCACAACGACACCAGCTCGCTGAAGCCCAGATTGACCGCGCTGCCGCGGATGAAATGCAGATCATCGGTCAGCCTGACCGGATCCTCGGCCTGCAACTGAGCCAGAACCGTTTCGATCTCGTCAATGAACAACTCCAGCAAGGGACCGAATTCGGTCGCGCCCACGTCATCGCGCAGTTGCACCACCCTTCCCCAATCGATCATCCTGTCCTCAACCTTTCGAATCGCCCTTTGGATCCGATCTAGCACCGGGCGGTTACCGACAGGTTAATCCGCAAAAAATCTGCCGCGCTTTACCGCTTCTTTACCGCCCGGCCCCTATCAAGCGGGAATGAAAGCCTCGAATCGCCCTGTCCATCCCACCCCGCGCCCTGCCCGCCAAAAGGCCAGGCGGATTCTGCTGGTCGATGACAGCCGCGCGCAACGCAAGGTGCTGTCCATCCAGCTGCGCCGGGCGGGCTATGTCGTGACCGAGGCCGCATCAGGGGCCGAGGCGCTCAGGGCGTGCGAGGCTCCGACCCCGGATTTCATCATCTCGGACTGGCGCATGCCGGAAATGACGGGAACCGAACTGTGCCGGAATTTCCGCAACCTGAAGCGTGACCGTTACGGTTTCTTCATCCTTCTGACCTCGAATTCCGACAGTGCGGATATCGCGGTCGGGCTGGATGCGGGGGCGGATGATTTCCTGACCAAGCCGGTCTCGGGCGCGGAATTGCTGGCGCGGCTGAATGCGGGCGAGCGGCTTTTGCGGGTCGAAGAGGAGTTGCGCCACAGCAATGACAAGCTGCGCGCGGCGCTGGAGGAGCTGCATGAGACGCAGGACGCGATGGAGCGGGACCTGCGCGAGGCGCGCAAGCTGCAACAGGGGCTGGTGCGCGAACGCAGCGGGCGGTTCGGCAATCACGAATTGTCGCTGCTGCTGCGCTCCGCCGGTCATATCGGCGGCGATCTGGTCGGCTTCTTTCCGATCGGGGCGGAAAAGGTGGGAATCTATGCGCTGGACGTGTCGGGACATGGCGTGACTGCCGCCCTGCTGGCCGCGCAGTTGTCGGTGCACCTGTCGGGCTCGGCCGATCAAAACGTCGCGCTGAGGGCGGCGCAATCGGGGCAAGAGGCGGTCGATCCCGCCACATTGGCGCATTTCTTCAACAACATGATGCTGGAGGAGATGTCCACCGACACCTATTTCACCATGATCTATGCCGAGCTGAACCATGTGACCGGCCGGATCAGCATGGTGCAGGCCGGGCATCCGCATCCGGTGGTGCAGCGCGCGGATGGACGGATCGAACGGCTTGGCAATGGCGGCATGCCGATCGGTCTGTTCGAGCGGCCTGTCTTTGACGAGATCTCGGTCAGGCTGGAACCCGGCGACCGGCTGCTGCTGACTTCGGACGGGCTGATCGAGGCGGTGGGACCCAATGACAGAATATTGGGGGAAGAGGGGCTGGATGCCATCATGCGCACCAATGCGTTCCTGTCGGGCCATGCCTTTCTGGAATCCATGGCCTGGTCGGTCTCCGAACATTCGCGCGGGCAACGCAATGACGATATCTCGGCCGTGCTGATCGAACATCGCGCCCCGGCTGAAACCCTGTCGCTGAAACGCCGCTGATGCCGGCATCCCCGCCCTTCACAGCCCGTCCACCACCCGTCGCAGGAACGCCCTCGAACCCGGGTCGGGCAACAGCCCCGACGCATGTCGCAGATCGACGAAATGGGCGCTGTGGCCGGGTTCGGAGGGCGCACCCAGCCTGCGGACCGGACGCGCCAGCCAGATCGAGCAGATCTTTTCGGCAAAGAACCCGTAATCCGGCATGAAGCAGAAGCGCCGATAACATCCCAGCATCCGCGGCGTGGCAATCGACCAACCAGTTTCCTCGGCCACTTCACGATGCAGCGCCTGCAAGGGCGATTCGCCCGGGTCGATTCCGCCGCCGGGCAACTGGAATTCGGGCTGGGGCGATTGCTGGAAGGTCAGCAGCACCCTTCCCTCGCGCAGCAGGACCGCATAGGCACCGGGCCGCCGGCGATAATGCAGACCGGGGCGGGCGGGCTGTCCGAAACGGGGTATCACGGGCGTCTCCTGCAAGGGTGATCCGGGCGGCACAGTGCTAGACCAGCGGCGACGGCAGGGAAAGACCCGCGCATCCGGCCCCCTTGGGATCAGCCGCGAAAAGACTATATTGGGCGCAAACGGGCTGGCGCTGCGGCGCGGCCAGAGGCAATTCAGGGAAGACCATGAGCAAGATCAACCAGATCGCCTGGGACGATACGGTTCTGCCGTTCCAGCTGGACCGTTCCTCGATCCGGGGCCGCGTCGCCCGGCTGGACGGCGTGCTGGACAATATCCTGTCGCGGCACGATTACCCGGCCAGCGTCAGCGCGCTTGTGGCCGAACTGGCCCTGCTGACCGCGCTGATCGGTCCGACGATCAAGCTGCGCTGGAAGCTGAGCCTTCAGGTTCGCGGCAACGGTGCCGTGCGCACCATCGCCACCGATTACTATGCGCCCGAATCCGACGGCGCGCCCGCGCGGATGCGGGCCTGGGCCAGTTTCGACGCCGACCGGCTGGACGACCGCCCGGCTTTCGAACAGATCGGCGAGGGCTATTTCGCGATCCTGATCGATCAGGGCAGCGGCTCCACGCCATATCAGGGCATCACGCCGCTGGCGGGCGGATCGCTTGCGGCCTGTGCGCAGACCTATTTCGCGCAATCCGAACAGTTGCCGACGCGGTTTCAGGTCGCCTCTGGCCGGTCCCAGCTGTCGGGCGAGGCCGAGCATTGGCGCGCAGGCGGCATCATGCTGCAAACGCTGCCCGCCAAGCCCATGTCTCCGGCCGAGGGCGGCAGCGGCGAAGAGGGGCTGATCGAGGCCGCCGATATCCTGCAAGGCGCCGAATCCGAGGACTGGAACCGCGCCAACCTGCTGCTGGACACGGTCGAGACGCTGGAGCTGATCGGCCCCACCGTCGGCCCGACCGATCTGCTGCTGCGCCTGTTCCACGAGGAAACGCCGCGTGTTTTCGATGCGCAGCGGGTCGAGTTCGGCTGTTCCTGCACCGCCGACCGGGTGCGCGGGACGCTGTCGATCTATTCGGCCAAGGACATCGCCCATATGACCACCGATGCGGGGATCGTCACCGCCGATTGCCAGTTCTGCGGCGCGCATTACGAATTCGATCCGCAGAGTCTGGGCTTCGAGGCCACGGTCGATGCCGATGGCCAGCCGCTGTCGGATGCGGGCAGCCCGGACAAGGCCGCAGAGTGAGCGGGCGCTGGTCCGAGGACAGATTACGCGCGGCCCTGTCGGTTCCGGCGGGGCCAAGTTCGGATTTCGACCTCAACACCGACAACCCGCCCCCTTCCACCAGCTTGCGCCGGGCGGGTGTGCTGGCCGCCTTTCACGAAAGCGACGGGCGGCTGATCCTGACCAAACGCGCATCCGGCCTGCGCCATCATCCCGGCCAGATCGCGTTGCCGGGCGGCAAGGTCGATCCTCTCGACGCCGACGAACAGGCCGCTGCCCTGCGCGAGGCGCAGGAGGAAATCGGGCTGGACCCCGCTCAGGTTCAGGTGATCGGCGCGCTTGCCCCGCACCGGACCGTGACCGGCTTTGTCGTAACCCCCATCATCGGCATCGTCCGCGGCCCCTTCGCCCCCGTCCCCGAACCCGGCGAGGTCGAAGAGGCGTTCACCCTGCCCTTTGGCCATATCGCCGATCCCGCCAGCTATCGCATCGAAAAGCGGCGCTGGCTGGGCGACTGGCGGCATTACTATGTCGCGCCCTGTGGCCCCTATTACCTGTGGGGGGCGACCGCGCGGATCCTGCTGGAGCTGGCGCGAAGGTTGCCCGCATGACCGTCCTGCCCACGCATATCCTTGACGATCCGGCGTTGCAGGCGGTGCTGCAGGCGATCGGCGCGGACGGGCATCGCGCCTTTCTGGTCGGCGGCGCGGTGCGCAATGCGCTGCTGGATCAGCCGGTCCAGGATATCGACATCGCCACCGATGCCCGGCCCGACCAGGTCATTGAACTTGCCGCGCGGGCCGGGCTGAAATCCGTGCCCACCGGGCTTGATCATGGCACCGTGACCGTGGTCGCGAAGGGCAGCGGGTTCGAGGTCACCACCTTTCGCCGCGACGTCGAAACCGATGGCCGCCGCGCCACCGTCGCCTTTTCCGGTGATCTGGCCGAGGATGCCGCGCGGCGCGATTTCACCATGAACGCGCTTTACGCCGATGCCTCTGGTCAGGTCATCGATCCGGTTGGCGGCCTGCCCGATCTGCATGCGCGGCGGCTGCGATTTGTTGGCCAGCCCGAGCAACGCATCCGCGAGGATTATCTGCGCATCCTGCGGTTTTTCCGCTTCCTCGCCTGGTATGGCCGCGAAGCCGAGCCTTCGGCGGTGGCGGCCTGCCGCGCACTGCGTGACGGACTAGACGGCATCTCTCGCGAAAGGGTTGGTCAGGAGATGCGCAAGCTGCTGCGCGCGCCCGATCCCTGCGCAAGCATCCGGCTGATGATCGACACCGGCGTTCTGGACAAGGTGCTGCCCGGTGCCACGCCCCTGCGCTTTTTCGGGTTCGAGGCGCTTGGCGGCAATGGCGGGCTGTGGCTGGGCCGTCTGGCGGCGCTGTCGCAGGGCGATCTGACCGACGCCCTGCGCCTGTCGCGCCACGAGGCGCAGGGTCACAAGGCGCTGGTGACGGCAATGGCCGGAAACTGGTCCTTCAACCGGATCGCCTATCATCTGGACGGCACGCAGGCCGAATCCGCCGCGCTGCTGGTGCAGACCTGCGACACCGGCCAGGCGCGGCCCCGCAACGGCTGGCCCGAGGCGAGAGAGGCCGCGCGCAACGCCCGCCTGCCGATTTCGGCCCGCGATCTGCAACCGGATCTGAGCGGCCCCGATCTGGGCAGGGGGTTGAAAGCGGCGGAACAGGCGTGGATAGACAGTGGCTTCACGCTGGTCGCCCCGGCGCTGATCAGCACGGCGCTGCACGCCGGCAAGGAGGACATATGAGTCTGCATGCCCGTTTCAGCCGTATGGTCGATGCGTTCCGCCCCGCCGAAGGGCCGCCGCCCGATACGCTGCTGGCCTTCTTTCGCTGGTGCCTGTCGGGCGCGTGGCGGGGGCTGGGGCTGGCCGGGCTTGCCTCGGCGCTTGGCGGCGTGGTCGATGTGGCCGCCGCGATGCTGCTGGGGCTGGTCGTCGATGCCGTCACCACCACCAGTCCGGAAAACCTGTGGGCCGAAAACGGGCTGCTGATCCTGTTCTTCGTCGCCTTCTTTCTGGTGATCCGCCCCGCCGTCTTTGGCCTGTCCACCGCCAGTTCCAACGTCATCATCGGCCCGAACGTGCTGCCTTTGGTGCTGTCGCGGCTGCATCGCTGGACGATGGGCCATTCGGTCAGCTTCTTCGACAACGATTTCGCCGGGCGGCTGGCGCAGAAACAGATGCAGACCGCGCGGGCGGTGACCGATGTCGCCTCCGAGATGGTCAATACGGTGGCCTTCGCGCTGGCCTCGGTCATCGGCTCGGCGGCGTTTCTGATCGCGGTCGATGGCTGGGGCTCGGTCGCGCTGATCCTGTGGCTGGCGGCCTATCTGGCACTGATCCGGTTCTTTCTGCCGCGCATCCGGGCAAAATCGGGGGCACGCGCCTCGGCCCGGGCGCTGATCACCGGGCAGGTCGTCGATACGATCACCAATATCAAGACCGTCAAGCTGTTCGCCCATGCCCGGCACGAGGATCGCGCCGCCCTTGGCGCCATGGCGGGCTTTCGCGAACGCGCGCTGGATTTCGGCATTGTCTCGACATGGTTCCGCCTGTCGCTGATGTTCGTCGCCGGGATCCTGCCGGTGATCCTTGTCGGCGGCTCGATCATCCTGTGGCGTCAGGGGCAGGCGACGGCGGGCGACATTGCCGCCTCGGGCGCGATCGCGATGCGGCTGGCGCAGATGACCGGCTGGGTCAGCATGTCGCTGATGGGCATCTGGGGCAGCGTCGGCGAGGTCGAGGACGGCATGCGCACCCTGTCACCCCCCCACAGCCTGACCGACGTGCCCGGCGCGCTAGAGCTGGACCATGTCCGGGGCCGGATCGAATATCGCGATGTCAGCTTCAACTATGGCCACGGAGAGGGCGGCATCGACGGCCTGAACCTTGCCATCGCGCCGGGCGAGAAGATCGGCATCGTCGGCGCATCAGGCGCGGGCAAATCGACGCTGGTCGCGCTGTTGCTGCGGCTTTACGATGTGGAAAAGGGCGCGATCCGCATCGACGGTCAGGACCTGCGCGACGTCACCCAGGAAAGCCTGCGCCGCCAGATCGCGATGGTCACGCAGGAAACGGCGATGTTCAACCGCTCGGCCCGCGACAATATCCTCTATGGCCGCCCCGGCGCCTCGCAGGATGAAATCATCGCCGCCGCACGCGCCGCCGAGGCACATGATTTCATCCTTGGGCTGCATGACCATGCCGGGCGCACCGGCTATGACGCGCATCTGGGCGAACGCGGGGTGAAACTGTCAGGCGGACAGCGCCAGCGGATCGCGCTGGCCCGCGCCTTCCTCAAGGACGCGCCGATCCTTGTGCTGGACGAGGCCACCAGCGCGCTGGACAGCGAGATCGAGGCGCAGGTGCAGGACGCGCTGGTCCGGGTGATGCACGGCAAGACGGTGCTGGCCATCGCCCACCGCCTGTCCACCATCGCCGAGCTTGACCGCATCGTGGTGTTGCAGGCGGGCCGGATCGTCGAACAGGGCACGCATGAGGAATTGCTGGCGAAAGGCGGGCTGTATTCGCGTTACTGGACCCGGCAATCGGGCGGCTTTCTGGGCACCGAAGAGGCCGCCGAATGAGCCTTTGGCGCGTCGAGCGTCTGGGCCGTCGCGGCGACGGCGTTGCCATCGGCGCGGATGGCCGGGCGCTGGCCCCGCTGACCCTGCCCGGCGAAGAGATCGAGGGCGAGGCACAGGATGGCCGCATCGCCGCACCGCGCATCCTGACCCCCTCGCCCCGGCGCGTGCGGCCCATCTGCGCCCATTACCGCGCTTGCGGTGGCTGTTCGCTGATGCATGCCGATGACGGTTTCGCGACCGAATGGAAGCGGCAAGTGGTCGAGACCGCGCTGGCCGCGCAGGGTCTGGCCGCGCCTGTTCAAGGGGTCCATGTCTCGCCGCCGCTGTCGCGCAGGCGGGCGGTGCTGTCGGGGCGGCGCACGAAAAAGGGCGCGCTGCTGGGCTTTCACGCGCGGGCCTCGGATGTGATTACCGATCTGGCGCAATGCCATGTCCTGCGCCCCGAGATCACCGCCGCGCTGCCCTTGCTGCGGCAGATGGTGATGACGGGCGCCTCGCGCTCGGCCGAGCTGTCGATCACCGTCATCAGCGGCCCCGCCGGGCTGGATGTCGCGATCAGCGGCGGCAAGGCGCTGGAACCCGCCCTGTTTCAGGATCTGGCGCGGCTGGCAGAGACCGGCGATCTGGCGCGGCTTGACTGGAACGGTCAGGCCATCACCCGCCGCCCGCCCACGCTGCCGATGGGCCGGGCGCGGGTGATCCCGCCCCCCGGTGCCTTCCTGCAAGCCACCGCCGAGGGCGAGGCCGCGCTGCTGGCCGCCGTGCGCGACATCACCCGCGACGCCACCCGGATCGTCGATCTGTTCGCGGGCTGCGGCACCTTTTCCCTGCCTCTGGCTGAGCGGGCCGAGGTGCTGGCCATCGAGGGTCTGGCCGCCCCGCTGGCCGCGCTGGATGCGGGCTGGCGCGGCGCACCGGGACTGCACCGAATCGCGACGCAGACCCGCGATCTGGCCCGACGCCCGCTTCTGGCAGATGAGCTGGCGGATTTTGACGCAATCGTGATCGACCCGCCCCGCGCCGGGGCCGAGGCACAGGCCCGCGAAATCGCCCGTTCGACCGTGCGCAAGCTGGCCTTCGTCGCCTGCGATCCGGTGAATTTTGCAAGGGATGCGCGGATTTTGGCCGATGGCGGCTATATCTTGTCACGGGTTTTCATCGTCGATCAGTTCCGCTGGTCCCCGCATGTCGAAACCGTTGCCGAGTTCGCGAAAAACTGGCCAGCGGTAAGGGTTTCGTGATATTTGTTCGAATATATAAAAAGACGACAAATCCCCCGAGGCAGTGATGTTCCGAGCCGACCGACGCCATTTCTCCATGATGATGCTTGCCGCGCTGGCGGGTTGCAGCAGCAAACCCGCCCCGGCACCCCGCCCGCAGTTCAAGACCTATTCCGGCCCGCCGGTCACACAAGTCGTTGTCAACAAGGGACAGCGACGGATGCATCTGGTCAGCAACAGGTCGGTGCTGAAATCCTATGATGTCGGGCTTGGCAATCAGCCGGCCGGGCACAAGCAGTTCGAGGGCGATGGCAAGACGCCCGAAGGGTTGTATTTCATCGACCGCTTCAACCCGCGCAGCCGCTATCACCTGTCGGTCGGCGTCTCCTATCCCAATGAGCACGACCGCGCCTATGCCGCCGCTTTCATGCGCGAACCGGGCGGCGACATCTTCATCCATGGCCGCGGCCCCGAAGGCAACAAATTCGCGCCGAAGAACCGCGACTGGACGGCGGGCTGCATCGCGGTCACCGATGAAGAGATCGAGGAAGTCTTTGCGATGCTGCAACCGGGCGTCCCGATCATGATCTATGCCTGACGGCGAAATGCCGCGCCGGGTCTGACCCGACTCTGGCCATCGGCCGGCAGGTGGATATGTTTGACATGCGGCGACCGGGGATTTCCGGGCGCAATCCATGATGCCCGGCCGGGACCAGCGGCCCGCAGCAAGGAAAACAAGGCATGACGGACGCATATCGCATCATCCGGCAGCACGCGGCGCTCAGCCTGTCGCTGTTTCGGCGCTATGGCGCGGTGCTGACGGCGGTCTGGGCGGCGGGCATGTTGCTGAATCAGATCCTGCTGCATGTCGCGGTCGAGGTCGGGATAATGAACCGCCTGCTGGGGCTGGTGGCCATCGCCCCGGTGATCCTGCTGCAACTGCTGATCGTCGTGGCGATGTTCGTGATCCTGCGCAGCGGCCTGCCGCGCCTGCGCCGGCCTGCGCGACGGCCCCCTTCGACGCCCGGGACCGCGCCCGACAAGGATGCCGATGGCGGGGTTTTCGCCGTCGCGCTGCTGGCGGTGCTGATACCGTTTTATGGCTATTACGCCGGCTGGGGGCTGCTGGGCGATACGCTGCGCAACTATTCGCAGATCTTCTATACCACCCAGATGTCGCGGATCGACTTTGCCAATCCCGAATTCCCCCCGACCGCGCTGGAGATCGGGCAGACCGGCTGGGTCATCCTTGCCGTGGTGCTGATCTGGGCGATCCGGCGCGGAGCCAAGGCCATGCATGGACGCAACAAGGCCGGTTTCTGGCCCCTGCTGGTGGTGGCCTGCGAGGCGACCTGGGCGCTGCTGGGCCTTTACGTCCTGTCGGGCTGGAAGGACGCGCTGGCGGCGTGGCTGGCGGCCTATCCCTCACCCGCCGATCTGATCGAGCAGATCATCCCCGCCGCTGCCGCCGCCGTGACCGATGTCGCGACAAGGCCCGTTGACTGGCCAGCCGCGCCGCAGCCCCGGGCGGTGCTGAACACGCTGTTCTGGTATGCGCTTCTGCCGCTGATCTGGTTCAATCTGGGCGCCATCGTTTACGGCCATGACATGCATTCGGTCCGGCCCGAGACGCAGCGGATCGCAGGCCGCGCGATGGATCGCTGGCGGATGCTGCCCAAACCCGTGACCGATTTCATCGGCCATTTCTGGGCCGGGGTCATCAAGCGGTGGCATGCGGTGACGAATGGCGTGCTGCTGGCGGCCTCGGCGGGGATTGCTCTGACGGCCTCGGTTCTGGTGCTGTGGCGGCTGGTCGATTGGCTGGGCAACTGGGCTTGGGTCGGTCTGGCGCATCTGATCGGGCCGCAAGACATGCTGACATGGCAGATGCTGTCAGCCCCACTGAACCTGCTGCTGGGTGCGCCGGGGGCGCCGCCCGGCGGGTTGCTGGTCAGCCCGCTGCAATTCTGTATCCTCGCCGCCGGGCTGGAGTTGGCGGGCCGCGCACAAACCCCTAACCCGGAGGCGGCTGCAACACCGGCCTGAACGGAAGCGAGATCGCATCGGGCCGCGTCGCCATCCCCGACAGTTCGACCCGCAGATCGTCCAGCACCCCGGCGGGCACCAGAAAGGCCTGACCCGAGAATGAGGGGCTGCCATCCTCGGGCGGCAGGTTCAGCGATTGCGGGCAACCGGGCTCGGTCCCGCTGCCGTCGCCCAGCAACCGGACGATCTCGATCCCGGCAAGGTTGCTCAGCGGCAGCCATTTGCGCCCCTGCCCGTCGGTCAGCCCCAGATCGCAGCCCAGCCATTCGCGCATCAGTTGCGGATCGCCCTGCGCCCCCAGCCGCAGATAGACGATGGCCCGCTCGGGCGCGGCGGGCAGGATCATCGCCCGGCCCTGATCGACAAAGATGCGGACCCCGGCCAGTTCGCCCTCGGGCTGCTGGCTGTGGGTGACGTTCCAGTTCTTGCCACGGCGCAGTTCCTGCCAGTCGGCCCAGCCGGTCAGCGCCACGGTCAGCACGAACAGGACCAGTGCGGCGGCTATGGCCAGAAGATGCCTCATCCGTCGAACCTCGCGACGGCTTCGTGCGGTGCGGGATCGGTCGGCGCATCCAGCAGGATCGTGCCATCCAGCGGCGGGTTCAGCCGCAACGTCAGCAGCACGGCGCCACCTTCCAGCTCATCCGGCGGCAGCTCGAAGATCGCGATGGCCTTCATGTCCAGCCCCGGTTGCAGCCAGACATCCTCGATCTGCTGGCGCAGCCCGCTGACCCGCGAGGTGGTGGCATAGTGGCGACCGCTGGCACCCACCCATTCCGCCGCAACCAGCGTCGAGGTCGATCGCCCCGTCAGCGACAGTTCGGCAATCAGGAACACGCCATCCGTGCGGCGCAGCTTGTCGCCGCTGTAATCGCTGAAGGCGATGGTGTCGGCGGTGCGCCAGCCGGTCAGGCGCCCCTCGATCAGCCGCGTCGCGCCGCTTTCCCCCGGCCCGGCATGGCTGACGAAAGGGCGCACGATGCTGTTGTAATCCGGGTTCGTCAGCATCATCCCCGCCAGCATCACGGCGGCGGCAAGGATGACGGCCACATGCCCCGGCCGGATCACGGCTGCACCTCGGGCAGAGCCGCCAGCCGGGCCGCAGGCTCGAATCCCAGCCAGTTCGACTGGCCGTACAGATTGTCCCGCAGCTTGAATATCTGTTTCGCGAAATCGACGCGGACTTCTGCCGGTTGCCATTCCGGCGGCAGGGTCCAGAGCAGCGCGATCCGTTCCGGCATGCGCGGATGCAACTGGCGCAGGGTTTCGCCGTCGCGGGTCAGCACGACCTCGGCCGGGTCGATCGGCGTGCCATCCAGAACCAGTTGCGGCGGATGTTCCGGCATGCCGAAAACCGCGCCTTGCGTGCGCCCGGTCACGTTCTCGATCATCGCGTCCAGGATCAGCTGGCCGTCCTGATCGGACAGGCGCAGCGACAGTGGCGTGATCACGCTGCGGCCCAGGTCGATCCTGTCGCCCAAAGCCACCACCGGAACCTGATCCGGGCTGCGGGCCTCGTCGATGCGCCACCACCAGCTGAGCAGAATCGCGGCAGCCAGCCCGGCTGTCGCCAGCAGGCGCACCCACAATCTGCGAAAGATGGTCGTTTTCCGGCCTGCCGTCATGCCCGTATCTGGCCATTCAACGGCGCCCAGTTCAAGCGGGCAGATCGTCCTGACCGGCGCAATGGCAGATACATGCCTTGCAAACCGCCAGATCGCATCTTCGTGACCACAGCGGCCGGAAAAACCACCATATCGGGCGATTGTTTCCGAACGGTTAGGATTTCTGCTGCTAAACTGACAACAACTTGGATGATGCTGTGACCGACGGCACAAATTCCAGCCTCGGTATCCACCGACGCGAATAGGGGCAGATACGGACAGGATCTTCAGCGTGCATTTCCGATCACTACTGACAATCGCGATGCTTGCGCTTTTTGCGTCGGGTGTTTCCGCCCCCGCGCAAGAGACGCCGACACCGGGCTATGTCGTCGCAAGGGAATCGGTGGTGCCGGTGCGGGTGTCGCTGATCGGGCGCGCGGTTGCGCGCAACGCGACGCAGTTGCGCCCGCAGGTGGGCGGCACCGTGACCGAGATCCTCTACCGCTCGGGTTCGCGGGTCGAGGCAGGAGAGCCGTTGTTCTCGATCGATCCGCTGACCTATGAAATCGCCGTGTCGATCGCGGTGGCCGAACATGCGCGGGCCGAGGCCGATCTGCACAGCGCGCAATCCGCTTTTCGCCGGGCCGAGCAGTTGCAGGGCACCACCGCCAGCCGCGCCATGTTCGAGGATGCCGAGGCCAATATGCTGAAGGCCCGCGCCACGCTGGCCGAAAGCGAGGCGAACCTGACCCTTGCCCGCGCGCAACTGGAATGGACCACGGTGCGCGCGCCGATCAGCGGCATCGTCGGCGTGCCGCAGGTGGCGGTGGGTGATCTGGTCAGTCAGGGTCAGGCGACGGTGCTGGCCGAAATCGTGCAGACCGATCCGGTCTATGTCGATCTGATCGAGCCCTATCCGACCCGGATGCGGATCGAGGCCCGCGCCGCCCGAGGAGAGATCGAGCTGGCCCAGACCCCCGGGCTGGCGCTGCATCTGGCCGATGGCCGCAGCACCGAAGGCGCGGGACGGCTGGTCTCGACCTCGGCCACGGTCTCGGCCACCACCGGCACCCGCGTCCTGCGCTTCGAGATGGACAACCCCGCCGGTATCGTCGCGCCGGGCATGTTCCTGCATGCCGATCTGATCGTCGGCGACGAACGCGCGGTGCTGGTGCCCCAGCGCGCGGCACAGCGGGAACGCGACGGCACCCTGTTCGCATGGATCGCCCGTGACGGACACGCGGAAAAGCGGCAACTGTCGGAAAACGGCTCTCATGCCAATGCATGGGTGATCTCGGACGGGGTCGAGGCGGGCGAATGGATCCTGATCGACGGGCTGACCAACCTGCGTGAAGGCGATCCCGTCGCGCCGATCCCGGTCGAGATCGACGAGTTGGGCGTGGTGCGCGACCTGGCCTCGATGCAAGAACCGGTCGCGGCCAACTGATGGCGCAATTCTTTCTTTCCCGCCCGGTTTTCGCGTGGGTGCTGGCCATCGTGACCATGCTGTTCGGCGGCTGGGGCATGACGCTGCTGCCGATCGAGCAATATCCCGATATCGCGCCACCGCGCATCAATGTCTCGGTCACCTATCCCGGCGCCTCGGCCGAGGTGGCGGAAAACTCGGTCACTTCGGTGATCGAGGGGGCGATGACCGGGCTGGACGGGCTGTTGTTCATGACCGCCAATTCCAGCTCCAGCGGCAGATCCTCGGTCGCGATGACCTTCTCAGATCGGATCGACCCCGATCAGGCGCAGATTCAGGTGCAGAACAAGCTGCAACTGATCGAATCGCAACTGCCCGACATCGTGCGCCAGCGCGGCCTGAATGTCAGCCGCAGCGACGATACCTCGCTGCTGGTGGGGGCGTTGGTTTCGCCCGACGGGCGCTATTCGACGCTGGAACTGGGCGACATGGCCGAACAGATGGTCGTGGACGCGGTGTCGCGAACCGAAGGCGTGGCCGTGGTGGACAGTTTCACCTCGGGCTATGCGATGCGGATCTGGCTGAATCCGGTGCGCATGGCCGAATACCAGATCACCAGCAGCGATGTGCTGTCGGCGATTTCCGAACAGAACAGCACCGTCTCGGTCGGCTCTCTGGGCGCGCAGCCGGTGATCGCGGGTCAGCAGCTGTCGGTGCCGCTGACGGCACAGACGCAGCTGTCCTCGGTCGATGAATTCGCCCGCATCACCCTGCGCGTCACACCCGAAGGCGGCCGCGTCCTGCTGAGCGACGTGGCCGAGGTCGAGATCGGGCAGGAACGCTATGGCCAGTCCAGCCTGTTCGAGGGTGCCAATGCCGCGGGCTTTTCGGTCACGCTGGCCACCGGCGCCAACGCGGTCGAGACCGCCAACCGCGTCCGCGCCACGCTGGAGACGATCCGCCCCGCCCTGCCCGAAGGGGTCGAGATCGCCTATCCCTATGACACCTCGCCCTTTATCGAGGAATCGATCAACACCGTCTATCACACCCTGATCGAGGCTGTGGGGCTGGTCTTTCTGGTCATCCTGATCTTTCTGCAAAGCTGGCGGGCGACCGTCATTCCGGTGATCGCGATTCCGGTCGTGCTGCTGGGAACCTTCGGCATGCTGGCCGTGCTGGGCTTTTCGATCAACACGCTGACCATGTTCGCGCTGGTTCTGGCCATCGGCCTGCTGGTCGACGACGCCATCGTCGTCGTGGAAAACGTCGAGCGGGTGATGGAACACGACAAGCTGCCCGCGCGCGAGGCCACCGCGAAATCCATGGGCCAGATCTCTTCGGCGCTGGTCGGCATCGCCGTGGTACTGTCCTCGGTCTTTCTGCCGATGGCCTTCATGTCGGGCTCGACCGGGGTGATCTATCGGCAGTTCTCGGTCACGATCATCACCGCCATGATCCTGTCGCTGGCCGTGGCACTGATGCTGTCGCCGGTCATGTGCGCGGGTCTGCTGCGGCCGGCCGGCCATGGCGGCGGTTTTGCCCTGACGCGCGGCTTCAACCGGGGAATGGACGCGCTGACGCGCGGCTATGGCCGGGCCGCCAGCGTCCTGATGCGCCGCCCCTTCATCGCGGTGATGGCACTGATTGCCATCGTCGCCACCGTGCTGATGATGTTCCGCGAACTGCCCTCGTCTTTCGTGCCGCAAGAGGATCAGGGCGTGATGATGGTCATCCTGCGGCTGGATGAGGGCACGACCATTGCCCAGACCACCGCCGTCGCGGAAGAAGTCACCCAATGGCTGCGTGACGAACATCCCGACAGCGTGGACACGGTGATGACCGCGCTTGGCTTTGCCTTTGGCGGCGGCGGGCAGAATACCGCGATGCTCTATGTCAAGCTGAAACCCTTCGACGCCCGTCCCGGCCAGTCCGCCGCCGATCTGCAACAGGCGGGGACCAGCCGCTATCGCGGCCACCGCGCGGGCAATATCATCTTTACCCAGCCGCCGGTCATCCAGGGTCTGGGCGGCAATGCCGATATCGCCTTCTCGCTGATCGACCTTGCCGGCCACGGTCAGGACGCGCTGGAGGAAGCCGCACGCACGCTGGTCCAGCAGGCCGAGGCCGAAGGCACCGCCGCGGGCTTTCGCGGGCACGAGCCGAACCGCCGCCCCTCACTGCGGCTGGATATCGATCAGGATCAGGCGCGGGCGATGGGCCTCAGCGTGGCCGAGGTGAATTCGATGCTGTCGGTCATCTTCTCGGGGAGAGAGGTCAATGATTTCACCCTTGGCGCCGATCTGCGCCCGGTGATCGTGCAGGGAACGGCGCAATGGCGGATGCAGCCCGACGATATCGACGGCTGGTTCGCCCGCAACACCGCCGGAGAGATGGTGCCCTTCGCCTCGTTCATGCAGCAGTCCTGGACCGAAAGCGCGCCGTCGCTGAACCGCTATGACGCGGTGCGTGCGATCTCGATCTCGGCCAACAGGGGCGATGTTTCCACCGGCGAGGCGATCGAACGGATCGAGCAGATGGTCGCCGAAATGCCCGGCGGATACGGGATCGCCTGGACCGGGCTGTCCTATCAGGAACGCCTCGCGGGCAATCAGGCGCCAATGCTGTTCGCGATGTCGGCGCTGGTGGTGTTTCTGGCGCTGGCCGCGCTTTACGAAAGCTGGACGGTGCCCTTCGCGGTCATGCTGGTGGTCCCGGTGGGTATCCTCGGCGCCCTTCTGGCCGCCTGGTGGTTCGGGCAATCGAACGACGTCTATTTCAAGGTCGGCCTGCTGACGACCATCGGGCTGGCATCCCGAAACGCCATCCTGATCGTCGAATTCGCCGAATCCATGCGACGTCAGGGGCTGGACCTGCTGGACGCGACCCGGCAGGCCGCCGAGGTGCGGCTGCGCCCGATCCTGATGACCTCCTTCGCCTTCGCCTTCGGTGTCCTGCCGCTGGCACTGGCCACCGGCGCGGGTTCCGCCGCGCAACACGCCATCGGCATCGGCGTCCTCGGCGGAATCGCCGCATCGACCGTGGTCGCGCTGTTCATGGTTCCCGCGCTCTATGTGCTGGTGATCCGGATGTTCAAAAGCGGCTGACGGCGGATTGACGGTTGTGCTGATGCCAGTTGTTTGATCCCCGGTTTGCTGGTGCGATCCTTTCTCGGGACTGGCAGGAGGCCCTATGGGCCAAGTCCGTCCCAGGAACGACACGACCACGCGCGCCGTCAGAGCTGCAATGATGAGGCCCTGCCCGAATGATCGTAAGCCCCGCTCGCGACGCTGCGCCGGGAACTTGGGACCGATCCCCAAGACCGTCGCCAAGTGGCGAGAGCGCCAGGCGGTCGATGACCTCAGGACCCGGCAGGTGCTGCCCCATCGGCGTTCATGCCCTCACGCCATGCCGACATCACCGAGGTGTAGAGCGCCGAAAGGGATCTCTATTTCTTTGTCGCAATTGACAGAACCAGCAAGTTTGCCTTCGTTCGCCTTGTCCGGAAGGCAGGAAAGATGGCCGCGGCGTCGGGTCTGCCGCATACCACCATCCACCGGATCTGGACCGCGTTCGGCCTGCAGCCGCATTGCAGTGAAACCTTCATGCCTTCCACCGACCTGAAGGAGGGCATTGTCGCCTTCATCGACGCGCATAACGAGAACCCCAAGCCCGTCCGCAGCGGCGATGAGGAAATCGAGTGTTTGTGGAAATGCGCGGGCGCAGGGTCGCTCCGAACCAGTTCGTTCCACGCAAGGGCAACCGAACCGGAAGCGCCAAGGCCTCCGGTTCGGGGTGTGGGATCACAACTGGCTGGCGATCTCTTCGGACAGGTCGAAATTGCCGGTGACGTTCTGCACGTCGTCGTCGTCTTCCAGCGTGTCGATCAGACGCATCAGCTTTTGCGCAGTGTCCAGATCGGTGATCTCGGTCGGGGCCTGCGGCTTCCAGATCAGCTTGGCGGTCTCGGATTCGCCCAGGGCTGCCTCCAACGCATTCGAAACCTCGTTCAGCGCGGTATCGGCGCAATAGATCCAGTGGCCGTCCTCGTCGCTTTCGACATCATCGGCACCCGCCTCGATCGCGGCCATCATCACCGTGTCGGCGTCACCGGCCGAGGCCGGATACATGATCTCTCCGACCCGGTCGAACATGAAGCTGACCGAGCCGGTCTGGCCCAGATCGCCGCCCGACTTGGTGAAATAGCTGCGCACATTCGACGCGGTGCGGTTGCGGTTGTCGGTCATCGCCTCGACCACCAGCGCGATTCCGTTGGGGCCGTAACCCTCGTAACGGATTTCCTCATAGTTGTCGGCGTCACCACCCAGCGATTTCTTGATCGCGCGGTCGATCACGTCCTTGGGCACCGAGTTCGACTTGGCCTCTTTCACGGCCAGCCGCAAGCGCGGGTTCTTGTCGGGATCGGGGTCGCCCATCTTGGCGGCGACGGTGATCTCTTTGGACAGTTTGGAAAACAGCTTCGAGCGGGCAGCGTCCTGCCGGCCCTTGCGATGCTGGATATTGGCCCATTTGGAATGGCCTGCCATGGTCGTCCTTCCCAGTTTTTCCGAAATCTGTGGCGCTTTTATGCCAGCGGGGGTGCCCATCGCAAGACGCAGCACCACCGCTGAGCAGCTACATATCGAAGAAAATCGGGATCGAGATGGTGGTGACGATGGCCATCAGCACGTTCAGCGGCATGCCGACCCGCACGAAGTCCATGAAGGTATAGCCGCCCGGCCCATAGACCAGCGTATTGGTCTGATAGCCGATCGGCGTGGCAAAGCTGGCGCTGGCGGCCATCATCACCGCCACGACCAGCCCGCGCGGATCAACGCCGACATGGTTGCCGATGCTGATCGCGACGGGGGTCATGATCACGGCGACGGCGTTGTTGGTCACCGCCTCGGTCAGGGTGCTGGCCAGCGCATAGACCGCAAAGACCAGCGCCCAGGGCGGCAGCGATTGCAGCGCCGGACCGATGGCCTGAACGATCAGCTCGACCGCGCCCGAGCTTTCAAGCCCTGCCCCCACTGCCAGCATGCCAAAGATCAGCGCCATCAGGCGGCCATCGACGAAACCAAGCGCCTCGTCCGCGTCGATGCAACGTGTGATCAGCACCACCGCCACGCCGACAAAGGACAGCACCAGCATCGAGGCGACGTTGAACGAGGACAGCAGCACCACCCCCGCCAGCACCGCCACGACGATGGGCGCATGGCTGCGGCGGAAGGCGCGTTCCGTGGGCTGGATGACCTCGACCATCTGCATGTCGGCGGCCAGCCGCTGAATATCCGCAGGCGCGCCTTCCAGCAGCAACGTATCGCCCACCCGCACGACCAGATCATCCAGTTGCCGCCCGATATTCTGGTTCTTGCGATGCGCCGCCAGCACATAGACGCCATAGCGTCTGCGCAGCCGCAGCGCACCAAGGCTGCGCCCGATCATGTGACAACCGGGCGTGATCAGCACCTCGACCGTCGAGGTCTGGACCGAACTGAGCTTGTCCACCGTCTTCAGTTCCTTGTGGCTTTTCAGGCCCAGAACCTCGGACATCGGGGTGCGCAGGACGACGCGGTCGCCCGCCTCCAGCTGCACCGCCGCCAGATCGCGGCGCAGCGAGGCATCGCCGCGCAGCACGTCGATCACCCGGGCGCTGTCACGGCTGAAAATATCGACCTCGTTCAGCGCCTTGCCGACCAGCGAGGAATCCTCGGGGATGGCGACCTCGGTAAAGAATTTCATGTTGGATTTGCCCGACAGCATCTGCGACATGGATTGCCGCTCGGGCAGCAGATGCGGGGCGATGAACAGCAGATACAGCATGCCCACCGTGGCGATGACCAGCCCGACGGGGGTGATCTCGAAAATGGTGAATGGTTCCATCCCGGCCTGCCGCGCAACCCCGTCCACCAGCAGGTTGGTCGAGGTGCCGATCATCGTCAGCGTGCCGCCCATGATCGACAGATAGGACAGCGGAATCAGCACCTTCGAGGGCGCGGTACTCGTTTCCTTGGCCAATTGCATGAAAAGCGGCAGCATCACCACCACCAGCGGCGTGTTGTTCACGAAGGCCGACATGATGCAGACAAGGACGGACATCACCAGCATGGTCAGCATGGGATGGGTGCCCACATGGCGCGAGGCCTTGCGCCCGAACCATTCCAGCGCCCCGGTCCGCACCAGCCCGCCGACGATGATGAACATGAAGGCGATGGTCCACGGCGCCGGGTTCGACAGCACGGCGGGGACATGCGACACGTCCAGAATGCCCAGCAGCAACAGCGCCAGTGTGCCAAGGATCGCCGTGACTTCGGGGGGATAGGTTTCCCGCACGAACAGCGTCAGCATCGCGATGATCAGAAAAATGGTGGTGACGGCGGCAGCCGTCCCGGTCAGTTCAAATCCGAGCATTAAGCACTCTTGTCTTCAGACCGCTGCTGGCCCATCGCCCGCATACTGCGACGATTAGCCAGCGGGCCGCAAGTGCGGCTGACGCGACCCCGCCCGTCGGGCCCGCCTTCGGGGCCGGGTATGAGGCGCGGGTGGGGCAGCATTTGCAGGGGTTCAGCCCGCTTCGGGATGGGTTTGCGACAACCTGCCGCCGTCGCGCAGGGGGGTGACGCTGCGGGCCAGACCGGTGCGGTCATCGGTCTCGACCAGTACGCCGGACAGGGTCGCCTCGGCCTCGGCGGGGGTGAAACGGTCGCGAATCATGCCGGTCAGGAAGCGGCGCAGGGGTTCGGCCTTTTCCATTCCGATGACGCTGTCGTAATCGCCGCACATGCCCGCGTCGGACAGATAGGCCGTGCCGCGATTGAGGATCTGGGCATCGGCGGTCGGCACATGGGTATGGGTTCCCACCACCAGACTGGCGCGACCGTCGCAATAATGGCCCATCGCCATCTTCTCGCTGGTCGCCTCGGCATGGATGTCCAGCACCGCCGCCTGCACCATGCCGCCCGAAGGATGCGCCCGCAGCACCCCGTCCACGGCGGAAAACGGATCGTCGAAGGGCCGCGACATGAACACCTGACCCAGTGCCTGCACCACCAGCACCTTGCGCCCGCGCTGGTCGCTGAAGATGCCGTAACCCCGCCCCGGCGCGTCGCGCGCGATGTTCAGCGGGCGGATCACGCGGGGTTCGCGGTCGATATAGGCCAGCATGTCCTTCTGATCGAAGGCATGGTCGCCCAAGGTGACGCAATCGGCCCCCGATTGCAGCAAAAGCTGCGCGTGACCGGCGCTGAGCCCGCGACCGCCGCTGGCGTTCTCGCCATTGACGATCACGAAATCCACCTTCAGCCGGGCCCGAAGTCCGGTCAGACGTTCCGAAATTGCGCGGCGGCCGGACCGCCCCATGACATCGCCAAGAAACAGAATACGCATGACGCCTAGGCGTAAGCGAAACGCGCGCCACCCTCAAGCCGGGTTCTGCCGCTGGCGCGCGCGCGGATGGCCCAAGGATCGACACTGGCGCGGCGGGCGGAATAAACTGGCGGCGCGCGCGTTCTGGTCAAGGCCCCGCCGGTTTTCACTGATACAAGGTTTGCATTCATGTCCACGACCCATCGCCTTTGCCTGATGGCCCTTCTTGCGGGGGCCACGATCCTGACCGGCCTGCCCGATCCGTTCCCCGGTCCCGGCGGCTGGCAGCAGGCAGCGTGGGCGGGCGATGACGACGACGATGATGATGACGACGATGACGGTCCGCGCCTGAGGCTGCGCATCCCGCAGGTCCAGCGCCGCGCCGCGCCCGCCCGCGCGCCCGCGCCCGTGCCGCCCCCGCCCGCCAACGCGCCCGAGCTGGTGGTGACCGATCTGGGCGAATCCGATCTGCAACTGCTGCTGGACGAGGGTTTCGGCGTGATCGAGACCCTGCCGCTCGGCTCGATCTCGTCCACGCTGCACCGGCTGTCCGCGCCCTCGGGTCAAAGCCTCGACGCCGCGCGCGACCGGGTCCGGCAGTTGCCCAGTGGCGGCAATGCGGACCTGAACCATTATTACCGCACCGATCAGTCGGTCACGACCGCCGCCGCGCCGCCGGGCGGGGCGGTGGAATGCACCCATGCCAATTGCGCCTCTTACCGGCTGGTCGGCTGGCCCGATCAGGATCAGCGGCGGCAGTCCTGCCCGATCGGCCAGCCCATCGGCGTCGTCGATACCGGCGTGAATACCGAACATGAACTGCTGGAGGGCGCCCGGATCGAGCTGACGCATCTGGGGACCGAGGACAACCCTTCCGCCAAGATCCACGGCACGGCGGTTCTGTCGCTGCTGGCGGGAACGCCCGGATCGCGGGTCAGCGGGCTGGTCCCCGAGGCGGAACTGGTGGTGGCCGATATTTTTTCGCTGGCCGGACAGGATGAACGCGCCGATCTGTCCGCGCTGCTGCGCGGGCTGGACGCGATGGATCAGCGCGACATCCGGGTCGTGAACCTGTCGCTGACCGGCCCGGCGAATACCGTGCTGGAAAATGCCGTCAGCCGGCTGGTTCAGGATCGCGGCATGGTGCTGATCGCGGCGGCGGGCAATGACGGACCGGCGGCGCCCACGGCCTATCCGGCGGGTTATGACGGGGTGATCGCGGTGACGGCGGTGGACGGGCGCGGGCGGATCTATCGCGATGCGCAGCGGGGTGCGCATATCGACATCGCCGCGCCGGGTGTCGGGCTGCTGCTGGCGACCTCGATCAGCGGGGCCCGCACCAAGACCGGCACGTCCTTCGCGACCCCCTATGTCACCGCCGCCGCCGCGATGCTGCTGTCGCGCGATCCCGAACTGACCGCCCAGGACATCGCGCGCCGCCTGTCCGAGGCGACGCGCGATCTGGGTGCCGAAGGCCGTGACGAGGTTTACGGCCACGGTCTGCTGATGGCCGACGAGTTATGCCGCGAGGGGTGATCGGCAGGGCCGCGCCCTAGCGCGACCAGCCTGCGGCGATGGCGGCGGCTTCCTCTGCCGGGGTCAGGGTCATCCCTGCCCCGCGCCGCTCCAGCCAGTAGTCCAGCAGAACCGATTCCTTGCCGCTGGCGGGCAGGAAATCCCGGCCCTCGATCACCGGGATCAGGGTTTCGGACATGGCGACATCCACGTTCCAGCCGCGATCGTTCCGGCAGGCCAGCGCGACCTGCACCCAGCCGGAATCGCGGTTCAGCAATTCGACCTCGCGGCAGAAACCGCCAAGCGCGGGCAGCGTGGCCAGCACCGTCAGATCGGCCCCGCCAAAATCGACCCGCTGGCCCGAGGGCTGGCTGTCCAGCACGCGGCGCAGCTCACTGTCGGGCGCGACCGCCCCCGCGCTGAGCGTCCGGTCAACCGGGGCCGACGGCATCAGCACCAGCGCGCCTACAAAGACGGCGGCCAGCGCGGCACCGATCCCGGCCCAGACCGGGGCGCGACGCGGACGGAAGGCAACCACCCTGCCCCCCTGCGCGGGCTGCGGGGCATCCTCGCGCGGCATCACCAGATCGCGCAGGCGGTCCGGCACCGGTTCGCTCATCGGCGCGGAAAAGGCCTGCACCAGCGCCACATTCGCGGCCATCAGATCATCGACCCAGGCCTGATCCTCGGGATGGTCGGCCAGATGCATGACGACGCGCGCAGCCTCTTCGGGCGACAGATCGCCATCGGCGAAGGCGGCCAGCAATTCCTTGTCCATAGCGGTTTCCTGTGTCATTGGCGGCGTCCCTGGCTAAGGCCCAGTTGCGGCAGCAGCGCCTCTCGGGCGCGGGAAAGGCGGCTCATGACGGTGCCAAGGGGGATGTCCAGCACCTCGGCCGCATCCTTGTAGCTGAGCCCCTCGATCGCGACCAGCGACAGCACCGCCCGCTGCGGTTCAGGCAGGGTCTGCATCGCGTCGCGCACCTTGCCCAGCATCATCCGGTCCTCGGGCAGGTTCGCGCCGCGCCCGCCATCCGACAGGTTGGCATCCTCGGGGGCGATGGTGGTGCCACGGGTGCGGTTGCGGCGGCGGTCGTCGATCCACAGCGTCTGGACGATGCGATACATCCAGCTGTCCATCCGCGTGCCCGGTGTGAACTGGGCCGCATTGCGCAGCGCCTTTTCGCAGGCCGCCTGCACCAGATCGTCGCCGTCCTGCGGGTTGCCGGTCAGGCTGAGCGCGAAACGACGCAGCCGGGGCAACAGCGCCACAAGCTCGGTCCTGAAAGCATGGGTCGCGGCGGGGGGCATCGCTTTCTCCTTTGCGCAGCGTTCAGGATCAGAACGGAACAGGCGGCGGGTTATTCCCTGCCAAAACCGCTGTTTCGCAGATTACGGGGAAAATGCCACGGGATTCGCCTGCCCCTCGGGGAACCCTGACCCGAGCGTGACTTGACGCAGCCACGCCGGCTGGCCCAGATGGCCCCATCGAGAAGGAGGCGTCGATGCTGCGGACCAGTTTGAAGCCCGGTCTGGGAATCGGATTGCTGATCGCGATGCTGTTGCCGGGCGTGGCACCGGCCCATGCGCCCGACCGCGACTGCGCGGTGCTGCTGCACGGGCTGGCGCGCAGCGATGCCTCGATGATGCTGATGGAAACCGCGCTGGAAGAGGCCGGTTATCAGGTGGTCAGCGATACCTATCCCTCGACCGATCTGCCGATCGAGCAGTTGCTGGGTTACGTCGATCGCGCCGTGGGGCAATGCGGCCCGGGGCGGGTGGATTTCGTCACCCATTCGATGGGCGGCATCCTGCTGCGGGCATGGCTGATGGAACACCGGCCCGAGCGGATGGGCCGGGTGGTGATGCTGGCCCCGCCCAATCACGGCTCGGACGTGGTGGATGTGTTCGGCGATCTGGCGCTGTTCCGCTTTGTCAACGGGCCTGCCGGGTTACAGCTGGGCACCGATGCGGCCAGCGTTCCCAACCGCCTGCCCCCCGCCGATTACGAGTTGGGCATCATCGCCGGCGACCGCACCGTCAACCTGATCCTGTCGCTCAGCTTCGAGGGGCCGAATGACGGCAAGGTCTCGGTCGAAAGCACCCGGCTGGAGGGGATGGCCGACCATATCGTGCTGCCGGTGACCCATACATTCATGATGAACAACCCCATTGTCATCGCGCAGGTGCTGACCTTCCTGTCCTCGGGGCGGTTCGATCACCAGATGGGGCTGGGCGGCGCGCTGAACCGGCTGACCGATCTGGAATAGGCCGGCCTAACCGCCACGACGATCCGATTCCTGTGCCGCCTCGCCCGCCAGCCTTTCGCGCAGACGCTCCAGCGCGTCGGTGCTCCAGCCGGGCGGACGGGTGACGGCCAGCCAGGCGTCCAGATAATGTTCGGGCGCATAGACATGGCCGTAACCCATCGGCGTGCCGGTTCCGACCGCCATGTCCAGCGCCAGTTGCAGCATCGTCACCACCGGATACCAGCGCAGCTCGGCCGAGACATCGGGGCCGCGCGGATCGGACAGCCATGCGGGCGGGCGATAGAAATCGCGCGGATCGAAGAAAACGATCGGATCGCTGGCATATTGCAGATAGACGATCCGCATCCGCCCCCACAGCGCATCATCCGGCGCGGTCAGCCCGTCCTGATTGGCAAAGCGCACCAGCGAATCGTCGCCGTAACGTGGCAGCCATGCGGGCGATCCGGGCTGGCGGGCATCGGTGATGGCGCGCCACAGACGGCTTTCAAAGGGCGGCCCGCTCCACAAGGCGCCGTCGATGGGATCGGGCAGGATCCCCGACAGCTCGACCAGACGTTCCGAATTCATCGCCCCAAGGCTCAACCCGTGCAGATAGAAGCGCGGACGCTCATCCGCGGGCAGGCTGCGCCAGTGACCATAGATGGCGTTGAACAGCGCCGTGGTCGCCTCGGCTCCGTATTCCGGCTCGACGATCAGCGACAGCGGGCTGGTCAGATAGCTGTATTGCTGCGCCACGCTGGCCACATCGCCGCCATGCAGGATCTCCAGCGTATCCAGCGATGCCGGATCGACCCAGCCGGTGCCGGTTGGCGTCACCACCACCAGCACCGAGCGGTCGAACCCGCCCTGCCGGATCAACTCGGCCAGCGCCAATTGCGCGCGCTCTTCGGCATCGGCCCCGGCGGGCAGCCCGGCATAAACCCGGATCGGACGCATGGCGGGCCTGCCGGACAGCGCCCCGATCCGCGCGGCACCGGGGGCGTTGGCGATGAATTCACGACCGGCGCGGCCCAGCATCTCCCAGGCGATCAGCGATTCCATGCTGCCGGTCACCTGCGGATCCTCGGGGCGGGGCTGGTCCGGCACCATCAGCGCGTCATATTCGCGATAGGATCCGTCCAGAACATAGAGAACCGACCGGAACAGCACACCATTGGCCAGCGTCCAGAAGATCAGGGCCGCCAGCACCACGCCCACGACATTGGCGATGCGGCGCGGCACGATCCGATGCGCCCGGCCCGACAGGTAACGGGTGGACAGCACGAACAGCCGCGCCAGCAGCAGCAGCGCCACAAACACCGTCAGCGCCAGCAGGAACAGGCGCACCGGATGGGCGCTGTCCACCGGCTCCATCCCCATCGGCAGGCGGATCGAGTTCTGCCAGTCCGGCACCTGCGACAGAAAGGTCAGCACCACCGCCAGACAGAAGATGGTCAGCACGACGTTGAAGGCGGGCCTGACCCGTTCGGGCAGGAACGGCAGCCGCATATAGCGCCATGTCATCGCCAGCCCCGCGCCCAGCCCGTAACCCGCGCCAAGGCACATCCCCGCCAGCGTGCCCTGCATGACATCGCTGCGCGGCACCAGACTGGGCGTCAGCGAGGCCGCCAGAAACAGCGTTCCCAGCACCATTCCCGTTCCACAAAGCGAGCCGAGCAGATGCCGGAACATACCAACAAGCGGGGAAAGGGCGGCTGGGATCATGCAGAAGGGGCCTGACGGACTGCGGATGCGATTCGTGCGGCAGGATAGACCAGCCGCTTTGCGCTTGTCAGGACCGGTTCTGTCCAACCCTTCCGGCGCGGGCACAGCTCATGAAAAAACGGACCGGTGCTGGACCGGCCCGTTCCTATTGTCAGCCGATATCGGCCTGTGGCGCGATCATTCCGCCGGCAGCTGGGTTGCCAGTTCGTTGACCAGCGACTCGATCTGCTGGCACTGGGCCTCGGCGGTGGTGCCCTGCTGTTCGGCGGCATCGGCCAGCGAGACCTCGGCGCCCATCGCCGAGACGACGCCTTCGGTGCCCTTGGCCTCGGCTGCGTCGCCCGCAGCGGCATCGCCCGCCGGGATCATGCCGATCATGCGCTCCTGCACGGCGATGGCCTCTTCGCCGCTGAAGCCTTGGGCGTTACAGAATTTCAGGATGCCCAGCTGGTTGCGCGCAGCCTCATAGGCGGCGGCAGGATCGGCCTGCTGCGGTGCGGCCGGGGCCTCGGCGGGTGCTTCGGCCGGTGCCTCCAGCGGGGCTTCGACCTCGCCCTGCGCCAGAACCGGCGTTGCACACACGGCCAGCACGGCCAGAAGGGAAAACTTGCGGATCATAGTCTGACTCCTCAGTCGTTTGATCGTCCCACGGACGGCACGGCGCCCGCTTGCCACCAGACCTAAAGCCCGCCTTTCTGCGCCACCACCCCATGATGATACCCACAGCGAAACCGTGCCGAATCAGCGCCTTCGGATGGATCGGATGCCGCCCCACGGGGCGCAAACCGGCCATCGCCCGCGCACCCTTTCACTTCGTGATCGGATGTGACCGGGCATAGCTGAACTGCCCGGTCTGCGCAAGAAACTGAAATGAAACGGGGTTTTTCGAGGCACCCGACCAAAATCGCAGATCGCGGGCGGGATCCGGCACAAAGTGGCATTTCGGCGGGAACCTGCTGCCGCCTCAGCGCTCCAGCACCAGCAGATCGCCCTCGAAGCCCACGCGGGCGAAACGGCGCAGATAGGACATGCCCAGAAGCGAGCCCGGCATGCCCCCCTCGATCACCATCGCGGGCACATCGCGGTCCACGATATCGCCGATGGCGAACTCGTTGATCCTGACCGGCGCGGTGCGCACCCGGCCATTCGCGGTCATGGCAGTACCGACAAAGGCGATCTGGCCGGTGTCGATGCCGATGCGGGCCGCATCCTCGCGGCTGAGCGCCACGGTCGAGGCCCCGGTATCCACCACCATGCGGACCTGTTGCCCGTTCAGCGTCGCGGTCAGATGAAAATGGCCGTCGCGGGAAATCGGGATCTCGACCCGCCCGCCCTCCAGCACCTGCTGCTGCGGTTCGGACCAGTCCAGCCACAGATTCGCGGCAAAGATCGCTCCGGTAAAGATCACCACCCACAGCACGATCTGGCGCAGGGCACGACCGCCGCGCCCGGCCAGCTCGAACAGCATCGCCCCGCCGATCACCACCAGCAGCAGGATGTAATAGCCCAGTTGCGCCCAGTCCTGCCCCAGCATCACACCAGCCCCGATCCCTTCAGCCCATCGATGATGAACTGCACCGACAGCGCCGCCAGCAGCATCCCGAACAGCCGCGTCATCACCATCGTGCCGGTGCGTCCCAGCGCATTGGCCAGCCGCGAGGACACATGAAACAGCGCCACCACGATGACCAGAACCAGCAGCATGACCAGATTGATCATCACCAGATGCAGCCAGCCATCCTGCTGCCCCGACAGCAGGATCATCGTCGCCAGCGCACCCGGTCCGGCCAGCATCGGCATGGCCAGCGGAAAGACCGAAGGATCGTCGGCATCGCCGCCCTGCCCCTCGCGCCGTTCGGTGCGGCGCTCGAACAGCATGTCCAGCGCGGTCAGGAACAGCAGCACACCCCCCGCGATACGGAAGGCGGGCAGAGAGATGCCGATTGCCGACAGGATCGCCTCTCCGGCAATACCGAACAACATCAGCAGGATGCCGGCGATGACCACGGCGCGAAAGCCGATGCGGCGGCGCTGCGCGGCGTCCATGCCCGGCGTCAGCGCCACGAATATCGGCACCAGCCCGACCGGGTCGATGACCACGAACAGCGTCACGAAGGCAGTGATATAGACCGCAATGTCCATATCGCCTTATCACCTGCCCGCGCGCCCCTGCCAAGGCATTGTCGCGTGCCCGTCCATGCGGGCCACCCGCGACGAAACCGCCCGTCCATCACATAATAGCGCTTTGCATTCCCCCTGCCGAAGCCCTAAATATCATGCGCGGGCGGCTGGACCGTCCCAGCAAGGGAGCTTCTTAGATGCTGAACAATATCGGCCTTCCCGGTCTGCTTCTGATCGCGGTCGTCGTGCTCGTGCTTTTTGGCAGGGGCAAGGTGTCCTCGCTGATGGGCGAAGTGGGCAAGGGAATCACCGCCTTCAAGAAAGGCGTGAATGATGGCACCAAGGAAATCGAAAGCGCCGGCGAAGAGCCGCGCGACGTGAACCGCGACGTGCCGGGTGAAAAGGCGCGTGACGTGACGCCGCATCCGACCGACCGCAGCTGACCGGCGAAAGGCGCGGCCATGTTTGACATCGGCTGGAGCGAGCTTCTGCTGATCGGCGTCGTTGCATTGATCGTGGTGGGCCCCAAGGACCTGCCGCATCTGTTCCGTGCACTTGGCCGTTTCACCGCAAAGGCCCGCCATATGGCGCGGGAATTCTCCTCGGCGATGGAGGATGCGACGCGCGAATCCGGCATCGACGAGGCCACCAATTCGCTGCGCGACCTGAAATCGCTGACCTCAAAGAAATCGCTGGGGCTGGATGCGCTGGACCGCGCCGCCGACCGGTTCGAGAAATGGGACCCCGCCCTGCCCGGCAAGGGCAGCAGCGCGAAACGCGACCCCGCGGCCCCTGCCCCCGGTGCGCCCATGCCCGGTTCGGGCAGCCCGATGCCCGGCCCCGCCGCATCCGCCTCCGCTTCTCCGGCGCCCGCTGCCCCGGCACCTGCCGCTCCGGCACCCACCGCTCCGACCGGGACCAAACCCGACAGCGCAGGGGCTGATAATGTGCGGGGTGCGCCCCGGCGACGGCTTCACGCGGTGCGGCGTTCGGACATGAAAGACAGCTGACTTGGCCAAGAACACCGTTCCCGAAGACCAGCTTGACGACAGTTCCGCCCCGCTGATCGAACATCTGGCCGAATTGCGCAGCCGCCTCATCTGGTCGGTGCTGGCCTTCATCGTGGCGATGGTGCTGTGCTATACCGTCTGGAAACCGATCTACAACTTCCTGACCGAACCGATCTGTCACGCGCTGGAAACACGCGGCCAGAACTGTCAGTTGCAGATCATCAAGTTGCAGGAAGGCTTTTTCACCGCCATCAACATCTCGTTCTTCGGCGGCTTCGTGCTGGCCTTTCCGGTGATCGGCTATCAATTGTGGCGTTTTGTGGCGCCGGGGCTGTATCGCTCGGAAAAGGCGGCCTTTCTGCCGTTCCTGCTGGCGTCGCCGGTGATGTTCCTGATCGGCTCGGCCTTCGCCTATTACGTCATCCTGCCGATGGCCTATGACTTCTTTCTCGGCTTCCAGCAGGCCCCGGTCGTGGCCACCGCGGACGAGGTCACGACGACCGGAAATGTCGCGGGCATCGCCTTTCAGGGCTCGATGCAGGAATACCTGAATCTGACGATCAAGTTCCTGCTGGCCTTCGGTCTGTCCTTCCAGTTGCCGGTCGCACTGACGCTGCTGGGCAAGGCGGGGTTGGTGTCATCGGCCGGGCTGGCTTCGGTGCGGCGCTATGCCGTCGTCGGTATCCTGATTCTGGCCGCCGTCGCCACACCACCCGATGTCATCTCGCAGATCGTGCTGTTCGTGGTGATCTTTGCGCTTTACGAGGTCTCGATCCAGCTTGTCCGGCGGATCGAGAAGCGTCGCGAGGCTGAATTGCGCGCGCAGGGCCTGTGGGTCGAGGATGAGGACGAGGAAACCAACGAGGCCGCGAAATGACCTTCGACAGCACCCCCGCCCGCGACCCGCTGGCCGATAACGCCCTGGACCGCATCGCCGACGCGCTGGAGCGGCTGGCACCGCCGCCTGCCCCGGCCCCCAGCTTTACCGAGGCTTCGGCCTATATCTGGCAGCCCGATCCCGACCGGCTGGAGCCGGTGGAAACCGTGGCCCGCGTCGATCTGGTGCAATTGATCGGGATCGAGCGCGCCAAGGAAATCCTGCTGGCCAATACCCTGCAATTCGCGCGCGGTTACGGCGCCAATAACGCGCTGTTGTGGGGCGCGCGGGGGATGGGGAAATCCTCGCTGGTCAAGGCCGTTCATGCCGAGGCCGTGGCGCAGGACCTGCCGCTGGTGCTGGTCGAGATCGCCCGCGACGATCTGGATTCCGTGGATCGCCTGCTGAGCATCCTTGGCCGGGCCAAGGATCATCGTTTCCTGTTGTTCTCGGACGATCTGTCCTTCAGCCATGACGATACGCAATACAAGTCGCTGAAGGCGGTGCTGGATGGCGGGATCAGCGGGCGACCCTCGAACGTGATCCTTTACGCCACCTCGAACCGGCGTCACCTGATGCCGCGCGACATGATCGACAATGAACGCTCATCGGCGATCCATCCGGGCGAGTCTGTCGAGGAAAAGGTTTCGCTGTCGGACCGTTTCGGGCTGTGGCTGGGCTTCCATCCCTGTTCGCAGGACGAATATCTGGCGATGATCCAGGGCTATTGCGCCGCGTATGACCTGACCGTCGATCCCGAGGAACTGCGCGCCGAGGCGATCGAGTGGCAGGCCACGCGCGGCGGGCGTTCGGGCCGGGTGGCGTGGCAGTTCTTTACCGATCTGGCCGGGCGCAACGGAATCGCGCTGTAGGCCGTGATGGCGGGTCACCCCGCCATCAGCGCCGCATTGCCGCCCGCCGCCGTGGTATCCACGCAAAGGTGACGTTCATGCAGCACATGTGCCGCGTCGGGCATACCGCCGATCAGCGGCAACAGCGGCCCGTCCCGCCCTGCCAAAGCCTGCGCATAGGCCCGGCCCGTCTGCGCATCGCCCCACCAGATCGCGGCGGCCAGACCCTGCGCCCGTGACAGCGCCTCGGGCGCGATCAGACCGCCCGCCGCCACCGCCACACCGCCAAGGGCCGTGACCGCCTGCGCCTGACGCGCGGCGGCGGCGCGCCCCGGACCCAGGCACAGAACCGGGCCGCGCGGTGACAGGCCCAGCCGGTTCAGCTCTCCCGTCGGGCCGGGCATCAGGCGATGCGACAGCTCGGCCTGCGGCACCGGCGGCAGCGGGGGCAGATCGGCGGGGCCATCCCATTCACCCGCCTGTGGCGCGGGGCTGGCGAAGAAACGCGGCAGATAAAGCGGCCCGCCCGCCTTGGGTCCGGTACCCGACAAACCCTCGCCCCCGAAGGGCTGGCTGCCCACCACCGCGCCAATCTGGTTGCGGTTCACATAGAGATTGCCCGCATGAACCTGCTGCGTGATGTGCTGGACGCGCGAATCGATCCGGCTGTGCAGCCCGAAGGTCAGCCCGAAGCCGCGCGCATTGATGTCCGCAATCACCCGGTCCAGCCCGTCGGCGCGATAGGTCGCGACATGCAGCACCGGGCCGAAAATCTCGCGCTGCATCTCTGCGATGCCGTTGATGCCGATCAGCGTGGGGGCGATGAAATGTCCCGTTTCCGGCGTGGCCAGCTGGTGCAGCACCTGCCCCTGAACCTGCGCCAGATAATCCGCGATACCCTGCCGCGCCTCGGCGTCGATCAGCGGGCCGACATCGGTGGACAGCAAGGCGGGATCGCCCACCGAAAGCTGATCCATCGCGCCCTTGATCATCGCGATCAGATGCGGCGCGATATCCTGCTGGACATAAAGGCAGCGCAGCGCCGAACATCTTTGCCCGGCCGAGCGGAACGCCCCGGCGACGATATCGCGCACCGCCTGTTCGGGCAACGCGGTCGAATCGACGATCATCGCATTCAGCCCGCCGGTCTCGGCAATCAGCGGCGTGCCGGGGGCCAGATGATCGGCCATGCTGCGCGCAATCAGCCGCGCGGTCTCGGTCGAGCCGGTAAAGACCACGCCGCGCACGCGCGGATCACGGGTCAGCGCCGCCCCCACCGTGGCCCCGTCACCTGGCAGCAATTGCAGTGCGGACGCCGGCACCCCCGCCTGATGCAGCAGCCGCACGGCGATGGCGGCGACCAGCGGCGTCTGCTCGGCCGGTTTGGCCAGCACCGCATTGCCCGCCATCAGCGCGGCGGCGATCTGGCCGGTAAAGATCGCCAGCGGAAAATTCCACGGGCTGATCGCAACGATGGGTCCGCGCGGGGCCGCCGGGACGGACGCGCCCTCGGCGGCATAATAGCGCAGGAAATCCACCGCCTCGCGCAGCTCGCCCACGATATCGGGCAGGATCTTCCCCGCCTCGTGCCGCATGGCCGCAAAAAGCGGGCCGAAGTTTTCCTCATAGAGATCGGCAGCACGGCGCAGCACGCGGGCGCGATCCGGTGCCGGGGCCTGCCATATGCGGGCGTCCGCAATGGCGCGGGCGACGGTCGCATCATCGGCCTCGGTCACCTGCGCCACGACCGCGCCGCTGGCCGGGTTCACGACCGGGCGGGTCGTTCCGGTGGCCGCTGTCATGGACAGCGGCGCGGCGTCGGGCAGCGGGTCGGTCATGGCCGCTTCGATCCGGGCCAGCGTCTGGGCGTCGGACAGATCGAAACCGCGCGAATTGACCCGCCCCTTGCCAAAGATCGCGGCTGGTGCGGCCAGTCCGGCGGGGGCTGCGGCGGTCGCCACGGTGGCGAAGGGATCGGCGGCGATGGTTTCGGGCGCGACGGCCTCATCCACGATCTGATGCACGAATGACGAATTCGCGCCGTTTTCCAGCAGCCTGCGCACCAGATAGGCCAGCAGGTCGCGATGCGCCCCCACCGGCGCATAAATGCGGCAGCGCCCCCCGGTTTCGCGCAGAACGATGTCGTGCAGTCGCTCTCCCATCCCGTGCAGGCGCTGGAATTCGAAGGGAACCCCCTCGGCCAGTTCCAGAATCGCGGCGACGGAATGGGCGTTATGGGTGGCGAATTGCGGATAGATGCGGTCGGCATAGCCGATCAGCTTGCGCGCATGGGCGACATAGCTGACATCGGTCGCGACCTTCGAGGTAAACAGCGGGAAATCCGCGAATCCCTCGACCTGCGCGCGCTTCATCTCGGTGTCCCAATAGGCACCCTTGACCAGCCGCACCATGATGCGCCGGTTAAGGCGGCTGGCCAGCGCATGCAGCCAGTCGATCATCGCCCCCGCGCGCTTGCCATAGGCCTGCACCACAACCCCGAAACCGTCCCATCCGGCCAGTTCGGGATCGGACAGCACAGCCTCGATCACCGCCATCGACAGCACCAGCCGGTCCTGTTCCTCGGCGTCGATATTCAGCCCCATCCCCGCCGCCCGGGCCTGACGCGCCAGCCGTGTGACCACCGGTACCAGTTCACGCAGCACCCGATCCTGCTGCGCGACCTCATAGCGCGGATGCAGCGCCGACAGCTTGATCGAGATGCCGGGATTGGTCTCGACCGACCCGTTCGTGCAGGCACGCGCGATGGCGGCGATGGCGCGGGCGTAATCCTCGGCATAGCGGGTGGCATCGGCGGCGGTCATCGCGGCCTCGCCCAGCATGTCATAGCTGTAGGTAAAGCCCTGCGCCTCGCGCACCCGGGCGCGGTCAAGTGCCGCGTCGATGGTCTGGCCCAGCACGAACTGACGGCCCATTTCGCGCATGGCGCGGGTGACGGCGGTGCGGATCACCGGCTCTCCCAAACGGCGGATGGCGCCGCGCAGGGTTCCGGCCAGCCCCGGACGCGCGTCCTCCAGCACCTTGCCGGTCAGCATCAGCGCCCAGGTCGAGGCGTTGACCATGGGCGAGGACGCCTCGCCCAGATGGCGACCCCAGTCCGAGGGCGCGATCTTGTCCTCGATCAGTTCGTCGATGGTGGCGCGGTCGGGGACGCGCAGCATCGCCTCGGCCAGACACATCAGCGCCACGCCCTCGCGGGTGGACAGCCCGTATTCGGCCAGAAAATTCTCCATCAGCGACGGGCGGGCCTCTTTGCGGATGCGGCGCACCAGATCGGCGGCGCGGTCCGAGATCCTGGCCCGCGCATCGGGCGACAAGGCCGCCTGCGCGACAAGCTGGTCGATCAGCGCCGCTTCGGGCGCGAATTTGGCGTCGGATCCAAGGTCGGAAAAGGGCATCGGGTTCATCGGCGGCGCTTTCTGGTTGCACGGCCCCAGAATATCAAAGAGCACATGGACGATGTGACTATAAAATGCCATCATCCCAGACGAACCGAACATTATCACGCTGAATTTCAGATCATGACGACGCCTGACACCCCGCATCTGGACGCAACGGATCTGAAGATCCTGAACGAGCTGGTGACCAATGCCCGCATTCCGATCACCGAACTGGCGCGCAAAGTCGGACTGTCCAAGACGCCGGTCGCCGCCCGTATGCGCCAGCTTGAGGAGATCGGCCTGATCACCGGCTATCGCGCGATCCTGTCACCGCTGCGGCTGGGCCTGACCCATGTCACCTATGTCGAGATGCGGCTGTCCGACACCCGCCACCGCGCGCTGGAACAGTTCAATCAGGCAGTGCGCAACATCCCGGAAATCGAGGAATGCTACATGATCGCCGGCGGGTTCGATTATCTGCTGAAGGTGCGGTCACGCGACATGGCCGATTATCGCCGCATCATGGCCGAGAAACTGTCAGCCCTGCCCCATGTCCATTCCACCTCCAGCTATGTCGCGATGGAGGCGGTGGTGGAACAGACATGGACCAGTCTGTGACCAGCCTGTAACGCTGGCCCGGCAGGCGTGGCCGGACCAGCGCAGCCGCATCAGAACGGGCTGTCGGGATAGTAGAAGGTTTCCGCATTCTCGGGCGTGACCAGTACCGAGCCGATGATGAATTCGCCCGAAACCGGCGCGCCGGAGACCAGCCCCGCCGCCGTCACCTCGATCGCGGTGGCGATCATGGCGGGCGGATAGGTCACGTTGGCGGGCACCATTGCGTCGCCCTCCATCGTGCGCTGGATCATCTCTTTCATGCCGGCACCGCCCAGCACGAACTGGACATCCTCGCGCCCGGCGGCCTCGATGGCGGCCAGCACGCCGACCGCCATATCATCGTCCGAGGCCCAGACCGCGTCGATTTCAGGGAATTTCGACAGGAAATCCTGCATGACGGTAAAGGCCTGATCGCGGTTCCAGTTGCCGTGTTCCATGCCCAGGATCTCGATCCCCGAACCTTCGACAGCGGCCTGAAAGCCCTCGACCCGTTCATTGTCGATGGTGGTCGGGATGCCGCGCAGCACCACGACCTTGCCGCCATCGGGCAGCGCCTCGGCCATGTATTCGCCCGCGACACGCCCGAAACCGGGATTATCGCCCGCCACATACAGATCCTGAATCCCCTCGACCGACAGGCCGCGATCAACGACCGTGACCCATGCACCGGATGCCTTGACGTTCTGGACCGGGCCGGTCAGCGGCTCGGATTCGAAGGGCAGCACCACCAGCGCGTCGATATTGCGGGTGGCGACCATGTCCTCGATGTCATTGACCTGCTTGGCCGGATCGGACGCGGTGGCCAGCACGAAATCAAGCTGCGGATAGGTTTCCTCCAGCCGCTCGACCGCCGCCTGCGCGAAATAGTTCATGCCGCCCGCCCAGCCATGCGTCGCCGCCGGGATCGACACGCCGATCACCTTGGTGTCGCCGTCCTGCGCCATGGCGGGCATGGCAAGCGCCGCGGCCAGTGCAAGGCCCGATACGAAATGTTTCATCTCTTCCTCCCATGAAATGCCGGATTCACGATCCGGCTTTGCCTTCGCGCTGCAAGACGACAGCGAGAATGATGATGGCCCCCTGAATGGCACCGTTCAGATAGGGCGATACGAAGTCGGTCAGGTTCAGCAGGTTGCCGATCAGCGACAGGATCAGCACGCCGATCACCGTGCCCCACACGCGGCCGAAACCGCCCTTCAGCACCGTGCCGCCGATGATGACGGCGGCGATCGCCTCCAGTTCCCACAACATGCCGGTCGCGGATGAGGCCGAGCCGAGGCGCGGCACGTACATGATCGTCGCCACCCCCACCAGCAGCCCCAGCGCGGCATAGGTGATCAGCCGCACCCGCGCCACGCGGACCGAGGAATATTTCGCCACCTGCTCGTTCGAGCCGATGGCCGCGCAATGCCGCCCGAAGGCGGTGCCACGCATGATGATTTCCCCGATGATGACGACCACGGCAAAGACGATGATCGGCCAACTGATCCCGAACAGCCCGCCGTAATAGACCGGCTGATAGAAACTGCGCAGGCTGAAATCCAGCGACAGCGTGCCGCCATCGGCCAGCCATGTGACAAGGCTGCGATAGATGCCCATCGACCCCAGCGTGACGATGAAGGGTTCGATCCCCAGCCTTGTGATCAGCAACCCGTTCAGCAGCCCCGCCACCAGCCCGGCGAACAGCGCCACCGCCATGCCCAGCAGCACGATGCCGATGCCCACGCCCATGCCGGGCAGCGCCGTGTTCATCACCAGAATCATCAGCCCGGCGATGAAGGCCGCCATCGAGCCGACCGACAGATCCAGCCCTCCGGCAGTGATCACGAAGGTCATGCCCACCGCGATGATGCCGATGAAGGCCGAGCGGGCCAGCACGTTCGAAAGGTTGCTCCAGCCCAGAAAGTTGGGGTTGAGCAGCGCCCCGATGATGAACAGAACGATCAGCGCCAGTATCGGCCCGATCACGGTCATTCGAAGGCGGAAGGGGGCCTTGGCGGCGGTCATTGGGCGGTCTCCTGTTCGGGGCTGAGGGGGGCGACGCCCATGGCCAGCCGGACGATGGCGTCCTCGGTGGCGTCTGCGCCCAGCTCTCCGGTGATGCGGCCGTGGCGCATGACCAGAATCCGGTCGGCCAGCCCGATCACCTCCTGCATTTCGGATGAGATGACGACGATGGCGCGGCCCTCGGCGGCAAGGCGGCGGATGAAGTCATACATCTGCTGCTTGGTGCCGATATCGATGCCGCGCGTCGGTTCGTCGATGATGATGATTTGAGGATCGGCCAGCAATGTCTTGGCGAACAACAGTTTCTGCTGGTTGCCGCCCGACAGGTTGCCGACCAGCGCGCCGCGATGGCCGCGAATGCCGAAATCGGCGATGGCCTGATCCAGCGCGGCTTCCTCGGCTCGGCGGTCGATCAGCCCGCGGTCGAATTTCGCCAGCGCCTGAAGGGTCAGGTTCTCTCGCATGCCCTTGGTCAGCAGCAGGCCGCGGGTCTTGCGATCCTCGGTCAGGTAACACATGCCGCGCGCCTGCGCCTGCCAAGGATGGTCGATGCGGACCGGCTGGCCGAATATCCTCACCTCTCCGGTCGCAGGGCGCAGCCCGCAAAGCCCCTCGAACGTCTCGGTCCGGCCCGAGCCGATCAGCCCGGCCACGCCCAGAACCTCGCCCCGGCGCAGGGTAAAGCTGACATCCCGCGAATGGCCCGGCACCGACAGCCCGCTGACCTCCAGCGCCATATCGCCCGGCTGGCCCGTCTTGTCGGGGAACAGATCGGACATTTCGCGCCCGACCATCGCCGTCGCCATGCCGTGCTGATTCATCCGGTCGGCGGCACCGGTCCAGACCACGCGCCCGTCGCGCATGATGGTCAGATCGTCGGCGATCTCTTCGACCTCCTCCAGCTTGTGAGAGGTGAACAGCACCGCCGTTCCCGCCTCGCGCAGCGCCCGGACCTGCCGCAGCAGGATCGCGGTTTCGCTGCGGGTCAGCACGGCGGTCGGTTCGTCCATGATCAGCACGCGGGTGTCGCGCAGCAGCGCCTTGGCGATCTCGACCATCTGCTTGTCGGAATTGGACAGGCTGGACACCACCCGATCGGGGGATACGCGACATTCCAGCCGCGCCAGCAATTCGCGGGTTCTGGCCCGCATCGCCGGTTTGTCCAGCAGCAGGCCGCGCTTCATTTCGCGGCCCAGAAAGATGTTCTGCTCGACCGTCAGCTGTTCGGCCAGATTGAACTCCTGATGAATCATCGAGATGCCGCGCGCCTCGGCCTCGCCCATCGAGGCAAAGCCGACCTGCGCCCCGTCCAGCAGCACATCGCCCGATGTGGGCGGCTGATAGCCGGCAAGGATCTTCATCATGGTGGATTTTCCGGCGCCATTCTCGCCGATCAGCGCATGGACCCGACCGGGGCGCAGGGCGATATCGACGCCATGCAACACCTCGATCGGGCCGAAACTGCGGCTGACGTCGCGAAGGGCCAGAACCTCGGTCACAAGGTCACCCATGCGGCATCCTGCGCCGATGAACGCACGCAGGCGTCGATGAAGCGCATGCCCGCCAGCCCGGCCTCCAGCCCCGGCAGCAGATCCAGAACCGGATCGCGCTGCCCCGCCTGTGCCGCCCGGATCGCCTGCGCAGCCCCGGCATAGATATTGGCGAAGCCCTCGAGATAGCCCTCGGGGTGCCCGCCGGGGGTGCGGCTGACAGCATTCGCGGCGTCATTCGCGCCCGCGCCGCGCCGGGTCAGCAGGCGCTTGGGTTCGCCGAAGGGCGTGAACCACAGATAGTTCGGATCCTCCTGCGCCCATTCCAGCCCGCCCTTTTCGCCAAAGACACGCAGCCGCAGGCCGTTCTCGCAGCCCGGCGCGACCTGCGAACACCACAGCATCCCGCGCGCGCCACCCTGAAACCGCAGCAGGATATGGGCGTTGTCATCGACCCGCCGCCCCGGAACAAAGGATTGCAGATCGGCGGACAGTTTTTCGACCGCCAGCCCGGTCACGAAACAGGCAAGGTTATGGGCATGGCTGCCGATATCCCCGACAGAGCCGCCCGCGCCCGAGCGTTCCGGATCGGTGCGCCATTCGGCCTGCTTGTTGGTGCCGGTCGTCTCGGCGGCCTCGGTCAGCCAGTCCTGCGGATATTCGACCTGCACCACCCGGATCCCACCCAGATCGCCGGATGCGATCATGTCCCGCGCCTGCCGGATCATCGGATAGCCGGTATAGTTATGCGTCAGGATGAACAGCGCATCGGATGCCTTGATCGCGGCCGCCAGTGCCTCGGTCTGTGCCATGGTCGCGGTCAGAGGCTTGTCGCAGATCACATGGATGCGGCGTTTCAGAAACGCCGCCGCCGCGGGTCCGTGAACGTGGTTGGGCGTAACGATGGCCACGGCTTCGATCCCGTCGGGGCGCTCGGATTCAACCTCGGCCATCTCCTCGAACGAGCCATAGCAGCGAGCCGGGTCCAGCCCCAATGCCTCGCCGCTGTCGCGCGATTTTTCCGGGGTCGAGGACAGCGCCCCGGCCACCAGCTCGAACTCTCCGTCGATACGGGCGGCGATGCGGTGGACCGCGCCGATAAAGGCATCCTTGCCGCCGCCGACCATGCCCAGCCTGATACGCGCCATCACGAAATCCCCAGCATACGGCGGTTCGCGGCATCATCGGTGCCGCCATCCGCGAAATCGTCAAAGGCCCTTTCGGTCACCCGGATGATATGCTGCCGCACGAATTCCGCGCCTTCGCGGGCGCCGTCCTCGGGGTGCTTCAGGCAGCATTCCCATTCGACCACCGCCCAGCCGTCGAAGTCATTGGCGGTCATTTTGGCAAAGACCGCGCCGAAATCCACCTGCCCGTCACCAAGGCTGCGGAACCGCCCCGCCCGGTTCACCCAGGGCTGGAACCCGCCATAGACGCCCTTGCGCCCTGTCGGGTTGAACTCGGCATCCTTGACGTGGAACATCCGGATCCGGTCGCGATAGATGTCGATATTATCCAGATAATCAAGGCATTGCAGGACATAATGCGACGGATCATACAGCATGTTGGCGCGGGCGTGATTGCCGGTGCGTTCCAGAAACATCTCATAGCTGTCGCCGTCGTGCAGATCCTCGCCCGGATGGATCTCATAGCAGATATCGACGCCGCATTCCTCGGCATGATCAAGAAGCGGGGTCCAGCGGCGGGCCAGTTCGTCGAAGGCGGCCTCGACCAGCCCCGCCGGACGCTGCGGCCAGGGATAGACGAAGGGCCATGCCAGCGCGCCGGAAAAGCTGGCCATCGCGGTCAGGCCCATATGGCGGCTGGCGGTCAGCGCCTTGCGGACCTGATCGACCGCCCATTCCTGCCGCGCGCGGGGATTGCCGCGCATGTCCGGCACGGTGAAGCCCTCGAACGCCTCGTCATAGGCGGGATGGACGGCGACAAGCTGGCCTTGCAGATGGGTTGACAGCTCGGTCACCTCGACGCCGTTCTCTGCCGCAACGCCCTTGAATTCGTCGCAGTAATCGCGGCTGTCGGCGGCGCGGGCCAGGTCGATCAGCCGTCCGTCCCAACTGGGCACCTGCACCCCCCGATAGCCGCAATCAGCGGCCCATTTCGTGATGCTGTCCCATGAATTGAACGGCGCCTCGTCGCCGGCGAATTGCGCCAGAAACAGCGCCGGTCCCTTGATGGTTTTCATCCCGTTCCCCCCTCAGACATAGCGGTTGACCAGATTTTCCAGAATTTCCTGCCGCCCCGATACCGGCTGCGGGTCCAGCCCGTCCGCCACCGCCCGGTCGGCAATGCCTTCCAGCGTGGCGCCCTCGGCCAGCATGGCCTGCGCCTCGGGGTGGTTCCAGCCGGCGTAACGGTCGCGGCGGGCGGCCTCGAGCCGGTCATCTTCCAGCATCTTCGCCGCCGCCTTCAGCCCGCGCGCGCAGACATCCATCGCGCCGGCATGGGCCATCACCAGATCCTCGGGCTCCAGCGACTGGCGGCGCAGCTTGCTGTCGAAATTGGTGCCGCCGGTGGTAAAGCCGCCCGCCTTGAGGATCTCGTAATAGGCCAGCGCGGTTTCCGGCACGTTGTTCGGGAACTGGTCGGTATCCCAGCCGGACTGGTAATCGTTGCGGTTCATGTCGATGGAGCCGAGGATGCCCAGTTCCCGCGCCAGCGCCAGTTCGTGTTCAAAGCTGTGACCGGCAAGGATCGCGTGGCCCTGCTCGATATTCAGCTTCACCTCGTTTTCCAGACCATAGCGGCGCAGGAAACCGTACACCGTCGCCACGTCGTAATCATATTGATGCTTGGTCGGTTCCTGTGGCTTCGGCTCGATCAGGATGGTGCCCTTGAAGCCGATCTTGTGCTTGTAATCGACCACCAGCGACAGGAAGCGGCCCATATGGTCCAGTTCCTGCCCCAGATCGGTGTTCAGCAGCGTCTCATAGCCCTCGCGCCCGCCCCAGAGGACATAGTTCTGACCGCCCAGCCGATGGGTCACGTCGATGCAGTCGCGCACGGTGGCGGCGGCATAGGCAAAGACATCGGGGTCAGGATTGGTCGCGGCCCCGGCCATATAGCGGCGGTTGCTGAACAGGTTGGCGGTGCCCCACAACAGGCGCGGCCCGCCCTCGGCCATCTTTGCCTCGAATATGTCGGCGATGCGGTTCAGCCGGTCGCGGCTTTCCGTCAGGCTGCCGCCTTCGGGGCGCACGTCATGGTCGTGAAAGCAGAAGAACGGCGCGCCGAGGATGCGGAAGAAGTCGAAAGCGGCTTCGGCGCGGGCTTCGGCCAGTTCCATCGTGTCGGCGGGAAACCATGGGCGGTCGAAGGTGCGCCCGCCGAAGGGGTCGCCACCTTCCCAGCCGAAACTGTGCCAATAGGCGACGGCAAAGCGCAGATGATCCTCCATCCGCTTGCCCATCACCACCTCGTCGCGGTCGTAATGGCGCAAGGCCGGGCCTTCGGCATCGGGATCATAGGCAAGGGGTTGGACGGGTCCGAAATATCCGCTCATGCAATCTCTCCGTTCCCGGCGGCGCCGGGCAGGTTGTCTTTCAGGAAAATGGTTGGTGTGATGTCGGTGGGCGGCGGCTCGACCCCGTCGGCGATGGCCCGCATGGCGTCCAGCGCGCGGGCGATTTCCTCGGCGGGTTTCTGGTCGATCACCACATCGATCAGATCGGCCTCCAGCGCGGCGCTGGTATGCGGGGTCAGGTCGTGCAGCACGACAAAGGGACGCGCCCCACCCGCCTGCCGCAGCAGATCGATCAGCGCCCGGTTGCCCGCCCCGATGGAATAGATGCCCGAGATCGCCGCATCCTGCGTCAGCGCCCGGCCCAGCCGGGACAGCATCAGTTCGGGCCGGTCCTGCACCTCGATCGGCGGCAGCAGGGTTAGTTGCGCACCCCTCAGCACTTCGGTCACGCCCTCCAGCCGGTCGCGATGGTCGCGCACGCCAAGCGATCCCAGCACCGGCAGGATGCGCCCCGCGCCGCGATTATGGGCCAACCGCAGCAGCCTGCCCGCAGTCCGTCCGGCCACGATATTGTTGATGCCGACATAGATCCGGCGCGCCTCGGCCGCGGTGTCCGAAACCAGCGTCACCACCGGAATGCCCATCCCCGCCAGCCGTGCCACGGCATCGTTGAGATCATCGGAATCGACGCCGACGATGGCCACGCAATCGCAGTCGTCAGCCTCGATCTGCCGCAATTCCCCGGCCAGCGTCGCGGCGTCCAGCACAGGCACCTGCCGCAGCGAGATCACCACACGTTCGGCGGCGCGGCGGTCCCTCTCATCCTCCAGCGCCTGCCGCAGAACCGAGAAAAAGCCGTGATCGCCCTGCGGAAGATAGAAGCGGAAACGGTAATTGCGCCGCCGCGACAGGTTCGCCGCATGGATGTCGCGCTTATAGCCCAGATCCTCGATGGCCTGCAAAACGCGCCGGACCGACTTGTCAGCCACGCCGCCACGTTCGTTCAGCACGCGGTCCGCAGTCGAATAGCTTACGCCAGCCGCCCGCGCCACATCATGCAGCGTTGGTATCCGCATCCCCGATTCTCCTCCGACATCCAGCATTGGGGATATTTGACAGACGTCAATCATTTTTTGACCGACGTCTGTCAAAACACGCCGAACGGCACGGTAATCATTAAAATCTCAAGTATTTTCACGCGGCACCCCCGCGCTTGACGGCTTTGGCCCCCGATCCTAATCTGATCGCGGCTGATGCTGCCTGCCGCTCGCGCCCGCAAGGTGATGGTGAAAGCATCGTTCGCCTTTGATATGGACATTCATCCCCACGGCGTTCCCTCGGCAACCGCGAGCCCCCGACCAGATCGCGCCGTAACCGGAGAATGACCATGGTCACCATCGACCAGGCCAAGGCAATGGCCAAACACCTGCGCAACCAACTGGCGGCAGAGGATATCCCACGATCTCACTCCGCCTGCCTTGAAATCACCGCCCGGCAACTGGGTTTCCGCGACTGGAACACGGCTGCGGCGCAACTGCCCGAGACCGGCACCGGGCCGTCATTCACCCGCGCCATCCCCATCCTGCGGATCTTCGACGAAGCCAAGGCCCGCGAATTCTATCTGGATTTTCTAGGCTTTACCGTCGAATTCGAACATCGTTTCGGCACGGGAATGCCGCTTTACATGGGCGTCATACGGGCCGGACTGATCCTGCATCTGTCGGCCCATCATGGCGATGCCACCCCCGGCTCGACCGTCTTTGTGCCGATGACCGGGATCAAGGGCTTCCATCGCGAACTGCTGGATACGCATTACGGCTATAACCGCCCCGGTCTGGAACGGGCGCCATGGGGGCAGCAGGTCGAGGTCCATGACCCCTTCGGCAACCGCATCCGCTTTTGCGAATACCACATCGGGGACGAGGCCCCGGATGCCGCAAAAGGGGGATGACAAGCCGCTGCACGGCCGTTATCAAGAGTGCATGTCGCAACAGATCGCCCTCGCCTGCTCGTTTTATTGGTTCCGCTGTACCCAGCGGACACGGGCTGCCGTCTAGCGTTCCGACGCGACACCACCCCCGAAGCCGCTGGTCCGACCGGCGGCTTTTTTGTTTTCAGCGCATCCGGTCCGACCTTCCAGCAAGAGAAAGACCCATGCCGATCCAAACCGAAAACCTGCATATCGACGCGCTGCGCCTGCTGCCTGCGCCTGCCGATCTTGCCACCCTGCTGCCCCGCGATCAGGCGATTTCGCGCACCGTATCGGACAGCCGTGCCGCGATCCGCGCGATCCTGTCGGGTGCCGACCACCGCCTGCTGGTCATCGTCGGGCCCTGCTCGATCCACGACCCCGATGCCGCACTGGATTACGCGGCGCATCTGGCCCGCGAACGCCACCGGCTTTCCGACCGGCTGGAGATCGTGATGCGGACCTATTTCGAAAAGCCGCGCACGACGGTCGGCTGGAAGGGGCTGATCAACGACCCGCATCTGGACGGCTCGGACCGGATCGAGGACGGATTGCCCGCCGCCCGCCGCCTGCTGCTGGAGATCAACCGGCTGGGCCTGCCCACCGCGACCGAGTTCCTCGACCCGATCCTGCCGCAATATTTCGCCGATCTGATCGCATGGGGCGCCATCGGCGCGCGCACGACCGAAAGCCAGATCCACCGGCAGCTTGCCTCGGGCCTGTCCTGCCCGGTCGGTTTCAAGAACGGCACCGATGGTGGCGTGCAGGTGGCGCTGGATGCGATCCGCTCGGCCGCGGGGGCGCACAGTTTCCCGGCGATCACCGCCGAAGGCCGCGCCGCCATCGCCAGCACGACCGGCAACCACGCCTGTCATCTGGTCCTGCGCGGCGGCCATGACGGACCGAATTACAGCCCCGCCCATATCGAAAGCATCTCCCTTGCCGCCGCGCAGACCGGAATCGATCCGGGCATCGTCATCGACGCCAGCCACGCCAACAGCGGCAAGGATCCCGCCCGCCAGCCCGCGGTGATCGCCGATATCGCCACGCGAATCAGCGCGGGCGAGAACCGCATCCGTGGCGTGATGCTGGAAAGCAATCTGGTCGCCGGTCGTCAGGACCCGGTTGCCGGCCAGCCGCCGATTTATGGCCAAAGCATCACCGACGGCTGTCTTGGCTGGGACGACACGCAGGCGCTGCTGCGCCGGTTGGCCGAGGTCGCGCAATCGCGACAGCCACTGGCCGCATGACATCCGCGACGCCGGGGCAGGTCAAAAGCCCTGCCCCGGCTGCGCGCTCCGCCCCCCGAAGGGGTGATCCGACACCGGTGGCGAAACCCGCCGAAGGCTTGCAGAGGCAATATTGCCGTCCGCGATGATCTGTGCTATCGGTCCTTCCGCTACGTCTATTCTAATCGCACCTGTCTCCTATCTGGCTTCAGTCTGCTACTCGAACTGACCGGCCGGGCCGCTGCGCAGTGTGGGCGGTGCAACTGAAGGAGACATCACGATGGCCAATGGCACCGTGAAATGGTTCAACCACGACAAAGGCTACGGCTTTATCGCGCCGGAAAGCGGCGGCAAGGATATTTTCCTGCACATCTCGGCGGTCGAGCGTGCGGGCATCCGCAAACTCGATGACGGCCAGGCCGTGTCGTTCGACATCGAAACCGGCCGCGACGGCCGCGAATCGGCCTCGAACCTGCAGCTTCTCTAAGCTGACGCCTGAACGCGCGGCTTCGCGGAAACGGTAAGCTCACTTACAGACCCGAAGCCCGCACCTGACCCAGCCCCACGCCCCATACCGGCGCGGGGCTTTTTGCGTTTCGAATACACGACTCCGACGTGTGGATGGCCTATCTCGCACCCGAGGTGCTGAAGCGGCTGACCTGCGGGCGCGAGGCCTCGGCGGTCAGCCTCCACAATCTGTGCTTTCTCGCGGGGGAGACGTGGTAACGGCCGCGACCTACAAGCGCTGGCTCGCCCAGATGCACAGCGGGCGCCCCTTCAAGGCGGTGGGCAGGCCGCGTCTGACGCAGGAGCTGCGCGATGTCGTCATCCGCATCGGGTCGGAAAACCTCCTCTGGGGTTACAAGCGGATCGCCGGGGAACTGAAGAAGCTCGGGCTTTACGCCGGCGCCAATTCGGTCAAGCGCATTCTCAATGAGGCGGGCATCCACCCGAGCCCCGAGAAGCGGAAGAAGAAGCCGGCCCTGCCGTGGACCACCTTCGTCAAGGCGCATATGGAAAGCATGGTCGCCTGTGATTTCTTCACCAAGACCGTGTTCACCGCGCGCGGGCCACTGACGGCCTATGTGCTGATCTTCATCCATCTCGGCAGCCGCCGCGTGTTCTGCAGCGCCCCGACCTACGCCCCCGACTCGGCATGGGTGACGCAGCAGGCCCGCAACACGCTGATGTGGTGCGCTGAGCAAGGGATCACGCCGCGCTTTCTGATCCGCGACGCCGACACCAAGTTCAGCGCCAGCTTCGATACCGTCTGGGCATCGGAAGCTGCTCGGGTCATCCAGATCCCGCACAGGGCACCGAACGCCAATGCTTTCGCCGAATCCTTCATCGGCACCATCAAGCGCGAATGCCTGGATTTCTTCGTCTGCTTCAGCCGGTCGCAACTCGACTACATCCTGCGCACATGGGTGCGCCATTACAATGTCCAGCGTCCGCATCGCGGCCGGGAGATCGGGAACAATGTGCTGCAGGTCGACTTTCGGCCAGCCCGCGACGGCCCGATCCGCTGCCGGCGCCAGCTTGGCGGCATCATCACATCCTACACGCGCGAGGCGGCGTGATCCGTGGTTCGAGAGCGAGCCGCAGAAAGCCTGACGGCTTTGACGCCGAAGGCATCCGCCAGAGCCTCTCCCACAGCTGCCACATCCCCAGTCTCTGCCTCGATACCGTGTGTCCGGCACATCGCGATGCCGTCAGGGGAGAGCGGCAGCAGCACGATCACATTGGCGTGCAGCTCATAGCGGAACTTGTGTTCCAGCTGGTCGGGCTGGATCAGGCCAGATTGCAGCAGGCGCGTGATGAATGTGCCAGTGCCGGTGAAGGGGTCGATGATATGGACGCCCTTGGATCCAAGGGTCTGGTCGAACTCATCCTGCAGCACGTCATTGACGGAGCGGATGATGAAATCGACGATCTCGACCGGGGTGTAGACGATGCCCAGCTTGTCGCGGGTGCCCTTGAAGGCGACGCCGAAGAAGTTGTCGTAAAGCTGGCGGATCAGGTCCTGCTTGGCGGCGGGGTTGGTGATCCCCTGCGCCTTCAGCCGGACCGAGCGGTAGAATTCGTCGAGATCGCGGCTCTCCTTTTCCAGATGTGCGCTTTCCAGCACGTCCAATACGCCCTGAATGGCGCGGGAGACCGGGTTTTCCGTGGTAAAGGTGTGGCCTTCAAACAGGGCGTCGAAGACCGGGCGCGTGATGATGTGCTGGGCCAGCATCTCGATGGCCTCGGCCTCGGTGATGCCCGAGTTCAGG